>NZ_JAUSYD010000001.1:3116666-3740000 GCF_030816615.1 Streptomyces sp. B1I3
GCTATCGACGTGAGCCTGCTCGCCAGGTTCACCGTCGTACCGAACACGTCGCCCATGCGCGTGGTCACCGTGCCGAACGCCATGCCGACCCGCAGCGCGGGCATCGTGGTGTCCTGGGCCATCACCTCGACCAGCCGGAGCGCTATCTCGCCCGCCGTGCCCGCGTCGTCCGCGGCGAAGAGGACCTCGTCGCCCAGCGTCTTGATGAGCCGCCCGCCGTGGGCGGCGACCAGGTCGGCGGCGGTCGTCTCGAAGGCCTCGACGAGCTCTCCGAGCTCCTCCTCCTCCAGCCTCCGGGTCAGCCGGGTGAAGCCGACCAGGTCCGCGAAGCCCACCGCGAGCCGCCGGTCGACCATCTCCTCGTCGTCCGCGGCCTGCACGACCCGGCCCGTCGCAGCGGCGAGCTGGCGCCGCCAGACGTACACCAGGAACTCCTGCAGCTCGGGCAGGAGGAGCTCGACCAGCGGATAGGTGACCTCCGTGCGGGTCATGCCGGGCTCGGGGGGCTCGGTCAGCCCCTCCAGGAAGGAGTCGATCTGCCACTCGGCGAGCCGGGCGGTGGTCTGTCCGGTCGACCGGGCCACCTGGATCGCCATCGGCTCGCTGAGCAGCCCGGCCTCCACCAGACCCGCCAGCCGGCGCAGCGCCAGTACGTCGGCCTCGGTGAGGGCCTTTGCCTGCCCGATGTCGGCGAAGCCCATGGCACGCCAGAACCGGGACGCCAGGTCCATGGAGACCCCGGCGGTCCTGGCCGCCTGGAACGGCGTGTACCGGCGGTCGGCTCCCAGGATCAGCTGTTCCAGCCGGATCGCGAGAGGATCGTCGGTCGGTTCGGCCGTGTGGTCGACCTCATGGTGCGGTGTGGGGTGGACCGAGGCCTCCGCCGGAGGGTCCGTGCCCTCGCCGGAACCCGTGTCGTCGACGGTCACCGGCCGCCTCCTGCCCGTTCCGTACGCACTGCCCTGCCGATCTGTCGCTGGATCGCCTCAACGATACGGCAGGTGTGCCGTGGCTCACGTCCCCGGTTGCCCGGTCCGGGCGCCTCATGGACGACATCAGCCGTGGTGGCGGGCCGTCCGGGGCGTCCGCCGTGTCAGGTCAGCCCGCCCTCCGCGCCGCGCAGGTGGACGATGTCGCCCGCCGACACGGGCTCCTGCAGCCCGTCGTCGGTGGCCAGCACCAGCCGTCCGTCGCCGTCGATGGCGACGGCCTCGCCGACGAGCGTCCGGTCACCGGGGAGCTCGGCCCGCACCGTCCTGTCCAGCGTGGCGCAGCCCGCCGCGTACGCGGCCTGCAGCCCGCTTTCGGCGGCGTCGCCCTCCGCGTCGCGCCACCGCCCGTACCACTGCTCCAGCGAGCGCAGGACGGCCCGCAGCAGCGTCTCCCGGTCGGTCGAGACAGCGCCGGCGAGCGCCAGCGACCCGGCGTGCGGGGTGGGCAGCTCGGCCGCGCGCAGCGAGACGTTGACGCCGAGGCCGATGACGACGCCGTCCCCGGCCCGCTCGGCGAGGATGCCGCCGGTCTTGCGTTCCGTGTCACCGATGGTCACCAGGAGGTCGTTGGGCCATTTCAGTGCCATGTCGACGCCCGCGGACTGCGCGAGCCCCGTGGCCGCGCTCACACCGGCCAGCAGGGGCAGCCACCCCCAGCGCTCGACGGGTACGCCGGAGGGCTCCAGGTAGACCGAGAGGAACAGGCCGGAGCGGGGCGGTGCCGACCAGCTCCGGTCCAGTCGCCCGCGGCCCGCGGTCTGCTCCTCCGCGACCAGCACCGCACCCTCGGCCAGTCCGGCGCCGGCGGCCCGTGCCGCGAGGTCGGAGTTGGTGGAGCCGGTCCTCTCGACGACGTCGAGCGAGCTCCACAGTCCGTCCGGCCGCACCAGGGCGCGCCGCAGCGCGGCGACGTTCAGGGGTGGCCTGTCGAGGTCCGACCAGCGGTTGTGGGCAGCGTCCGGAGGTGTCATACGCCCCACATTAGGTGTGGCCAACGACGCACTGCCGAACCGTATCCGCGCCGATACGCTACGGGTCAGTAGCAACACCGGCCGGCGAGCAGGTAGCCGTCGAGCCGTACGTGTCCGGCACCGCACCGGACACACCGGATGTTCCAGACGTACCAGCCGTCCCCGTGACCAGGCAGGGAGCCGCCACCCGATGTCCGAGCCGCAGAGCGACATCCACACGACCGCGGGAAAGATCGCGGACCTGCAGCGCCGTATTGACGAGGCCACGCACGCAGGTTCCGCCCGCGCCGTCGAAAAGCAGCACGCCAAGGGCAAGCTGACCGCCCGCGAGCGAGTAGAACTCCTGCTCGACGAGGGTTCCTTCGTGGAGCTCGACGAGTTCGCGCGGCACCGGTCCACCAATTTCGGCATCGAGAAGAACCGGCCGTACGGGGACGGTGTCGTCACCGGCTACGGCACCGTCGACGGGCGTCCCGTCTGCGTGTACTCGCAGGACTTCACCATCTTCGGTGGCTCGCTCGGCGAGGTGTACGGGGAGAAGATCGTGAAGGTCATGGACTTCGCGATGAAGACCGGATGCCCGGTCATCGGCATCAACGACGGCGGCGGCGCCCGCATCCAGGAGGGTGTGGTCGCCCTCGGCCTGTTCGCCGAGATCTTCCGCCGCAACGTGCACGCCTCGGGCGTCGTCCCGCAGATCTCCCTGATCGTCGGCCCGTGCGCCGGTGGCGCGGTCTACTCCCCCGCGATCACCGACTTCACGGTCATGGTCGACCAGACCTCGCACATGTTCATCACCGGACCCGACGTCATCAAGACGGTCACCGGGGAGGACGTCGGCTTCGAGGAGCTCGGCGGCGCCCGCACGCACAACACCACGTCAGGTGTGGCGCACCACATGGCGGGTGACGAGAAGGACGCCATCGAGTACGTCAAGTCCCTGTTGTCCTACCTCCCGTCGAACAACCTCTCGGAGGCCCCGGCCTTCCCCGAGGAGGCCGATCTGGAGACCACGGACGAGGACCGCGAGCTCGACACCCTCATCCCGGACTCGGCGAACCAGCCGTACGACATGCACACCGCCATCGAGCACGTGCTCGACGACGGCGAGTTCCTGGAGACCCAGGCCCTGTTCGCGCCGAACATCATCACCGGCTTCGGCCGCGTCGAGGGGTACCCGGTCGGCGTCGTCGCCAACCAGCCGATGCAGTTCGCCGGCTGCCTGGACATCGACGCGAGCGAGAAGGCCGCACGCTTCGTGCGCACGTGCGACGCGTTCAACGTGCCGGTCCTGACCTTCGTGGACGTGCCCGGCTTCCTCCCGGGCGTCGACCAGGAGTACGGCGGCATCATCCGCCGGGGCGCCAAGCTGATCTACGCGTACGCCGAGGCCACCGTTCCGCTGATCACCGTGATCACCCGCAAGGCCTTCGGCGGCGCGTACGACGTCATGGGCTCCAAGCACCTGGGCGCCGACCTGAACCTGGCCTGGCCGACGGCGCAGATCGCCGTGATGGGCGCCCAGGGGGCGGTGAACATCCTGCACCGCCGCACGATCGCCGCCGCGGACGACCCGGAGGCCGCCCGCGCCGAGCTGATGACGGATTACGAGGACACCCTCCTCAACCCGTACGTCGCGGCCGAGCGCGGGTACGTCGACGCGGTGATCATGCCGTCCGACACCCGGGCCCACCTCGTGAAGGGCCTGCGCCAGCTCCGCACGAAGCGCGAGTCGCTGCCGCCCAAGAAGCACGGCAACATCCCCCTCTGACCGACCCACCGGGAGCCACCATGATCAAGGTCGTACGGGGCAACCCCACCCCGGAAGAGCTCGCCGCCGCCCTCGCGGTGGTCCGGGCGCGTGCGGCGGCGGCAGCCGCCACCCCGCCGTCCGGTGCCCCGCTGCCCCCCGAGCAGTGGTCGGACCCGGGCCGCATAGCCCGCCAGGGGTCGTTGCGGCCCGGCCCGCGCTCCTGGGCCCGGACGTACTGGCCCGCGTGACGGCGCCCGGGTGACGCGGCTGCGGCGCCTGAGTACTCGTACTCAGGCGCCGCAGCCGCGTCCGGAGCACCATCGGTTGCATGTTGTGGTCCGACCCCGAGAACAAGCCCCCGAAGGAACTGCGCGACGCCCAGGACATGATGCGGCGCGCGGGCCTGCTGCTCGCGCTGGCCATGGTGGTGGCGATGTTCGTCCTGGGGACCCGCTGAACGGGTCACCTGGAGCCCTCGCGGCCTTCTACGATGACCGGTATGACTGATCAGCGCCGTCTCGTGCTCGCCTCCGCCTCCCCCGCCCGCCTCGGCCTCCTCCGTCAGGCCGGTTTCGCCCCCGAGGTGATCGTCAGCGGCGTGGACGAGGACGCGCTCACCGCTCCGACGCCCGGTGAGCTGGCACTCGTGCTCGCCGAGGCCAAGGCCGCCGCCGTGGCGGGCCGTCCCGAGAGCGCCGGCGCGCTGGTCATCGGCTGCGACTCGGTACTGGAACTGGACGGCGAGGCGCTCGGCAAGCCGGCCGACAGCGAGGAGGCCACCGCGCGCTGGAAGTCCATGCGCGGCCGCTCGGGTGTGCTGCGGACGGGTCACAGCCTCATCGACACGGCGACCGGCCGTACGGCGTCGGCGACCGCGTCCACCGTCGTCCGCTTCGGTGAGCCGACCGACGCGGAGGTGGCGGCGTACGTCTCTTCGGGTGAACCGCTGCACGTCGCGGGAGCCTTCACCCTGGACGGCCGCTCGGCGCCGTTCGTCGAGTCGATCGAGGGTGACCACGGCAACGTCATCGGGCTCTCGCTGCCGCTGCTGCGCCGGCTGCTCGGCGAACTGGGTCTTTCCGTCACGGACTTGTGGGTCTGATCGGCAGCACGCCTCACACGGGCGCCGGAGCTCCGGCCTCGGCGCCCGCCGCGCCCGTCACCGGTCCGCGCCGCTCGTACGCCAGCAGGGTCAGCACCAGCAGGGCCAGTACGGCCATCATGAACGCGAACGCCGCCCAGCCGACCAGTCCCACCGCCAGGGCGCCCAGGACTCCGTGGACGACCGCGCAACCGATGAGGGTGATCCTGGCCACCCGGCCCGGCGCCCGGTCGCGTATGGCGGCCAGGAGCGGTATCAGGCCGCACAGGACGAGCAGGAGGCCGGCGACGCCGCCCATCACCAGGGTGCCGGTGGACATGACGCCCGGGTCCGTACCGGCCAGGGACATGCTCTGGTTGTCGACGACGGTCGCCAGGACAAGGTTGACGACGACGATGCCCGCGGCTTCCCCGAACAGAACGATCGCGGTCACGACGGCCAGTGATCTGCGCACCACGGCGCCCACCCCCTGTTACCTGCAGTACGTCGGTACAGCGCGGACCCTACTAATCAGTAATGCTCCGGACAAGGGTTCGCGCACCGCGCACCCCACCACCGCGCCCCTTCTCGTCCCGACCTCGGCCCGTCCTCGTGGCGGCGGCAAAGATTGCGTCGGCCGTTCGTAGGGACTCCACAAAGAAACGCCGAGTGGCGTTGCACCTACAGACAGAGACTTGCACCACACTTCGTGGCTACTGTGCGGTTGAGGAACCCGGCGTACCGTGGTGCGACAAGGGATTTCGCGACTCGAGCAAGCCTCGAATCACACTCCGTGTGGGCAAGTTCACCATTGGGGACGGGTCGTACGGCCGTGTCGGTAGTCCCTAAACTCAGCTTGTTCTCAAGGAGGGAGTCATCGTGCGCAAGGTGCTCATCGCCAACCGTGGCGAAATCGCTGTCCGCGTTGCTCGGGCTTGCCGGGATGCCGGAATCGCGAGCGTAGCCGTCTACGCCGATCCGGACCGGGATGCTCTGCATGTCCGCGCGGCCGACGAGGCGTTCGCTCTGGGCGGTGACACCCCGGCCGCCAGTTACCTGGACATGGCCAAGGTGCTCCAGGCTGCCAAGGACTCGGGGGCGGACGCGATCCACCCCGGCTACGGCTTCCTCTCGGAGAACGCCGAGTTCGCCCAGGCCGTCCTCGACGCCGGTCTGACCTGGATCGGCCCGCCCCCGCAGGCGATCCGGGATCTCGGCGACAAGGTGGCCGCCCGTCACATCGCGCAGCGCGCCGGCGCCCCCCTGGTGGCCGGCACGCCGGACCCGGTGAGCGGCTCGGCCGAGGTCGTGGCGTTCGCCGAGGAGAACGGCCTGCCGATCGCCATCAAGGCGGCCTTCGGCGGTGGCGGTCGCGGTCTGAAGGTGGCTCGCACGCTGGAGGAGATCCCGGAGCTGTACGACTCCGCGGTCCGTGAGGCCGTCGCGGCCTTCGGGCGCGGCGAGTGCTTCGTGGAGCGCTACCTGGACAAGCCGCGGCACGTGGAGACCCAGTGCCTGGCCGACACCCACGGCAACGTGGTCGTCGTCTCCACCCGTGACTGCTCGCTGCAGCGCCGCCACCAGAAGCTGGTCGAGGAGGCGCCCGCCCCGTTCCTGACGCAGGAGCAGAACGCGGAGCTGTACGCCGCCTCCAAGGCGATCCTCAAGGAAGCCGGCTACGTCGGCGCCGGGACGGTCGAGTTCCTGGTCGGCGTGGACGGCACGATCTCCTTCCTGGAGGTCAACACCCGCCTTCAGGTGGAGCACCCGGTCACCGAGGAGGTCACCGGCCTCGACCTCGTACGCGAGATGTTCCGCATCGCCGACGGCGAGGAGCTCGGCTACGGCGACCCGGCCGTGCGCGGCCACTCCTTCGAGTTCCGGATCAACGGCGAGGACCCGGGCCGCGGCTTCCTGCCCGCTCCCGGCACCGTCACCCTGTTCGCCCCGCCGGCCGGTCCGGGTGTCCGGCTGGACGCGGGCGTCGAGACGGGTTCGGTCATCGGCCCCGCCTGGGACTCGCTGCTGGCCAAGCTGGTCGTGACCGGCGCCACCCGCGAGCAGGCACTGCAGCGCGCGGCGCGTGCGCTGGCGGAGTTCGAGGTGGAGGGCATGGCCACGGCCATCCCGTTCCACCGCGCGGTCGTCGTCGACCCGGCGTTCACCTCCGACCCGTTCCGGGTGCACACCCGCTGGATCGAGACGGAGTTCGTCAACGACATCAAGCCGTTCGCGGCCCCGGCGGACGCGGAGGCGGACGAGGAGTCCGGCCGCGAGACCGTCGTCGTCGAGGTCGGCGGCAAGCGCCTGGAGGTCTCCCTGCCCTCCTCGCTGGGCATGAGCCTGGCACGTACGGGCCTGGCGGCCGGTGCCAAGCCCAAGCGCCGCGCGGCGAAGAAGGCGGGTTCCGCCGCTTCGGGCGACACCCTCGCCTCCCCGATGCAGGGCACGATCGTCAAGGTCGCCGTCGAGGAGGGCCAGGAGGTCAAGGAGGGCGACCTCGTGGTCGTCCTGGAGGCCATGAAGATGGAACAGCCCCTCAACGCGCACCGCTCCGGCATCGTGAAGGGCCTGTCCGCGGAGGTCGGCACCTCGGTCTCGTCCGGCGCGGCGATCTGCGAGATCAAGGACTGACCCGTCTCTTCCGTTCACCGAGGGCCCGGGCACCGTCCGGGCCCTCGGTGGCATTCTGGATCCAGGGCGGAGACCAGGAGGAGAGCGTGATGGCGATGAGCACGGCAGGAACGCCGGCCCGTCCGATGCGCGCCGACGCGCGCCGCAACTACGACCGGCTGGTCGGTGAGGCCCGGGCGTCCTTCGCCGAGCACGGCACGGACGCCTCGCTGGAGGACGTCGCCCGGCGTGCGGGGGTGGGCATCGGCACGCTCTACCGGCACTTCCCGAACCGGCACGCACTGATGAACGCGGTGTTCCAGGACGCCCTGGCCTCACTGCTCGCGCGCTCCCGCGAACTGGCGGAAGCGGAGCAGCCGTGCGCGGCGCTGATGGAGTGGCTGCGAGCGATCGTCACCCATGCGGGTGAGTACCGCGGCTTGGCGCAGGCGCTCATGTCCGCGTCCGGTGACGCCACTTCAGCCCTGACGCAATGTCACGTACCGCTCCGGCAGGCCGGGACGCGGCTGCTGGAGCGGGCGCGGTCGAGCGGCGCGGTGCGGGCGGAGGTGTCGATCGACGACCTGCTGCAGCTGACGAACGCGATCGCGCTGGCCGCGGAGCAGTCCCCCAGCGATCCGGCTCTGGCCGACCGCCTCCTGCGGCTGACGCTCCAGGGCCTGAAGCCGTCGGCCGGCGACTGAGGATCGAGCCGGCCACGGGCCGCGGCCCGTGCCCGCTAGCGCCGTCGCAGGTCCGCGACGCGCCCCCGCTCCACCGGGCCGTCCGCCAGTGCGGCCGCACTCCGCAGCTGCGGCCCGAGTCCTCCGGGGCCGCCCTGCGTGCGCCGCTGGCCGGGCAGCGGCATGTCCCTCCGGGGCTGCCGCCCCTGGGGCAGGGCGTCACCGGCCGGGGCGTCGCTACCCGATCCCGCCACCGTGATCTCCACGCCCTGGTCCGCCAGTGCCTGGAGCTCGGTGGCCGCACGCTCGTCGTGGACCGGCGGTTCGTCCGTCACCAGGCGGGTGATCAGCTCCGTCGGCACCGTCTGGAACATGGTGTCGGAGCCGAGCTTGGTGTGGTCGGCCAGGACCACCACCTCGGCCGCGGCCTGCACCAGCGCACGGTCCACGCTCGCGGAGAGCATGTTGGACGTGGACAGACCACGCTCGGCGGTCAGTCCGCTCCCCGAGATGAACGCCCGGGAGACCCGCAGCCCGTGGAGGGACTGCTCGGCCCCGCTGCCCACGAGTGCGTAGTTGCTCCCGCGCAGGGTTCCTCCGGTCATCACCACTTCCACCCGGTTGGCATGGGCCAGCGCCTGGGCGACCAGGAGGGAGTTGGTGACGACGGTCAGGCCGGGAATCCGCGCGAGCCGGCGGGCCAGCTCCTGCGTGGTCGTTCCGGCGCCGACCACGATGGCCTCGCCCTCACCGACCAGTCCGGCGGCGAGGTCGGCGATGGCCGTCTTCTCCGCGGTGGAGAGATGGGATTTCTGCGGAAAGCCGGACTCCCGCGTAAAACCGCCCGGCAAGACCGCACCGCCGTGCCGGCGGTCGAGGAGTCCTTCTGCCTCCAGTGCCCGCACGTCCCGCCGTACGGTCACTTCGGAGGTCTGGACGACGCGGGCGAGCTCACGGAGCGATACCGCCCCGTTGGCACGCACCATTTCGAGGATCAATTGACGACGTTCTGCAGCGAACACGAAACTGACAGTAACCTGGCCATGGGTTGCTTTTCAGCAGTTTGCGCCGAATAAGCGAAGTTGTACATGTGCGGGGCCTCCCAGTGGTATAGGAGGCCCCGCCGTTGTTCAGGTGGTGTCCGGGACGGGTGGCAGCCGTCGTCCCTACGCGTCGCCGGTGCGCTTACGGCTGTGCAACTGCCGTGCCACTTCGGCGATCGAGCCCGACAGGGACGGGTACACGGTGAAGGCGTTCGCGATCTGTTCCACGGTCAGGTTGTTGTCGACCGCGATCGAGATCGGGTGGATCAGCTCACTGGCCCGCGGAGCGACGACGCAGCCGCCGACCACGATGCCCGTGCCGGGGCGGGCGAAGATCTTGACGAAACCGTCCCGGATGCCCTGCATCTTGGCGCGCGGGTTGCGCAGCAGCGGCAGCTTCACGACGCGGGCCTCGATCTTGCCGGCGTCCACGTCGGCCTGGCTGTAGCCGACCGTGGCGATCTCGGGGTCCGTGAAGACGTTCGAGGAGACGGTCTTCAGGTCCAGCGGGGCCACCGCGTCGCCGAGGAAGTGGTACATCGCGATCCGGCCCTGCATCGCGGCGACCGAGGCGAGTGCGAAGACCCCGGTGACGTCACCGGCCGCGTACACGCCGGGGGCGCTGGTGCGGGAGACCCGGTCGGTCCGCACGTGCCCGGACTCCTTGAGCAGGACTCCGGCCTCCTCCAGGCCCATGCCGGCGGTGTTCGGGATCGCGCCGACCGCCATCAGGCAGTGGGTGCCCGAGATGACCCGGCCGTCGGCCAGCGTGACCTCGACGCGGTCGCCGACGCGCTTGGCGGACTGGGCGCGGGAGCGCGCCATGACGTTCATGCCGCGGCGCCGGAAGACGTCCTCGAGGACGGCTGCGGCGTCCGGGTCCTCGCCCGGCAGCACCCGGTCGCGGGAGGAGACGAGGGTGACACGGGAGCCGAGCGCCTGGTAGGCACCGGCGAACTCGGCACCCGTCACACCGGAGCCGACCACGATGAGCTCCTCGGGGAGCTCGTCCAGGTCGTAGACCTGGGTCCAGTTCAGGATGCGCTCGCCGTCGGGCTGCGCGTCCGGGATCTCGCGGGGGTGGGCGCCGGTCGCGATCAGCACCGCGTCGGCGGTGAGCCGCTCCTCCGTCCCGTCGGCCGCCCTCACGACGACCTGGCGGGATCCGTCGGCGGCCTGGAGGCCCTCCAGCCTGCCGCGCCCGCGCATGACCCTGGCCCCCGCACGGGTCACGGAGGCGGTGATGTCGTGGGACTGGGCCAGCGCCAGGCGCTTGACCCGCCGGTTGACCTTGCCGAGGTCGACCCCGACCACCCGCGCCGCCTGCTCGATGTGCGGCGTGTCGTCGGCGACGATGATGCCGAGTTCCTCGTAGGAGGAGTCGAAGGTGGTCATCACCTCGGCCGTCGCGATCAGGGTCTTCGAGGGCACGCAGTCGGTGAGGACCGACGCGCCGCCGAGGCCGTCGCAGTCGACGACGGTCACCTCCGCGCCGAGCTGGGCGCCCACCAGCGCCGCCTCGTAGCCGCCGGGGCCACCGCCGATGATCACGATCCGAGTCACGAAATGTCCGCCTCGCGTGGTGTCATCCCACGGCCGTCTGCCGCCCCGGCCGGGGGTCCGGGGGATCGCCCCGGGGAATGCAGTACGTAATTCATTGTCCCGCACGCGCCAATCTGCTTCGCCCCGGGGCCCTCCATACGGGAACGGCCCTGGCCGGGCCGGGGCCTCCCGGTCCCGTGCGGCGCCTCCGACGGGGCGGCTTCCTCCCCGGAACCGGCACGCCCGGCGTCACCTCCCGTACCCTCGACCCCATGTCGCTCTACGCCGCGTACGCCGGCAACCTCGACGCGCGGCTGATGACGCGCCGCGCTCCGCATTCCCCGCTGCGCGGCACGGGCTGGCTCAACGGCTGGCGGCTGACGTTCGGCGGGGAGCAGATGGGCTGGGAAGGCGCGCTGGCCACGGTGGTCGAGGCGCCCCGTTCCCAGGTCTTCGTGGCGCTGTACGACCTCGCGCCGATGGACGAGGACTCCATGGACCGCTGGGAGGGTGTCGGCCTCGACATCTACCGCCGGATGCGGGTGCGCGTGCACACCCTGGACGGCGAGGAGCCGGCCTGGATGTACGTGCTGAACGGCTACGAGGGCGGGCTGCCCTCCGCGCGCTACCTGGGCGAGGTGGCGGACGCCGCCGAGTCCGCGGGCGCGCCGCACGACTATGTGATGGGTCTCCGCAAGCACCCCTGCTGAGGCGCTCCCGGCACCCTTCTGTACGAAAATACGAACACGACCGGCCAGACTCTGCGCCGCCACATCTACGCGCGTAGGGAATCAGCGGTTACCCTCATCCGCGTGAACGCATCTGTTATTCCGGACCACATCCAGGGCGACCCCCACGCCGCCGCAGCCGTCGCCGCCGACCGCCTGCGCGAGCTGACCGGCGCCGAGACCCACGACGTCGCCCTTGTGATGGGCTCCGGGTGGGCCCCCGCCGGCGACGCGCTCGGCGCACCGGAGGCCGAGTTCCCGGTGACCGCGCTGCCCGGGTTCCCCGCTCCCGCGGTGGAGGGGCACGGCGGCACCATCCGCTCGTACCGGATCGGTGAGAAGCGCGTCCTGGTCTTCCTCGGCCGCACGCACTACTACGAGGGCCGCGGGGTGGCCGCCGTGGCGCACGGCGTCCGTACGGCCGTCTCCGCGGGCTGCAGGACCGTCGTCCTGACGAACGGCTGCGGCGGACTGCGCGAGGGCATGCGCCCCGGACAGCCGGTCCTCATCAGCGACCACATCAACCTCACGGCGGCCTCGCCGATCGTCGGCGCCAACTTCGTGGACCTGACGGACCTGTACTCACCGAGGCTG
Source organism: Streptomyces sp. B1I3 (assembly GCF_030816615.1). Classification (NCBI taxonomy): domain Bacteria; kingdom Bacillati; phylum Actinomycetota; class Actinomycetes; order Kitasatosporales; family Streptomycetaceae; genus Streptomyces; species Streptomyces sp. B1I3. The sequence continues at coordinate 3,128,667 of NZ_JAUSYD010000001.1, forward strand.
CGCGCGCTGTGCAAGGAGATCGACGCGACGCTCGAAGAGGGCGTGTACGTGCAGTTCCCCGGCCCGCACTACGAGACGCCGGCCGAGATCGGCATGGTCCGCGTGATGGGCGGCGACCTCGTGGGCATGTCCACGGTCCTCGAGGCCATCGCGGCCCGTGAGGCAGGCGCGGAGGTGCTGGGCATCTCCCTGGTCACCAACCTGGCCGCAGGCCTGAGCGGCGAGCCGCTGAACCACGAGGAGGTCCTCCAGGCCGGCCGCGACTCGGCCACCCGGATGGGCGCGCTGCTGGCTCGGGTGCTCGACCGGATCTGAGAAGCGGAACCGGCTTCCCCGGCATGCGGGGCGCGGGCGGGGGAAACCGGCCCCGCCCGCGCACGAGGCGCCGACGAGCACCACCGGCCTCGCCCGCCCGCAGGGTCGCACGACCCAGCCGGCGGCGCCGGCGTTCCAGGCGCGGGGCCGGGGGCGGAGCCCTGAAGCGGGCCCGGGGGGAGTCCGGTTTCGGGGAGGGGCGGGTAGGGGAACAGCCCGCCGCGGGCGCGACCCGCACCCGCACCCCCGCAGCCCCCGGCACCCGCACCCGCATCCGGCGCCCCCGCACCCGACACCACCACCACCCCCCGCAGAAAGGCGGACACCGTGCAGCAGGACCTCATCGCCCGGGCCAGGACCTGGCTCGCCGAGGACCCGGATCCGGAGACCCGCGAGGAGCTCGCCGGCCTCATCGGCGCCGGTGACCTCGACGCGCTCGCCGACCGTTTCGCGGGCACGCTCCAGTTCGGCACGGCCGGCCTGCGCGGCGAGATCGGCGCCGGCCCGATGCGCATGAACCGGTCAGTCGTCATCCGTGCCGCCGCCGGCCTCGCCGCGTACCTGAAGGCCCAGGGGCAGACCGGCGGGCTCGTCGTCATCGGCTACGACGCCCGGTACAAGTCCGCCGACTTCGCCCGCGACACCGCGGCCGTGATGACCGGCGCGGGCCTGCGCGCGGCCGTGCTGCCCCGCCCGCTGCCCACCCCCGTCCTCGCGTACGCCATACGGCATCTGGGGGCCGTCGCGGGCGTGGAGGTCACGGCCAGCCACAACCCGCCCCGTGACAACGGCTACAAGGTCTACCTCGGCGACGGCTCGCAGATCGTGCCCCCGGCCGACACGGAGATCGCCGCCGCCATCGCGGCCGTGGGCCCCCTCGACGGCGTACCGCGCCCGGAGTCCGGCTGGGAGATCCTCGGCGAGGAGGTACTGGCCGCCTACCTCGCCCGTACGGACGCCGTCCTCACCCCCGGCTCCCCGCGCACCGCGCGGACCGTCTACACGGCGATGCACGGCGTCGGCACCTCCGTGCTCACGGCGGCCTTCGCGCGCGCCGGCTTCCCGGCCCCCGTGCTCGTGGCCGAGCAGGCCGAGCCCGACCCGGCGTTCCCCACCGTCGCCTTCCCCAACCCGGAAGAGCCCGGCGCCATGGATCTCGCGTTCGCGACCGCGCGCCGGACGCAGCCCGACATCGTCATCGCCAACGACCCGGACGCCGACCGCTGCGCCGTGGCCGTCCCGGACGACGGTGACTGGCGGATGCTGCGCGGCGACGAGGTCGGCGCGCTGCTCGCCGCCCACCTGGTGGACCGCGGGGTCTCCGGCGTCTTCGCCGAGTCGATCGTGTCCTCGTCCCTGCTGGGCCGGATCGCGGAGAAGGCAGGACTCGGTCACGAGGAGACCCTGACGGGCTTCAAGTGGATCGCCCGCGTCGAAGGCCTGCGCTACGGCTACGAGGAGGCGCTGGGTTACTGCGTCGACCCCGAGGGCGTACGCGACAAGGACGGCATCACGGCCGCGCTGCTGGTGGCCGAGCTGGCCTCGGTGCTCAAGGAGCAGGGCCGCACACTGCTCGACCTGCTCGACGACCTCGCGCTGGCGCACGGACTGCACGCCACGGACCAGCTGTCGGTCCGGGTCGAGGACCTCTCGGTCATCGCGAATGCCATGCGCCGGCTGCGGGAAACCCCGCCGGCCGCTCTTGCGGGCCTTCCCGTCACCTCGGCGGAGGACCTCGCGCAGGGCACGGACCTCCTGCCGCCGACCGACGGCCTGCGCTACCACCTGGCGGGCGCCCGGGTGATCGTCCGGCCGAGCGGCACCGAGCCGAAGCTCAAGTGCTACCTGGAGGTCGTGGTCCCGGTCGGTTCGCCGGAGGAGCTGCCCGCGGCCCGCGCGAAGGGCGCGGAGCTCCTGGCCGGCATCAAGAGCGACCTGTCGGCCGCCGCGGGCATCTGACCCGGCCGGCGGCAGCGGGACCGGCCGCCGTGGCGGTCGCCGTGGCCGGTGGCGGACCACCCGGTCCGGTCAGGACCCAGGGTGTCCGTCAGCCACGGGCCGTCAGCCGACGGCCAGCAGCACCACGAGCAGCACCGCGCCGACGGCGGCCGGGGCGATCACCTCGTACGCCCAGCGCAGCGAGGCCGTGGTCGTGCCCTTCTCCGCGTGGCGCTCGGCGCGCTCGGCGATCTCCCGCAGGTCGGCCACCGCACGGTCGGCGAAGGCGGCGCGGGCCTGGGTGTCGTTGACGTCGGCGTGCACGGAGGTCCGGCCGTACGGGTCGTCGTGGGCCTCCCGGGTCGCCTTCCTGGCCGCCCGCTTGCGCTCGCGCAGGGAGACCGGAACAGCCCAGAGCTGGTACTTGGCACCGCTCTCGGTGAACAGCTCGCTGGAGTACGACGCCCGCAGACCCGAGACGTCGGTCCAGGGGAGCACGATGGTGCGGAACGGGTTGCGGATCCGGATCCGCTCGTCGTTGGCGAACACCGCGGGCCGCAGGGTGAACGCCACGATCAGCGGGATCACGGTCAGCAGCGCGGCCAGTGCCGTCCACGGCACGTTCCCCTTGCCCTGGAGCACCGCGTCGCCGCCGATCCAGCCGACCAGCAGGATCAGCAGGACGCCGGTGAGCAGCCCGGCGCCCGACCGGAAGGTCCGGTCGGCGTAGGCGGGCTCGGCGGGAGGTGTGGGGCTCGTCATGGTCCGATTCTGCCTGACGGGACGGCGGGGTGCGGAGAGGCCTCGGACGGCCCGTGGAAGGCGCGGAAACGGACAGGCCCCTGTACAGGTCGCTACGCGCGTAGATATGCTCATGTGGTGACCATGCCCACCACTGCACCTGCATTCGCCGACGCGACCGCGTCCGACAGTGCGCTGCGCCGCTTCCTGCACGGGCTGCCCGGCGTCGACACCGTCGGCCTCGAAGCGCGCGCCGCCTCTCTCGGGACCCGATCGATCAAGACGACTGCCAAGGCGTACGCCATCGATCTCGCCATCTCGATGATCGACCTGACGACGCTCGAAGGCGCGGACACCCCGGGCAAGGTCCGGGCTCTCGCCGCCAAGGCCGTCAACCCCGACCCGACCGACCGTACGACCCCGCGCACCGCCGCGGTCTGCGTCTACCCCGACATGGCGGCGACCGCCGCCGCCGCGCTGGCCGGGTCCGGGGTGAAGGTGGCGTCCGTGGCGACGGCCTTCCCCGCCGGACGGGCCGCACTGGACGTCAAGCTCGCGGACGTCCGCGACGCGGTGGCGGCCGGGGCCGACGAGATCGACATGGTGATCGACCGCGGCGCCTTCCTCTCCGGCCGCTACCTCAAGGTCTACGAGGAGATCCTCGCCGTGAAGGCCGAGTGCGGCAGCGCACGACTGAAGGTGATCTTCGAGACCGGCGAGCTGTCCACCTACGACAACATCCGGCGGGCCTCCTGGCTCGGGATGCTGGCGGGAGCGGACTTCATCAAGACGTCGACCGGCAAGGTCGGGACCAACGCGACCCCGGCGAACACGCTGCTGATGCTGGAGGCCGTGCGCGACTTCCGGGAGCAGACCGGCGTGCAGATCGGCGTGAAGCCCGCGGGCGGCATCCGCACCTCCAAGGACGCGATCAAGTTCCTCGTCCTGGTGAACGAGACCGCGGGCGAGGACTGGCTGGACAACCACTGGTTCCGCTTCGGCGCCTCCAGCCTGCTGAACGACCTGCTGATGCAGCGCCAGAAGCTCAGCACCGGCCGTTACTCCGGCCCCGATTACGTGACGGTGGACTGATCCCCATGGCATCTGCATTCGATTACGCACCGGCTCCGGAGTCCCGCTCCGTCGTCGACATCGCCCCCTCGTACGGCCTGTTCATCGACGGCGAGTTCACCGAGGCCGCCGACGGCAAGGTCTTCAAGACGGTCAGCCCGGCCACCGAGGAGGTCCTCTCCGAGGTCGCGCAGGCCGGCACGGAGGACGTGGACCGGGCCGTGAAGGCGGCCCGCAGGGCTTTCGAGAAGTGGTCGGCCCTGCCCGGCTCCGAGCGTGCCAAGTACCTCTTCCGGATCGCCCGGATCATCCAGGAGCGCTCCCGCGAGCTGGCCGTCCTGGAGACCCTGGACAACGGCAAGCCGATCCGGGAGACGCGTGACGCCGACCTCCCGCTGGTCGCCGCGCACTTCTTCTACTACGCGGGCTGGGCCGACAAGCTGGACCACGCCGGTTACGGGGCCGATCCGCGCCCGCTGGGTGTGGCCGGCCAGATCATCCCCTGGAACTTCCCGCTCCTCATGCTGGCCTGGAAGATCGCCCCGGCGCTCGCCACCGGCAACACGGTCGTGCTGAAGCCGGCGGAGACGACACCGCTCTCCGCCCTGTTCTTCGCGGACGTCTGCCGCCGGGCGGGACTGCCCAAGGGTGTCGTCAACATCCTGACGGGGTACGGCGACGCGGGCCAGGCCCTCGTCGAGCACCCCGACGTCAACAAGATCGCCTTCACGGGATCGACCGCGGTCGGCAAGGCCATCGCCCGCCAGATCGCGGGCACGGGTAAGAAGGCCACGCTGGAACTGGGCGGCAAGGGCGCCAACATCGTCTTCGACGACGCCCCCGTCGACCAGGCCGTCGAGGGCATCGTCACCGGCATCTTCTTCAATCAGGGCCAGGTCTGCTGCGCGGGCTCGCGGCTCCTGGTCCAGGAGTCCGTCCACGACGAGGTGCTGCACGCCCTCAAGCGCCGCCTGTCCACGCTGCGCCTCGGCGACCCGCTGGACAAGAACACCGACATCGGCGCGATCAACTCCCAGGAGCAGCTCTCCCGGATCGCCTCGCTCGTCGAGACGGGTGAGGCGGAGGGCGCCGAGCGCTGGTCGGCGCCGTGCGAGCTGCCGTCCGCCGGCTACTGGTTCGCCCCCACGCTGTTCACCGGGGTCACCCAGGCGCACACGGTGGCCCGTGACGAGATCTTCGGCCCGGTGCTGTCGGTACTGACGTTCCGCACACCGGACGAGGCCGTCGCCAAGGCCAACAACAGCCAGTACGGACTCTCGGCCGGCATCTGGACCGAGAAGGGCTCCCGCATCCTCGCGGTGGCGAACAAACTCCGTGCGGGCGTCGTCTGGGCCAACACGTTCAACAAGTTCGACCCGACCTCGCCGTTCGGCGGATACAAGGAGTCGGGCTTCGGCCGCGAGGGCGGCCGTCACGGTCTGGAGGCCTACCTCGATGTCTGACGGGCGACTGAGTGTCTTCAAGACCTACAAGCTGTACGTCGGGGGCAAGTTCCCCCGCTCCGAGAGCGGCCGGGTGTACGAGGTGACGGACCCGAAGGGCAAGTGGCTGGCCAACGCACCGCAGTCCTCCCGCAAGGACGCCCGTGACGCGGTCGTGGCCGCGCGCAAGGCGTTCGGCGGCTGGGCGGGAGCGACGGCCTACAACAGGGGCCAGATCCTCTACCGCGTCGCGGAGATGCTGGAGGGCCGCCGCGAGCAGTTCGCCCGTGAGGTGGCGGACGCCGAAGGACTGTCGAAGTCCAAGGCGGCGGCCGTCGTGGACGCGGCGATCGACCGCTGGGTCTGGTACGCGGGCTGGACCGACAAGATCGCCCAGATCGCCGGCGGGGCGAACCCGGTGGCGGGCCCCTACTTCAACCTCTCCACGCCGGAGCCGACGGGCGTGGTGGCGGTCCTGGCGCCGCAGGAGTCGTCGTTCCTGGGTCTCGTCTCGGTGCTCGCGCCGGTCATCGCCACGGGCAACACGGCGGTCGTCGTCGCGTCGGCCGACGCGCCGCTGCCCGCGTTGTCGCTGGGCGAGGTCCTGGCGACGTCGGACCTGCCCGGCGGTGTGGTCAACATCCTGTCCGGGAGGACGGCCGAACTCGCGGCCCCGCTGGCCTCGCACCAGGACGTCAATGCCATCGACCTCACCGGCGCCGGCGCGGACTCCGGACTGGCGAAGGAGCTGGAGGCCGCGGCGGCCGACAACCTGAAGCGGGTCCTGCGTCCACAGGCTGTGGACGGCGCGGACGGTGCGAACGGCACGGCCGGCACCGACTGGTCCGCCGATCCCGGTACGCGCCGCCTGACGGCCTTCCTGGAGATCAAGACGGTCTGGCACCCGACGGGCGCCCTGGGCACCTCCGGCTCCTCGTACTGACGCACGGCGCGACATGCCGCAGGGCCGCCCCGGGAGGGGCGGCCCTGCGGCATGCGCGCGTACGTCAGCCGGTGATCAGGCCGGTCACCTCGCCCACCACGGGCAGGTCGCCGAGCGCCGACCCGCTGGTCAGCGGATCGGTGACCAGCGCCGTGGTCACGGGCTTGAAGTCGGCGATCTGGGCGCCCACCGCGTTGTCCAGGGGGTCCACGCCGGTGCCGGCCAGCGGGTCGATCTGGAGGTCGGTGACCGGGGACACGGCCCCGGCCAGCCCGTAACCGAGCGCGCTGGTCAGGGCGGGCGCCGCCGCGTCATGGACCGCCCCCAGCGTGCTGTCGGCGGTGTCCGAGCCGGTGGCGGGGGCGGCGGGCAGCGGCGCCGCCTGGGCAGCCGCACCTCCCGCGCCGAGCGCCGCGCCCAGCGCGGTGAGGGTCAGACCGGCGCGCAGCAGAGCGCGTCGCCGGGGCTTGGACAGTGCATGACGTGCCATGTTTTCCCACCTGATCGGGGCCGATGCGGTAATCGTCCGCGCACGCAGAGTAGTTGACGTGTGATGCTGGATACCAACAGGACCTCCCGGGGATCCCCTGCCCGGGTCAATGCCTCACACTTCTGTTCTGTGAGTTCCCAACCGATCCCCACTCGAGTCGTGCTGCTCGCCGGTCCCTCCGGCTCCGGCAAGTCGTCCCTCGCCGCCCGCACCGGTCTGCCGGTTCTGCGTCTGGACGACTTCTACAAAGAAGGCAACGATCCGACACTGCCTCTGGTCACCGGCAGCACGGACATCGACTGGGACTCGGCCCTGTCCTGGGACGCGGACGCGGCGGTCGGGGCGATCGCGGAGCTGTGCCGCACAGGGCGTACGGACGTACCGGTGTACGACATCGCCACCAGCTCGCGGACGGGCCGGGAGGCGCTCGACATGGAGCGCACCCCCCTGTTCATAGCCGAGGGCATCTTCGCGGCGGACATCGTGACGCGCTGCCAGGAACTGGGCCTGCTCGCGGACGCGCTCTGCCTGCGCGGGCGTCCGTCGACGACCTTCCGGCGCCGGCTGCTGCGGGACCTGCGCGAAGGCCGCAAATCCGTGCCGTTCCTGCTGCGGCGGGGATGGCGCCTGATGCGGGCCGAACGGCGCATCGTGGCCCGGCAGGCGGCGCTGGGCGCGTACCCGTGCGGTCGGCAGGAGGCCCTGGGCCGGCTGGCCGCGGCCGCGGCGGGCCGGTGCCGCAGGGCGCCGTCGGCGGCCGCCTGACGGCGGAGCGGGGCCCACCGGGCCCCACGGCCGGCAACGCTGCGGGGCCGGACAGGACCCCCCGGCCCGTCCGGCCCCGCTGCGTGCTCCCCCGTGCCGCCGCCTCCCCCGAAGCGGCAGCCCGTCCCCCGTGTCCCCCGTACGCCTCAGGCCACCAGCTCGCCGAAGGACTCCTCCTCGTCACGGCCGAAGCTGAGGACCTCGTCCTCGCGCAGCCGGCGGAGCGACCGCCAGATGCTCGACTTCACCGTGCCGACACTGATGCCGAGGATGGACGCGATCTCCGGGTCGGTGCGGCCCTCGTAGTACCGCAGGACCAGCATGGTGCGCTGGAGTTCCGGCAGCCGTGCGAGGGCCTGCCAGAGCACCGCACGCAGTTCCGTGCCGCGCATCGCGTCCGTGTCGCCGACCGTCTCCGGCAGCTCCTCGGTCGGGTATTCGTTCAGCTTGCGCCTGCGCCAGGCGCTGATGTGCAGATTGGTCATGGTGCGGCGGAGGTACCCACCGACCGCCGCCTTGTCGCTGATCCTGTCCCACGCCCGGTACGTCGAGAAGAGGGCGCTCTGCAGCAGGTCCTCCGCCTCGAACCGGTCGCCGGTCAGGTGGTAGGCCGTCGCGTACAGGGAGGCGCGGCGCTCCTGGACGTAGGCGGTGAACGCCGCTTCGGCGTCCTCCGTCCGCTCCAGGGGCTTCCGCTCCCCCGTGACCTCCCCGTACGCACCGGTCCCGCTTCCCCCGTTTTCCCCCGTGGGCGCGTCAACCATCGTGAGATACGAAGGATGTTGACGCCCGGCGCCGCGAACACACCCCCGGCGGTTCGCACCCCCGGACTTCTCCTGGCTCCGGCCGACGTCGTGGAGACGCGTGACAACTGCGCTCGTGGTGGTGCTGTGCAGTGCGTTCATCTCGCGCCCCCCGTCGGTGGAGTCCGTTCGTTCCCTGTGCCAATGAGCTTGCCGGGGCAGTTTCATGGCGCTGTCCTGCGACTGTCACAGGCCTGTCACAGGGGCCTGTCGGCCGGTCAAGTCGGGGGGATTGTCGAACTGCGGCACCACCATGAGTCAGAATGACCCCCGTGCCTTTCCTGTTGCTGATCGAGGACGATGACGCCATCCGCACGGCCCTCGAACTCTCGCTGTCACGCCAGGGCCACCGTGTGGCCGCCGCGGCGACGGGAGAGGACGGCCTGGAGCTGCTCCGGGAGCAGCGGCCCGACCTGGTCGTGCTGGACGTGATGCTGCCCGGGATCGACGGCTTCGAGGTCTGCCGGCGCATCCGGCGCACCGACCAGCTGCCGATCATCCTGCTGACCGCGCGCAGCGACGACATCGACGTCGTGGTGGGACTGGAGTCCGGCGCGGACGACTACGTGGTGAAACCCGTGCAGGGCCGGGTGCTCGACGCCCGTATCCGCGCGGTGCTGCGCCGCGGTGAGCGCGAGTCCACGGACTCGGCGACCTTCGGGAGCGTCGTCATCGACCGTTCGGCGATGACCGTCACGAAGAACGGGGAGGACCTGCAGCTCACGCCGACCGAGCTGCGTCTCCTGCTCGAGCTGAGCCGCAGGCCCGGCCAGGCCCTGTCCCGGCAGCAGTTGCTGCGTCTGGTGTGGGAACACGACTACCTCGGTGACTCGCGGCTCGTCGACGCCTGTGTGCAGCGGCTGCGGGCGAAGGTGGAGGACGTGCCGTCCTCGCCGACGCTGATCCGTACCGTGCGCGGTGTCGGCTACCGGCTGGATTCGCCTCAGTGAGCGGTTCCGCGAAGCGTTCCATACTCGCGGGTCTTCGCTGGACCAGCCTGCGGATGCGGCTCCTGGTCGTGTTCGCGCTGGTGGCACTGACTGCCGCGGTGTCCGCGTCGGGCATCGCGTACTGGCTCAACCGTGAGGCCGTCCTGACGCGTACGCAGGACACGGCGCTCGGCGACTTCCGCCGTCAGATGCAGACCCGGGCGGCATCGCTCCCGCTGGAGCCCACGGCCGACGACCTGCGGGGCGCCGCCGAGCAGATGGCGAGCAGCGGCCCCGGTTACCACGTGCTGCTGATCGGCACCCGCGACGCCAAGCCGGTCGTCGGCTCCTCCGACATCGACGCGTTCACCAAGCAGGACGTGCCGGTGTCCCTGCAGAAGCAGGTCGGCAAGAAGCAGCCGCTCACCTCCGGCAACACGGACGAGTACCACCTGTTCTGGCAGCGCACGACCATCGGCGGCACCCCCTACCTGGTGGCCGGTACGAGGATCATCGGTGGCGGGCCGGCCGGGTACATGCTGAAGTCGCTCGACCAGGAGCGCCAGGACCTCAATTCACTGGCCTGGTCCCTCGGCATCGCCACCGCGCTGGCCCTCGTCGGTTCGGCGCTCCTCGCGCAGGCGGCGGCGACGACGGTGCTGCGGCCCGTGCAACGGCTCGGTGACGCGGCCCGCAAGCTCGGCGAGGGCAAGCTCGACACCCGTCTCGTGGTCTCGGGCACGGACGAACTGGCCGACCTCTCACGCACGTTCAACAAGACGGCGAGCTCGCTGGAGAAGAAGGTCGCCGACATGAGTGCGCGGGAGGAGTCGAGCCGCAGGTTCGTCGCCGACATGTCGCACGAGCTGCGGACCCCGCTGACCGCGATCACGGCGGTCGCCGAGGTGCTGGAGGACGAGGCGGACAGCCTGGACCCGATGATCGCGCCCGCCGTGCACCTGGTGGTGAGCGAGACCCGGCGGCTGAACGACCTGGTCGAGAACCTCATGGAGGTCACCCGCTTCGACGCGGGTACGGCCAGGCTCGTCCTGGACACGGTCGACGTCGCCGACCAGGTGACGGCCTGCATCGACGCGCGCGCCTGGCTGGACGCGGTCGATCTGGACGCCGAGCGCGGCATGATGGTGCGGCTGGATCCGCGCCGGCTCGACGTGATCCTCGCCAACCTGATCGGCAACGCCCTCAAGCACGGCGGGTCCCCGGTGCGCGTGTCGGTACGCACCGACGACGACGAGCTGGTCATCGAGGTACGCGACCACGGCCCGGGCATCCCGGAGGAGGTCCTGCCGCACGTCTTCGACCGTTTCTACAAGGCGAGTGCCTCCCGGCCGCGCTCCGAGGGCAGCGGCCTGGGGTTGTCCATCGCGATGGAGAACGCGCACATCCACGGCGGTGACATCACGGCCTCCAACTCGCCGGACGGCGACGGGGCGGTGTTCGTGCTGCGCCTGCCGCGCGACGCGGAGCGGCTGACCGGTGCCCCGGGGGACGCGGACCCCGACCGGAGCGAGAAGGGCGACGTCGAGTGACGCACAGCGAGCGCGCGTACCGCACACCCCGCCGCGGAGGGCGGGCCGGCGCCGTCGGGCGTGCGATCGGCGCGCTGGCCGCCGTGGTGGCCTGCGCGGCGCTGAGTGCCGGGTGCGGGATCAGGAGCACGTCGGTGCCCGTGGACGCCGGGGCTGCGCCGTCACGGGTGCCCTGCCGGACGACGTCGGGGTCGGTGGACGCGCCGCCGCCCAGGACCGTCGCCGTGCGCGTCCACCTGGTCTGCGCCTCGCAGCTGGTGACGGTGGAGCGCACGGTCGAGGTCGACGAGTCCCGGTCGGATCCGCTCCCGGTCGCGCAGCTGCTGCTGAGCGAACTGCGGCAGGAGCCGTCGGCCGACGAGCGGCGTGCGGGCTTCTCCACGGCCGTGCCGGCCCAGCTGCGGGTCTCCGGGGCCCGTAAGGGGGATCCCAAGGGCACGCTGCGTCTCAGCGAGCAGCCCGAGGACCTGCCGGCCGAGGCGCTCGCGCAGGTGGTGTGCACGTACGCGGAGAGCGAGCCGCTGGGTCCGGGCGATTCCGTGCTGCTCGGCGGACCGGGGAACTACGCCCCGCGGAACTACCTCTGCACGGCGGAGACGAAGAGCCGTCCCGAGAACGTACCGACGGTGAGCGCGGCCGAGCTTCCCTGAACGGGCCCCGGCTGCTCGGGGGCCCTGGGGGCGGTGGGCCTTGGGGGCCGGGTGGGCCCTGGGCGGGCTGTCCCGGCGGGCCGGACGGGAGCGGCCGGCCGGGCCGTCCCGAGCCGGTCCCCTGCGTGCCGCTCGTCACAGAGGCTTCCGCGACCGTGCGGAACCGATCCTGCCGGTCGTGGCGTCTTGGTGCATGTGCGTCAGAGTCCGGACGGCCGTGCCGTCATCCACTTCCGTGCGACGGGGGCCCTCCTCCTCCTCGCGCATCTGCTGTTCGTCGGCTGGCTGACACTGCGCCCGCTCGATGTGCCCTGGATGACGGCCGCGAACCTGCGGCCGCTCGACGGGATACGGGCGGACCTGGCACTCGGCCCCGTCGAGGCGGCACGCCGGATCGGTGAGGGGCTGCTGCTGCTGGCGCCGCTGGGCGTCCTGCTCCCGATGGCCGGAGGCAGACTGCTGGTCTCCCCCTGGGCCTCACTCGCGCGGACCGTCGCGGCGGGAGCCCTGATCTCGATGGCCATCGAACTGGGACAGACGGGCGTACCGGGCCAGGTCGTCGACGTGGACTCGCTGTTGCTGAACACCACGGGCGTCGCGCTCGCGCATCTGCTGGTCGTTCCGGTGTCCCGGGCGAGGCTGCGCCGCGGCAACCGGGCGGGGGCCGGGGACCTGACGCGGATCGGTAACGAGACCTGGGCCCTCAGGAGCGAGGCCCCTCAGGGGCCGACCCCGACGATTTCCAGGGTCGGCATCGCCCCGTAGAGCGACGCTTTGCACCCCTTCGCGGAGCCACTATGGAGGTACCGGGAGCACGACGGAGCTGCTCCCCGCAACGGTTCGCGAAGGAGCCCACCATGGCCGCACTTGCCCGCCCCCGTGACGGACGCATGATCGGTGGAGTGTGCGCAGCGCTGGCACGGCGCTTCGGCACCTCCGCAGGGACGATGCGCGTCATCTTCCTGGTCTCGTGCCTGCTTCCCGGCCCCCAGTTCCTGCTGTACCTGGCGCTGTGGATGCTGCTGCCGTCGGAGAAGCCCTCGTCCGCGCCGGCCTGGTGACCGGCGGCACCACGGGGAGGACGCACGGGGAGAACAACTGTGGGGCGCGCACCCGGTCCGGGTGCGCGCCCCACAGTGCGTCGACGGTGTTGCTCAGCGGCCGAGGGGCAGGAGACCGGTCAGCCCGCCGGCGGGCATGCCGCCGAGCAGGTTGTTGCCCTGCGTCTTGACCGCGTGGCCCCCCTGCTGCTGGTCGAGGAGGCCACCCGCGGCCTTCTGGACGGCAGGCAGGGCGTCGACCACGGAGTCGAGTGCGATGTTCTGGGGCAGCATGCCGGCCGCCGAGTCGACGGGCAGCGCGACGGCGGAGGCACTGCCCGCACCGGCGGCGGCGAAAGCGGCACCGAGAGCGGCGACGCCGAGGGTCCTGACAGCGGTCTGCTTCATATGACATTCATCCTTGGAAAGGGGATGTGAGCGGGCTCTGCAACGTAGCCAGCTCCTCACCCCTCCCGCAAACATGCCGGGACACGGAAAACGGCCGGGATTCAACACCCCCGGCCGCTTTCTCCGTATCTACCTCAGCCCGCAGAGGGCGAAGAACCGCTGGTCGTGACGGTCTGACGGAAAAGCCACTGGGATTTCAGCTCCGCGTATCCGGGCTTCACGACGTCATTGATCATCGCGAGACGTTCATCGAAAGGAATGAACGCTGATTTCATCGCATTGACTGTGAACCACTGCATGTCGTCGAGCGTGTATCCGAACGTCTCGATCAGCCGCTCGAATTCCTGGCTCATGCTGGTCCCGCTCATCAGCCGGTTGTCCGTGTTCACGGTGGCGCGGAAATGCAGCTTGCGCAGCAGCCCGATGGGGTGCTCGGCGTACGAGTCCGCGGCACCGGTCTGGAGGTTGGAGGTCGGGCAGAGCTCCAGCGGGATGCGCTTGTCCCGTACGTAGGAGGCGAGACGGCCCAGGGTCACGCTGCCGTCGTCGGCGATCTCGATGTCGTCGATGATGCGCACGCCGTGGCCGAGCCGGTCGGCGCCGCACCACTGCAGGGCCTGCCAGATCGACGGGAGCCCGAAGGCCTCGCCCGCGTGGATGGTGAAGTGGTTGTTCTCGCGCTTGAGGTACTCGAAGGCGTCCAGGTGCCGGGTGGGCGGGAAGCCCGCCTCGGCACCCGCGATGTCGAAGCCCACGACACCCAGGTCGCGGTAGCGGTTGGCGAGCTCGGCGATCTCCAGCGCCCTGGCGGCGTGCCGCATGGCCGTGAGGAGGGCGCCGACGCGGATGCGGTGACCGTTCGCACGGGCCCGCCGCTCGCCCTCACGGAAGCCGTCGTTGACCGCTTCGACGACCTCTTCCAGGGTCAGGCCCGCGGTGAGGTGCTGCTCCGGCGCGTACCGCACCTCGGCGTAGACGACGCCGTCCTCGGCGAGGTCCTCGGCGCACTCGGCCGCCACCCGGAACAGGGCGTCACGCGTCTGCATGACGGCACAGGTGTGGGCGAACGTCTCCAGGTAGCGCTCCAGCGAACCGGAGTCCGCCGCCTCACGGAACCAGATGCCGAGTTTGTCGGGTTCGGTCTCCGGGAGGGCGTCGTAGCCCTGCGCGAGCGCCAGCTCGACGACGGTGCCGGGGCGCAGGCCACCGTCGAGGTGGTCGTGCAGAAGCACCTTGGGCGCACGGCGGATCTGGTCGGAATCGGGGACGTTCAGGGTCTGGCTCGTCATCTTGGCACTCTAGCGCCTACGCGCGTAGAGCGCTGTCGCCGATGCGTAACAGTGACCCCGAAGTCGGATGGAATCCATCTGCCCTTCTGACACTGTTCTGTCATGGCACAGCGCGCACTTCCCCTGCCTGCCGCCAGGCTGGGACGGGCCGTCAACACGGCCGGAGCACCATCCGAGGTCAGCGGCGTGGTCCTGCTGCTCCCGGACGGCGAGACCGCATCGCGGCGCCGTCCCTCCGCCCTCTCGTACGCCCTCCAACTGCCGTTCGCACGGACGCTGGCGCGGGCCGGCCACGGGGACGGTCTCGCCGTACACATCGTGCGCTACCGGCGGCGGGGCTGGAACGCCGACGCCGATCCGGCGGCCGACGCCGAGTGGGCCGCCGACGAGGTCGTGCGCCGCTACGGTGACGTCCCCGTCTGCCTCGCCGGGCACGGGATGGGCGGCCGGGCGGCCCTGCGCGCGGGCGGGCACGCGGCCGTCACGTCGGTCCTGGCGATGGCCCCGTGGCTGCCGGAGGGCCCGGCCGCTCCCGAGCCGGAACCCGAGCCGGTCAAGCACCTCGCGGGGCGCCGGGTGCTGATCGTGCACGGCACGAACGACGCGCGGACGGATCCGGAGCTGTCCTACCGGCTGGCCGAGCGCGCCAAGAAGTCCAACCGGGACACCTGCCGGTTCGAGGTCCATTCGGACGGACACGCGCTGCGTCAGCACCGGCCCGAGGTGACGGCGCTGGCCGCGGACTTCGTGCGGGGCTCGCTCTTCGCCAGGTCGTACGCGCGACCGGTCGCCGACGCGTTCGCGGCACCGCCGCCGCTGGGGCTGCGGATGCCGCTGGCCGCCGGCTTCGGCCGGTCGCTGCGGCACTGAGCGCGCGCGTCGGACCGTCCCGTCGGTACGGGGGTAGGGGCGACGGGCCGCGGGCGCGGGGCGCCGGCACGCGGGGCGCAGGGCGACGGGTCCGCGCGCCCCGGTCCGGCTCCGCGCGCCTGGTCAGTCCGGCAGCAGGTTCCCTCGGCGCGAGAGCAGGAAACGCTTGAAGGCGGCCACGGGCGGGGTGTCGGGGTGCCCGTCGAGCCAGGCCACCCCGATCTCACGGGCCGCACGCGGCGCCGTCACGGTCAGCTCGACCACGCCGGGCCGGGCGACAGCGGGCGGCGGCAGCAGGGCCACCCCGAGCCCGGCGGCGACCAGCCCGCGCAGCGTCTCGGCCTCCTCGCCCTCGAACGCGACGCGCGGCGTGAAGCCGGCCTCCGCACAGAGGTCGTCGGTGATCCGCCGCAGGCCGTAACCGGGTTCCAGGGTGACGAAGGCTTCATCGGCGGCCTCGGCGAGGCGGACACGCCGCCGTCCGGCGAGGCGGTGGTCGTCGGGCACGACCAGCCGCAGCCGCTGCTCGTCCAGGCGGCGGGCCACGAGATCGGGGGCGTCGGGGACGGGGGACGTCAGGCAGAGGTCGAGGCCGCCCGCCCGCAGTCGCTCGATCATCGCCTCGCCGTAGTTCTGCACGAGCTGGAAGCGGACCCTCGGATGGTCGGCCCGGAAGGCGCGGATCAGGGCGGGCACGGTCTCGGAGCCCATGGTGTGCAGGAAGCCGAAGGCCACCTTGCCCGCGGTCGGGTCGGCGTCGGCGCGCACCGAGTCGGCGGCCTTCTCCACCTCGGCCAGCGCGCGTTCCGCCGATCCGAGGAAGGTGCGGCCGGCGGGGGTGAGCGAGACGGTGCGGCCCCTGCGGGCGAAGAGGGCGACTCCCAGGTCCTGTTCGAGCCTGACCATGGCCCGCGAGAGCGTCGACTGCGGCACGCCGAGCTCGTGTGCGGCACGGGTGACGTGCTCGTGGCGGGCCACCGCCTCGAAGTACGCCAGGCGGGGCGCGAGCACGGCGCGAATGTCTTCTTCGTAACTGCTCGGTGACAGCCGAGGCTGTGAGCTGTACTGATGCACCATGGGAACGATTATGACGGTTTCATGCATTGGACGCATGAAACGCGGAAGCCTACGTTCGGGGTATGCCTCCTGCCAGTACCGGGGCGTCCACCATCGTGCTGGGCGCCTCCGCTCCGTCATCCGCCGTCGCCGTCCCCCCGACCACCCGGGACCGGTCCGGACCCGACCACTCCGAGCCGGGCCGCTCCGAGCCGGACCGCCTCGAGCCGGGCCGCCCCGGTTACCGCCGGATGAGCTTCGCTCTGTTCGCCGCCGGGATCGCGACCTTCGCACTCCTCTACTCCACGCAGGCGCTGCTGCCCGCCGTCTCCGCCTCCTTCGGCGCCACGGCCGGTCAGGCGAGCTGGACGGTCTCCGCGGCGACCGGTGCGCTGGCACTGTGCGTCCTGCCGCTGAGCGCGCTCTCCGAGCGCTTCGGGCGGCGGCAGATGATGACGGCCTCCCTGACGGTGGCCGTGCTGGTCGGGCTGCTCGTCCCGTTCGCCCCCTCGCTCGGCTGGCTGATCGCGCTGCGCGCGGTCCAGGGCGCGGCACTGGCCGGACTGCCCGCCTCCGCGATGGCGTACCTGGCCGAGGAGGTGCGGCCCAAGGCGCTGGTGGCCGCGATCGGGCTGTTCGTGGCGGGCAACAGCATCGGCGGCATGAGCGGCCGCATCCTCACCGGCTGGGTCGCCCAGCTGTGGGGCTGGCGGGCCGCGCTCGGCGCGGTCGGGCTGCTGGCCGTCGCCTGCGCCGTCGTGTTCCACTTCATGATCCCCAAGGCCAGGCACTTCACGCCCGGTTCGCTGAACCCCAGGGCTCTGGCGAAGACGGTCACCGGCCACCTCGCCGACCCGCTGCTGCGCCGGCTGTACGCGATCGGCGCCCTGTTCATGACGGTGTTCGGCGCGGTCTACACCGTGATCGGCTACCGGCTCGTCGAGGCACCGTTCAGCCTCCCGCAGGGCGTCGTGGGCTCGATCTTCCTGGTCTACCTGGTCGGTACGGTCTCCTCCGCGGCGGCCGGCCGCCTGGTCGCCCGGCTGGGCCGCCGGGGCGCGCTCTACCTCGCCGTGTCCACGACTGCCGCGGGCCTGCTGCTCTCCCTGGCCGACCAGCTGGCCGCCGTCCTGCTGGGCCTGGTCCTGATCACGGCCGGATTCTTCGCCGGGCACGCGGTCGCCTCCTCCTCGGTGAGCCGTACCGCGACGACGGGCCGCGCCCAGGCGTCGGCGCTCTACCAGTCCGCGTACTACCTGGGATCCAGCGCGGGCGGCACGCTCGGCGCGGTCGCCTTCCACGCCGGCGGCTGGACGGGCACGGTCGCACTGGGTCTCCTGGCGGTCCTCGGCGTCGTGTCGATCACGCTGTACGGGACGAGGGCCGCCCGCACCGAGCGGCTCCGGACCCGGACGGCGACGGCCGTGCACAACTGAGACCTGTTCCCGCACAACCGCCGCTCCCCTACGCGCGTCCAACAAGCGGAGTCACCACACCGCGCGCGAAGGGGAACAGGCGTATGCGCATCTCGGGGAAGATATGCGGCAGCGTGACGACGCGGCGCGGAGCCGCGTTGTCCGTCGCCGGACTCATGGCCGTACCGGCCCTGGTCCTGAGCACCGGCACGGCCGCGCAGGCGGCCTCCTGCACGGCGTCGAAGGGGCCGTACCAGAAGCAGGTCGAGAAGTACCTGAACCGGCCGGTGGACGGGCGTCAGTCCACGGCCGACTGCACGGCGATCCGCGCCTTCCAGGTATCGAAGGGCATCACGCCGTCCGCCGGGTACGCGGGACCCGTGACCTGGCGGACGATGAAGACGATCACCGCGCAGAAGGCGGCGGGCAAGAACCCCAACGCCGCGAAGAAGTGCCCCACCAACAGGGGACGCATCGCGTGCGTGGACCTCACGCGGCAGCTGAGCTGGATCCAGGACGGCAGCAGGCTGAAGTTCGGCCCGGTGCCGGTGCGGACGGGTCGCGACGGCGCGGAGACGCGCACCGGCGCGAGCAAGGTCTACTGGCGCAACATCAACCACTGGTCGACGCTCTACGACGTCCGGATGCCGTACGCCCAGTTCTTCGACGGCGGCCAGGCGTTCCACTCGGTCACCAAGTCCATGTACAACAACCCGGGCTCGGCGGGCTGCGTCAACATGCGTCCGGCGGACGCGAAGTCATACTGGAACCTGCTGAAGAACGGGGACGACGTCTTCGTGTACGGACGCAAGCCCGGCACCTGAGCTGCCGCTTTCCCGCTTCCGCCCCGTTGTCGGTGCCCTGGGGTAGCTTCCACAGTGCTGGGTGAGCGGTGTCACAGCGCAACTGGGGTGGAGCGATGAGTGATCTGACAGCGACGGCGGACATCGACAGCCGTCTGGAGGGACACCGGGTCGAGCTGACCGGCTACTGCTACCGGATGCTCGGCTCGGCCTTCGAGGCGGAGGACGCGGTCCAGGACACGATGGTGCGCGCGTGGCGCAACTTCGACAAGTTCGAGGGCCGTTCCTCGCTGCGCTCCTGGCTCTACCGCATCGCGACGAACGTCTGCCTGGACATGCTGAACGCGGGCAACAAGCGGGCCAGGCCGGTGGATCTGACCGGTCCCACGCCCCTGGCGCAGGCCGCGCTCAACCCGCGTCCGGAGAACACCTGGCTGGAGCCGATGCCGGACGGCCGCGTCCTGCCGTCCACGGCCGATCCGGCCGAGGCCGCGGTGGCCCGCGAATCGGTGCGCCTGGCGTTCGTCGCCGCTCTCCAGCACCTGCCGCCGAAGCAGCGGGCGGTGCTCATCCTGCGCGAGGTCCTGGCCTGGAGGGCCAGTGAGGTCGCCGAGCTGCTCGAGACGACGGTCGCCTCGGTCAACAGCGCGCTGCAGCGTGCCCGGGCGACGGTCTCGGAGATGGAGGGCACGGTCCCGGACACCGCGAATCCGCTGGACGAGGAGCAGCGCAAGCTCCTGGACCGCTATGTGGCGGCCTTCGAGGGGTACGACATGGCGGCGCTGACGGCGCTGCTCCACGAGGACGCGGTGATGACCATGCCGCCGTTCGACCTCTGGCTCCGGGGACACGACGACATCGCGGGCTTCATGCTCTCCATGGGGGCGAGCTGTGCCAACTCCCGGCTGGTGGCGACGGAGGCCAACGGCACCCCCGCCTTCGCGCACTACAAGCCGAATCCGGACGGTCCGGGCTTCGTGCCGTGGGCGGTGCAGGTCATCGACATCTCGGACGGCGCCATCACCGGTATGCACTGCTTCCTGGACACCCCGCGCTGGTTCCCGCTGTTCGGACTGCCGGACCACTTGGACGCCGACGCGTGAGGAGACCCGGGCGGCCCGTGGTGATGGGCTGAGCCTTCCTGTGGTGGGCGGGCTGGGCGGCGATGCCCCGTGCGTTGCCTCCGGGGTGGCGCCGTCACCCTCGGCGAGCACCGTCCCCGTCACGGGGGCACGCAGGTGCCGCACGGATACGCGGACGGATACGCGGAGCAGGTCCACCGCAGCTCCGGTGAGGTCCGCGCCCACGCCGTGGCCCGCTGGGGCGTGGATCAGTCCGGTCGCGGCCGGACGTCACCCACCACGCCGGCCAGCCCCACCAGCTCGAGCAGCGTCCCGACTTCGGCCGGGACGTTGCGCAGCCGCAGCTCGACGCCCCCGGCTCGGCGTGCGACGAGCCCGAGCCGGGCGACCGCCTCGACCAGGGCCAGATCCGGGCGTATCACCCCGCCCACGTCGCAGTCGATCACCCTCACCGCGACGGGCGGATCCGCAGCCTGCGGGCGGATGCGCAGCAGCGCCTCCAGCCGGGCGCAGAGGCCCGGCACATCGGCACGCGTGACGCGGCCGGTGAGGACGAGCGCGTTCGGAGTCATGGCATCCACACCACAGAGACCGGCGTGGCGCCGGAAACTCATCGCCCCGGGGCCCGCCCCGGCCGACCGGGAACACCCGGTGTCCGGTGCGTCACCGGCCCGGCATGCCGAACGGGACCGGCGGCGGTCCGCCGGTCCCGTTCTTCCGCAGGGGAGAACCTCAGGTCAGGCGATACGCTCCCGCACGACCGGCGTCGCGGTGAACGGAGTGCCGGCCGGGGCGATGTCGTACGAGCCGGGCAGCGCCTTCAGCGCGTACTCGAACTTCTCCGGGGTGTCCGTGTGCAGGGTCAGCAACGGCTGTCCCTCGGTCACCGTGTCGCCCGGCTTGGCGTGCAGCTCGACACCCGCACCGGCCTGCACCGGGTCCTCCTTGCGGGCGCGGCCGGCACCGAGCCGCCAGGCGGCGATGCCGACGTCGTAGGCGTCCAGACGGGTCAGGACGCCCGAGGACGGAGCCGTGACCACGTGCTGCTCGCGGGCGACGGGGAGCTCGGCGTCCGGGTCACCACCCTGCGCGGCGATCATGCGGCGCCACACGTCCATGGCCGAGCCGTCGGCGAGGGCCTTCTCCGGGTCGGCGTCCTTGAGCCCCGCGGCGTCGAGCATCTCGCGGGCGAGGGCGAGGGTCAGGTCGACGACGTCCTGGGGACCGCCGCCGGCGAGCACCTCGACGGACTCGCGTACCTCCAGGGCGTTGCCCGCGGTCAGGCCCAGCGGTGTGGACATGTCGGTGAGCAGCGCGACCGTGCGTACGCCGCTGTCGGTGCCGAGGGCGACCATGGTCGAGGCCAGTTCGCGGGCGTCCTCGATGGTCTTCATGAAGGCGCCGGAGCCGACCTTGACGTCCAGGACGAGCGCGCCGGTGCCCTCGGCGATCTTCTTGGACATGATCGAGCTGGCGATGAGCGGGATGGCCTCGACGGTGCCGGTGACGTCGCGCAACGCGTACAGCTTCTTGTCGGCGGGGGCCAGCCCGTCACCCGCCGCGCAGATCACGGCGCCGGTGGTCTCCAGGACGTCCAGCATCTCGGCGTTGGACAGGTGGGCGCGCCAGCCGGGGACGGACTCCAGCTTGTCGAGCGTGCCGCCGGTGTGGCCGAGTCCCCGTCCACTGAGCTGCGGCACGGCCGCGCCGCAGGCCGCGACGAGCGGGGCGAGCGGGAGGGTGATCTTGTCGCCCACGCCGCCGGTGGAGTGCTTGTCGGTGGTGGGGCGGGAGAGCGCGCCGAAGTCCATCCGCTCGCCTGAGGCGATCATGGCGGCGGTCCAGCGGGCGATCTCGGTACGGTTCATGCCGTTGAGCAGGATCGCCATGGCCAGGGCGGACATCTGCTCGTCGGCGACCTCGCCGCGCGTGTACGCGTCGATGACCCAGTCGATCTGCTCGGGGCTGAGCTCGCCGCGGTCCCGCTTGGTGCGGATGACGGAAATGGCGTCCATGGTCCTGGGTGTCCTTCCGGCAGGGATGCGCTACGCAGAGTCGCCACTGACTCTACGCGCATAGAGGGGTGATACGGGCGTGGCCCTCCCGGTCGTCGGGAGGGCCACGGCGGTCGTCCTATCCGAGGTGCTGCGGCCCGAACGCCTGCGGCAGCATCTCGTCGAGCGTGCGCAGGCCGTCCGGGGTCTCCAGGACGAGCCCGGGCCCCCCGAACTCGTACAGCAGCTGCCGGCACCGGCCGCACGGCACGAGCACCGCGCCCGTGCCGTCCACGCAGGTGAAGTGCGTCAGCCGGCCGCCGCCCGTGGCGGCCAGCTGCGAGACCAGGCCGCACTCGGCGCACAGGCCGATGCCGTACGAGGCGTTCTCGACGTTGCAGCCGACGAGGGTGCGCCCGTCGTCGGCCAGGGCCGCCGCGCCGACCGGGTAGCCGGAGTACGGGGCGTACGCCCGGGACATGGCCTCCCGTGCGGCCTTGCGCAGGGCGTCCCAGTCGACGGACGCGGGCGGCGACGTCACTTGCCCTCGCCCTTGCGGTACGGCACGCCGTCCGCCTTGGGCATCCGCAGCCGCTGAGCCGACAGCGCGAGCACGAGCAGGGTGGTGACGTACGGGGCGGCGTCCACGAACTGGCTCGGGACCTGGTCCGTCAGCGCGTACCAGGTGAACAGCAGCGCCGAGACGGCCGCCGAGATCACCGCGGCCACGTACTTCTTGCGGTACAGCTGCCAGAACACCACGATCACCAGCAGGATCGCGAGGAGCAGCAGCATCGCGTGGACGTTGTCGGCACCACCGCGCAGCTTGAGACTGTCGGTAAAGCCGAAGAGTCCGGCGCCCAGGGCCATGCCGCCCGGCATCCAGTTACCGAAGATCATGGCGGCGAGACCGATGTAGCCGCGGCCACCGGTCTGCCCCTCCTGGTAGATGCTGGTGGCGACGAGGGCGAGGAAGGCACCGCCGAGCCCGGCCAGCCCGCCGGAGATCGTCACGGCGATGTACTTGTACTTGTAGACGTTGACGCCGAGCGTCTCGGCGGCCACCGGGCTCTCACCGCAGGAGCGCAGGCGCAGACCGAACGCCGTGCGCCACAGCACCCACCACGTGACGGGGATCAGCAGCAGGGCGACGACGGTCAGCAGGGACAGTCCGGTGACCAGGCCGCCGATGATGCCGGCGAGGTCGGAGACGAAGAACCAGTGATGTTCCTGGAGGTCCTGCATCCAGTCCGACAGCCCTGGAACGGTGATCTTGTCGATCTCCTCCAGCCGCGGTGACTGCTTGGAGGAACCGCCGGGCTCCTCGGCGAACGTGAAGTTGGAGAGGTAGCGGGTGACGCCGACGGCGAGGATGTTGATCGCCACACCGGAGACGATGTGGTTCACGCCGAAGGTGACGGTGATGACCGCGTGCAGCAGCCCGCCCAGCGCGCCACCGATGATGCCGAACAGGACGCCCATCCAGGGGCCCCACTGGAAACCGGCCCAGGCGCCGAACCAGGTGCCGAGGATCATCATGCCCTCGAGCCCGATGTTGACGACACCGGCCCGCTCGGCCCAGAGACCGCCGAGTCCGGCCAGGCCGATCGGCACGGCCAGTTCGAGGGCGCCGCGCACCTGGCCCACGGAGGTCACGTCGTTCGCGCCGCTGATGAGGCGGACCAGCGAGACGAGGGCCAGCGCTCCGGCGATGATCAGGAGGACGACGGGCAGGGAGAGCTTGCGTCGGCCGCCGCCCTTGTGGGGGGCGACACGTGCGGCGGAGACTTTGCTGGTGCTCACAGGGCCGCCTCCTTCTCGGTCGTGAGGGCGTGGCCGGCAGCGAGCTCTTCGCCGACCTTCTGCTGCTGACGGCGGGTCCCGTAGCGCCGGACCAGCTCGTAGCTGATGACGACGGAGATGACGATCAGCCCCTGCATGATCGTGGCGATCTCCTTCTCGAACCCGAACTGGTCGAGCGACGAGGAGGCCTTGTCCAGGAAGGCGATCAGCAGGGCGCTGAGGGCGATGCCCACCGGGTGGTTGCGGCCGAGCAGCGCGATGGTGATGCCGGTGAAGCCGATGCCGACCGGGAAGTCGAGGCTGTAGGTGTGGGTGTCGCCCAGCAGCGTGGGCATCCCGGCCAGGCCGGCGACGGCGCCGGAGATCAGCATCGAGGTCAGGATCATCTTCTTGGCGTCCACGCCGGAGGCCTGCGCGGCACTCTCGCTGGCGCCCGTGGCCCGCAGGTCGAAGCCGAAGCGGGTGCGGTTCAGGACGAGCCAGTAGACGAGGCCGCAGCCGGCGGCGACGAAGGTGAAGCCGTAGATCTCACCGGCCTCGACGCCCAGGGAGAGTCCCGGGAACCAGCCGGACTCCGGGATCTCGCCCGTGGTCAGGTTGTTGGAGCCGGCTGCCTGGTCACCGAAGTTCTTCGGCAGGATCAGCCAGGCGATCAGCGAGGTCGCGATGGAGTTGAGCATGATCGTCGCGACGACCTCGCTCACCCCGCGGGTGGTCTTGAGGAAGCCCGCGATACCCGCCCAGAAGGCGCCCACCAGCATCGCGACGACGACGATGAGGAGGATCTGGAGCGGCCCGGGAAGGTCGACGCTGGCTCCGACCAGGGCAGCCATCATCGCGGCGAGGCGGTACTGCCCGTCGACGCCGATGTTGAAGAGGTTCATCCGGAAGCCGACGGCGACCGCGAGAGCGGCCAGGTAGTACGTACCGGCCTGGTTGATGATCAGTACCTGCACGTCGGAGAACGACGCCTGCTCGAACAGCAGCCGGTACAGCTCGAACGGATCGCGGTTCGAGATGAGCAGGACCACGGTGGTGAGCGCGAAGGCCACCACCAGGGCCAGGACCGGTCCGGCGAATCCCAGGACGATCCGGTCCTTGTCGAATTTCTTCATCAGGCCTCGTCCTCCGGTGTTGCTTCGAGGTGACCGGCGGCGGCGCCGGTCATGGCCGAGCCCAGTTCCTCCGGGGTGATGGTGGCGGGGTCGGCGTCCGCGACGAGCCGGCCGCGGTACATGACGCGCAGGGTGTCGGAGAGCCCGATGAGCTCGTCCAGGTCCGCCGAGATGAGCAGGACGGCGAGCCCGTCGCGGCGCGCCTCGCGGATCTGGTCCCAGATCTGCGACTGCGCGCCGACGTCCACGCCCCGGGTGGGGTGGGCGGCGATCAGCAGCTTCGGGTTGTGGCTCATCTCGCGGCCGACGATCAGCTTCTGCTGGTTGCCGCCGGACAGGGAGCCCGCGGTGACCTCGATGCCCGGGGTGCGGACGTCGTACTCGCGGACGATGCGCTCGGTGTCGGCGCGCGCCGCCTTCGGGTCCAGCAGGAAGCCGCGGCTGTTGGGTTTCTCCGTGACGTGGCCGAGGATGCGGTTCTCCCACAGCGGGGCGTCCAGCAGGACGCCGTGCCGGTGGCGGTCCTCGGGGATGTACCCGATGCCGTCCTCGCGCCGCTTGCGGGTGGGGGCGTCCGAGATGTCGGCGGCGTCCAGGGTGATGACCCCGCTGTCCGGCTTCCGCATCCCGACGAGCGCCTCGATGAGCTCGGTCTGGCCGTTGCCCTCGACGCCCGCGATCCCGAGGACCTCACCCTTGTGGATGGTGAAGCTGACGTCGGACAGGACGTCACGGACGACCCCGTCCGGGTCGGTCACGCTGAGGGAGAGCCCCTCGACGCCCAGCATCGGCACGTCCGTCACCGTGGACTCGCGCGTCTCGGGTGAGGGCAGCTCGCTCCCGACCATCAGCTCGGCGAGCTGCTTGGTCGTGGTGTTCGCGGGGTCGGCGGTGCCCACCGTCGTACCGCGCCGGATCACCGTGATCTCGTCGGCGACGGAGAGGACCTCTCCGAGCTTGTGCGAGATGAAGATGACGGTGAGACCCTCGGCCTTGAGCTCGCGGAGGTTCGCGAAGAGGGCGTCGACCTCCTGCGGGACGAGCACGGCGGTCGGCTCGTCCAGGATGAGGATGCGGGCTCCGCGGTAGAGGACCTTGAGGATCTCCACGCGCTGGCGGTCGGCGACCCCGAGGTCCTCGACGAGCGCGTCGGGCCTGACCCCCAGACCGTACGCCTCGGAGATCTCCTTGATCTTCTTGCGGGCGGCGGAGCCGATGCCGTGCAGCTTCTCGCCGCCGAGGACGACGTTCTCCAGGACGGTGAAGTTGTCGGCGAGCATGAAGTGCTGGTGCACCATGCCGATGCCGCGCGCGATGGCGTCGCCCGGGTTGGCGAACGACACCTGCTCGCCGTCCACGGCGATGGTCCCCTCGTCCGGCTTCTGCATGCCGTAGAGGATCTTCATCAGGGTGGACTTGCCGGCGCCGTTCTCACCGACGAGGGCGTGGACCGTGCCCTTGTGGACGGTGATGCCGATGTCGTGGTTGGCGACGACACCGGGGAAGCGCTTGGTGATGCCGTGCAGTTCTACGGCAGGGGGACTGCTGGACGCGTTGATGACGCACTCTCCTTGGCCGGACAGGAGCGGGGGCACAGGGGCAGAGGGGGCGGGGGTGAAGTTATCGCGCCTGAGGGCTGTCTACACGCGTAGCGCTGCCGAATCGTAAAGCGTAGGACCACCACCACGGTCCGGACGCGGGTCCGGCCCGGTACGAGCAGGGCACTGCGAGGGGCACAACTTCTTCGGTACTGCTTCGGTCTCGGTACTGCTCCGATGCCGCGCGGGCACTACTGGTCACCTGCGCACACCTCTGGGTGATTCTTCGACGAGCACCCCACGGGCCCGGAGCGGCGACGGGTGCGCGCTCCGGGCCCAGGGAGGACCGACGTGACGACCGGAGTCGTTACGGGGCGGTCTTGACGGTGATCGTGCCGTCGATGATCTCCTTCTTCGCCTTGTCCACGGCCGCGATGACCTCGGTCATCTTGGTGAAGGCCGGGTTCGACGTGGCCAGGCCGACGCCGTCCTTGGCGAGGCCGTAGCGGACCTCACCGGACTGCGGCTTGCCGTCCTGGACGGACTTGATCAGGTTGAAGACGGAGTCCTCGACGTCCTTGGTGACCGAGGTCAGGATGGACTCCTTGTAGGCGGCGAGTCCTTCCTGCCGGTACTGGTCGGAGTCGACGCCGATGTTCCACTTGCCGGCCTTGGAGACGGCCTCGATGGCACCGGAACCGGCCAGACCGGCCGCCGAGTAGACCACGTCGGCGCCCTTGTCGAGCTGGCCCTGCGCGGCGGCCTTGCCGAGGTCCGGCTTGGAGAAGCCGTCGAAGTTCGGCGGCTGGGTCAGGTACTGCGCGAGCACCTTCACCGAGGGGTCGGCCTCCTTGACGCCCTGCTCGAAGCCGGCCTGGAACTTCTTGATCAGCGGAGTCTCGACACCGCCGATGAAGCCGACCGTCTTCGTCTTGGTGACCTTGGCGGCGGCGACACCGGCGAGGTAGGAGCCCTGCTCCTCGTTGAAGACGATGTTGGCGATGTTGTCGCCGGTCACCGAGGCGTCGTCGATGATGCCGAAGGTGGTCTTCGGGAACTTCGGGGCGACCTTCTTGATGGCGGGGGCGTAGGCGAAGCCGACACCGATCACCGGGTTGTTGCCGGCACGCGCCAGCGAGGTGAGGCGCTGGACCTTGTCCGCGTCCGACTCGCCCTCGGACGGCTCGGCCTCGGTGCCCTTGACCCCGAGGTCCTTCTGGGCCCTCTTCAGGCCCGCGTAGGCGGCGTCGTTGAACGACTGGTCGCCACGTCCGCCGATGTCGTACGCGATGGCCGTCTTGTCGGCCTTGGAGTCGGAACTGCTGCTCGAGGAGGACGACTCGCCACACGCCGTGACGCTCAGCGCGAGTGCCGCGGACATAACGCCCACGGTGGCAATCCTGGTGATCCGGCGCAAGGGAAGGCTCCTTCAAACCTGACCGAAGCGCCTCTTCCGGCGCTGGTTTCGCGGCGATCGTAACGCGCGTAGATGTCAGATAAGGACCTGTACGGAAGCCGTTATCGGATCGTCGCGAACAGGAGGTGTCCTGTCCGGTTACGAGCGGTTGCCGTCGAGCAGCGCAGCGGCGGTGAACAGTTCGACTCCGACGGTGATCGCCTCCTCGTCCACGTCGAAGTTGCCACGGTGCAGGTCCAGACCACGCGTGTCACCCGGGGTGCGCACTCCGAGCCGGGCCATGGCACCCGGCACGTGCTCCAGGTACCAGGAGAAATCCTCACCGCCGAGGCTCTGTTCGGTGTCCTCGATCGCGTACGCGCCACGACGCACGGTCATCGCGGCGTCGAGCAGGCCGATGGACTCCGCGTCGTTCACCACGGGCGGGACCCCGCGGACGTAGTCGATCACCGTCTTGGCCCGGTGCATTCCGGCCACCTCGTCGATCGCCGCGTGAACCATGTCGGGCGCCTGCCGCCAGGTCTCCAGATCGAGGCAGCGAACCGTTCCGGACAGCTCGGCATGTTGCGGGACGACGTTGGGTGCGTGTCCCGTCACCAGCCGCCCCCAGGTGACGGCGAGCCCGGCCCGCGCGTCGACGCGCCGGGCCAGCAGCGCGGGGACGTCCAGGGCCACCCGGGCAGCCGCGGTGACCAGGTCCGTGGTCAGGTGCGGCCGGGCGGTGTGCCCGCCCGGGCCGTCCAGGGAGATCTCCAGCCGGTCGCAGGCGGAGGTGATCGCCCCGATCCGCAGCCCGACCTTCCCCACGTCCACCTTCGGGTCGCAGTGCACGCCGATGATCCTGCCTACGCCCTTCAGCGCCCCGGCGTCGATCGCGTCGGCCGCTCCGCCGGGCAGCACCTCCTCGGCGGGCTGGAACAGCAGCCGCACGGCGTGCGGCAGCAGCCCCTGCCGGTCGAGATCGCTGAGCACGAGCCCGGCGCCCAGCACGCAGGCGGTGTGGACGTCGTGTCCGCAGGCGTGCGCACGGTCGGGCACGGTGGACCGGTAG
Source organism: Streptomyces sp. B1I3 (assembly GCF_030816615.1). Lineage (NCBI taxonomy): Bacteria > Bacillati > Actinomycetota > Actinomycetes > Kitasatosporales > Streptomycetaceae > Streptomyces > Streptomyces sp. B1I3. The sequence continues at coordinate 3,157,185 of NZ_JAUSYD010000001.1, forward strand.
GAGACGCCCGCCTTGGTGTCCGGGATCGGCAGCGCGTCGATGTCCGCGCGCAGCGCCAGCATGGGCGTGACGCCGTCCCACTCCCCCACGTCACAGACGAGACCCGTGCCGCCGGGCAGTACTTCCGGCGCCAGGCCGGCCCTCTCCAGCCGCGCCTTGATGGCGGCGGTGGTGCGGAACTCCTGGTTGCCGAGCTCGGGGTGCATGTGGAGGTCACGCCGGAACGCGATCAGCTCGGCACGGAGCTCGTCGGAGACGGTGCCGGGCATGGCGGCCTCGGCCTGGGGCGAGCGGGTCTTCAACTGGTTCACCCAGTCAAGGGTAGGCCCCACGTGCCTTCAACTGGCCACAGAACAACAAAAGTTCAGCCACCCAGGGGAACAGAAGGCGGTGTTGCGGCGTGTAACGGCGGATCGGGGTGGGTATGCTCCACCCTTTTCTGCCCAGCCTCACGACATGGGCCGTGTGTCGCCGGGGCCGGGTTCTCCTCACCGTCGCCCCCCGCGGTCATGGCAGCCTGAGCAGTTCCCGGAGCGTGCCGACGTATGCCTTGACGTCACGTTCCGCGGGCGGCGCGGGGCTGGCCGTCGTGACGGCCGGGGCAGGGGTGCGGCAGGGGCGGCAGAGGCCGTCGGGGAGGGCCTCCGGGCGGCCCGGCGCGCCGCACTGGGTGCATTCGACCATCGGGCGGTGCGGGGGCGTGCCTGGCGCGTCCGGGAGCGGGACGGCGGGCAGCCTGGGCGGGAGTTTGTCGCGGAGCCGGCGCCTGACGAACCCGACCGGCGAGTCGACGGCTGCCGGGAGCCCCGCGGCGAGCGTCCGGACCAGGTACTCGGCGTTCACGCCCCGCGCGAGCCAGGCGGCGGCAGCCTCCTCCAGCGCGACGCAGTCGGCGGCGGAGAGCGCGAGGCGGGCATCGGCCCGGCCGAGCTGCGCGAGGGCGAGATAGGCGGGCGAGAGGGCGTCGCCCGCCTTCTCGTGCGGAGCAGGAGCCACCGCCGGTACGGGTGCCGGTTCCGGGCCCGGTTCCGGTTCCTGGGTCCGCTGCTGCGGTACGACGGGGGCGTCCGCCGTCCCGGGCGCCGACGGGGCAGCCGGGGCCGCCGGGGCCGCCGGAGCCGCGGCCACAGCCGGGGCCGCCGGGGTCGCGGCCACAGCCGGGGCGGCGCCGAGGAACGCGGCCCACCACTCGTTGTCCCGAGCGGTACGGGACCAGTAGGTGCGGGTGATCCAGCGGATCCGGCCGCCACCGGCGTCCGCCGGGCACCGCACGTGACGCAGGTGACCGGCCACCCCCAGGGCCCTCAGCGCGCTGCCGACCGCCATCTGCCCGTACAGGGGCAGGCTCCTGGCCAGTGACTTGATGTCCATGGCCGCCCCGTCGGGCAGGTGGTCGACGTATCCGGCGACGTACCGCTCACGCTCCGGCAGCGTGGCGAAGTCGTCCGGCCTGGGCGGGTGCTGGCCGGGCGCGGAGCGCTTGCCGTAGCCGGGGCCTGCCTTCGCGTACGGCCGGGAGGAGGGTGCGGGGGCGCGCAGGGCGGAGCTAATGTGCTGGATAGCCACGAGATCGTCTTCCGGATCTTGGGGTGAGACCCCGGCACGGTGCGACCAACACCACGTCGGGGTCGTTCAGTTGTGGGCACCGTAGACACTCGCGACGCTGCGCCGCAACTTGGTCACAATTAGTCATACTTGCTGGCTGTCGCAGGTTCGGCCGGGTGGGGAGGGTTTCCCCACCCTTCTTCTCCCTACCGGTCGACTACACGTCTCGGGGCCCGGCCCTCGGGCCCCGGCTCCCGAATCCCGAAGCTCGAGCGCCGGGCCCGCGCCGCCCACATACCTCCGAACGAGTGAACCGCCCGAACCCGGGGCTCGGGCGCCGAGCTTCGGGCGCCGAGCTTCGGGCGCCGAGCTTCGGAACCGCGACCCGGGACCGCAGTCCGGGGGCCGAGCCTCGGGACGCGCCTCCACGTCCTCGCGCCCCGCACACGGTGCGCCGCCCGGCACCGCTTCGACGGGGGCGAACCCGCCAGGGCGGAGCGGCTTCGACCGTCACGACCTCACTGATCAGGTCGACGATGCGTCTCCGTCAGCGCGCTCTCACCCCTCCGCCACCGCCGTGACCCGCCACGGCGCCAGCCGCTGCACGTCCCTGGCCGTCTCCGTGACCCCGCGCAGGAAGCCCTGCGCGCGAGGGGACGCCGTGTCGCGCAGCCATTCGGGCGCTATGTCGCACACCGCGACCTTCACACCCGTGCCGACCAGGGCCAGCGGCAGTGTGTGGACCACCGTGGACGGGAAGCTCAGGACGGTGTGGCCGATCGGGCCGCGGCGGGCGATGAGCTCCAGGGGAAGGTCCGGGCGGACGATCTCCAGACCGGTGGCGGCCTCCAGGGCGTGGAGCTTGTCCGCGGCCTCCCGGCGGTGGGCGAAGTAGCGGGTCGCGCCGTGCGCGCGGGCCAGCGCCGCCACCGCCTCCTGGTACGGGACCGGGTCGACGACGCCCGTCTCCACCAGTGACGTACCGACCATGTCGGCGCCCTTGGTGACGGACGGCGGGCCGAAGCGCTCCCGGGTCCAGGCGAAGGTGTTGGCGGTGACCTCGACGCCCTCCGGGGCCTCCACCGGCATCGCGGTGAACACCTCGACCGTGCGGTTCACCGAGGGGGTGAAGCTGCGGCGGGCGGCGGAGGTGACCGGGGCCAGCAGCAGTTCGCGGGGGCCCCTGCTGCCCCTGCGGTGCCAGCGCACGAGGCGTTCGCCGCCGGCCAGCTGCGCGACGAACTCCATGGTGGCCGTGCCGTCGTCGACCACCGTGATCCGGCGGGTCCGGACCAGGGAGAGCAGCAGCTGCACGTACCGGGAGAAGGGGTCCCCTATGACGATGCGGTCCGCCTTGCGGATCAGTGCGGTCAGGGCGCGCAGGGCCTTCAGAGGCGCGCCGGTCTTCCCGCGCGCCTCCTGCCAGCGCACCGTGACGCCCTCGTCGCGGGCCAGCTCCGCCATCCTGCGCAGCTGGCCGCGCGACATCGGGTCGACCGGGGGGAGGACGACGACCGTGGTGTCGGGTCCTCCCCGGGCGTGGGTCCACTCCAGGACGTTCAGGAGCTGGACCGGGCTCTCGACGAAGGCGAGGTTCACCGGTCGGCCCGTCAGACCGCGACCGGCTCGGCCGGGGCGCTGTCGCTCTCGGCGACGACGCCCGCGACCCGGCGGAGCTTCTTCATCGGGCCGAGCTCCGACTCGTACACCTTCTTGACGCCGTCACCGAGCGACGCCTCGATGGTGCGGATGTCGCGGACCAGGCGCGTGAGGCCCTGGGGCTCGACGGAGGCGGCCTGGTCGGAGCCCCACATGGCGCGGTCCAGGGTGATGTGGCGCTCGACGAAGGTGGCGCCGAGCGCGACCGCTGCCAGCGTGGTCTGCAGGCCGGTCTCGTGGCCGCTGTAGCCGATCGGGACGTTCGGGTACTCCTGCTGCAGGGTGTTGATGACCCGCAGGTTCAGCTCCTCGGCCTTCGCCGGGTACGTCGACGTGGCGTGGCAGAGCAGGATGTTGTCGCTGCCGAGGACCTCGACCGCGTGCCGGATCTGACGCGGGGTGGACATACCGGTCGAGAGGATCACGGTGCGGCCGGTGGCGCGCAGGGCGCGCAGGAGCTCGTCGTCGGTGAGGGAGGCGGAGGCCACCTTGTGCGCCGGGACGTCGAACTTCTCCAGGAAGGCGACGGCCTCGGTGTCCCACGGGGAGGCGAACCAGTCGATGCCGCGCTTGGCGCAGTGCTCGGAGATGGCCTGGTACTCGGCCTCGCCGAACTCGACGCGGTGGCGGTAGTCGATGTACGTCATGCGGCCCCAAGGGGTGTCGCGCTCGATGTCCCACTGGTCGCGCGGGGTGCAGATCTCCGGGGTGCGCTTCTGGAACTTCACGGCGTCGCAGCCGGCGTCGGCGGCCACGTCGATCAGCGCGAGCGCGTTGTCGAGGTCGCCGTTGTGGTTGATGCCGATCTCGCCGGTCACGTAGACGGGGTTGCCGGGGCCCGCGGTGCGGGAGCCGAAGGTGCGCAGGCGGGAGGTGCTGCTCATGGTGGTGCTTCCTTACTTGGTGGGGGTGGTGGCAGGGGTTTCGGTGGTGAGGGTGGGGCCCAGGAGCCAGGCCGCGATCTCGCGGATGGCACCGAAGCCGCCGGGGGTGGTCGTGACGGCGCGCGCTGCGGCGCGTACCGAGTCGTGGGCGCTCGCCACGGCGACGGGCCAGCCCGCGAGACCGAAGCAGGCCAGGTCGTTGACGTCGTTGCCGACGTAGAGCACGCGGCCCGGGTCGAGGGACTGCTCCTCGCACCACTGCTTGAGCGCCAGGTCCTTGCGGTCGATGCCGTGCAGGACGGGCACGCGGAGCTTGCGGGCGCGGGCGGCGACGACCGGGTTCTGCTCGGTGGACAGGATCAGGAGCGGTACGCCCGCCCTGCGCAGGGCGGCGATGCCGAGGCCGTCGCCGCGGTGGACGGCGACGATCTCGTGCCCCTCGGAGTCGATGAGGACCCGGTCGTCGGTCTGCGTGCCGTCGAAGTCGAGGACGACGGCGTCGATGTCCGCCCGTGTCGGCAGCGGGGACGGGTCCAGGAGCGGCGCGAGGGCACGGGCGCGGGCGAGGTCGTGCGGGTCGTCGATCTCCAGGACCCGGGCCGGATCGGTCTCCACGAGCGCCGTGTGACCGAAGAAGCGGTGGCGGTGGGTGCGGAAACCGGCGGCGTCCATGGCGTACGCGGCCCCGGTCTCCAGGAAGTCCTGGGGGCGGTCCTGGCGGCGGGGGCGCACGGCCTTGTCGTGGTTGACGCCGTACGTTCCGTCCTCGACCGCGCTGCCGTCGCGCCAGACGAAGCCGTGGAAGGGGGCGACGGTGACGGCCGTGTCGGCGCCGTCCCGGGCGACGGCGGCGGCGACGCCGTCGATGTCTTCCCGGGTGACGAAGGGGCTGGTGCACTGGACGAGCAGCACGACGTCGGCCGTCCGGCCGTCCCGCATGGCCTCGTACGCGTCCAGCGCGTGCAGGACGGCCGCCTCGCTGGTCGCGGTGTCACCCGCGATGGCGGTGGGGCGCTGCACGCAGTGCAGCCGGGCGGTGTCACCGAGCGTCTCGGCCGCGGCCCGGGCCGCCTCCGCGATGGCCTCGTCGTCGGTCGTGACGACGACGTCGGTGACCTCGGGCGACGCCAGGCAGGCGCGGACCGCGCGGGCGACGAGGGGCACGCCGCCGACCTGGGCGAGATTCTTGGCGGGGACGCCCTTGGATCCGCCGCGGGCGGGGATCACGGCGAGCACGGTGGGGGCCGGGGGCGGGGTCATGGTTGCTCCTGGAGTGGTGGTCACAGCTCGCCCATCCGGCGGATCACCGGGGCGACCCGCTGGACGCCGTGGCGGTAGGCACCGCGTGCCGCGTTGCGGACGGTCTCGCGCACGGCTCCCCTGACCCGGCCGGTCTCCTTGGGTGCGACGGCGCCCGGCAGCGGGTGGCCGTCCGGGCCCAGGTGGTGGCGGGCGAGGATGCCGGGGAGGTATCCGGGGGCGGTGGCGGGTGTGTAGTAGGGGACGAGGCCGGGGAGGCGGCCGCCGGCGAGCAGTTCGCCGACCCGGGCGCGGGCGGTGTCGTACGCGGTGGAGTACGAGCCGTCCGCTGCGACGCCCTGACCCGACAGCCACTCCTCGTCGGGCTGCGGGCGGAATCCGCCGTCGAGGTGGTCCCACGACGTGATGAGCCCGGAACCGATGAAGTGGTGGTTGCCGAGGGCCTCGCGGACGCCGAGGTCGGAGAGGACCGCGGTCGGGATACGCCGGTGCAGGGATTCCAGCGCGGCGGTCGAGGAGACGGTGACCAGCAGGTCGGTGCGGTCGAGTACCTCGCCCATGTGCCCGTACACCAGGCGGAAGTTGGGCGGCAGCCCGCCGGGGATCCGCTCCGCGAGGCGCTGGTAGGGAAGCTCCTCGATGTGGGTGGTGTGCTCGCCCGGCTTGGAGCGGAGCTTCAGCAGCACCTCGCGGCCCGGGTGCAGCCGGGCGTGCTCGACGAGCCGGCGCAGCAGGTACGTGCGGTCGGCGCGGGACGCCGGCACGGAGGGCTGGGCGGCGAAGACGACGGTGTCGCGGCCGTCCTTCGCGCGGTATGGCTCCCCGCCCAGGAACGGCAGGGCCGCCTCGGTGACGGCCGACGCGTCCGCGCCGACCCCCTCGTACACGGCACGGAAGCGCTCCGCGTCGTGACGGGAGTTGGCGAGGACGATGTCGGCGCCGTGCCGCAGCAGCAGCCCGTCGGCGAGCTTCTCGTAGACGACCCCGACGTAACCGGTGACGACGACGGGCCTGCGCGGCAGTTCCAGCGCGGCCAGGCCGTGCAGCATCGCCTGGACGGCACCGCCGACCAGGGCGAGGACGACGACGTCGTACGCCTCGTCCCGCACGGTGTGCAGGAACTCGACGGCGGTCACCTCACGCACCCGGCCCGCGTCCACACCGACCTCTCCGACCTCGGCGAGCTGCCTCGGGGTGGGAGTGGCCCGGCCGCGCAGCAGCAGCCCGCTGATGTCGACGGGCCGCTCCGGCGGACCGGCGCCGACGGCTCCGGCGAGGCGGCGCGCGGTGAGCGCGCCCCACTTCCACCGGGTGTCGGAGTCGGCGAGCACGGCCATACGCAGAGGCGTGCTGTCGGCTGCTGGGGTGACGGCCGGATCGGCCGTGTTGCTGGTACGAGGAGGCACGTCCTAGAAGTTAGGAAGGCATTCCGATGCGCGGCCCAACGCGGGGGCAACAGATGGTTAACAGCCCGCCGACGATTGGGAATCGGGGCCGTCCCGGAGCGCTCGCACCCGTGGAAACGGGCGGGTTAACGGAGCCGACACGGCCCGTTCACCCCCTGTCCTTTCCGGGGACAGACCGCGTGACAGGGCCCGGACCTAGCGTGATCCGCATGGTTAAGCTGTCCGTCATCGTGCCGTTCTACAACGTGCAGACCTACGCGCCCGACACCCTCAGAAGCCTGCGTACGAACGCGCGTGAGGACTTCGAGTTCATCCTCGTCGACGACTGTTCGACGGACGGGACGGCCGACATCCTGCGCCGCGCGCGGGAGGACATCCCCGGGGCGGTCGTGATCAGGCACGAGAAGAACGGCGGGCTCGCGACCGCGCGGAACACCGGACTGGACGCCGCGACCGGGGAGTTCATCACCTTCCTGGACGGCGACGACTGGCTCGCCCCCGGTTACTACGAGCGGCTGCTGGCCGCCGCGGAGGACCTGGGGTGCGACTTCGTACGCGCCGACCACGTGCAGGTCACCGGCAGGGCCCGGACCGTGCACCGGGTGCCGCACGGACTGCGGGGTGTCCCTTTCAGCCCGCGGGAGGCCATCCTTCCGCCCGACCGCACCACGTCGGTGGACTACCCGTACGCCTGGGCCGGCATCTACCACCGCCGTCTCGCCGACCGCGGGCTCCTGCACTTCACGCACGGGCTGCGGACCGCCGAGGACCGGCCGTGGATCTGGCGGCTGCACCGGGAGGCGGAGTCCTTCGCCGCTGTCGGGCTCCTCGGGGTGTTCTACCGGCGCGGCGTCGCCTCCTCGCTCACCCAGATAGGCGACGTGCGACAGCTCGACTTCATCCGGGCGTTCGACCAGGTCATCGAGGAGACCGCGCGGGATCCCGAGGCGGACAGGCTGCTGCCCAAGGCGGTCCGCACCTACGCGGCCGTGATGGCGCACCACCTGAACTCCGTCGAGAGGTTCGAACCGGCCGTCGCGCGGCAGCTGCGCTCCATGAGCGCCGCTGCACTCCAGCGCCTCCCGCAGGACCTCCTCAGCGACACACTCGACTCGCTCGGGGACCAGCGGGCGGCTCGGCTCCGCCGGCTCCGTCGCCGCCCGGTCCCCGCGGGGACCGTTCCCTCCGTCACCACAGGAGCCTCCGCCTGATGCCCGGCCGCCGCACCACCCAGCTCTTCTCCGCCTGCTCGCAGTACGCCGCCGCCACGGTCACCGCGGCGATCCGCGCGGGCCAGTTCGGCCCCCGCGACGAACACCGCCGGATCCTGGTCGTCAGCGACACCTCGTACGCCCCGGAGGTGGGCACCCCGCTCGACCGGATGGACGGGTTCGAGTGCCTGCGCACCGAGTTCGACACCGTGCTCTCCTGGAACGAGTTCATCCAGCCCTTCCACCCGGCGGGCTGGTTCCCCCGCGAGCAGGACACCCTGCTCTGGGAGCGGTACCTGCGTCTGGCCTGGGGCCTCGGTGACGGGCCGGTCGAGATCGCCTTCGAGTCCATCCAGGCGAACCCGTCCAACGCCCTGGCGAAGATCTTCAGCGAGAGCCCCGTGCACGTCTACGCCGACGGGCTGATGAGCTACGGCCCGACCCGGAACAAGATCGACCCGTTGATCGGCACCCGCGTGCAGCGGCTTCTCCACCTGGACCTGGTGCCGGGGCTCAGGCCGCTGCTGCTCTCCGAGTTCGGCGTCGAACCCGAAGTCGTCCCCACGGCCGAGTTCCGCAAGGTGCTCGCGGAACTGGCCGACGCCGCACCCGCGCTCACCTCGGTCCGGGGCCAGGGCTCCCCCGCCCTGGTGCTCGGGCAGTACCTGTCGGCGATCGACGTCCTGACGTCCGCCGAGGAGGAGGACCTCCACGTACGGATGGTGCGCGGCGCCGTCGCACTCGGGCACCGCCACGTCGTCTTCAAGCCGCATCCCTCCGCCCCGGCGGGCTGGTCCCGCACCCTGGAGGAGGAGGCGGAGCGGCTGGGCGCCGAACTGACCGTCCTGGACGCCCCCGTCATCGCGGAAGTGGTCTACCAGCAGCTGCGTCCGGCGCTCGTCGTCGGCGCGTTCTCCACCGCCCTGCTCACCGCCGCCGTCTTCTACGACATCCCCGTCGCCCGCCTCGGCACGGACGCGCTGCTCAACGGGCTCACCCCGTACCAGAACAGCAACCGCGTGCCGGTCACGATCGTCGACGCGCTGCTCCCCGACCTGGAGGACGCGGCGGCGACCGCTGCGTGGAGCCTGCCGGACGAGGAGCGGATACGGCGCGAGCTCAGCGGGCTGGTCACCGCCGTCGGCTTCGCGATGCAGCCGAAGATCTACCCGGAACTGCGCCCCGCAGCGGAGACGTTCCTGGCCCGGCAGCCGACGTCCGGCAGGGACCGCTACTTCAGGCGCCGGCGCCTGACCGCGCTCGCCCTGCCCGGGGCACTGCCTTCGCAGTTCGACTTCATCCCCCGCAACCCCACCGTGCGCCGGTTCGCCCGGCAGGCCCGTGCCTGGCAGCGGGCGGCCGGCCGTCGTCTGCCGGGCAGCGGCCGGGCCGGCAACGGCTGAGACCACCCATGACCGTCCGTCTTCCCGGGGGGGGAAGACCGTGGAAGACGTGGAAGGACCACCGAAGTGACGAGCGCGCCACCTCTGCCTGCCCAGGCAGCCGTCCCGATACAGGCACCCCGTCCCGCGCCCAGGGAGGCGGGCCGTCTCCGCGCCCTGGACGGCCTGCGCATCCTGGCGGCCCTCATGGTCTGCCTGTACCACTACGCGGGCAAGAACGGCCCGGTGGCCGAGGCCTGGGGCCAGTCACCGGGCCTGAAGTTCCCCACCCTGTCGTCGTTCGCGACGTACGGCAGCCTCGGGGTCCAGCTCTTCTTCATCATCAGCGGCTTCGTCATCTGCATGAGCAGCTGGGGCCGGAGCCCGGGGGACTTCTTCCGCTCCCGGGTCGCCCGCCTGTACCCCGCCTACTGGGCGGCGATCGTCATCATCACCGCTGCCGCGGTGCTGCTGCCGGTGGTGGTCCGGCCGTTGCCGCTGGACGAGCTCCTCGTCAACCTCACCATGCTGCAGCAGCCGATGGGGGTGGACCGGGTCCTCGGGGTGTGCTGGACGCTCTGGGTGGAGATGCGGTTCTACCTCCTGTTCGCCGTCTTCGTCGTCTGGCGCGGTGTGACGTACCGCCGGGTGGTCATCTTCTGCATCGGCTGGACGTTCGCGGCCGTCTTCGCCCGGGTCGCGCAGACGCCGCTCACGGATGCCCTGGTCATGCGGGACCACGCCCCGTACTTCATCGGCGGCCTCGCCCTCTACCTGATCCACCGCTACGGCAGCGACCTGTTGCTGTGGGGCATCGTGGTCACGAGCTGGCTCCTCGGCCAGCGGTACTCGGTCACGGCACTCTGGCACCCGGGCATGGACGGCGACTTCGCGCGTTCCCCCTACGTCGTCCAGGCGATCGTGACGCTGGCGTTCGTCGCGGTGGCCGCGGTGGCGCTGGGCAGGCTCCACTGGGCGAACTGGCGCTGGCTGACGGTCGCCGGCGCGCTCACCTACCCGTTCTACCTGCTGCACGAGCATCTGGGCTGGTTCGCGATCCGCGTCATGAACCGCGCGCTGCACCTGCCGCCGCAGGTGACGATGATCGCCTCGGTGGGGACCATGCTCGTCCTGGCCCATCTGCTCCACCGTCTGGTGGAGAAGCCGATCGGGCCCCGGCTGAAACGGGCCATGGCGGCGCAGGCGGCGAAGGTCCCCCTGCGGGAGCGGGTGGGCTGAGAGCGTGGTGCCCGGTGGGTGGCCCCGGCCCCCACCGGCTCGACGCCGGCCCCGGCACGGTGCGTGGGCGCGGTTCCGGGCAGGACCGGGTGAGCGGGGAGTCCCTCACGGCCCCCACGGCCCCCACGCTCGGCGCGCCACCCGCCGCGGCCTCCGGTGCCGCACCGGCCGCGGTCGCGTCAGCGATGGCTCAGACGCTGCTGAACGAGAGCTTCGCCGCGAAGCCGAGGAACAGCACACCCGCTGCCGACGTGGCTCCCGCCGACAGCCGCTTGCGACGGCGGAACGCGGTGGCCAGGCGGGTGCCGCCGAAGATGAGCGTGGAGAGGTAGAGGAAGCTGCCGACCTGCAGCAGTGTGCCCAGCAGCAGGAACGACAAGGCCGGATAGGCGTAGTCGGGATCGACGAACTGCACGAAGAAGGAGATCAGGAACAGGATGGCCTTCGGATTGAACAGGCTGACCACCAGCGCGCGCCGGTAGGGGTGTTCCTGCGACTGTTCCTGCGGTTGTTCCAGCGACGACGGCGCCGGGACCGCCCCGGCCCCGTCCGTCAGCTCGGTCACCCGCCGGTGCCGCTCCCGCCACATGGACACGGCGGCGCGCAGCATCCCGATCGCCATCCAGGTCAGATAGCCGGCACCCGCGTACTTCACGACGGCGAAGAGCAGAGGCGTCGTCTGCAGCAGCGAGGCGGCGCCCAGCGCGGACAACGTCATGAGGACGGCGTCCCCGGTCCACACCCCGGCGGCGGCCACATAACCGGTGCGCACCCCGCGCCGGGCCGCGACGGACAGCACGTACAGCGAGTTCGGCCCCGGCAGCAGAATGATCAGCACCAGGCCGGCGAGATAGGTCGGAAGATCGGTGACACCCAGCATGGACGGAGTGTCGCACGCGGGCGCGGCGCTGCGTCCGAGCGGTCCGGGATGCGGCGGATCGGTCCTCCCCGCCGTCCGGCAGGCGGTCCGCGGAGAGCCTCCTGTACTGCGCGCCGCACCATGGACCGGTGCGGGCCGGTGTCTGGTCGCGCTCGCGGCCGGCCACTCCGTGGGCCGGGACACCGGCCCGGGCCCGGGCGTAGTCCCGTCCGCGGGGCCGAGGCCGCCCGGGCGGTGGAGGCGGCCTCCCGGCCCACGGGTGCGGCGATCGGGGCGAGACCACCCGCGAGGGGTGGCCCGCCCGTCAGAAGGCGTCCGTCGGGACGTAGGCGCCCCAGACCTCCCGCAGCGCGTTGCAGACCTCGCCGACCGTCGCCCGTGCCTTGAGCGCGTCCTTCATCGGGTAGAGCACGTTGGCTGTGCCCGCGTCGCTCTCCGCCGCCTTCCTGAGCTCGGCCAGCGCCGCGTCGACCGCCCCCTGGTCACGTTCGGCGCGGAGTTTCGCCAGGCGTGCGGCCTGCTGGGCCTCGATCGCCGGGTCGACGCGGAGCGGCTCGTAGGGCTCCTCCTCGTCGAGGCGGAATCGGTTCACTCCCACGACGACGCGCTCGCCGCTGTCCGTCTCCTGGGCGATGCGGTAGGCGCTGCGCTCGATCTCGTTCTTCTGGAAGCCGCGTTCGATGGCGTTGACCGCGCCGCCCATGTCCTCGACCTTGATCATCAGTTCCAGGGCGGCGGCCTCGACGTCGTCGGTCATCTTCTCGACGACGTAGGACCCCGCGAACGGGTCCACCGTAGCCGTCACATCGGTCTCGTACGCCAGGACCTGCTGGGTGCGCAGCGCCAGGCGGGCCGACTTGTCCGTCGGCAGGGCGATCGCCTCGTCGAAGGAGTTGGTGTGCAGCGACTGCGTGCCGCCGAGGACCGCGCCCAGGCCCTGAACGGCCACCCGGACCAGGTTGACCTCGGGCTGCTGGGCGGTGAGCTGGACACCGGCGGTCTGGGTGTGGAAGCGCAGCATCAGCGACTTGGGGTTCTTCGCGCCGAACTCCTCCCGCATCACCTTGGCCCAGATCCGGCGCGCGGCACGGAACTTGGCGACCTCTTCGAGGATCGTCGTACGGGCGACGAAGAAGAAGGAGAGCCGCGGCGCGAAGTCGTCCACGTCCATGCCGGCGGCGACGGCCGTACGGACGTACTCGATCCCGTCCGCCAGGGTGAAGGCGATCTCCTGCGCGGGCGAGGCACCCGCCTCGGCCATGTGGTAGCCGGAGATCGAGATGGTGTTCCACTTCGGGATCTCGGCCCGGCAGTACTTGAAGATGTCCGCGATCAGCCGCAGCGAGGGCTTCGGCGGGAAGATGTACGTGCCCCGGGCGATGTACTCCTTGAGCACGTCGTTCTGGATCGTGCCCGTGAGCTTGTCCGCCGGCACGCCCTGCTCCTCGGCGACCAGCTGGTACAGGACCAGCAGCAGAGCTGCCGGCGCGTTGATCGTCATGGACGTGGAGACCTTGTCCAGCGGGATGCCGCCGAACAGGACGCGCATGTCGTCGATCGAGTCGATCGCCACCCCGACCTTGCCGACCTCGCCGGAGGCGATCGGGGCGTCCGAGTCGTGCCCCATCTGGGTGGGCAGGTCGAAGGCGACCGACAGGCCGGTCGTGCCGTTGGCGATCAGCTGCTTGTAGCGGGCGTTGGACTCTGTGGCGGTACCGAACCCGGCGTACTGCCGCATCGTCCACGGCCGGCCCGTGTACATCGAGGGGTAGACACCACGCGTGAAGGGATACGAACCCGGCTCGCCCAGCTTCTCCTCGGCCCGCCAGCCCTCGAGTGCGTCCGGTCCGTACACCGGCTCGATCGGCAGCCCCGACTCGGACTCACGCGTCATGTGCTGTGCCTCCCACTCGCACTACTTATCGGTAACAAACCTCGCGACGGACTCTAGCGGCGGCGGCCCGGCCGGGAAGAGCCACGCGCTGGGACCTTGCTCACAGCGTGCGCCCCGGTGTCGGACGCCTGTCCCCCATCATGCGCAGGATTCGGCAACCGGGCAGGGCGGGAATTCGTCTCAGGAGATACCGCGCCACGACCGGGACGGTGGCGGGTGAGCCAGGGGGCCGAGGATGAGACGGGTACGGAGCCTGCGGACGAACAGCCGTGCGGGCCGAGGGCGCAGGGCGACGGCTGCCGCCGTCGGCGTGCTCGCGGTCGCCACGCTGACGGCGGGATGCCGGGCGGAGCCCGTCGGCGCGGCGGAGCCCCCCACGCCGCCCGATCCGTCCGTCGCAGCCGCGGGTCCCACGGACGACGCCAGGCCGGGCGGCGCCCCGGCGAGCGCCTCCCTGCCGGCGTCCACGTCCCCCTCCGCCTCCGCCGCTCCGACGGAGACGGCCGACCCGCGGCCCTCGCCGCAGCCGGAGACCCTGATGTCCGTCGGGGACCGGAGCAAGCGGGTACGGGAACTGCAGGCCCGGCTGCGCCAGATCGGTCACTTCAACCGTGCCCCGACCGGCTACTACGGGACCGCGACAGTGGCTTCCGTGCAGTCCTTCCAGGGCAAGCGGGGACTCTCCCGGACGGGCAGGACCGACACCGTGACCTGGGAGCGGCTGCTCGCCATGACGCGGAAGCCGACGGCGCAGGAGCTCAGTCCACCGGCCGGGGAGCCGGCGGCCCGGCCCGACGCGCGCTGCATGACGGGCCGTGTCCTGTGCATCAGCAAGAACAGCCGCACCCTGTCCTGGATGATCGACGGCCGGGTCGTCTCGTCGATGGACGTGCGCTTCGGCTCGCAGTACACGCCCACCCGCGAGGGCACCTTCTCGGTGTACTGGAAGTCGCGCCACCACGTGTCGACGCTCTACGACTCGCCCATGCCGTACGCCATGTTCTTCAGCGGCGGACAGGCGGTGCACTACTCGTCGGACTTCGCGGCGCGCGGCTACGGCGGCGCCTCGCACGGCTGCGTGAACGTACGGGACGAGGGGAAGATCGCCTCGCTCTTCGCCCAGGTGAAGAACGGCGACAAGGTCGTCATCTACTGGTGACGGGCCCGGAGCCGGTGGGGCGTGCCCGGTGGGACCGGGCCCGGCCGGCACCGGTGGCGGGGCCGGCCCACACTGCCGGCGGAGAGGCGCGGACGGGACCGGGGGAACGTGTCCCGCCCGCGCCAGGTGCGCCGAGCCGAAGGTACGGGGGGAACCCCGGCTCGTGCGCGGCCGATGACCAGTCGGCTCACTCTCTACTGCGTCCGGCCGTCGAAAAATGTCACACCTGATGGCCACAGAGCACACCGGACGACGTATGAGCGCAGGTCAGCGCGCTGGTGCCGGCGGTACGGGCGGTGCGGGCACCAAGGCGCCGGCCGCGGCCTCCGGGGTTTCTCCGCCTTCCGGAGCGCTCCGCGGGAAAGCCGTGCGGAAGGAGACCGAGGGGAGCGAGGGGAGCGAACCCTTGCCGCCCTCACCACTCCCGTCGTCCTCAGCACCGCCGGAGCCGTCCCCGGTGCCGCTGTCACTTCTGTCGGCGCTCCCGCCGTCGCGGCCCTCACCCAGGACCCGTTCGCAGAAGCGCGCCAGGTTGCGTTCGCCCTTCGCCAGCTTGACGAGGCGGCGCTCCTCCTTCCGGCTCATGTCGTCGTCGCGGTAGGCACGGCAGGCCTGGATCGACTTCGCGTACACGTCGGCGGCGCTCCCGCCGGCGGAGTCGTCGGGCACCCCGTTCCCGTCGGTGCTGTCGGGGGAGCCGTCCGGTGCCGGGGTGTCGTCCCGGGCGTCACCGTCCTGTGCGGCGCCGCCCCCGCCGGGGGCGGTTCCCGTCGCCCCGTCCTCCGGGTCGGCTCCGCCGTCCGTCGCCTCGGGGGCGGGCGGGCTGGACTCACCGGGCCGGACCGGCGGCCCGACCGAGGGCCCGGGGCCGGGCACCTCGGCACCCAGGTCCTCCGGGGACGCCGCCACCGAGACGGACGTGGCCGGAGCCGGGGCACCGTCGCCGCCGAAGGGGGCGGGCAGCATCCCCGTCCCGCCGGCGACCGCCACACCGCCGAGTGCGCACCCCGCGAGCGAGACGGCGAGGCCGTAGCGCACCGGCCGCGTCCAGCGCGGGCGCCGCGAGGGAGAGGTGCGCGTCCCGCCGATCCGTACGGTGTGGACGGCCTCCCGCTGCCCCGCCGGGCCGGCGGACGCCACCGCGGCGCCCCGCCCGGTGGCACGGGACGCCTCACGGAACGCGGCCAGTGCGGCCGCCTCGCCGGGGAGTTCCTCACCGGAGGGACGCGGGGTACGCACCGCGCGCAGCGCTTCCTCCAGCCGCCGGCTTCCGGTCCTGGCGTGATCGTCGACGGGTTCGACGGACTCGCCGCGGAGCAGACGCTCCGCCGCGTTCGCGTCGAGCCACTCGTCCTGCTCGTCGGCCATCACATGTCCTTCTGCGTCCACGGACGCGAATGCGTCACACCGGCGGGCGCCGCCGTACCGTCACGGCCGGGGCGCTGTACGGGCACGGCACCCAGCTCCGCCACCGCCGCCGGGGTCCCGTCCTGGGAAGGATGCTCGGCGCCGACCAGTTCCGCCAACCGCTTCAGCCCCCGGTGGGCGGCCGTGCGCACCGCGCCGGGGCGCTTGCCCAGTGTCCGGGCCGCGCTCTTCGCGTCCAGGCCGACCACCACGCGGAGCACGACGGCCTCGGCCTGGTCCTGCGGCAGCTGCGCGATGAGGGACAGGGTGTGACTGGTGGCCAGGGACTCCAGTGCCTCGCCGGCCGTGTCGGACGTGGCCGGTTCCTCGAACAGTTCACTCTCGTCGCCGCCGGACACCGGGCGCCTGCCCCGCATCCGTATGTGGTCGAGCGAGCGGTTGCGCGCGATCCTGGCCGCCCAGCCCCGGAACCGGTCGGCGTCCCCGCTGAACCGGTCGAGGTCACGGGCTATCTGCAGCCAGGACTCGGACGCCACGTCCTCCGCGTCCGGCTCCCCCACCAGCGTCCGTATGTAGCCCAACAACCGTGGATGCACGGCGCGGTACACAGTACGGAAGGCGTCCTCGTCCCCGTCCTGTGCCGCGAGCACCGCGGCGGTCAGCTCCGCGTCGTCCCCCAGCACTCCCTCAACCCGCCCTGCTGATCTGTATCGCAGCTGGTCACCACTGCTGCGCCGCTCTGCGCGACTCAGCACGCTACGTGGTCGGACGGTGCCACGTCCATGACTTGTACAACCCGCAACGGTCTCCTGACACAGTGCGGTGTGACAGAAAACGCACCCTTGGCGCTGACATGAGTACGGGGTCGTACTGCGGCCCCGTGGAAGACGGCCGGGGCCTCTCCTGTGGGGGGTGGCGGCCCCGGTCGTCGTCCCTCGCCCCTGTGAGCCGTGGACGCGGCCTTCTCCGCATCCTCCTACGGCCCGGCGGTCCAGCCTGCGGACGCGTTGTCCCGGCCTTGTCCACCGTGCGCGCCGCCGGTCCCGCCGTTCGCACGGCCGTGGGTGTCTCCCCCGTCATGCCCGTTGCCCGGCGCCGGCCGCGCGGCGTTCCGCGCCTTGCCGTCCGTCTTCCGCGGGCCGTCCGTCTTCTGCGGGCTGTCCGTCTTCTGCGGGCTGTCCGGCTTCCGCGAACCGTCCGCCTTCCGCGAACCGTCCGCCTTCCGCGCGGGCAGTCGCCCGAGCACCTCGTCGCAGTAGGCCGGGACCGCCGAAGGCCCGCCGGCGGCCGTCTCCAGGCGCTCGAAGGCGGCTGAACCGGAGGCCTTCCCGCTGCTCGCGGCCTTGCGGTAGGCCGTACAGAGGGCGCCCTCACTCCGCCCCCGGCCGTGGCCACCGCCGCCGGAGCTGCCGGCTCCCGGGGTCGCCGCCGGACCGGGGGGAGGCGTCTCGGCGGCGTGCGGGGTCGCGATGCCGGCCGTGTGGCGGGGCGGTTGGGCGGGTGTCGCCGGAACGGAGTGCGCGGGACGGGACGGGTCACGCGGGCCGGGCCCGCCGAAGGGCGTCGGTATCACGCCCGACCCGGCGGCCACCGCGACCCCGCCCAGCGTCGCCGCCGTCACGAACGCGACGACCAGTGTCCGCACCGGCCGCCCACCGCTGCGCCCGTACCCGGGCCGCCAGTCGTCACGCCTGCGCCGCCTCCGAAGCAACGGTGACACCGGCGCGTACGCTCCGCCGTCACGCGCCGAACGGAACGCGGCGAGCGCGCGCTGCTCGGCCTCGGGGTCCGACGCCGAAGGGCCCCGAACGGCCGCCGGCGACGCGGCCGATGCGAGTGTGTCCGGAAGGTTTTCCGGGTCCGGCGGTGGCTGAGATGCGTGTGTCATGGCTCATCACCGAGCGTACGGCGCTCTTCGTCCGTCACATCAGTCCGGCGAGCGTCCGGCCGGCCGCCGGGGATCAGTTGCTCGGCCAGTCGCCTGAGTCCGCGGTAGGCGGAGGTGCGCACCGCACCCGACCGCTTGCCGAGCACACGCGCCGTCGCCGGTCCGTCGAGGCCGACGACCACCCGCAGCAGTACGGCCTCCGCCTGCTCGCGAGGGAGCGTGCGGATCATCGCCAGAGCGGCCTCGGTCGAGAGGGACTCCAGCGCCGCGGCAGCCGTGTCGTGCTCTCCGGGCATCTCCAGCACGTCCTGCTCCAGTAGTCCGGTACGCGGCCGGCGGGCTTGTCTCCGCAGGTGGTCGAGCGCACGGTGACGGGCGATCATCGCGGTCCAGCCGCGGAACCCGGCTCCGTCGCCACGGAAGCGCCCCAGATCCCGGGCTATCTCCAGCCAGGCGTCGGAGGCCACGTCCTCGGCGTCCTCACCGACGAGCCCGCGTACGTATCCGAGGAGACCCGGATGCACCATCCGGTAGGCGGCCGCGAAAGCGTCCTCGTCCCCCTGCTGGGCGCGCCCGACGGCAGCGGCGAGTTCGGCGTCGTACATCCGCCCGCGACGCTGCTCCCCGCCCTTGCCCACGTATCCCCACTCGGCGCCCGGCCCCGGCACGTCACCGTGACGTCGTCCGGCCCGGCGGTACCCGTCCCATCTCCCTCTGCGCCGGGACGGACGGAAACGTCACAGGGGCCGTGCCGCACCCGCCCCGCGACCCACGGACGAAAGGCCCGGACCGGTGCCCGCAGGCCGTGCCCGCAGAGCTCCGGCCAGGTCCACCGCCGGGCTCAGACCTGGCCACGGGTCCGGCGCGTCATCACCGCGCGCAGTACGCGCCGGCCCTCGGTCGACAGGTCGAGCACCCGGAGCAGACCCGCTCCGCTGCCGACCGTGCCCGAGGTCTCGGCGAGCACCTCCAGGATCTGCGCCTGGCGGCGCAGTTCACCCGTGACGAGCGGGCCGCCGCCCTCGGGGTCGCCCGCGCGGCAGCGCCGCAGCAGCCCGGCGCCGTCCACGGCCGCGCCCGGGAAGTCGAACTGCCGGTGGACGTCCAGGGCGACGTACGAGCAGGCGTCGGCCCATTCCCGCAGCGGCCCGGCGGTGAAGTCGGAGGGCGCGGCTGCGAGCATCGCGCGGACCTGGACGGCCGCGCCGTCCGTGATGTCGACGCTCTCCACCGCCTGCCGGACGGCCTTCAGCCGGGTGGCCCATTCCTGACCGTCCTCGCAGCTCGCCCAGAGCGGGCGCAGCGGCTCCGGCGCGTCGCCGTCGGTGAGCAGCGGCAGGCAGCGGTCCAGGCACGCGAGCGCGCTCGCGGCCAGCCCTCGCTCGTCGGCAAGAGCGATCAGCTCCAGCAGGCTCATGGACGTCTCCCCTCGGTCCGGAAGCCGGCACTGTCGGGAGACCGACTCGGCCGGGACACAGCGGGGCGCTGTGCTTCCTGTTACCGCGTACTGCGTCAGATGGCTGAAAAGCGTCACTCTTACGACAGGGAACGCGCCCTGGATGCTTATCGGGTGGGCCCCTCCGCGCCCGATCCGTTCAGCGATGCGCCGAATATCCCGCACGAGCGCCTCAGGCTGCGCGCTGTGCAGGAGCTCGGGCGGGAACCCGGCGAAGACGCCGTGACCGGTTTTCGCCCTGCTCCGACGGGACGTGCCGATCATCGGGCCCCCGGCCGAAAGGGACACCCCGATCGGACGGGGCCTGCCATGGGACGGGGCTCCTGCCCGCCGTGCGGGGCCGGGAGGCCGGAGCAGTCGGGGTCGGATCAGGACGGAACCCGGTTCGGATCAGGACGGAACCGGTCCGGTCGCCGGCCGTTCCATGAGCGGGTGCGGCCCGAGGGCGGCGCGCTCACCCTGCATCCGGGTCAGGCTGCGCACGAAGACGATCGCGAGGACCGCGGCGAGCAGGTCCAGCACATCTCCCACGATCACCAGGCCGGCCGCGTCCATGACCTCCTGCGGCTCCTCCGACGCGACGTACTGCCGGGACGCGTACCGGGAGAAGAGCAGCGAGACGACCCAGGCGGTCCACCAGGCGTTGAGCGTCGCCTTGGAGACGGAGCCTCGGCCGCCGTCCGGGGCCGGCCGCGCGCTCGCGGTCCAGATCCCGCCCGCGATCCGGCGGGGCAGCCAGAAGTTGCCGAACGGCACGAACCAGCTGCCGATCGCCCACCCCGCCTTCATGGGCTGCTGACTCGCGTCGAACACCTCGGCGTTCTGCCGTACCCGGTGGAACCAGATGACGAAGAGCACGGCGGTGCCGAGCAGCGCCAGCATCTGGAGGCTGCCGGCCCGGGAGTACAGGAGGTCCGCCCGGAGCGCCTCCGACTCCCCGCCGAAGTTCAGGAAGCCGTCGGTGACCCCGTCGCCGATCACGCCACGGAGGTTCAGCCCGGCGGCCACGGCGAGCAGATCGGTCACCACGACGGCGGACAGCAGGGCGACCACGGCCTTGGAGAGCCCCACGGGCGAGCGCAGCCGGTGCCACGTCTCGGGCGGCGGTACGGCGGTGGGCCGCATCAGTCCGCCGGGGGCCGCCCGGTGGAGGGCGGTGCAGCGGGTGCAGCGCCCGGCCGCGTCGGCGACGGGTCTTACCCCGCATGTGGTGCACAGCATGGTGGTGGAGCCCCCCAGGAATGGTGATCTCGGCACCGGCCGCGCGCCCCTCCCCGGGGCGCGCGGCCGGTGGATCCCAGGAGCGTACTGGGGCCCCGCTCAGCCGGACGAGGCGGTCCGGTCGGCCAGCTCCGTGAACTGCGCCCAGCTGAGCTGCGGCTTTCGCGGATCCCACAGCTTCTGGGAGATCGCGTTGAGCGGCATACGGATGCCGTCGGCCACCTGCTGGGGGGTCTGGGCGTTGGGGAAGTCCCCCCAGACCGCGAACCGGCCGCCCAGGATCTGCTTCGAGTACCGCGCGGGCACCGGCTCGGTACCGCGCAGGACGAGCGGGGTCCACTGCTCGTAGATCCGCTTGCCCGTGGGGTAGACGAAGTCGTTGGGCTGGCCGAGCACGTAGTAGAGGTACTCGTCGTTGAGGTTGACCACCTTGCGGCCCTCGGCCAGGTAGTCCTGCGGCGGCCGGGCGCCGATCTCCTTGCCTGTCCAGTACTCGACCTCGATGCCCTTGTCGCCGGTGACCGTGCCGCCGCTGAAGAAGCCGTCGTTCCACGCCTTGGGGATCTTCTGCGCCTTCCGGACGACCGCGGCACGGTCGTTCAGCCAGCCCTCGGCCAGGTCCTGGATGGTGGCGCCGTTCCCGTACTTCTCCCGGGCGGCCGTGGCGAGCTGCGGGTAGGAGGCCTGCGGGTCGCTGACGGTGAGCGCCTGGTACTCGTCCGCGCCGACGTGGAACCACTGGCCGGGGAACAGCTCGGCGTACTCGCGCAACAGGTCGTCGACGATCTCGGCCGCCTCGGGCTCGGAGATGTCGATGGCGCCCTGCCGGGTCACGCCCTGGGTGTTGCGCAGTTGGAGATCGGGGTGGGCCCGCAGGACGGCTCCCAGGTGTCCGGGCGAGTCGATCTCGCCGACGACCGTGATGTGGAGACTCGCGGCGAGCTTCAGGATGCGGCGGACCTCCGCCTTGGTGAGGTGGTCCGCGGAGACGATCTCGGGGTGCGAGTCGGATTCGATCCGGAAGGCCTGGTCGTCGGAGAAGTGCAGGCCGAGCTGGTTGAGCTTGAGGTCGGCCATCTCCCGGAGCCGGTCCTCGATCCAGTCGGCGCTGTAGTGCTTGCGCGCGATGTCGAGGTTGAGCCCGCGCTGGGGCCGGTCGGGGGCGTCGCGCACCACACCCTCGGGCATGGTGCTGTCGGCGTTCAGCGACTGCTTCAGGGTGCGGGTCCCGTAGAAGACGCCCGCCTGGTCGGGCCCGCTGATCGTGACCCGGTCCCCTTCGGTCTTCAGGGTGTACGACTCCGGGGCGCCCTTGCCGGGGGTCCCGAGGGCGAGTTCGACGTCGCCGGCCCGTGCCGCGACCTCGCCCCGATAGCGGATCTTCAGCTCCTCGGCGAGTAGCTGCGCCTCGTCGGCGAGCTCGTGGTCGGCGGCGACGACCGTGCTGTCACCGGCCGGCTTCCAGCCCGGGCCGCGCGCCGCGGTGTGCTCGCGCACCGCCGGTACGGTCCGCGGCGTCGAGGAGAGCGGGTAGCTCCGCGTGGGCGACGGGGAGGCCGAGGTGCGGGACGAGGACGCCGCGCCGTTCTGGGGGCCGGAGCCGGAACCCTCGGGCCAGACGACGACGGTCAGGGTGACGGCGGCTACCGCCGTGACGGCCGCGCCGGCCACCAGGGCTCCACGTGAGGGCGACATCGGTCAGAATCCTCCGGATCGAGGGAGAAAGAGATCAAAGAAGGAGAAGAAGTCGGGCATTCGCCCCATTGATTCGTCCATCAAGCGTCCCGAAACTCTCCCGTCCGGGTGAATTTCGCGCACGCTTCGGGTGCTCGTTGCCTGGTCCCGCTAGCGTTACGGCACAGTCATTTCGGCCCTTACTCTCTCCCCCGCGCAACCTTGTGGCTCTCGGGCCCCTCTCCAGGGTCACAGTTGTCATTCATTCGAGGAGTTCCCGCTGTCCAGGTCCAGCGAGCCCCACGCCGGCCTGCCGAGGCGACCGCGGCCGGCCGGACGGACGGCGCTGCCCGTCCAGAGCCGCAGCCCCGTGGCGGCCTCGCAGGAGACCCCGCCGGAGCCCCGGGTTCCGGAACCAGTCTCGGTGAGCGGACGCGCGAGTGCCCACTCGAGCGGATTCGACCGCTTCAACACCTGGCCCGGCGGGCTCGCCGAGGCGGCCCTGCTGGAGTGCTGCGGCAGCCGGCGCTGGGCGCTGCGGCTGGCGGCCCACCGCCCGTACCCGGACCTCGGCGCCCTGCTCGCCGCCTCCGACGAGGCCGGTTACGACCTGGCGCCCGCCGACATCGCCGAGGCGCTCGCCGCCGAGAGTGCCCCCTGTCTGCACCACGCCGCGCCCCGCGCCGCGCACCTGGCGCTCCAGGCCGCGCACGCCGCGTACGAGAGCCGCTTCGGCCACGTCTTCGTGATCTGCCTGGACGGCCTGCCGCCCTCCCAGCACGTGGACCAGGTGCTGGGAGCCATCCGCACCCGGCTGGCTCACGACCCGGACGAGGAGCGGGCCCTCACCGCGGAGGAGATGCGGCGACTCGCCCGGGCCCGCATCATCGAGCTGGTGACGGCGGCGGGCAGGGACCGGAGCCCGTTCTGACCCGTGGCACACGGTCCGCGATAGCCCGTCCGTGCTTCTTTGATTGCCTCTTTGATCACACCGGAGGCCCCGCCGCCATGGAACCGACAATGCGTCGCTACGATGGCCGGGGCCGGTGGACCGTACCCGGCCGGGTCAGACCGACAGTCAAGCCGGCCGACCCCAATCCCCGCTCCCGGAGGGTTCTTCCGTGCCGGCTGGAACGCTGTACCGCGGCCGGGAAGGCATGTGGTCCTGGGTGGCTCATCGAGTCACCGGTGTCCTCATTTTCTTCTTCCTGTTCGTACACGTCCTTGACACCGCCCTGGTGCGTGTCTCCCCCGAGGCGTACGACGATGTCGTGGCCACTTACAAGACCCCGCTCGTCGCGCTGCTCGAGTACGGCCTGGTGGCCGCGATCCTCTTCCACGCGCTGAACGGTCTCCGCATCGTCGCCGTGGACTTCTGGGCCAAGGGCGCGCGCTATCAGAAGCAGATGCTGTGGACCGTCCTGGGCATCTGGATCGTGCTGATGGTCGGGGCCCTGTACCCCGTCCTCGGTCACGCCGTACGCGAAGTATTCGGGAGCTGAGGCCGATGTCCACCGAGACACCTTCTTCCGCGATCGGCGACGTCGAGGGCGTAAGCCTGTACGACGTCGACAACCCGGCCCCGGTGATCGAGCCCCCGCGCAAGCGCACGGGCAAGACCCCCAAGGGTTCGCGCACCAACTTCGAGATGTACGCCTGGCTCTTCATGCGCCTGTCGGGCATCGTGCTGGTCGTCCTCGTCATCGGTCACCTGCTGATCCAGCTCGTGCTGGACGGCGGCGTCTCGAAGATCGGCTTCGCCTTCGTGGCGGGCCGCTGGGCCTCGCCGTTCTGGCAGGTCTGGGACCTGGCGATGCTGTGGCTCGCCATGCTCCACGGCGCCAACGGCCTCCGTACGGTCATCAACGACTACGCCGAACGGGACAACACCCGTTTCTGGCTGAAGATGCTCCTGTACACCGCCACGGTGTTCACCGTCCTGCTGGGCACGCTGGTGATCTTCACCTTCGACCCGAACATCCGCTAGGCGCCGGGACAGAGGGACCAGAGGAAACCATGCAGATCCACAAGTACGACACCGTCATCGTCGGCGCCGGCGGCGCCGGTATGCGCGCGGCCATCGAGTCGACGAAGCGCAGCCGCACCGCCGTGCTGACGAAGCTCTACCCCACCCGCTCCCACACGGGCGCCGCGCAGGGCGGCATGGCCGCCGCGCTGGCGAACGTGGAGGAGGACAACTGGGAGTGGCACACCTTCGACACGATCAAGGGCGGCGACTACCTGGTCGACCAGGACGCCGCCGAGATCCTGGCGAAGGAGGCCATCGACGCCGTCCTCGACCTGGAGAAGATGGGCCTGCCGTTCAACCGCACGCCCGAGGGCCGCATCGACCAGCGCCGCTTCGGCGGTCACACCCGTAGCCACGGCGAGGCCCCGGTCCGCCGGTCCTGCTACGCCTCCGACCGCACCGGCCACATGATCCTCCAGACGCTGTACCAGAACTGCGTCAAGGAGGGCGTGGAGTTCTTCAACGAGTTCTACGTCCTGGACCTCCTGCTGCAGGACGTGGACGGGGTCAAGAAGTCCGCGGGCGTCGTCGCCTACGAACTGGCGACCGGCGAGATCCACGTCTTCCAGGCGAAGGCGATCATCTTCGCCTCCGGCGGCACCGGCAAGTTCTTCAAGGTGACGTCCAACGCCCACACCCTGACGGGTGACGGCCAGGCCGCCGCGTACCGCCGTGGCCTGCCGCTGGAGGACATGGAGTTCTTCCAGTTCCACCCGACGGGCATCTGGCGCATGGGCATCCTGCTGACGGAGGGCGCCCGTGGTGAGGGCGGCATCCTCCGCAACAAGGACGGCGAGCGCTTCATGGAGAAGTACGCGCCGGTCATGAAGGACCTCGCGTCCCGTGACGTCGTGTCCCGCTCCATCTACACGGAGATCCGTGAGGGCCGCGGCTGCGGTCCCGAGGGTGACCACGTCTACCTCGACCTCACGCACCTCCCGCCGGAGCAGCTGGACGCGAAGCTCCCGGACATCACCGAGTTCGCGCGTACGTACCTCGGTATCGAGCCCTACACGGACCCGATCCCGATCCAGCCGACCGCGCACTACGCCATGGGCGGCATCCCGACCAACGTCGAGGGCGAGGTGCTGGCCGACAACACCACCGTCGTCCCGGGCCTGTACGCCGCCGGCGAGGTCGCCTGCGTCTCCGTGCACGGCGCGAACCGCCTGGGTACCAACTCGCTGCTCGACATCAACGTCTTCGGGCGCCGGTCGGGTATCGCCGCCGCCGAGTACTCCGCGAAGAACGACTACGTCGAGCTTCCCGAGAACCCGGCGCAGCTGGTCCAGGAGCAGGTCGAGCGGCTGCGCAACTCGACGGGCACCGAGCGCGTCCACACGCTCCGCCTGGAGCTGCAGGAGTGCATGGACGCCAACGTCATGGTGTTCCGCACCGAGCAGACCATCAAGACCGCGGTCGAGAAGATCGCCGAGCTGCGCAAGCGCTACCTCAACGTGTCCATCCAGGACAAGGGCAAGCGGTTCAACACCGACCTCCTCGAGGCCATCGAGCTGGGCAACCTGCTCGACCTGGCCGAGGTCATGGCGATCTCCGCGCTGGCCCGCAAGGAGTCCCGCGGCGGTCACTACCGCGAGGACTACCCGAACCGCGACGACGTCAACTTCATGCGCCACACCATGGCGTACCGCGAGGTCGCGGACGACGGCACCGAGTCGATCCGGCTCGACTACAAGCCGGTCGTCACGACCCGCTACCAGCCGATGGAGCGTAAGTACTGATGGCTACCCCGACCCTGGACAAGACCGACAAGGCCGAGGCGGGCTTCGCCGACACGCCCTACATCACGGCCACGTTCCGGATCCGCCGGTTCAACCCCGAGGTCTCCGACGAGGCCCAGTGGCAGGACTTCCAGATCTCGATCGACCCGAAGGAGCGTGTCCTCGACGCCCTTCACAAGATCAAGTGGGAGATGGACGGCACCCTGACGTTCCGCCGCTCCTGCGCGCACGGCATCTGCGGCTCCGACGCGATGCGGATCAACGGCAAGAACAGGCTCGCCTGCAAGACGCTGATCAAGGACATCAACCCGGAGAAGCCGATCACGGTCGAGGCCATAAAGGGCCTCACGGTCCTCAAGGACCTCGTGGTCGACATGGACCCGTTCTTCCAGGCCTACCGTGATGTCATGCCCTTCCTCATCACCAAGGGCAACGAGCCGACGCGCGAGCGTCTGCAGTCCGCCGAGGACCGCGAGCGCTTCGACGACACCACCAAGTGCATCCTGTGCGCCGCGTGCACGTCCTCGTGCCCGGTTTTCTGGAACGACGGGCAGTACTTCGGCCCGGCGGCCATCGTCAACGCGCACCGGTTCATCTTCGACTCGCGTGACGAGGGCGGCGAGCAGCGCCTGGAGATCCTCAACGACCGTGACGGTGTGTGGCGTTGCCGCACGACCTTCAACTGCACGGACGCCTGCCCCCGTGGCATCGAGGTCACCAAGGCGATCCAGGAAGTGAAGCGCGCGCTCATCACCCGCCGCTTCTGACCCACGAGTTGCGGGACAGGCCCCGTTTTCCGCACCGACTGTGCGGAAGGCGGGGCCTCTTGGTGCGTCCGGCGTGCCGGGAAGGTACGGTCATGCGGAGCCGGTCACCGGTTCGCCTCTTCCGGCGCAGCACGGCACGGGAGCAGAAGGCTTGATGGAGAACGGGGAACGTTGTGAGCGATCCGAATCCGTACGCGGACGACTCATACAAGTGGGGCCCGCCCCAGCCGCCGGGCAGCCCGCCCACGATGCCGGACGGCCAGGGATACGGCTACCCCGCGCCGGGCGCCGCCCCGGGGTACGGCTACCCGCAGCCGCTCCCCGACTCCGCCGCCCAGCCCGGCCCCGGTTACGGCTACCCGGGGCCCGGACAGCCCACCGAGCCCGGCTTCAACCTGCCGGTGCAGCACGGGGGCGGCAGCGTGCCGATGCTCTCCTTCGGTGACATCACCGTCATGAACGACGGCATCGTGACCCCCTCCGGGACGATGCCCCTCAAGGGGGCGGTGTGGACGGCGACCGACATGTCGCGCACCGAGGAGAAGATCCCGACCGTGGGCATCGTGCTCGCCATCGTGTTCGCCCTCTTCTGTCTGATCGGCCTGCTCTTCCTGCTGATGAAGGAGAAGAGGACGACGGGCTTCGTCCAGGTCACGGTGACGAGCGGCGGCCGGCACCACTCGACGATGATCCCGGCGACGGGTCCGGAGACCTTCCAGATGGTCATGGCGCAGGTCAACACCGCGCGGTCGATGAGCGCCTGAGCCGGAGCCGGACCCGGGCGCGGCCCCTCCGCCGCCGGGTGCCGGATCCGGCGGTGGATCTCCCGGATAGCCTGGGGCCGTGGCGAAGGACGAGAACGACCCCCCGGCTCCGGACGCGGTGGAACAGGCCGGAGACGACCGGCCGGCCAAGGCACCCAAGAGTGAGCAGACCCGCACGCTGATCCTGCGTACCGCACTGCGCCTCTTCGAGGAGCGGGGCTACGACCGCACGACAATGCGGGCCGTCGCCCAGGAGGCGGGGGTCTCCGTGGGGAACGCGTACTACTACTTCGCCTCGAAGGAACACCTGGTCCAGGGCTTCTACGACCGGATCGCCGCCGAGCACGAGGCGGCCGTCCGCCCGGTCCTGGCCGGCGACCCGGACCTGGCCGTACGCATCCGCGGGGTGTTGCTCGGCTGGCTGGACGTGGCCGGGCAGTACCACCGCTTCGGGGCCCAGTTCTTCAAGAACGCCGCCGACCCGGACAGCCCGCTCTCGCCGTTCTCCGACGAGTCGGTCGCCGCCCGCGAGGCCGCCGTCTCGATCCACCGGCGGTGCCTGGCCGGGGCGTCCACCCGGCCCGATCCGGAACTCGAGGAGTCGCTGCCGCAGTTGCTGTGGCTGATGCAGATGGGCCTGGTGCTCTTCTGGGTCCACGACCGGTCCGAGGGCGCGGAACGCAGCCGTCGGCTCGTCGAGCGCACGGCGCCTCTGGCCGCACGGGCGATCGCGCTCTCCCGTTTCCGGGTGCTGCGCCCGCTCGTGCGTCAGCTTCACGGCGTACTGGTGGAGTTCATGCCCGCCGCGACCTCGCGCCCGTCGGGAGCGACCTCGCGCCCGTCGGCCGGCACCGGGCCCGGCTGACCCCCGGGTCCGGCTGCCGTCACGCCCCGCCGACGCCGGGTCCGGCCGGCTGCCGTCGGATCCGGCGCTTTCCGTGGTCACGCGGGCAGCCCGCAGTCCGTGGTCACGCGGTCCCGCGGTCCCGCGGTCGAGGGAGCCGTGGCCGCTCAGGCCTGGCGGGAGGCGAGTTCCACCACGGTGATGTCGGAGGGCGCACCCACCCGCACGGGCGGGCCCCAGGCGCCCGCGCCACGCGACACGTAGAGCTGTGTGTCGCCGTAGCGTTCGAGCCCGGCGACCGTGGGATTGGCCAGCTCGGCCAGCAGGTTGCCCGGCCAGAGCTGCCCGCCGTGCGTGTGGCCGGAGAGCTGGAGGTCCACGCCGTACTCGACGGCGTCGTCGATCACGACGGGCTGGTGCGCGAGCAGGACGGAGGCACGGTCGCGGTCCCGGTCGCCGAGCGCGCGCCCGAAGTCCGGGCCCTGGCCCTCGCTCTCGCCCGCGACGTCGTTGACCCCCGCGAGGTCGAACCCGCCGATCTCGACCCGGGCGTTCTCCAGCGGGTGCAGCCCCAGTTCGCGTACGTGGTCCACCCACTCGGCCGCACCGGAGAAGTACTCGTGGTTGCCGGTGACGAAGTAGCTGCCGTGGCGGGCCTCGAGCCCGGCCAGCGGTTCGGCGGCGGAGCCCAGGTCGGCGACGGACCCGTCGACGAGGTCCCCGACGACGGCGACCAGGTCGGGCTGTGCCGCGTTGATCGCGTCGACGATGCGCCGGGTGTGGGCCCGTCCCAGGATGGGGCCGAGGTGGATGTCACTGACGACGGCGATCCGGAAGCCGTGCGCGGAGCGCGGCAGTTTCGCGAGCGGGACGGTGATCCGCTTCGTCCGGGGGCCGCGCAGCACTCCGTAGGTCCCGTACCCGACGGTGCCGAGCCCGGCGACGGCGGCTGCGCCGCCGACGGCGCGGGCGACGAACAGCCGCCGCGTGGGACCGGCGGCGGCCGGGGCCGCGGGGCCCTGCCCACCGGACGGGACGTCCGTACGGGTACCGGCTGCGGGCGCGGTGCCGCCGCGTGCGCCGGCGACGGCGTCCGTGGCCGCAACAGCCCCCGCACCGGCGCCGGCACCGGCGCCCGCGCCGGCAACGGCACCGGCGCCCGCGTCGGCCGTGCTCGCCGCCGTGTCCGCCGCGGGCTCCGGGGCCGTCCCGGCCACCCGGCGGGCCGTGACCCTGTGGAGCACGGGGCGTACGGCCTCACCGACGAGCAGAGCCAGCGTCAGGTACAGGAGCGCGGCCAGCCACAGGAAACCCGGCCAGGCCAGCACCTGCTGCACCACGAAGGGAAGACCCGTACGGCTCGACACGAGGGCGCCGACGCTCAGGAGCGGCAGGACGAACGCGGCGACCGTGCCGGCGCGGCGTGCGAGGCTGCCCGGGGCCGTCGTGTCACCGATCAGCCTGCGCCACACATAGCGGTGCACGCCGACGAGCAGCGCGAGGACCGCGACCGCCACCCCTGCGAAGACCACGATCACGTACGCTCCCCCGCCCACCCTCTGAAATTCGCCCGTCCGCGTTCACTCGTCGGCCGGGGGTGTCATGCGCTCTCGCGCCGCAATGCCCTGACGCCACGGAACCCGATGACCCCGACGGCCGTCCCCAGAAGAAACGACGTGATGGCGAGCAGCAGGTGGACCCAGAAGTACGCGGTCGGGTCGCCGGCGTCGTCGAAGGCGAGCCCGCTGCCGTCCTTCCACAGGTTCTTGACGAAAGTGACCCAGATGAACCAGCTCCACACCCCGAAGGCGAGCAGGAACCAGGAAACGGGGCGGCTGAGCTTCATGGCATCAGTATCGCCGCCACGCCCGGGGCCGGTCGCGCGGGGTGGGCTGTACCGGCGGTATGCACGGCGGGTCAAGCCATCCGGGTCTCTGTCCTCGTCAACGCCCTGTACGTTTTCGACCGTGCCTGCTCTGAAAAAGACCGCATTGACGGTCCTCTCTGCCGCGTTGCTGTCCGTATGTGTCATCAGCCCCGGAGTGGCGGCCGACAAGGACAAGACCGACGACCAACAGCCGAAGCCGCCCGGCCGGATGTCGACCGTGGGCGGCGGGCGACTGGGCCAGGTGGGCACCCAGGTCGATCTCGGCCCCGGCGCGCCGGTCCTGCCCAAGGGCCTCACCGGCCGGTCGTGGATCGTCGCGGACGCGGAGAACGGCCAGGTGCTCGCCTCGCACAACGCCCACTGGCGGCTGCCACCGGCCTCCACCCTGAAGATGCTCTTCGCGGACACGGTCCTTCCCGCCCTGCAGCCGAAGAGCATGACCCACACGGTGACCGAGAGGGAACTCGCCGGTATCGGCGCGGGCAGCAGCCTGGTGGGCCTCAAGGAGGACCACACCTACACCGTCCACGACCTGTGGCTCGGGGTGTTCCTCCGCTCCGGCAACGACGCGGTGCACGTGCTGTCCTCGATGTACGGCGGCGTCGACGCGACGGTCGCTGCGATGCAGCGCCACGCCGAGGAACTGCAGGCACTCGACACGACGGTCGTCTCGCCCGACGGCTACGACGCCCCCAACCAGGTCTCCAGCGCCTACGACCTGACGCTGTTCGCCCGGAGCGGGCTGCAGAAGGCGGACTTCCGCGAGTACTGCGCGACGGCCACCGCGGAGTTCCCCGGCGAGCAGAAGAAGGGCAAGAAGCGCGAGAGCTTCGAGATCCAGAACACCAACAGGCTGATCACCGGGGACATCGGGGTGGACCCGTACCAGGGCATCGCGGGGGTCAAGAACGGCTACACGACGCACGCGGGGAACACCTTCACCGGAGTCGCCGAACGCAACGGCAAGGTGCTGCTCGTCACCGTCATGAACCCGTCGTCCGACGTGAGTCACGCCGTGTACAAGGAAGCGGCCGGTCTGCTGGACTGGGGCTTCTCGGCGAGCGGCAAGGTGACGCCGGTCGGCGAGCTGGTGCCGCCGAAGTCCGCCGAGACCGGGACCGGCAAGGGGGCCCAGCCCACCGGCGAGGACACGGCCCCCGGCGACGCGGCCACGCAGGTCGCCGCGGCGCGCCCCGCCGGGGGGTCCGGCGGGGCCTGGATCGCGCTGTCGGTCGCCTGCGGGCTGCTGGTGGTCCTGGCCGGCGGGGTCTTCCTGGTCAACCGGCGCTGGCCGCTGCCGGACCTGGTGCGCCGTCTGCCTCGTCGCTGACGGTCGTGTCCGCGCTCTCCTTGCTCGGTGTGGCCGTCCAGGCGGCGCAGAACAGCAGCAGCTTCGCGCTGAAGTTGATCCAGAGGAGGAGCGCGACCGGGACCCCGAAGGCGCCGTACATGCTCTTGGAGGCGACGCCGCTCATGTAGCTGCCGAGCAGCAGCTTGAGGAGCTCGAAGCCGATGGCACCGATGAGCCCCGCGACGATCAGCCGCCGCCGGGGCGGCTCCACGCCGGGCAGCAGGGTGAGCAGGTAGAGGAGCAGCAGGAAGTCGGCGAACGCGGCGACGGCCAGGGCGGCCACCTGGAGCAGTACGCCGCCCGCGCCGTGCTCGGGGATGCCCAGCAGGTCGGCGGTCCAGCCGATGGCCGTGGAGCCGATCGTGGACGCGGCGAGTGTCACGAGAGCCGCACCGCCGAGTCCGAGCAGCAGCACCGCGTCCTTGAGCTTGCGGATCACCGGATTGCCCTCGTCCGCGTCGTCCCTCTCCCAGACGGCGCGCAGGCAGTCCCGCAGCGAACCGACCCAGCCGATGCCGGTGAAGAGCAGCAGCGCACCGGCGACCAGACCGACCGTGCCCGCGTGGGCCACGAGGTTCTCGATGCCCAGCTGGTCCGAGATGCCCGGCACCTGTTCGGCGAGCTTGTCCTCGATCGTCCGCAGCTGATCGGCGGAGAGCAGCGAGGCACCGATCGCCGCCCCGACCGCGATGAGCGGGAAGAGCGCCAGGAAACTGACAAAGGTGATCGCCGCGGCGAGCCTGGCCCAGTGGGCCCGGTCCAGCGTCTCGTAGGAGCGCCAGGCGTGCGTCTCCATCAGCCGCGCGAGAGGCGGCCCGATGACGGGGAGTCTTGTCAGCCAGTCCATGACGTACGCCTACCCTGCCGGACGCGGAAAACCGAGGTCCCGTAACTCTCCGGCTTCCGGTCACCCATTTCGGTGAGTGCTGTAACAAATCCCTCAAAAGGGTTTTCCCGGGCGATACGGTCACCTCCATGTCCGTCGACACGGTGTCCATGACCGGCTGGGGCCGCACCTCCCCGACGACCGCGCTGCGGTTCTGCCCCCGTACGTACGAGGAGGCCGTCGTCGCCGTGCGGGGCCGCGGGCCCCGGGGGGTCGTCGCCCGCGGGCTGGGCCGCGCCCACGGCGACGCCGCGCAGAACGCGGGCGGCTCCGTCGTCGACATGACCGCGCTGAACCGGATCCGCACGGTCGACGCCGTCCACGGCACGGTGGTCTGCGAGGCCGGGACCGACCTGCACCACCTGATGCGGGTACTCCTGCCGCTCGGCTGGTTCGTGCCGGTCACCCCTGCGACCCGCCATGTCACCGTCGGCGGCGCGATCGCCTCCGACGTCCACGGCAGGAACCACCTCTGGGCCGGTTCCTTCGCCCGGCACGTGCGCTCCCTCGACCTGCTCACCGCCGACGGCGAGGTGCGTACGGTGCTGCCGGGCACCCCGCTGTTCGACGCGACCACGGGCGGCCTGGGGCTGACCGGCGTCATCCTCTCCGCCACGCTCGGCTTCCGCCCCGTCGCCACCTCGATGATGTCGGTCGCCACCGAGCGCGCGGCCGACCTCGACGAGGCGATGGCCCGGCTCGCCGCCTCGGGCGGGTCCACCCCGTACGCGGCGGCCCGGATCGATCTCCTGGCGCACGGGAAGGCGACAGGACGCGCCGTCGTGACCCGGGGGGAACACGCACCGCTGGACGCGCTCCCGGCGCGCGCCCGGCGCACACCGCTCGCCTTCCGCACCGGGCAGTTGCCCGCGGCTCCCCCGTTCCTGCCTCCCGCACTGCTCGGCCGGACCTCCGCGGCGCTCCTGGGCGAGCTGCGCCACCGCAGCGCCCCCCTCTCCCGCGTCGGGGAGCTCCAGCGGATCTCCGCCTTCTTCCATCCGCTGGACGCCGTTCCCCACTGGAACCGCCTCTTCGGGCGGGCCGGCTTCGTGCGCTACCAGTTCGCCGTCGGCCACGGGCAGGAGGAGACGGTGCACCGCATCGTCCGCAGGCTCTCGGCCCGTCGCACCCCCGCCTTCCAGGCCGTGCTCAAACGCTTCGGCGCCGCCGGCCCCGGCTGGCTGTCGTTCCCCGTGCCCGGCTGGACGCTCTCCTTCGGGCTGCCCGCGGGGCTGCCCGGACTGTCGCGGCTGCTGGACGGTCTCGACGACGAGGTGGCGGGGGCGGGGGGCCGGGTCTGCCTGGCGAAGGACGCACGGCTGCACCCGGACGCCGTTGCCGCGATGTATCCGAGACTCGCCGAGTTCCGCGCCCTGCGCGAGGAGCTGGACCCGGACGGCGCCTTCCGGTCGGACCTGTCCCGCCGTCTCGGGCTGTGAATCCGGGCTCCGATCCGAGCCCCACCCACCTGCACGACCACCCCGCACGCCCGCCCCGCCACGCCCACCCCGCACACCCGGTCCACGTCGCCAGGAGTTTCCCGTGAAGGACGCCTTCGGTGCCCCGCAGTCCCTGCTCGTCCTCGGCGGCACCTCCGAGATCGGTCTGGCCACCGCGCGCCGGCTGATCGCCCGCCGCACCCGCACGGTCCGGCTGGCCGGCCGCCCCTCCCCCGCCCTGGAGCGGGCCGCGGCCGAGCTGCGCGAGCTGGGCGCGGACGTCCGCACGATCGCCTTCGACGCCCTCGATCCCGCGTCCCACGAGGAGGTGCTCGGAAAGGTCTTCGCCGACGGCGACGTCGACGCGGTACTGCTGGCCTTCGGCATCCTCGGCGACCAGGCGCGCGACGAGGAGGAACCGCTCTCCGCGGTCCGGGTGGCTCAGACGAACTACACGGGAGCGGTCTCCGCCGGCCTGGTCTGCGCCGGCGCACTCCAGGCGCAGGGCCACGGAGCGCTGGTCGTGCTCTCGTCGGTGGCGGGTGAGCGGGCCAGGCGGGCCGACTTCATCTACGGCTCCAGCAAGGCGGGCCTGGACCTCTTCGCGCAGGGCCTCGGGGACGCACTGCACGGGACGGGGGTGCACGTGATGGTCGTGCGCCCCGGCTTCGTGCGGTCGAGGATGACGGCGGGGCGCGAGCAGGAGCCGCTCGCCACCACCCCCGGCGCGGTCGCGGACGCGATCGTGACGGGCCTGCGGCGGCGCTCGGAGACCGTATGGGTGCCCGGCGCCCTGCGGGTGGTCATGTCGGCCCTGCGGCACGTGCCGCGCCCGCTGTTCCGGCGGCTGCCGGTGCGGTGAGACGGCAGGCCGTCAGGGCCGCAGCGTCGGCCGTCCCACGGGCCGGCCGCCCTGGGCCGGCACGGCGGTCGGGCCGCCGCCGGCCCCGAACGGGAATTCGTTGATCTGGCGCCAGACACTGTCCGCGCCCTGTTCGTACAGCCCGAAGGAACCGCAGGTCCAGGCCGCCTCGTAGGAGGAGAGCTCCTCGTACGCACGGTCCATCGCCTCCTCCGCGATGCCGTGCGCCACGGTCACGTGCGGGTGGTACGGGAACTGCAGCTCGCGCACCAGCGGTCCCGAAGCCTCCCGGACCCGCTTCTGGAGCCAGGAACAGGCCGAGGCGCCCTCGACGACCTGGACGAAGACGACGGGTGACAGCGGACGGAAGGTGCCCGTGCCGGACAGCCGCATCGGGAAGGGGCGGCCGGCCGCGGCGATCCCGTCGAGGTGCGCCTCGATCGCCGGCAGGTCGGCCCCCTCGGCCTCGGTCGGCGGGAGGAGGGTGACGTGGGTGGGAATGCCGTACGCGGCAGGGTCCCCGAAGCTCGCGCGCCGCTCCTGGAGCAGGCTGCCGTACGGCTCCGGGACCGCGATCGAAACGCCAAGCGTTACGGTCCCCACATCGTTCTCCTCAATCGTCGATGGTCGATTTTCGGCCGTACCGGCAGTCGTACCGACGCCAGTGTGCCGCGTCGGGCCGTGCCGCCGCCAGGGTCCTTTGACTCAGTGCTTCGCGGGCAGAAGGCCCATCCGGTCGTAGGTCTGCGCCAGCGTCTCCGCGGCGACGGCCCTGGCCTTCTCCGCCCCCTCGGCCAGGAGTGAGTCCAGCGTCTCCGGGTCGTCCAGATATTCCTGTGTGCGGTCCCGGAACGGCGTGACGAACTCCACCATCACCTCGGCGAGGTCGGTCTTGAGCGCGCCGTACCCCTTGCCCTCGTACTTCTGCTCGAGGTCCACGACGGCGGTGCCGGTGAGGGTGGAGTAGATGGTGAGGAGGTTGCTGACGCCGGGCTTCTTCTCGGTGTCGAAGCGGATCACGGTGTCCGTGTCCGTCACCGCGCTCTTCACCTTCTTGGCGGTGACCTTCGGCTCGTCCAGGAGGTTGACGAGGCCCTTCGGCGTGGAGGCCGACTTGCTCATCTTGACCGCCGGGTCCTGGAGGTCGAAGATCTTCGCCGTCTCCTTGAGGATGTACGGCGCCGGGATCGTGAACGTCTGCCCGAAACGGCCGTTGAAGCGCTCGGCGAGGTCACGGGTGAGCTCGATGTGCTGGCGCTGGTCCTCGCCGACCGGGACCTGGTCGGCCTGGTACAGCAGGATGTCCGCGACCTGGAGGACCGGGTAGGTGAAGAGGCCCACGGTGGCCCGGTCCGCGCCCTGCTTGGCGGACTTGTCCTTGAACTGCGTCATGCGGGACGCCTCACCGAAGCCGGTGAGGCAGTTCATGATCCAGCCGAGCTGCGCGTGTTCGGGTACATGGCTCTGGACGAAGAGCGTGCAGCGCTCCGGGTCGAGCCCGGCCGCCAGCAGCTGGGCGGCGGCGAGCCGCGTGTTGGCGCGAAGCTCCGCCGGGTCCTGCGGCACGGTGATCGCGTGCAGGTCCACCACCATGTAGAACGCGTCGTGGGACTCCTGGAGCGCCACCCACTGGCGGACCGCGCCGAGGTAGTTGCCGAGGTGGAACGAGCCTGCGGTGGGCTGGATTCCGGAGAGCACGCGGGGTCGATCAGAGGCCATGCACTCATTGTCTCAGGTGCGGAACCGATCTCCGCCAAGCGGTGCGGGAAAGATGTGCGGGCGGCGCACAGGGCGCGCCGCGCTTCGAAGGTTTCCCCGTGCGTGATCCGACCGACGATACAAAGTGGGCACACCCCGCCCACCCCGCACGACGAACGGAGACCCCGTGCCGACCACGGAAACCGCCCTCGCCTCCGCCGAGGCGCACAGTGCGCACAACTACCACCCGTTGCCGGTCGTCGTCGCCTCGGCGGACGGTGCCTGGATGACCGACGTCGAGGGGCGTCGCTACCTCGACATGCTGGCCGGTTACTCGGCGCTCAATTTCGGCCACGGCAACCGGCGTCTGATCGACGCGGCCAAGGCCCAGCTGGAGCGGGTGACGCTGACCTCGCGGGCCTTCCACCACGACCGGTTCGCCGACTTCTGCGCGGGGCTCGCCGATTTGTGCGGCATGGAGATGGTCCTGCCCATGAACACCGGCGCGGAGGCGGTGGAGACGGCGGTGAAGACGGCCCGCAAGTGGGGCTACCGCGTCAAGGGGGTGCCGGACGGGATGGCGAAGATCATCGTGGCCGCCGGGAACTTCCACGGCAGGACGACGACGATCGTCAGCTTCTCCACCGATTCCGAGGCGCGGGCCGACTTCGGCCCCTACACGCCCGGGTTCGAGATCGTGCCGTACGGGGACCTGACCGCGCTCGGCGAGGCGATGACCGAGAACACCGTGGCGGTGCTCATGGAGCCGATCCAGGGCGAGGCCGGGGTCCTGGTGCCACCACCCGGTTATCTGGCGGGGGTGCGCGAGATGACCCGGGAGCGGAACGTCCTGTTCATCGCCGACGAGATCCAGTCGGGCCTCGGCCGTACCGGCAGGACCTTCGCGTGCGAGCACGAGGGTGTGGTGCCCGACATGTACGTGCTGGGCAAGGCGCTGGGCGGCGGCGTGGTGCCTGTTTCGGCCGTGGTGTCCTCGGCCGCGGTGCTGGGGGTCTTCCGCGCCGGCGAGCACGGGTCGACCTTCGGCGGGAACCCGCTGGCCTGCGCGGTCGCGCTGGAGGTGATCGCGATGCTGCGCACGGGCGAGTTCCAGCAGCGGGCGACGGAGCTGGGCGACCACCTCCACCACGAGCTCGGGCTGCTGGCCGGCGGGGGCCCGGTGACGGCCGTACGGGGACGCGGTCTGTGGGCGGGCGTCGACATCGCCCCGGCGCTCGGCACGGGCCGGGAGATCTCGGAGAAGCTGATGGACCGTGGGGTCCTGGTCAAGGACACCCACGGCTCCACGATCCGGATCGCCCCGCCCCTGGTGATCACCAAGGAGGACCTGGACTGGGGCCTGGACCAGCTCCGGGGCGTGCTGCGGGGCTGAGCGCCAGCCGCCGGGCACCGGCCGGGGTGCCGGGCGCGGGGGCTTCCGTCCGGATCAGGCCCGCGAGCCCGGCATGGTCCGGACGCGAGACGCTAGAGGATGACGTGGGGCAGGAAGCGGGCGTACTCGTCCGTGACCGGTCCCGCCGACTCCCGGATGCCGAGCCCGGCCGCCTCGCTCCCGACCACCCAGGCGCCGAGGACCACCCGGTTGCCCGCGAAGTCCGGCAGCGGCGCGAACTCCTGGTAGCAGCAGGCCTCGTAGCGCGTCACCGGCGCGCTGCCCGGTTCGTGCACGGTGACTCCGGCGCCCTCGCGGCCGAGCAGCGGTTTGGTGACGTAACCCGCCGCCCCGTCGCCCGCGAGTTCGCGCGGGCCGTCGAGGTAGGCGGGCAGCAGGTTCGGGTGTCCGGGGTACAGCTCCCACAACAAGGCCAGCAGTGCCTTGTTGGAGAGGAGCATCTTCCAGGCGGGCTCGATCCAGCAGGTGGTGCCGGTGCCGCCGCCGTTGTCGAGGGTGTCCAGCACATGCGGCCCGAACCGGTCGGTCGCCAGCCACTCCCACGGGTAGAGCTTGAAGCAGCTGCGGATGAATCGGAGCCGCTCGTCGACGAAACGGCCGGTCAGCCGGTCCCAGCCGATCCGCTCCACGGAGAGGGCCTCCGTGGCGATGCCGGCCTGTTCGGCGGTCTCCCGCAGATAGGCGACGGTCATCAGGTCCTCGCCCAGCTCGTCACCGTCGGAGTGGACGAAGTGCAGCGGGCCGGACGGCAGGAGGGGGGCCTGCCGCTTCCACGCGTCGACGAGGCGCTCGTGCAGCGAGTTCCACTGGTCGGCCCCGGGGAAGCGGTCTTCCATCCAGAACCACTGGGGACCGGCCGCCTCCAGGAGGGAGGTCGGCGTGTCGGCGTTGTACTCCAGCATCTTGGCCGGCCCCGAGCCGTCGTACCGCAGGTCGAACCGGCCGTACAGGGAGGGGAGTTCAGCTCGGCGGCGCCAGGACTCGGCGATCAGCCCCGCCAGCCGGCGGTCGGTGATGCCGAGGTCGGCGAAGCGGTCGTGCTCGACGATGTACGCGGCTGCGGCCAGGCACATCGCGTGGAGCTCCTCCACGACCTCCTCCAGCGCCTCGACCTCGGGCAACGAGAAGACGTAGTAGGCGCTCTCGTCCCAGTACGGGCGCAGCGATCCGTCCGGGTAGCGGGTCAGGGGGTAGACCAGCCCCTGCTCCTCGACGGTCCGCTGCCAGCCGGGGCGGGGCTCGATGGTGCGGCGCTCCATGCGGGTCAGCCGCCGCCGGTGCCGGAGCTGCCGAAACCGCCGCGGTCGACCGCGGACTTGTCGAAGCTTCCGCCGGAGAGCTTGCCGCTGTGGCTGCTGCCCCCGTAGTAGTAGGAACCGCTGCCGCCGCTGCCCTTGCACTCGTAGCTGGGCAGTTCCTCCCGGGTCACCCGGTCGGCACACCGCCTGTCGGGTTCGGACCCGCAAGCGGTGAGCGTCGCCGCGAGCAGCCCCACGCCACCGAGCACCACCGTGCTCGACCGCAGCCTGCGCCTGATCATGTTCCGTCCCCCCGTCGTACCCACGAACCATTCGACTGCCGGTCAACCACTCCGACTTAACAGTCAGATTAGATGGCTGGCCAGCCTGGCCGAAACCCGGTGACGAGGCCCCCGCCCTCCATGTCCGGACCTCCGGCGCCCACGGCTCCACCCGCCGTCCCGCACCGGGCCGTCACGGCAGTACCCGGCAGAGGGCGTCCAGCGCCCCCGCCCAGCCGCTCTCCGACGGAGAGCCGTAGCCGATCACCAGGCCGTCCTGGACCGGCTCCGCCTCCCGGTGCCGGAACCGCGACAGCCGCTCCAGAGCGAGCCCCTGCCATGCTGCGGCCCGGGCCACCGACTGCTCGGTGCCCTCCGGGAGTTCGAGCACCGCGTGCAGCCCGGCCGCGATTCCGCTCACCCGGCAGCCCGGCACCCGCTCGGCGAGCGTCTGTACGAGCTGGTCGCGGCGCCGCCGGTAGCGCAGCCGGACGGAGCGCACGTGGCGGTCGTACGCCCCCGACCTCATGAACTCCGCGAGTGTCAGCTGGTCCAGCGTCCCGGACATCCAGTCGGAAGCGCCCTTCGCCTCGCACACCTCCCCCACCAGCCGCTGGGGCAGCACCATCCAGGCCAGCCTCAGCCCCGGGGCGAGGGACTTGCTGGACGTCCCCAGGTAGACGACCCGTTCGGGATCGAGGCCCTGGAGGGCACCCACCGGCTGCCGGTCGTAGCGGAACTCGCCGTCGTAGTCGTCCTCCAGGATCAGCCCCGACCCGGACCGCGCCCAGTCGATCGCCTCGGCCCGCCGGTCCGGGTGCAGCGGCACGCCCGTGGGGAACTGGTGGGCGGGGGTCATCAGCACCGCGCCCACGCCCCGCATCCCGCCCAGTTCACCGGTCCGGGCCCCGAGCGCGTCCACCGGCAGGCACGGGGTGCGCAGGCCCGCCTCGGCCAGGATGTTCCAGTGGATGTCGAGTCCGTACGACTCCACGGCCGTCTCCCGCACCCGGCGCTGCCGCAGCACCTTCCCCATCAGCATCAGCCCGTGGACGAACCCGGAGCAGATCACGATGCGTTCCGGGTCCGCGTACACCCCGCGCGCCCTCGCCAGGTAGTCCGCCAGCACGGTGCGCAGCTCGATGCGCCCCTGGGGGTCGGCGTACCCGAAGGCCTCGTCGGGGGCGGCGGTGAGGGCGCGCCGGGACGCCTTGAGCCATTCGGTGCGCGGGAACGCCGAGAGGTCCGGCGACCCGGGCATCAGATTGTGCACGGGGCGCCGCTCCTGGCGGGACCGTACCGGCCGGGTGGCCGGCCTCCGGGCGACGGCCCGCTGCGCGACCCTGGTCCCCGAGCCCTGACGTGCGGTGAGCCAGCCCTCCGCGACCAGTTCGGCGTAGGCGTCCGCGACGGTGTTGCGGGCTATGCCGAGGTCGACGGCGAGTGTCCGGGAGGAGGGCAGCCGGGTGCCGGGCACCAGCCGGCCGCTGCGCACCGCGTCCCGCAGCGCGTTCACCAACCCGCTGCGCACTCCGGCGCCGACCGGTTCGATGTGCAGGTCGGCACCGAAAGCGGCCCAGGTATCCGTCATGGAAATGGACCATACCGGTGCGCCACCCGCGCCGTAGCGTCATATCCATGACGACGCACACGCACTCCCACGCATCCGCCGAGCACGCCCCCGAGCACCCCGCCCGCCTGCAGTGGGCCCAGCTCGCCCCCGAGGTGTACAAGGCCATGGTCCGGCTGGACATCGCGGCCTCCAAGGGGCTCGACCCGGTGCTCGTCGAACTCGTGAAGATCCGCGCCTCGCAGCTCAACCGCTGCGCACTGTGTCTGGACATGCACTCGAAGGACGCGCTGGCGGCGGGCGAATCCGTCGAGCGGATCATTCAGCTCGGCGCCTGGGAGGAGTCGCAGCACTTCTACACGGAGAAGGAACTGGCGGCGATCGAGCTGACGGAGACCGTGACCGTACTGACCGACGGCTTCGTGCCGGACGAGGTCTACGCGAAGGCCGCCAAGCACTTCGAAGAGGCCGAGCTCGCCCAGCTGCTCGCCGCCATCACGGTGATCAACGCGTGGAACCGCTTCGGGGTGGCCACCCGCCAGGTCCCCGGCCACTACACGCCCGGTGACATCAAGCACTGAGCCGCCGGAGCAGGCGTCCGCCGCCCCTGCGCCCACCCTGCCGCCGGAAGCCGGCCACGGCTTCCCAGCATCGGAGCACCGATGAACGAGCCCGTCTCCGTCTTCCGTGCCCTGCACCAGGGCCGCTCCCCCGGCGACCCGCTGGTCCTGCCCGGCCCGTGGGACGCCCCCAGCGCACGCGCTTTCGAGGACGCCGGATTCCCGGCGCTGGCCACCCCGAGCGCCGGCGTCGCGGCCTGCCTCGGCCACGCGGACGGACGGACGCCCGCCACCGAGATGTTCGCGGCGGTGGCACGGATCACCCGCGCCGTGTCCGTGCCGGTGTCGGCGGACGTCGAGGCCGGGTACGGCCTGC
This sequence comes from Streptomyces sp. B1I3, assembly GCF_030816615.1. NCBI lineage: Bacteria > Bacillati > Actinomycetota > Actinomycetes > Kitasatosporales > Streptomycetaceae > Streptomyces > Streptomyces sp. B1I3. The sequence continues at coordinate 3,199,020 of NZ_JAUSYD010000001.1, forward strand.
CCCCCGCGGAACTCGTGGAGCGCCTCCTGGAAGCGGGCGCGGTCGGCTGCAATCTGGAGGACTCCGCCGACGGGGTCCTGCAGGATCCGGAGCGCCAGGCCGAACGCCTCGCCGCGGTCCGCGCCGCGGCGGGCGGGCACCTCTTCGTCAACGCCCGCGTCGACACGTACATCCGGGGGGTCCCGGCCGGTACGGACGTGGTCGAGGAGACGATCGCCCGCGCCCGGCTGTACGCGGCCGCCGGAGCCGAGTGCGTCTATCCGATCACCGCGCCGGCCGGCGACCTGCCCCGGCTGGCCGCGGCCGTCCCGGTCCCGCTCAACGCCCTCGGCTCACCCGACGGCCCGTCCGACGCCCGCCGCCTGGGGGAGCTCGGCGCGGTACGGGTCACGTTCGGCCCGCAGCTGCAGCGGCGTGCGGCGGACGCCGTGCGCGGTCTGGCCGACCGGCTGCGCGGCGACTGACCCCGGTGGACACGCGTGGGCGCCTCCCTTCAGCGATGCTGCAGGGAGGCGCCCACGTGCGTCCGGGTCCGGCCCGGGGGCCGGAAGACCGGTCAGATCAGGCCGAGCTCGCGAACCGCGTCGCGCTCCTCGGTGAGCTCCTTCACGGACGCGTCGATGCGCGCACGGGAGAACTCGTTGATGTCGAGACCCTGCACGATCTCGTACTTCCCGTCCTTCGTGGTGACCGGGAAGGAGGAGATGATGCCCTCGGGGACGCCGTAGGAACCGTCCGACGGGATACCCATCGAGGTCCAGTCGCCCTCGGCGGTGCCGTTCACCCAGGTGTACACGTGGTCGATGGCGGCGTTGGCCGCGGAGGCGGCCGAGGACGCACCCCGGGCCTCGATGATCGCGGCGCCGCGCTTGGCGACGGTCGGGATGAAGGTGTCGGCCAGCCATGCCTCGTCGTTGACGACCTCGGCGGCGTTCTTGCCGGCGACCTCGGCGTGGAAGATGTCCGGGTACTGGGTCGCCGAGTGGTTGCCCCAGATCGTCAGCCGCTTGATGTCGGAGACGGCGGCACCGGTCCGGGCGGCGAGCTGCGAGATCGCGCGGTTGTGGTCCAGGCGGGTCATCGCGGTGAAGCGCTCGGCCGGTACGTCCGGGGCGGCGGCCTGCGCGATGAGCGCGTTGGTGTTGGCCGGGTTGCCGACGACGAGGACCTTGATGTCGTCCGCGGCGTTGTCGTTGATGGCCTTGCCCTGCGGCTTGAAGATGCCGCCGTTGGCGGAGAGCAGGTCACCGCGCTCCATGCCCTTGGTGCGCGGGCGCGCGCCGACCAGGAGGGCGACGTTGGCGCCGTCGAAGCCGACGTTGGCGTCGTCGGTGATCTCGATGCCGCGCAGGAGCGGGAAGGCGCAGTCGTCGAGCTCCATGGCGGTGCCCTCGGCGGCCTTGAGGCCCTGCGGGATCTCGAGGAGTCGCAGGTTGACCGGCACGTCCGGGCCGAGCAGGTGGCCGGAGGCGATGCGGAAGAGCAGCGCGTAGCCGATCTGGCCGGCTGCGCCGGTCACGGTGACATTCACGGGAGTGCGGGTCATGGCGATCTCCGTTAGACAGCTGGCGGTAGGGGCCCCTGCCCCTGGTGCGGGACACCTCTGAATCTTGACGTGAAGAGATATCCGGCGATCAGGCTATCCGACTCGCCCCCTCCCGGCCGCGCGCCCCCCTGTGGGACTCCGCACACAGCCGGTCACATACCGCGTCCGCCGGCCGTGTGCCGCCCGTCGTTGCGTGACGATCACACGATGGCGGAATCGTCACCTCCGTGCCACAGGCACCGGGGGACCCTTGAACCGAATACCTCATGTCCATGACGCTGAAGGCAGGACAGGGCAAGGCCGCACAAGCCACCGCATTACCGGTCGTCTCGTGCCGGTCGCCCCGTCCGGTGTCCGTCCCTTCTCGGGGGAGGGGACGGACACCACCTGCCGGGCGACACGCCTAACGGATCGTGAAGTGGACGGCGTCCTGCAGGAAGGGGACGTCCAGCCACGGTTTGGGCTGCGCCATCAGGGCGAGCAGCACGATCAGCGTCCCCATCAGGCCGTACGTGACGAGGTCGGTGAACCGGGACCGCACGGCCAGCATGCCGACGGAGGGGACCACCCAGCGCAGCACCGCCCCGGTGAGCAGGGCGAGGCCGATCAGCATCGTGCCGATCCTGAACGCTTCGGTGAAGGGGTCGGCGCCCACGAGGAGCAGGCCGATTCCCGCGGTGCAGAGCACCGCGAGGAGCGGCCACTGCCGGGCGGGAGCGGGGGCGTCCCCCGAGGCGGCCCGGCCACCGCCCTCGGGGCGGGCGGTGTCACGGGTGAGCGAGAAGCGGCGCGAGGGCGCCCGGGTCGAGCCGCCGCCCTCTTCGGACCCGGTCGGGTCCCCGGGCTCGGCCGGCTCTCCGGCCTCCGCCGTCTTCACGACCTCCGCCGTGTGTACCGGCTCCGCGCTCCCGGTCCCGGCCGGCTCCTCGTGGCCCGCCCCGGCCGGCTCCTCGTGGCCCGCCCGGTCATCCTTTTCACGGCCGCCCGCGGCGACGGCCCCGGTGCCTGCGGACGTCCCGGCGTCCCCGGGCACCCCGGCGTCCCCGGCCGCCCCGGCCGCGTGCGTACCGTCCGCCGGACTCGTACCAGCACCCATGACTTCCTTCCGGTCCGGATCAGCCGGCGGACGCGGCGGAGTCGGCGGCGGCGCGCTCGGCCGCCTCGACCACGTTGACGAGCAGCTGGGCCCTGGTCATCGGACCGACGCCGCCCGGGTTGGGGGCGACCCAGGCAGCCACCTCCGCGACACCGGGGTGGACATCGCCGACGATCTTGCCGTTCTCGTCGCGGCTGACGCCGACGTCGAGCACGGCCGCGCCCGGCTTCACGTCCTCGGGCTTGATGAGGTGGGGGACGCCGGCGGCGGCGACGATGATGTCGGCCTGCCTGAGGTGGGCCGACAGGTCACGGGTACCGGTGTGGCACTGGGTGACGGTCGCGTTCTCGGACTTGCGCGTCAGCAGGAGGGGGATCGAGCGGCCGATGGTGACCCCGCGGCCGACGACCACCACGTGGGCGCCGTTGATCTCCACGCCGTGGCGGCGCAGGAGCGTGACGACACCCTGCGGGGTGCAGGGCAGCGGGCCGGTCTCGTTCAGCACGAGCTTGCCCAGGCTCATCGGGTGCAGCCCGTCGGCGTCCTTCGCCGGGTCCATCAGTTCCAGCACGCGGTTGGTGTCGATGCCCTTGGGGAGGGGGAGCTGCACGATGTAGCCCGTGCAGTCGGGGTCGGCGTTGAGTTCCCGTACGACGCCCTCGATGTCCTCCTGGGTCGCCGTGCCGGGAAGTTCACGCTGGATGGACGCGATGCCGACCTGGGCACAGTCACGGTGCTTGCCGTTCACGTACCACCGGCTGCCCGGATCGTCCCCGACGAGCAGGGTCCCCAGCCCGGGGGTGACGCCCTGCGCCTTGAGGGCCGCCACGCGGACGGTCAGATCGGACTTGATCGCAGCTGCGGTGGCCTTGCCATCGAGAATCTGGGCAGTCATGACACCCATCCTCGCGGATGACCCCGCCCGCATACCAATTCAGGTGTGCGATGTGGACACAAGGTTGCACTTGCACAACACATTCGGCGGTCGACTGGACAGAAAGCCGAGGTCGCGACGACGATGAGGCGCGCAGCACCGTGGACAGTGTCGGGGGGACAACCGTTCAGATCGCGCAGCTTTCCTCCGCCAGGACCGCGTCGTCCCCAGATTTCACAACGGAGGAAATGCGCCATGAGCTTCGGCGACCCCAACAACCCCTACGGCCAGCAGCAGCCCTACGGCCAGCAGCCGGGCGGGCAGCAGCAGGGCGGGCAGCCGGGCTACGGCTATCCCCAGCAGGCCCCGCAGGGTGTGCCCCAGCAGGGGTACGGCTACCCGCAGGCACCGCCCGTCCAGGGCGGTTACGGCTTCCCGGGGGTCCCCACGGAGATGCCCGGTGGCGTCAAGGCCGCGCGCGTCATGCTCTACGTGATCGTCGGCCTGCAGGTCATAGGCGCCATCATCTTCGCCCTCGCGGCCGTGGCGGTGAACGCCGCCAGGAACGACGAGACTCTCCAGGAAGACGTCCAGTTCCAGCAGCTCGCCGACTACTCGGGCAACGCGCTGTGGGCCATCGTCGCCTTCGCGGTCCTGTGGGGCGTCTTCGCCGTCGTCCTCGCCGCCAAGTTCGGCAAGGGGGGCAACGCCCTGCGGATCACCACCATCGTCTTCGGTGTGATCACCGCGATCCTCGGCATCTACCCGTTCATCGTCTTCGGTCTCGTCCACACGGTTCTCGCCATCCTGATCACCGTCTTCGTGGCGAAGTCCGACGGCGGCGCCTGGTTCAACCGCCAGCAGCCGCAGCACTGAACAGGCGCACGCGCCCGAAGGCCGTGACATCCGTCGATCCGGCGGATGTACGGCCTTCAGCCGTTTCCGGGCGCCGGCGTGGTCCGCTCCATCACCACGAACGGAGCCGCCTCGCGTGTGATCCGGTACCGGGCCTCGGGGTGGAGTTGCTGCGCGTATTTCACGGGGTCGTCGATCGGCCGTGACCAGCCGAAGTCCAGATTGATCGCGACGACGTCGGGCGCGGTGCCCGGGGCGCCGCCGACCCAGTAGACCGTACGGTCACCGGTCAGGTGCGCCATCAGCGTGATGTCCGTCTCCACCCGCGCGCCCACCGGAATGGCCTCCAGCGCCGCCTCGGCCGCGTCGGTGCGCGCGTCGGCGCCGTACGTCTCGGGGCGCAGCAGGTCGCGCAGCGGGAGGTGCTGGGTGAGCGCCACGGCGATCGCGGCGGCGACGGGGACGGCGACGTTCGCATAGGCGGCCAGCCAGGGCCGCGCTGATCCGCGGCTGCGGCGGACACCGTCGGCCATGGCCAGGAAGACCACCGGCATGAGGATCGCGCTGTAGTGCCAGACCATGCCCCAGTGGTTGGAGTCCTGGGAGAGCAGGCGCCAGCCGAGCGTGGGCAGCACGAGCAGGACCAGGGGCGAGCGCAGCGCCATGAAGGCGGTGATGCCGACGAGGAAGACCAGCATCTCGATCTTGACGGAGGAGTCGAGGACGCCGAGGACCGAATCGAGCGGGGAGACCCGCTGCCCACCGTCCTGCTCGATCTTCTTCCAGTAGTCGTACGTCCCCGCACTGCTGGCCGCCGGTATGAGGACGAGGACGGTCAGTGCGAACGCGAACACCCCGAAGGCCGCCAGCAGGAAGCCATGGAGCCGCCGCCCGTACACGGCCAGGAGCGCGCCGACGACCGCGACGGTGATCCCGAGGTCCTCCTTGACCAGGACGAGGGGCAGCGACCACAGGAGGGCGGCCCGCCAGCGCTCCATGAGCAGGGCCCGGCACACGAGCGCGATCAGCGGCACGGCGAAGGCTATTTCGTGGAAGTCGGCCTTCACCGCTTCCTGGAGGCCCCAGGAGAGCCCGTAGGCGACGGTGACGCACATGCCGCTGCGGCCGCCGAGGATCTGCTGGACGGTGCGCCCGACGACCGCCGCGGAGACGGCGAAGAGAGCGGCCTGCGCGAAGAGCAGGGCGAGGGCGGACGGCCAGATCCAGTACAGCGGCACCAGGAGCGCCACCACGGGGCTGAAGTGGTCGCCGAGTATCAGATAGCCGGGGCCCTTGATGTCGACGACCGGGGCCTTCAGCGAGGCGTACGCGCGCACCTCCTGCTCGAAGATCCCGAGGTCCCACGAGGGCGAGTGGAAGTGGCTGTACCGGAGGTAGGAGTACAGGAAGTAAAGCGCGCACAGGAGGATGGCCGCGATCACGTACGGACGCAGCGGGGCCGGGTGCGGCGCCGCGGCCGCCGCGGTACCGGTGGCCCGCCCCCGCTCCTCGTCACCGTGCCGACCGGACCCGTTCCCGTTCCCGTCTCCGTTCCCGGGCACGTCCGTCTCGCTCTGGTTCAGGTCAAGCACGATGCCCCCGCAACGGAGTCCCTCACTGGTCACTGCCGGCCGCGCCGGTTCCGGCCACTGCCCGACAAGGCCATTCATTAGAACAGAGGGACGACTGATATCCGTACGCCGCGACGCACCGCAGACCGCACCCGGAACGGGTACGGCCTACGGATGGGCGCTGCGGGTGCCGTCAGTGGAAGAAGTGGCGCGTGCCCGTGAAGTACATGGTCACGCCGGCCTTCTTCGCCGCCTCGACGACCAGCTCGTCACGGACCGAGCCACCGGGCTGGGCCACGGCCCTGATGCCGGCGGCGGTCAGGATCTCCAGGCCGTCGGGGAAGGGGAAGAAGGCGTCCGACGCGGCGTAGGAGCCCTTCGCCCGCTCCTCACCGGCCCGCTCGACGGCGAGCTTGGCGGAGTCGACGCGGTTGACCTGGCCCATGCCGACACCGACCGAGGCGCCGTCCTTGGCGAGCAGGATCGCGTTGGACTTGACGGCCCGGCAGGCCTTCCACGCGAAGGCGAGCTCCCTGAGCTCCTCCGCGGAGAGGGCCTCTCCGGTGGCGAGGGTCCAGTTGGCCGGGTCGTCGCCGTCGGCCTGGAGCCGGTCGGCGACCTGGAGCAGCGCGCCGCCGTCGATCGGCTTGACCTCGACCGTGGATGCCGGGGCGTCGGGGCAGCGCAGCACCCGGATGTTCTTCTTACGGGCGAGCACCTCGACGGCGCCGTCCTCGTATGCCGGGGCGACGATGACCTCGGTGAAGATCTCGGCGACCTGCTCGGCCAGCGCGACGGTCACCGGGCGGTTGACCGCGATGACACCACCGAAGGCGGAGAGCGGGTCACAGGCGTGCGCGTTGCGGTGCGCCGTCGCGACGTCCTCGGCGATGGCGATGCCGCACGGGTTGGCGTGCTTGATGATCGCGACGCACGGCTCGGCGTGGTCGTAGGCGGCACGGCGGGCGGCGTCGGTGTCCGTGAAGTTGTTGTAGGACATCTCCTTGCCGTGCAGCTGCTCGGCCTCGGCGAGGCCGCCCTCGCCGGAGGTGTAGAGCGCGGCGGGCTGGTGCGGGTTCTCGCCGTAGCGCAGGACGTTCTTCCGCGCGTACGTCGCACCGGAGAAGTCCGGGAAGCCGGAGTCGTCGGCCGCCGCGTAACCGTCGGCGAACCAGGAGGCGACGGCCACGTCGTACGCGGCGGTGTGCTGGAAGGCCTCGGCGGCGAGCCGCTTGCGGGCGGTCAGGTCGAAGCCGCCCGCCTTGACGGCCGCGAGGACGTCGGCGTAACGCTCCGGGCTCGTCACCACTGCCACGGACGGGTGATTCTTGGCGGCGGCGCGGACCATCGACGGGCCGCCGATGTCGATCTGCTCCACGCACTCGTCGTCGGACGCGCCCGAGGCGACGGTCGCCTTGAACGGGTACAGGTTGACGACCACGAGGTCGAACGGCTCGACGCCCAGCTCGGCGAGCTGCTCGCGGTGGGTGTCCAGGCGCAGGTCGGCGAGGATGCCGGCATGGACCCGGGGGTGCAGCGTCTTCACGCGGCCGTCGAGGCACTCGGGGAAACCGGTGAGCTCCTCGACCTTGGTGACCGGCACTCCGGCGGCGGCGATCTTCCCGGCGGTGGAGCCGGTGGAGACCAGCTCGACACCCGCCTCGTGGAGACCGCGGGCGAGGTCTTCGAGCCCCGTCTTGTCGTAGACGCTGACCAGGGCGCGGCGGATGGGCTTATTCACCGACATGACCGAGATGAACCTTTCGTCCCTCAATGCGATAGCCGTCGCGGGCGAGCCGCCCTACGGCCTCGACGAGCAGCTTGCGCTCGACTTCTTTGATGCGTTCATGGAGAGCGGCTTCGCCCTCCGCCGTGTCCTCTTCGGTCACCTCGACCACGCCCTGCGCGATGATCGGACCGGTGTCGACGCCGTCGTCGACGAAGTGGACGGTGCACCCGGTGACCTTGACGCCGTACGCGAGCGCGTCGCGCACTCCGTGGGCACCGGGAAAGCTGGGGAGCAGGGCGGGGTGGGTGTTGACGATCCGGCCGCCGAACGCGGCGAGGAACGCCTTGCCCACGATCTTCATGAAGCCCGCGGACACGACGAGGTCCGGACGGTGCTCGTCGACGGCCTCGGTGAGCGCCGCGTCCCATTCCTCGCGGGTCGCGTGTTCGCCGACCTTGCACACGAAGGTGGGAAGCCCGGCGCGCTCGGCGCGCTCGAGCCCGGCCGTTCCGTGGCGGTCCGCGCCGACCGCGACGACCTGGGCGCCGTAGCCCTCGGGATCGTCACCGATCGCGTCGAGCAGCGCTTGGAGATTCGTACCCGAGCCGGAGACCAGGACGACCAGGCGGGCCGGGGCGGCGGAAGGGGGCGGGGAGGCCACAGCTGGGCCCTTTCTCGCGTGGTAAGGCAGGTGCGATGTGCCAGGAATGCGTTTGTACGGTCGTACGAAAGAATCTCACCCCGGGATACGGGGAACTCTACGAACGGCCCGACCGTCAGCAACGATACCGGCACACCCGGCGGCCCCCACGGGACGGGGGCGTGGCCGGGAGGTAGCGTCAGGGGACAGGGAACCGTCCTCGGGGCGGAAACGACGAGATGGGGAAGACGTTCACCACATGCCGGACCGCCTCCGCACCGCCTTTGGCCACCCGCTGCCCGAGCGGGCATCCACGCTGATGCGGGAACGCCGGCCCTCGTCGCCGGACTCCTCGTCGCCGGGCTCATCGTCGCCGGGCTCCTCGGGCTCGGGGGCCCCGGACTCCTCCTCGGACGGCGCCCCCTCCAGGGACTCCTCCTCGGACGGCGCCCCCTCCAGGGACTCCTCCTCCGCGCCCTCGGACGACAATCCGTTCGCCGCGCCGCCCGAGGACCGGCCCGACCGGCCCTGGCAGCCCCGCCACCCCTCCCCGGGGCCGGGGAACCACGGCGGCGACGGCGGCAGTGGTGACGACGGTGACGGCCCGTCCGACGGCCGTCCGGTCTGGGGCAGCCGGTGGAGCGACCAGCAGCCGGGCCGGCAGGACGGCGGCTTCGGCAGCCGTCCCGGCAACACCGGCGGTGCGGGCGGCCAGGGCGGCCCCGAGGGCAAGCCCGGAGGGCTTCGCTGGGACCCGGCCGACCCCGCCCAACGGCGTGCGCGCTACGCACTGCTGGGTGGCATGTGGGCGTTCTTCTTCGCCCTCTTCGACTTCCCGGAGATCGCCCTGCTCCTCGGCGCCCTCGCCGTGTACTGGTCGATCAGCGCCTTGCGGGCGGGTCCGCACAGCACTCCCGCCCCCGTCTCCGGGAGCACCGGAATTCCGGATGGCGCGAGTGGCGACGCACCGGACCGTGCCCCCGCGCCGGTGCCGCCCGCTGCCGCGCCCGGCACCCCCCGGAGCGGCGGCCGGCAGCAGACCACGGCGGCCGTGAGCGGCCTGGTGACCGCGCTGCTCGCGCTGGCGATCGTCGCCACGGGCTACACGGTCCAGCTGGTCTACCGGGACTACTACACCTGCGTGAACGACGCCCTCACCAAGACCGGCGCCCTGGCCTGCAACGACCGGCTGCCGGATCCGCTCGAGCCCTTCTTCGGCGTGAAGAAGTAACGCGGCGGTCCTCGCCGATCAGTCCTCCCGGCCCGGTTCCACATGCCCTTGCGCATCGGGAACCGGGCCGTTCCGTGTGTCCCCCTGAGGAGCGGTATCGACCTCGGAAGCGGGAGGCGCGGGCACCGGGGTGCCGGGCGCCGGGGTGCCGGGCACCGGCGCCTGGGCTGCGGCTGGAGCGGTGGGCGGGACCGGTGCGGGAGCGGGAGTGGGAGCGGCAGCGGGGACGTGGCCGGGGACCGGCGGGAAGTCCGCCATGAGTCCTCCGGAGCCCTTCTTCAGCGAGGCCCACCGCGCGGTCCTCGCACCGTCCTCGTGCCAGGGGTCGGCCGAGAGGAATTCGTACGGATCCGCGTCCCCGTCCCACTCCTCCGGCTCCCTGCCCGCCTTGCGTGCGCGCCTCCGCGCCGCCCTGCGCTCCCACCACGACCCGGCTCCCGGCAGGGCTTCCGGCCGGGACTCTCCCTCGCCCTCCTCCTTCGTCTCCGCCTCCGCCCGCGGCTCCTCCTCGGCTTCCGGTCGCCCCTCGCTCCAAGGCTTCGGCGCTCCCGGCTGCCCGTGCGCCCGCTCCCTCTCCTCCGGGCGCGGCTTCTCCTCCGCCTCGGTCCGCACCGTGTCGCGCCGCCACTGCCACCCGTGCACCCGGAGTCTCCAGGACCTGAGCAGCAGCGCAGCGGGTACACCGATCACGGCCGTCCACGCCACCGCCGCCGGACCCACGAGCCACCACACCGGGCCGAACTCCGCCAGCGCCCCCGTACCCAGCGGGCCGCCCGACGCCGCCGCCAGCACCGCCGCACCCACCCCGCATCCCACGGCGGCGAGCCCCGCCGCCACGGCCGTGCCTCCCGGTTCCCACGCCTCCTCACGCACCCCGGGGACGGGAGCCGCTGCCCGGGCCGTGAACCGGGCGACGACCAGGCCCGCGACGACGGGCACCGCGACGGCCACCCAGTTCGCCCCCGTACCCGGGCCCTGGGACGGCACGGCGGCGAGCAGCGGGAAGTCGGGGAGCGCGGGGTGCCCGGTGACGGCGAGGGGGGTGGCCGTGGACGTCGTGCCCAGGGCGAAGCCGGGCCCGAGGCCGTAGGCGGCGCCCCACGTCGCCGCGTTCGGCACGAGGGCCAGGGCGAGCAGGAGCACCGAGACCCGGCCGGCCCAGTTGCCCGACAGCGCCATGAACGACGCATGCGCCGCCCCCGCGTGCCACGCCAGTGCGACCGCGGCCAGCAGCGCCCCGGTGCCCAGCAAGGCCAGGACGCCGGCGGCCGACGACCGCAGGACCGCGTCGGCCCCGGCCCGGCAACGCGAGCGGGCCGCCGCCTCCTGCAGACGCAGCGGCGCCCAGGCGAGCAGCGGGCCGAGGGGGCGCCCTCGCGCCGTCCACATCCCCGCCGCGGCCGCACCGGTCACCACGGCGGTGAGCGGGAAGGCGAGCGAGGCCCGCTCGGCGGGCAGCCCACCGCCCTGCGCGTACGCCGCCGCCACCAGCGCCACCAGCAGGTATCCGGCGCTGACCGCACAGAACGCACCGACCGCCGAGTGCCGTGCCGCAGGCTGCTCGTCGGCCTCCCCGGAGTCCCGGGCCGCCCGGTGCAGCAGCCACATCGGCAGAATCGCGAGCAGCAACGGGACGGTCCCCACAGGCGCCGGGTGCCCGCTGAGGGTGTCGGCTCTGACGAGTTCCGCGCCGTGGGCGAGAAGCCAGAGTCCGGTCGCCACCCGAAGGGCCCCGTCCGGGCCGCTGTCGGGGTACGGGGAGATGATCCACAGCACCACGACGAGGACCGCCAGCGAGCCGAGTCCGAGCCCCGCAGCCACCGCTCCGCGCACGAAAGCGGAGGCCAGCGCGGCTGACCTGCTCCGCTCGGCCTGCAACATCGGGCTGCGTTCGGTCACTTGGGTCACCGGGTCATGGTCCCAACGACACGCGCTTATTTCGTGTAACGGGCGATCGGCCGCTGTGTCGCCCAATATATGTTTATGTACTTTTTCACCCAGTGCAGTGTCATGAGGGGCCCGGAATGACCCGGAGCACCCCCGGCCCGGCCCCGGCCTCCAGGGACCTGTTGCCCTCCCCCAAGGAACGTCGTCGGCTGCGCGAGGCCCGCGCCCTGAGCGAGGAGCAGATCGCGGCCGCCCTGGGCGTCACCCCCGCGACCGTGCGCGCCTGGGAGAAGGGGCGCACCAGCCCGCGGGGGCGCCGACGCGTCGCGTACGCCCGGCTGATCGGCTCCGCCGAGGCGCCGGCGGCGGTGCGGGACGAGCCGCCCACCGAGGTCGAAGTCCCAGGGGGCACCACGTCGTCCCGGACCGAGGCCTCCGGGAGCATCACGCCGCCTCCGACCGAGGGCGAAGCCCCCGGGAGCACCACGACGTCCCCGACCGAGCCCGGCACCGGCATCGGCACGGGCACCGGGCCCTCCACCCGGCAGGCCGTGTCCGCCGGAGCCACCGGGCCCCCGGAATCGGGTGGGCGCGCCGCTCCTGACGTGCCCCCTGACGTACGGACACCGGCGCCCCCCACGGCCGAAGAGGCGTTCGACGCCCTGTACACCCGGACCGCCCCGGGCCTCGCCCGCCAGACGTACGTGCTGACCGGGCGCCGGGCTCTCTCCCGGGAGGCCGTCGAGCACGCCTTCCAGCTCGCCTGGCAGCGCTGGCCCGAGGTCGCCAGGGACCGCGACCCCGCGGGGTGGGTGCGGGCGGCGGCGTACGAGTACGCGACGTCACCCTGGCACCGTCTGCGCCGCGCGCACCGCCGCCCCGACGCACTCCCCGAGGACCCGGGCCGGCGGGCGCTGCTGGAGGCACTGCTCGCCATGCCGCCCGCGCACCGCCGCACGCTGCTGCTCTACGACGGCGTGGGGCTGGACCTGCCGGAGACGGCTGCGGAGACGGAGGCGAGCACCCCCGCCGCGGCCAACCGGCTGATGCGCGCGCGGGCCGCCGTCACCGAGCGGCTGCCCGAACTGGCGGGCCGCTCCTCGCCCGGCGCACAGTCCGCGCTGCTCCATCAGCGGCTCGGTGCGCTCGCCCTCGGTGAACACGTGCCGGCGCCACCCTCGGCCCGTACCGTGCGTACGGGCGGCGAACGCAAGGCCGAGCTCTGGACCCGGGCGGCAGTGTGCTTCGGTGTGCTGCTCGTCGGCGCGACGAGCTTCACCCTGCACACGGCTCCCACGCGCTACGAGCAGCCGATCGCCCCGGCCGAACGGGTCGCGGGCGTGCCCGTGCTGAGCGGCCCTCAGAGACTGGCGCCGCAGGACCTGAAGCTGCAGGAGAAGCTCCGCGGCGAACTCGTGCACGGCCCGGAACGCCTGGTGCCGGGCATCCCCTGACGGCAGTCCGGCGGGCGGTCCCCTGCCCGCCGCCGTTCGCCCGGCACGCGCAACGGCGCGGGTCCGCACCCCGTCGATGGGGGTGCGGACCCGCGCCGTTGCTGCGGTGACACGGTGCCGGGCGGACGGGCCGCCGCGGCGCGCGGTCAGCCGCCGAGGATCTCGCGCGCCAGCTTGGCGGTCTCGGTCGGCGTCTTGCCGACCTTCACGCCGGCGGCCTCGAGGGCCTCCTTCTTGGCGGCGGCGGTGCCGGAGGAACCGGAGACGATGGCGCCCGCGTGGCCCATGGTCTTGCCCTCGGGGGCGGTGAAGCCCGCGACGTAACCGACGACCGGCTTGGTGACGTTCTTCGCGATGTAGTCGGCCGCGCGCTCCTCGGCGTCGCCGCCGATCTCGCCGATCATCACGATGAGGTCGGTGTCGGGGTCCGCCTCGAACGCCGCGAGGGCGTCGATGTGCGTGGTGCCGATGACCGGGTCGCCACCGATGCCGACGGCGGACGAGAAGCCGATGTCACGGAGCTCGTACATCATCTGGTAGGTCAGCGTGCCGGACTTGGACACGAGACCGATGCGGCCGGGCTTGGTGATGTCGCCCGGGATGATGCCGGCGTTCGACTGGCCGGGGGTGATCAGACCGGGGCAGTTCGGGCCGATGATCCGGGTCTTGTTGCCCTTCGAACCGGCGTACGCCCAGAAGGCGGCCGAGTCGTGGACGGCGATGCCCTCGGTGATCACGACGGCGAGCGGGATCTCGGCGTCGATCGCCTCGACGACGGCGGCCTTCGCGAAGGCCGGCGGCACGAAGAGGACCGACACGTCGGCGCCCGTCTTCTCCATCGCTTCCTTGACGGAGCCGAATACGGGTACCTCGGTGCCGTCGAAGTCGACGGACGTGCCCGCCTTGCGCGGGTTCACGCCACCGACGATGTTGGTGCCGTCGGCCAGCATGAGCTTGGTGTGCTTCATGCCCGTGGCGCCGGTCATCCCCTGGACGATGACCTTGCTGTCCTTGGTGAGGAAGATAGCCATGGTGTTGGAGTCCCTCGTCCCTTACTTCGCAGCCGCGGCGAGCTCGGCGGCCTTGTCGGCCGCGCCGTCCATGGTGTCCACACGCTGCACGAGCGGGTGGTTGGCGTCGGAGAGGATCTTGCGACCCAGCTCCGCGTTGTTGCCGTCGAGGCGCACGACCAGCGGCTTGGTGACGTCCTCACCCTTGGACTTGAGCAGCTCCAGGGCCTGGACGATGCCGTTGGCGACCTCGTCGCAGGCGGTGATGCCACCGAAGACGTTGACGAAGACGGACTTGACGTCCGGGTCGCCGAGGATGATCTCCAGGCCGTTCGCCATGACCTCTGCGGAGGCGCCGCCACCGATGTCCAGGAAGTTGGCGGGCTTCACGTTGCCGTGGTTCTCACCGGCGTACGCGACGACGTCCAGGGTCGACATGACCAGACCGGCACCGTTACCGATGATGCCGACCTCGCCCTCGAGCTTGACGTAGTTGAGGTTCTTGGCCTTGGCGGCCGCCTCGAGGGGGTTGGCCGCGGCCTTGTCCTCGAGCGCCTCGTGGCCGGGCTGACGGAAGTCGGCGTTCTCGTCGAGAGACACCTTGCCGTCCAGCGCCAGGATGCGGCCGTCCTTGGTCTTCACCAGCGGGTTGACCTCGACGAGGAGCGCGTCCTCGGCGACGAAGGTGTCCCACAGGGTCACCATGGCCTCGGCGACACCCTCGGCCACCTCGGCCGGGAACTTCGCCTGGGCCACGATCTCGCGGGCCTTCTCGATGTCCACGCCGTCGACAGCGTTGACCGGGACCTTCGCGAGGGCCTCGGGGGTCTTCTCCGCGACCTCCTCGATGTCCATGCCGCCCTGCACCGACGCCATGGCGAGGAAGGTGCGGTTGGTGCGGTCCAGGAGGTACGAGACGTAGTACTCCGCCTCGATCTCCGGGGAGAGCTCGGCGATCATCACCTTGTGGACCGTGTGGCCCTTGATGTCCATGCCGAGGATGTCGGTCGCGCGAGCGACCGCCTCATCCGGGTCTGCCGCCAGCTTCACGCCACCGGCCTTGCCTCGGCCACCGACCTTCACCTGCGCCTTGACGACTGACTTGCCGCCCAGCCGCTCGGTCGCCTCGCGGGCTGCCTCAGGCGTGTCGATCACTTCACCGGCCAGCACCGGTACACCGTGCTTGGCGAAGAGGTCCCTCGCCTGGTACTCGAACAGGTCCACGCGCGTCCGTCCCTTTTAGTGGTCTCGCGGTTCGTTCTTCTGCGTGGGCGTGCCGCGAGGGCAACGTGACTGCGCGGTCACAGGGGAGGCGCACACGGTGACCCGGTACGCGGCATGTCCATCCGGCAGGTTATCCCCGCGCTCCTCCGGACCCTAAATTGCAGATCACACCTGAGCGGTGATAACGGTCACAGACCACGCCGGTGGCCGGGGCGCGGAGGACGGAACGGCACGGCGGTGTCCCGTTTCCGGTGTCCCCTTTCCGGCGGCCGGTCTCCGGTGTCCCGCTTCCGGCGGCCCGCTTCCGGCGGCCGGTCTCCGGTGTCCCGCTTCCGGCGGCCCGTTTCCGGCAGCCGGTCTCCGTACCGCCGGGCGGTCCCGGCGAGGCACCGCCGGGGCCGCCCGTTCTCATCGGCCGGGCTCCGGTATCGGCAGGGGCCGTTTCTCGAGCGCCGCCGCCATGACCGCCGGAAACAGATCCGGCGTACAGGCGAAGGCCGGCGCGCCGAGCGCTCCCAGCGCCGCGGCGTGCTCCCGGTCGTAGGAGGGCGCGCCCTCGTCCGAGAGGGCGAGCAGGGTCACGAACTGCACACCGGACGCCGTCATCGCGGCGGCGCGCCGGAGCATCTCGTCCCGGATACCACCCTCGTAGAGATCGCTGATGAGCACGACGACGGTGTCCGCCGGGCGGGTGATCTTCGACTGGCAGTAGGCGAGGGCACGGTTGATGTCCGTACCGCCGCCGAGCTGCGTGCCGAACAGCACGTCGACCGGGTCGTCGAGCCGGTCGGTGAGATCGGCCACGGCCGTGTCGAACACCACGAGCCTGGTCGCCAGGGTGCGCATGGACGCGAGCACCGCTCCGAAGACGGAGGCGTACACGACCGAGGGGGCCATGGATGCCGACTGGTCGATGCAGAGGATGACGTCCTTCTTCACGGACCGGCCGGCTCGCCCGTACCCGACGAGGCGCTCGGGGACGACCGTGTGAGCTCCGTCCCCTCCGGGAAGGGGCAGGTAGTTCCTGAGGTTGGCCCGGATCGTGCGGTCCCAGTCGATGTCCCGGTGGCGCGGCCTGGCCGCGCGGACGGAGCGGTCCAGGGCACCGGTGACCGTCGCCCTGGTCCGGGCGGCCAGGCGGCTCTCCAGATCATCGACGACCTTGCGCACGACGGCCCGGGCGGTTTCCCTCGTCGTCTCGGGCATGGCCTTGCTGAGCGAGAGCAGTGTGCCGACCAGGTGGACGTCCGGTTCCAGCGCCTCCAGCATCTCCGGTTCCAGCAGCAGCGCGGACAGCCCGAGACGGTCGATGGCGTCCCGCTGCATGACCTGGACGACGGAGCCGGGGAAGTACGTACGGATGTCCCCGAGCCAGCGGGCGACGGACGGGGCGGACGCGCCGAGCCCGGCCGAACGCTCGGCCCCTCCGCGGCCACCCGGTTTCTTCCCGCCGCCGTAGAGGTCGGTCAGCGCGCCGTCCATCGCGACGTCGCGGCCGGTGAGTGTGTACCCCGTGCTCTCGGCGCCGTCCGCGCCGAGCACCATGCGCCAGCGCCGCAGCCGCTCGTCCTCGGACGCGACCGCTGCCCTCTCCTTCTCCTCCCCCGGCCGTTCCCCGATGCCTGTCCTGCCGGTCGTCATCGGCCCATCCCCCGTGTCCGTCCTGCCGGTGGTCATCGCGCACCTGTCCGATCCGCTCCGGTGCCGCTCCCGAGCAGCAGCCGGAGCACGGGCACCACGGCGGCCGCCCGCTCCTCGTCGAGTCCGGCGCCGAAGCCCGGTGCCGCCGCCTCCACCTCGCCCCGCGCCCGGTCCGGGTCCCGGCCGCGCCGGACGAGTTCGCCCAAGGCGCGCCGCGTGCCCGGCTCGTAGGCGGAGAACGTGCGGCGCAGAAGAGGCAGTACGTCGGTGAACGTCCCGGCCGGTACCCCGGTCAGCCAGGCGTCGACGAGTCCCAGGAGCCGCTCGTCGTGGACGAGCAGCATGCCGCCGCCGGCCGCCCCGCCGAAGAAGCCCTCGATCCACGCCGCCGCCTCGGCCGGCGGTGTGCCCGGTGAGAGGGCCAGTCCCATCAGCCGCGCCGCGCCGTCGCCGGCGAGCCGTCCCTCGTCCAGGAGCAGGCGCGTGGCGCGGCCCCGGATCACGCCCGCGACCGTGTCCCTGGCCGCCAGCGTGCCCAGGACTCCGGCCCAGCGCTCGCGCAGCCCGTCCGCCGGTACGGCGCCGGCCAGCAGCCCCACCGCCGTGTGCACGCCGTCCACCTGCCGGTGCACCTCCGCCGCGGCGTCCGCGTCGAGACCGGCGCAGGCGGACGGCAGACCCACGCAGACGCGGTCGGCGAGGCCGACGGCCACCTCTCCCAGGGCCGCCGTGCCGGTGGAGCGCACGTCCCCGTACCGCAGGGAGCGGGCCAGAGCGGGCAGCGCGTCGGCGAGGTGGCCCACGTCCGTGTCGAGGGCCGCGCGGTCGGCGAGGGCCTTCATCACGACGGGCAGCGCATCGGACAGCCCGGCCAGGAGACACCGCTCGGCGAGCGCCGTGACCTCGGCGAGGGAGGCCGCCGCCACGGCGTCCGCCGCACTCCGGGCGGTCGCCGCGGAGAGCACGGTGGTGCCCCACACCCCGGCTTCCGCGATGCGTACGGACAGCTCCGGCTGCCAGCGCAGCCGCCAGGTCTCCCGGAACGTACCCGTGCTGCCCCTGCCCGCCGCGGGTTCGCCCCAGCCGATGTCCAGGAGCCGCAGCCGGTGCAGCAGCCTGCTGCGGGCCGCGTCGGTGTCCTTGCGCAGGTCGAGCTCCAACTCGCGCTCCTGCGCGTCGGGTCTGAGCCTCAGGGTGCGCTGCTGTCCGGTCAGGTCGCGCTGCAGTGGGACGGCGGGGGCGGTGTCCGGCACCTCGCCGAGGGTCTCGCCCACGACGAGCCGGTCCCGGACGAGGTGGAGCGGTACGTCGGAGCCCTCGCACATGACGGCCCGGACCGCGTCGGTGGTCTCGGCCAGCCCGGCGGCCGGGCGGCCCCTCAGTGCGGCCAGCGTGCCGGCGAGCCGCACGGCCTCGATGACGTGGGCGGAGGAGACGAACCGGTCCTCGTCCCGCAGCAGCCCGGCGACTTTCGTCATCCAGCGCTCGACGGTCCGGTCGGGCGCGGCGAAGAGGTGGCCGTACCACCCGGGTGATTCGATCCCGGCGCCGTAGCCGCTGTGCCGGGCGAGCCGGCGGTGCGTCCACGGGACCCACGTCAGCTCCGTCCTGACCTTGGGCATTCCCTTGAGGAGGGCCTTGTCGGCGGCGACCGTCGTGCGCGCGGCCAGCGCGGGAACGTGCCAGGCGCCACAGACCACGGCGACGTCGTCCCCGTACTCCTTGCGGGCGGAGCGCAGGCGGAGGCGCATGCAGGCCTCCCTGACGGCGTCCCGGGGGTGCCCACCGTCGCCGTACGCCTCACGCAGGGCCGTCATGGCCTCGGCGAGCGCGGCGAACGGGGCCCACGGGCCGGCCGGGGAACCGTCGGCCGACCGGTGCTCGACCACGTCCTCCCACCAGCGCTCGGGGTCGTCGTAGCCGGCGGTTCGGGCGAGGATCCCGATGGGGTCGATGCCCCGGTCGTCCTCCGGGGCGCCCTCCCCCCGCTCCGTCATGGCCAGGGAGTGGGCGGCCGGCAGGTCGATGAAGCGCACCGGTGTGCCGTGCGCCAAGGCCCAGCGGATCGCCACCCACTCGGGGGAGAACTCGGCCATCGGCCAGAACGCGGCGTGACCCGGGTCGTCCACCGCGTGGGCGAGGAGCGCGACCGGCGGACGCATCCCCTCGTCGGCGGCGAGCGCCAGCAGCGCGTCGCCCTCGGGCGGTCCCTCGACGAGCACGGCACGCGGCCGTACGGATTCGAGGACGGCAAGGACCGCGCGCGCTGATCCCGGCCCGTGGTGACGCACCCCGAGCAGCAGCGGTCCCTCGGGCGCCCGCCCCGGGCCCGGCGCGGGGGGCGTCACGCGGACGCCTCACGGCAGGCGCGGTAGAAGTCCTTCCAGCCGTCGCGCTCCCGGACCACCGTCTCCACGTACTCCTGCCAGACCACGCGGTCGGCCGAGGGGTCACGGACGACCGCGCCGAGGACACCGGCCGCCACATCGCCGGGCCGCAGGACGCCGTCGCCGAAGTGGGCCGCGAGCGCGAGGCCGCCGGTGACGACGGAGATGGCCTCGGCCGTGGACAGCGTCCCGGAGGGGGACTTGAGCCTGGTGCGGCCGTCCGTGGTGACCCCGTCGCGCAGTTCGCGGAAGACGGTGACGACCCGTCTGATCTCGGTGATGCCGTCGGGAGCCGGAGGCAGGTCGAGCGCACGCCCTATCTGGTCGACACGCCGGGACACGATGTCCACCTCGGCCTCGGGTGTCGCCGGCAGGGGCAGCACGACGGTGTTGAACCGGCGGCGCAGGGCGCTGGAGAGCTCGTTGACCCCGCGGTCGCGGTCGTTGGCCGTAGCGATGAGGTTGAAGCCGCGGACCGCCTGGACCTCCTGTCCCAGCTCGGGGATGGGAAGCGTCTTCTCGGACAGGATCGTGATGAGCGCGTCCTGCACGTCGGCGGGGATGCGGGTGAGCTCCTCGATCCGGGCGGTCATGCCCTCGGCCATGGCCCGCATGACCGGACTCGGCACCAGTGCCTCGCGACTGGGGCCGTGGGCCAGCAGTTGCGCGTAGTTCCAGCCGTGGCGGACGGCCTCCTCGGGGGTGCCGGCGGTCCCCTGGACGAGCAGGGTCGAGTCCCCGCTGACCGCGGCGGCGAGGTGCTCGGACACCCACGTCTTGGCGGTGCCCGGCACGCCCAGGAGCAGCAGCGCCCGGTCGGTCGCGAGCGTGCTGACGGCGACCTCCACGAGGCGGCGCGGGCCTACGTACTTGGGTGTGATCAGCGTGCCGTCCGCGAGCGTGCCGCCGAGCAGATAGGTGGCTACGGCCCACGGCGAGAGCTTCCAGCGGGCGGGCCTCGGCCGGTCGTCCGCGGCGGCGAGGGCCGTGAGTTCGTCGGCGAAGGCGTGCTCGGCGTGCGGCCTCAGGGCCTCGCCCCCGGCAGGTGCGGTGTCCGCGAACGCGGTCATGGATCCCCCTCCAGATCGTCGACCCGATGTGGTCCCACCGTGCACCACGGCACTGACAATCGGCCCCGAAGGCGTCCCAGGTGGGTGGTGCCGGTCATGTGCTTCATCTGGTCTCCCCGCGTGACGGCCGCGTGCGCTCGACCGCGGGCAAGCGAGCGGGCCCGCCGCGGTCAGGAGTTGGAGAACGGGAAGAAGCACAGGTCGGAGCCGGTTGTCAGTGGGGCGCCCTACCGTCGTACCCATGCTGCTATCTCACGGGGGAGAAACGCCGCGCACCGCCGGGTCCGTGGTGCGCTGGACGGTGGGGCAGGTCCTGGCGCTGGCCCCTGACGCGGCGTCACGCTCGGCGGGGAGCGGGCTAGGCGTGCCGCGCCGGTGGTCGGACGCGGGCTGCGGCGATTCGGGCATGGTGTGGGGCGTGTGCGCGGGAGGCGGCGGCACGCCCTACCGCACGGTGATCGACACGAAGGCGCCCGCGTACCGGTGCGGCTGCCCCAGCCGGCAGCTCCCGTGCGAGCACGCGCTGGGGCTGCTGCTCCTCTGGGCCTCCGGCGACCCGGCGGTGGCCTCGGGCGACGCCCCCCACTGGGCCGCGGAGTCACCGGCGGCCGGCCGCGCCCCGGAACCGGCACGGCCGGACGCCCCCGCCGCCGGCCCCGCGGACCCCCAGGCCGCCAGGCGGCGCGCGGAACGGCGCGCCGAGCGGATCACCGGGGGCGCGCTGGAGCTGGAACAGCGCCTCGCCGACCTGCTGCGCGGCGGCCTCGCGACGGCCGGCGGACCGGGGCGCACGCTGTGGGAGGAGACCGCGGCCAGGATGGTGGACGCACAGGCACCCGGACTCGCGGGCCGGGTGCGCGAGTTGGGTGCGATCCCGGACTCCGGCGCGGGCTGGCCGGTGCGGCTGCTCGAGGAGTGCGCGCTGCTGCATCTGCTGGACTCGGCGTGGCTCCGGCTCGACCGGCTGCCGGAGCCACTGGCGGCGACGGTCCGCACCCGGGTCGGGCTGACGGCCCCCGCCCGGGGTCCGGCGATCCGCGACCGGTGGCAGGTCCTCGCGCAGTACGACACCCCGGACGGCAAGATCGTCACCCGCCGCAGCTGGCTGTACGGCGAGGTGTCGGGCCGCACGGCCCTGCTGCTCTCCTTCGGGGCGGCGGGGCGCTCCCCCGGCCATGACCTGCCGGTGGGGGCGACGGTCGACGCCGAGGTGACGGCGTATCCGGGCGGCGGCCGGCTCAGGGCCGACCTCGGACGGCAGTTCGGCACGCCCTCCGTGACGGCGGCCCCGCCTCCGGGCGGCACGACGGCCGATGCCGTCGCCGCGTACGGGCGCGCCCTGCGGGACGATCCCTGGCTGGGCTCCTGGCCGGCCATCCTGCGCGAGGTCGTACCCGTGCCGGCCGGGGACGGCTGGCAGCTGGCCGGCGCGACGGACGGGGAAGCCCTGCCGGTCGCCCCCTGGGCACTGTCCCGGCCGGGTCTGTGGAAGCTCGTCGCCCTCTCCGGAGGCCGTCCGGTGACGGTGTTCGGCACCTGCGGGCACCAAGGCTTCGATCCTCTCGCGGCCTGGTGCCGGGAGTCGTCCGACGGCATCGTCGCGGGCGCACCCGTGGCGCTCCGCTGACGCGGCCCCGAGCCCCGGCCCGCACGTGCCGACCGCATTCCCCGACCCGTGATCCGACTCTTTCCCGACGACCGGAGGGAACCGATGCCCGACACCGCCCCCGTCTCCCGTTCCTGCACGCCCGCCGAGCCCGACAGCCCTGTGCGCACTCCGTGGGAAGAGCTGGTCACGTCGGCACTGCTCGGCACGGACCGGCGCCCGCCGAGGAGGGACGGCGACCCGGCGGACGGGCCGACGGCGCTGCTGGACGCCGCGGCTCTCCACACCGTGCGGCGCCGGGCCGCACTGCGGCCGGCCACCGCGGCCGCCGCACCTCCGGCGGCTCCCGCCGATCCCCGGCCGCCGCTCCCCGCCGCCGCCCGTCGCCGGCTCGCCCAACTCCTCGCCGACCGTTCCGCTCCTCCCGTCGGCGGACGGCGGGGGACGGCTCCCGATCTCACCGAGCTCATCCCCCAGTGGCTCGCCACCGCCGGTGCCCACGGCTTCCGAGCGCCGGCCGAGCTGCTGCCCGCACTGCTGGACGCCGCCAGAGCACGCACCGACCTGCGCCCGCAGGCACTGGCGTTCGCCGGGCCGCGCGGGCTCTGGCTGGCCGGCCTGAACCCGGACTGGAGGTTCGCGCTGCGCGCCTCGGCCGGCGGTGCGCGGCGGCCCGGTACCGATGACCCGGAGGCGGTGCGCCGGCTCTGGGAGGAGGGGCTCTTCGCGGAACGGGTCGCGCTGCTCGGAGCCGTACGGGCGCGGGATCCCGGTGCCGCGCGGGCGCTGCTCGCCTCCACATGGCCCACCGAGCGGGCCGAGGACCGGCTGATGTTCCTCGATTCCCTGCGGGCCGGCCTGACCGGTGACGACGAGGCGTTCCTGGAGGAGGCCCTCTCGGACCGCAGCCGTAATGTCCGCGCCACGGCTGCCGAACTGCTGTCCGCGCTGCCGGGCTCGGCGCTCGCCGGGCGGATGGCGGACCGCGCCACCTCCTGTGTGAGCCCCGACCGCACGGGGCCCGCCGTCTCCGTCGCCGTGGAGGCACCGCACGAGTGCGATGCCGCCATGCAGCGCGACGGCGTGGTCCCGGTTCCGCCGTCGGGGCGGGGCGAACGGTCGTGGTGGCTGGGTCAGCTGGTGGAGGCCACCCCCCTGGGCGCCTGGCGGGAGCGGTTCGGCGGCCGTACGGCTCAGGAGGTCGTCGCCCTGCCCGTCGCCGACGACTGGGGCGGCGAGCTCCATGCCGCCTGGTGCCGCGCGGCGGTACGCCAGCGGGATCCCGACTGGGCGCGCGCGCTGCTCGGCGCCCCCTCCACGCCCCCGGCGAGCGGCCCCGGGACGGTGTCCCTCGCGGAGCGGGCGCAGCTCCTCGCCGTGCTGCCTCCTGCCGAGCGGGCTGTGTGGGTGGCCGGCTTCATAGCGGCGCACGGGCTGTCCGAGGCGTTTCAGCTGCTGGGTGTCTGCCCCGTGCCCTGGGCGGGGCCGCTCGGCCGCTCGGTGGTGGACGCGCTGGACATCGCGCGGGACGCGGGGAGCTACCCGTGGAGTTTCAGCGGCGTGATGGGCCTCGCCGAGCGCTGTCTGAACCCTGCCGAGGCGGACCGGCTCGAGGTGCTCACCACCACGCCGGACGAGCCGGAAGGCGCGTCGCCCGGGGCGGGCGGCTACTGGTCGGAGGCGTTCCAGCGGCTGGTCTCCACGTTGCGCCTCCGCGCGGCCATGGACGCGGAACTGACCCCGGAGCCGGACGGGGAGCCGACCGAGCCGGACGGGGAGCCGGCCCCGGAGCCGACCGAGCCGGAGGCGTAGCCGGCCCCGGACGCGGCGCGGGGTGGAGACGTAGCCGACCACGGACTCGGCGCGGGCCGTACCTCCGCAGCCGGCCACTGCTCAGGAGGCGCGTACGGACCCCGAGCCGGCCACCGCTCCCGCACCGGACACCGATCGGGCCGGGAGCACCGCCCCGGGCCGGATCGGGCCCCGGGGCCGGCCCCGGACGTCGTGAGCCGGCCCCGGGGCACCCCCCGGCCCTTGCCGACCGGGGGTCCACGGCCCTCGGTCAGGCCTCCGCCGGCTGGCGGACGTGAGCGTTCACCCAGTCGACGATGGAGGCCGTCGTCGCACCCGGGGTGAAGATCGCCGCGACGCCCCGCTCCTTCAGCGGAGCGATGTCCGCCTCGGGGATGATGCCGCCGCCGAACACCTTGATGTCCTCCGCCTCGCGCTCCTTCAGGAGCTCGATGACCTTGGCGAAGAGCGTGTTGTGCGCGCCGGAGAGGATCGAGAGGCCGATGGCGTCGGCATCCTCCTGGATCGCCGTGTCCACGATCTGTTCGGGCGTCTGGTGAAGCCCCGTGTAGATGACCTCCATACCCGCGTCCCGCAGCGCCCGCGCGATCACCTTGGCCCCGCGGTCGTGGCCGTCGAGGCCCGGCTTGGCCACCACCACACGGATCGGACCGGTCACACCCATCACTGCCTCCACATGCGTTTCCCGTACCGAAAGGGCCGGGGATGTGAACGAACGTTATCCACAGCATCTCGCACGGCGTCGTTTCGCGGTGGGCGGGGAGGGGGAAATCACACATGGGACACGTTCGCCAAGCGTCGCTCCCCGCATCGCGCGGCTCATCCGCCGCACAGGGAGCATCGCCAGGGGAGCCGCAACGAGGTCGTCGTGTCACCGCGCCGTCAGCCGCACGGCACGGTGACACGACGCCCGGTCCGACGAGGGCCGTCGCCACCTCCACAGCGACACCCCACGGGGGCGTACGGGGCAGGGAGCCGCCTGCCCCGTACGCCAGTGCAGGAGGTCGGCCATGAAGGTCATGAGGGTCCTGCCCATCCTTTCCCTACTGCTGCACCGATCGCCGTTCCGGCCGACCTGGCTGTCGTTCGCACTGGTCAGAGCGTCGGCGCTGGAGCTGGCCGTCCTCGCCGGGCACGTCCTCATCTACCCCTCGGGCATGACGTCCGAGCGCCGGGCCCCCACGGCGCCCCCCGCCCCCGGCGGTCGCACGGGGGCCGACGGCTCCCCCGCCACAGACCCCGCCGGAACCGCCCTCGGCATCGCTGCCGGCACCTCCGCCGGAGACCCCGCCGACACCGACCGGTTCACCCGTTCGGCCGAAGCGACCACGCTGCCGACGAGCGCGCTGGGCGGCCCTCCCGCCGAGGACCGCCTGCCCGTCGTCCTCCTGCACGGTTTCATCGACAACCGCTCGGTCTTCGTCCTGCTGCGGCGCTTCCTGGCGCGCCACGGCTGGCACCACCTGGAATCGCTCAACTACTCCCCGCTCACCTGTGACGTCCGCACGGCGGCCGAACTGCTGGGCCGCCACGTCGAGGAGATCTGCGACCGCACCGGACGCCACGAGATCGACATCGTCGGGCACAGTCTCGGAGGCCTGATCGCGCGGTACTACGTGCAGCGGCTGGGCGGCGACCGACGGGTACGCACCCTCGTCACCCTCGGTACCCCACACGGCGGCACGGCCGTCGCCCCACTGGCGGCCGCGCTCCCGATCGTCCGCCAGATGCGCACGGGTTCCGACCTGATCGAGGAGCTCCGCCACCCGGCCTCAGGCTGCAGGACCCGGTTCGTCAGCTTCTGGAGCGAGTTGGACAGGGTGATGGTCCCGGTCGAGACGGCGCGCATCGACCATCCCGACCTCGACGCGGTCAATGTGCGCGTGACCGGCATCGGCCATCTCGCACTGCCGGTCCATCCCGCGGTCGCGGCCGCGATCCGCCAGGCACTGGAGTCCGGGACCGCGGCCATCGACGTCCCGGGAACCGCTTCCGTCGCCTGACCATCGGGCGGCAAGGCTCAGGCACGGCGGCAGGCACTCCGACAGGCTTCGCCGACAGCGCCGGTAACCGAACGTCAATCGAAAATAGAGCCAAGCCTCTTGCCCCTGTCCACCGAAAGGCCGCCGATTGCCCGTTTCCTGAGCAACCGGAACCTGCCGAAGATTGTCGTCGTCACGTACCGCCGGGTACAGTCGCGGCCACTGCTTCCCCTGGGATCCTCCAACCGGACCCCAGAACAGGTCCTGCTGCCGAGGCGAGAGAGAAGTTGGTGAACGACCAGCACCCCCACGCCGGGTACGTCGGGTACGACAGCCATTCAACCGGCAGCTTCGACACCGACCCGCTCTTCGGAACCCTTCCGGGTCACCCCGACAACGGCCATGAGACGTACGACGGCGGCTACGCCACCGCGTACGACGGCGCCGACACCGGCTACTCCACCGCCTACCCCGCCGAGCCCTCTTCTCACACCGGATCGTGGGACACGGGCGCGCATCAGCAGGCCTCGTACGACGCCTACGGCGCCCAGACCCCCCCGCAGGCGCAGCCGGGGTACGAGACGACCGCCACCACCGCCACGTGGATGCCCGAAGCCGGAATCCCGGCGCAGGCAGCCGCCCACTCCCCTGACGCGACGGGCCAGTGGGACACCACCGGCTGGGAGAACACCGGCCAGGCGGACCAGTGGGCCACGGGCGACACCGGAGCCTTCCCCACCACGACGTTCAGCAGCACCGCCTACGCCACGGGCACCTACGCGGTCCCGGCCTTCGAGGCCTCCGGGTACGGAACCACCGACACCGGCGCCTACGACGCCACCGCCTGGAACACGGGCGCCACGCCCGATAGCGCCGCGTACACACCCGAACAGACGTCGCAGACCTCGTACGAACACCAGTCGCCGTCCTACGAGTCCTACGAGTCCCACGAGTCCTACGCCTCGGAACAGCACGCGGCACAGCCGTACGAGACGGAACAACACGCGGCGGAGCAGCACGCGTCGGAGCAGTACGGATCCGAGCCGTACGAGGCCCGGCCGTACGAGCCGGAACCCTACGGAGCTGACGCGCCCGGTTCCCACGGCGCCGCGGCCGGGACCGCCGACGCGGAGGCCGACAGCCACGCCGCCGCAGGGGCCGACGCCCACGACGCCGGGACGGGGGACGACCCGGACACCCGCATCGCCGACGTGACCGTGGCCCACGCCTCCGTAGCCGCGCGCCCGGTGGGCCGTGCGGCGCAGCGTGGCGGCAGCCGCGGCCGGCGGCGCACCCCGGCCAAGCGGTCCGCCCTCCTCACCGTCGCCGTCCCCTCCGCCTGCGTCATGAGCGTGGCAGGCATCGCCGCGGCTTCGGTGAGCGGCGTCGGCGCTGACGAGGAGAAGAAGGACGCCTCCACGTCCATGGCGGCCGCCGACACCGTCAAGCCCGTCGTCGCCAACAACAAGCTGGACACCCAGCTCGCCAATCTCAGCGCCGACGCGGAGAACTTCGCCGACCGCGCCAGCCGCACGCAGGAGCGCATCGACCTCAGGGAACGTCAGGCCGCCGAGAAGCAGAAGCGCGAGGAGGAGGCCGCTCGCCGCGAGGCGGCGCGCCCGAAGTTCCTCCTGCCGGTCGGGCAGCACGGCCTCAGCGCGTACTACGGCCAGGCCGGCGTGAACTGGATGTCCGTCCACACGGGCATCGACTTCCCCGTCTCGTACGGCACTCCCGTGATGGCGGCGACCGACGGCACGGTGCGCACCCAGTGGAACAGCGCCTACGGCAACATGGCCATCGTCACCTCGCCCGACGGCACGGAGACCTGGTACTGCCACCTCAGCAGCACCAAGATCCGTTCGGGTTCGGTGAAGGCCGGTGACGTCATCGCCTACTCGGGCAACTCCGGGAACTCCACCGGCCCCCACCTGCACTTCGAGGTGCGGCCGGGCGGCGGCTCGGCGATCGACCCGATGCCCTGGCTCCGCAGCCACGGCCTCAACCCCAACTGACACGACGCCGTCCCCGGGCTCCCGGGGACGGACCGGCCCCCGGGGACGAACCCCTGGGGACCGTCCCCGGGGACACCCCCGGGGACGTATCCCGCGAGTGCTACAGCTTCTCCACCGGTGCGTACCGGAGCAGCAGCTTCTTGGGCCGCTCGTCCCCGAAGTCGACCGTCGCCTTCGCCTGGTCCCCGAAGCCCTCGACCGCTGTCACCGTGCCCAGGCCGAACTGGTCGTGGGTGACCCGGTCGCCCACCACCAGCGTGGCCACCGGCTTGTCCGAGGTGCGCCGGGTCGCGAAGCCCGAGGGCCCGGACCTGGAACGGGCCGAGGAGAGCGATGACGTGATGCCCGACGTGGGCCCCGCCGGAGCCGCCATCGGTCCCTTGCGCTTCCACTCCAGATGGGCGTCCGGGATCTCTTCCAGGAACCGCGACGGCGGGTTGTACGAGGGCTGCCCCCACGCGCTGCGCATGGCCGCGCGCGTCAGGTACAACCGCTCGCGAGCGCGTGTGATGCCCACATAGGCGAGCCGGCGCTCCTCCTCCAGCTCCTTCACCTGCCCCAGGGCGCGCATGTGGGGGAAGACGCCGTCCTCCATGCCGGTCAGGAACACCACCGGGAATTCGAGACCCTTGGCGGTGTGCAGCGTCATCAGCGTGACGACGCCGGAGCCGTCCTCGTCCTCGTCGGGGATCTGGTCGGCGTCGGCGACGAGCGCGACCTTCTCGAGGAACTCGGCGAGCGTGCCCGCGCCTTCCTCCTCCGCCCGCTCCTGCTCGAATTCGAGGGCGACCGCGGCGAGCTCCTGGAGGTTCTCGATACGGGTCTCGTCCTGCGGGTCGGTGGAGGCCTGGAGTTCGGCGAGATAGCCGGTCCGCTCCATGACGGCCTCCAGCACGACCGCCGGTCCGGCGCCGGACTCCACGATCGTGCGGAGCTCCTCCATCAGCGTGTTGAACCGCTTCACCGCGTTGGTCGAGCGGGCCGCCATGCCGTACGCCTCGTCGACCCGGCGCAGCGCCTGCGGGAAGGAGATCTTCTCGCGCATCGACAGCGCGTCGATCATCGCCTCGGCCCGGTCACCGATGCCCCGCTTGGGGACGTTGAGAATGCGGCGCAGCGGGACGGTGTCCTCGGGGTTGGACAGGACCCGGAGGTAGGCCAGGACGTCCCTGACCTCCTTGCGCTCGTAGAAGCGCACTCCGCCGACGACCTTGTAGGGCAGTCCGACGCGGATGAAGATCTCTTCGAAGACACGGGACTGGGCGTTCGTACGGTAGAAGACGGCGACGTCGCCCGCCTTCGCGTCCCCGGCGTCCGTGAGCCGGTCGATCTCGTCGGCGACGAACTGGGCCTCGTCGTGCTCGGTGTCGGCGACGTAGCCGGCGATACGGGTGCCGGCGCCCGCGTTCGTCCAGAGGTTCTTGGGCCGGCGGCTCTCGTTGCGCTCGATCACGGCGTTGGCGGCGGACAGGATCGTCTGCGTGGAGCGGTAGTTCTGCTCCAGCATGATCGTCTTCGCGTCCGGGTAGTCCTCCTCGAACTGGAGGATGTTGCGGATGGTCGCGCCACGGAAGGCGTAGATCGACTGGTCCGCGTCACCGACGACGCACAGCTCACCCGGGGCGTCGGCGGCCTCGC
This sequence comes from Streptomyces sp. B1I3, assembly GCF_030816615.1. Classification (NCBI taxonomy): domain Bacteria; kingdom Bacillati; phylum Actinomycetota; class Actinomycetes; order Kitasatosporales; family Streptomycetaceae; genus Streptomyces; species Streptomyces sp. B1I3. Next base: position 3,228,288 of record NZ_JAUSYD010000001.1, read on the forward strand.
CCGACGGGCCCACCAGCTCGCGCACGAGCGTGTACTGGGCGTGGTTGGTGTCCTGGTACTCGTCGACCATGACGTGGCGGAAGCGGCGGCGGTAGTGCTCGGCGACGTCGGGGAACGCCTGGAGCAGGTGCACCGTCGTCATGATGATGTCGTCGAAGTCCAGCGCGTTGGCCTCGCGCAGACGAGCCTGGTACAGCGCGTAGGCCTGCGCCAGGGTCTTCTCGAAACCGTCGGTGGCCTGGCCGGCGAAGGTCTCCTCGTCGATCAGCTCGTTCTTCAGGTTCGAGACCTTCGCCGTGAACGACTTCGGCGGATAGCGCTTCGGGTCGAGGTCCAGATCGCGGCAGACCAGTGCCATCAGGCGCTTGGAGTCGGCGGCGTCGTAGATCGAGAACGACGAGGTGAAACCGAGGAGCTTCGACTCGCGGCGCAGGATCCGCACGCACGCGCTGTGGAAGGTCATGACCCACATGGCGTTGGCGCGCGGTCCGACGAGCTGCTCGACCCGCTCCTTCATCTCGCCGGCGGCCTTGTTGGTGAAGGTGATCGCGAGGATCTGCCCCGGATGCACGCCGCGCTCGGCCAGCAGATGGGCGATCCGGTGCGTCAGCACCCGGGTCTTCCCGGAACCGGCCCCGGCGACGATGAGCAGCGGGGAACCGGCGTGGACGACGGCGGCGCGCTGCTCGGTGTTGAGCCCGTCGAGCAGCGCGGCGGAGTCGAGGACGGGGCGCGGGGCACCGTCGCGGTAATAGGCCTCGCGCGGCGGCGGGGGGGTGTCGAAGACGTCCCCGAAGAGGCCCTCCGGCACCGGTTCGGGCGCGTGGTCCTCGGGGGGCGGCGGGGGGCCTTCACCCGCTTGCTGGAGGCCGGTCAGGAAACTGTCGTCAAAGAGGCTGCTCATCGCCTCACGAGTCTAGGCGGACCCACCGACAGCCCGGGCCGGTTTCCGCACGGGGAACCGTCTCCGTGCGCACAGGGAGAGGACGCGCACACGGTGCGTACGGATCCGGGGCCTGATCGTGGCGGCCGGTCCACGCCGCGGGAAAGGTCACGAAAATGTATCGGGCATATCGAACATCAACCTTCACAGGGGCAGCACGGGTTGGCTAGCGTGCTCCGACGGGCGACCCGTACCCCCTTGAGGCGAACCGCGCCGCGCGGGCGCCCCCGCCGAATCCGTACCGCCTCCACGGGCGCCCGGAACCGGGGACCCACACGCAGCACCGGGGTGAATCGGTCCTTTCCCACCGGACCGCAGGGCAGCCTTCCGTTCCGCCCGAACCCTCCCCCAGTGCCTGAACGGCCTGGGGGGACCCCCATCGCTAACCCGGTAGGCGGTCCACGGAAGGAGATGCCGGCCTTGGAGTCGCATCGCAAGCCGCGCACCCGCGCGCGCACGAACACCCCTGCCTTCGGCCTCACCACAGCGGCGCTCGCCTCCGTCACCCTGCTGTCCACACAGAGCGCGACAGCCGCCCCGGCCGAGCCCAGGCCCGGCATCGAGGAGGTGCAGAAGAAGGTCGACGACCTCTACCGGCAGGCAGGCACCGCCACCCAGCGGTACAACAAGGCGAAGAGCGCCTCCGCCCAGCAGCGTTCCGAGGTCGACGCCCTGCTCGAGGCCGCGGCCCGACGGGCCGACAAGCTGAACGAGACGCGCCGCGAGCTCGGTGGTTACGCGGCGGCCCAGTACCGCAGCGGCGGAATCGCCCCGACGGCGACGTTCTTCCTCGCGGACGACCCCCAGTCGTACTTCGACCAGGACCAGCTGATGGCGCGGATGACCAGCCGCCGGCAGAAGGCGGTGGCCGACTTCCGCACGCAGCAGAAGGAGGCGGCGGCGAAGCGGGCCGAGGCGACGAACAGCCTGAAGACGCTCACCGAGTCGCAGGCCACCCTGCGCACCAGCAAGCAGCAGGTGCAGCAGAGGCTGAGCGAGGCACGCTCGCTGCTGTCCCGGCTGACCGCCGAGGAGAAGGCGCGGCTGGCCGAGCTGGAGCGCAGGAAGGAGGCCGAGGCCGAGCGCAAGGCGAAGGAGCTGGCGCGGCAGCAGGCCGCCGCCACGAAGGCGGAGGCCGACCGAGCCGCGCAGGAGGAGGCCGGCACGGACGAGGCAGGCTCCGGGACGGCCACGGGTGGCGACACGGGCTCCGACACGGGCTCCGGCACGGACAGCGGCTACGCGTCCAAGGCCGACAAGGTGCTGGGCTTCGCGCGGGCCCAGATCGGCAAGCCGTACGTCTGGGGCGCGGCGGGCCCCGCCTCGTACGACTGCTCCGGGCTGACGCAGGCGGCGTGGAAGGCGGCGGGTGTCGACCTGCCCCGGACCACCTGGGACCAGGTGGAGGTCGGCACGCGGGTCGCCACTGCCGATCTGCGACCGGGTGACCTGGTCTTCTTCTACGACGACATCAGCCACGTCGGCATCTACAAGGGCGACGGCATGATGATTCACGCGCCGAAGCCGGGCGCGAACGTCCGCGAGGAGTCGATCTACTACATGCCGATCTACGGCAGCGTGCGACCGGCGTAGCCACGGGGCACGGCGCCGGGCGACCCCGGACGGGCCGGGCGCCCGCGCCCGTCCGGGTCAGGTCCAGAGCGTGGCGATGAAGATGTTGACGACCGTCAGCCCGCCCACGGCCGCGAACGCGCCCTTGCCGGCCTTCTCGTCGTCCCGCTTCACGTAGACGAGCGCGAGGATCACGACCAGGATCAGCAGCTTGACGCCGATCTTGATGTTGTTCACGCTCTGGTCGTTCGCCTGGTCGAGCCCGACCAGGGCGACGCCGGTGACCAGCATGGTGAGCGCCCCGTGCAGCATCGCGGGCACGAAGCGGGCCGTGCCCGCCCCCATGGCCTTCATCTGGGTCAGGAAGCCGCCCAGCAGGGAGGCGATGCCGATGATGTGCAGGGCCACGAAGACATTGATGAGTACGTCCATGGCCGCAGCCTAGCCACGGCAAACCACCACTCTTCGGCCAGGTATGACTTCCCTATGAGAGCGCTGCGTCTGCGCGCTCGACATGTCCGAAACGTCGGCCTCCGGACAATTTTTCGGTCATTGATGGACAGCGAAACGCGATATCCGGGCAATAGTAGTCATTACACCTCTTCCCCATGCGCCGGGTTTAGCGTCCCTTCCAGTGACCGGCTCTCCACCGCCGCCCCCCGCACCGGGGCGGCACACCGGTCGCCCCGCCGGGAGGTCCGGCGGTGGGCCACTCCCCCTGTGGTGGCCCGCCGCCGGATCCGGGCGGGCCCGCCGGCACCCCCCGACGGGCAGTCGAACGGAAGGACCCCCGCCCTCGTGGCCGCGCCCCGCAAAGCCGCTCACCGCAAGCCCAAGCAGCGCCTGTTCACCGGCCCTGCTGCCCGCACCGCAGCCACCCTGGCCTTCGCCGGAGCGGCGACCGCGACCGCCTTCGAAGGCGCCGCCCAGGCCGAGCCCCCGCTCACCCCGGCCCAGGTCAAGGCCGAGGTCGACCGGCTGTACCACGAAGCCGAGATCGCCACCGAGCAGTACAACGGCGCGAAGGAGAAGGCCGCCGCCACCGCGAGGTCCCTCGACACCCTGCGCGACGAGGCCGCCCGCAGGACCGAGCGCCTCAACGCCTCGCGCGACGCCCTCGGCTCGTTCGCCGCCGCGCAGTACCGCACCGGCGGCATCGACCCGGCCGTCCGGCTGGCGCTCTCCTCCGACCCCGACCAGTACCTCCGGCGGGCCGCGTACCTGGACAGGGCCGGCGACCGGCAGGCCGGCGCGCTCAACGGCGTACGCCGGCAGGTCGGTGACATCGCCCAGCTGCGCGCCCGCGCCGAGGGCGAGCTCGCGACCCTCGCCGCGCGCCGGGCCGAGCTGCAGAAGCGCAAGGACACGGTCCGCAGCAAGCTGGCCGACGCCCGGAGGCTGCTGGCCACCCTGACCGCCGCCGAGCGGGCCGACTACGAGCGGACGGCGGACGCCGCGCACGGCGGCGGAGCCGCCCGTGCCGACCGCGGCGTCCCGCGCGGCTCCGTGGCCGCCTCCGGCGCCCGCGCGGCGCAGGCCGTCGACTTCGCCTACGGGGCACTCGGCAAACCGTACGTCTGGGGCTCCACCGGCCCCTCGTCCTTCGACTGCTCCGGGCTCACCCAGGCCGCGTGGCGGGCCGCCGGTGTCTCCCTGCCCCGCACCACGTACACCCAGATCAACGCGGGCAGGCGGGTCTCCCGTCTCCGAACTGGCCCCGGGCGACCTGGTGTTCTTCTACTCGGGGATCAGCCACGTCGGGCTCTACATCGGCGGGGGACAGATGATCCACGCCCCCCGACCCGGCGCCCCGGTCCGCATCGCCCCCATCAGCGAAATGCCCTTCGCCGGAGCGACCCGGGTGGCATAGGCTCCGCGCCGACCGGAAGCCGCCAGAGAGAAGGCCCCCCTTGTCCACGGACACCGCCGTCCAGAGGTACGCGCGTACGCTCGCCCTGCGCTCCCCCGACCACTACCGCGTCGGCCCGTTCACGGTGCGACACAACCCGGGCTGGGAGCTGAAGTTCGCCAACTACGCCATCCCCGACCAGGACGCCGAGCCCACCGCGGGGGACGTCACCGACCTCATGGCGGCGATGCGCGCACACGGCCGGCTGCCCCGACTGGAGTTCCTGCCGTCCTGGGCGCCGGCCGTGGAACAGGCCCTGCTGGACGCCGGTTTCACCGTGGAGAACCGCGCCCCGGTACTCGCCTGCACACCCGGCACGCTCCGCGCGCCGAAGCCGGTGGACGGGCTGCGCATCGCCGAACCCGGGACCGACGACGAGTTCGCGGCGGCCGCCGCGATCCAGCACACGGGCTTCGGCGGCGAGGGCGGCCCCGACGACGGCGAGATCGCGTGGCTGCGCGCGGCGACGGCCGGCGGTGGTGTGTCGGCCCTGGCCACCGTGGACGGCCTCCCCGCCGGTGCGGGCGGCTGTTCGGCCCCGGTCGACGGCATCGGTGAACTGGCCGGCCTGGCCGTCGCCGACGTCTTCCGCCGCCGGGGCGTCGGCGCCGCGCTCTCCGCATGGCTCACGACCACTGCCTTCGAGCGGGGCTTCGACACCGTCTGGCTGGAGCCGGGCAGCCCGGAGGTCGAGCGGATCTACGCGGGCATCGGCTACCGCCGGGTCGGCGAGAAGCTCAACATCTCGCTCGAACCGGATGCCCGCTGACCCCGTGACCGGTCAGACCAGCCGGCGTGCCGTCGCCCACCGCGTCAGCTCGTGCCGGTTGGACAGCTGGAGCTTGCGCAGCACCGCCGAGACGTGCGACTCGACCGTCTTCACGGAGATGAACAGCTGCTTGGCGATCTCCTTGTACGCGTACCCGCGGGCGATCAGCCGCAGCACCTCCCGCTCGCGCTGCGTGAGCCGGTCCAGGTCCTCGTCGAGCGGCGGTGCGTCCGTCGAGGCGAAGGCGTCGAGGACGAAGCCGGCCAACCGGGGCGAGAACACCGCGTCGCCGTCCTGGACCCGGAAGACCGAGTCGACCAGGTCGGTTCCGGTGATGGTCTTGGTGACGTAACCGCGGGCGCCGCCGCGGATGACCCCGATGACGTCCTCGGCGGCGTCGGAGACGGACAGCGCCAGGAAGCGCACCGGGTTCTCCACCGCGCCCATCATCGGTGCGCACCGGCGCAGCACCTCGACGCCGCCGCCACCCGGGAGGTGGACGTCGAGGAGGACGACCTCGGGGCGGGTCGCCGTGATCACGGTGACCGCCTGGTCGACGTCGGCGGCCTCGCCGACGACCTCGACACCGGTCTCCTCGGTGCGGCCGATCTCGGCCTGCACCCCTGTGCGGAACATCCGGTGGTCGTCGACGAGCACGACCCGTACCCGGCGCTCCGGGCCCCCGGTGGCTTCGGTGTTCTCGGTCATTCGCCCGCCCTCTCCATCTCCAGCTCGACTTCCGTGCCCCCGCCGGGCACCGGACGCAGCCGCGCCGTACCGCCGTTGCGCTGCATCCGGCCGATGATTGATTCTCGTACGCCCATCCTGTCGTCCGGGACGTCGTCCAGGTCGAATCCCGGCCCCCGGTCCCGTACCGACACGAAGACGGTGCGGCCCTCGACCTCCGCGAAGACCTGGACGGCTCCGCCCTCGCCACCGTACTTGGCGGCGTTGACCATCGCCTCGCGTGCGGCCTGCATCTGTGCGGTCAGCTTCTCGTCGAGCGGGCAGTCCCCGACGACCACGACCTCCAGCGGGACACCGTGCTTGTCCTCGACCTCGGCGGCGGCGCGCTTGACGGCCTCGGCGAGGGTCGTGGGCTCGTCGTCGTCGTCCTTGCCGGTGCCCTCCGGGTTGTACAGCCAGTTGCGCAGCTCGCGCTCCTGGGCGCGGGCCAGCCTGCGGACCTCGCCTCCGTCGTCCGCGTTGCGCTGGATCAGGGTGAGGGTGTGCAGGACGGAGTCGTGGACGTGCGCCGCGACTTCGGCGCGCTCCTGGGCCCGGATGCGCATCAGGCGTTCCTCGGAGAGGTCCTGTGTCATCCGTACGAGATAGGGACCCGCCAGGAGCGCGATGCCGGTGAGTACGGCGATGGCGGCGGTCAGTACGTTGCCGAGCTGGGCCGCGGAGCCGCGGACCACCATGAAGACGGCGAGACCGAGGCCGACGAGGGCGACACCGGCCAGGGCGCGGGCGAGGTGCAGCACGCGCCGGCGACGGCCGACCTCGATCCAGCGGGCCCGCCGCGCGTTGTCCGCCTGACGCCAGACCAGGACGGACCCGGCGCCGATCAGCAGCGTCGGCCAGATGTAGCGGTCGGCCTCACTGCCCATGTCGACGTTGCCGACGAAGATCACGGCGCCCACGAGCAGCGCGACCAGGGCGAAGACCTGGCCCTTGTCGGGCTTGCGGAGCCTGCGCCGGCCGTCCGGGGCCGTCTCGAAGACGGAACGCGTCGTCTCCACACCCCCCACCCCGAGCGGGACGACGATCCAGAACACGGCGTAGAGCAGTGCGCCGAGACCGTCCGCGAAGAACAGCCCGAGGAAGAGGAACCGAACCCAGGCGACGGGCAGCCCCAGGTGCCCGGCCAGCCCTCGGGCGACGCCGCCGAGCAGCCGTCCGTCGGCGCTGCGGTACAGCTTGCGCAGCGGCTCCTCCGGATCCGGGGCGTGGGAGCTCGGGGCTCGGGTCGTGGCTGTCGGCATGGACCGATCGTCACACGTTCAGGCCGGTCGCGGCATCAGGGTCGCCCCGGACTCGTCCCTGAGGCCTGCCGGCGTCCCCTGCGGGCTGCCCTTCGGCGTCACCCGCGGCTCCCACCGGAGCCCGCAGGGGACGCCGGGGAGCAATATCAGGGATCACCCAGGGTCGCCGCGGGTCCCACGAGGGCGTACGGGCCGTCACCATGGAGCCATGACCGTTCCCCAGGACGCCGCTCCCGGCGTCACGCCGCCCCCGGAACCGGAGCCGCAGCTGCGCCGCAGCCCGCGGCAGAAAGTGGTGGCAGGGGTGTGCGGCGGGCTCGGCCGGTACTGCGACGTGGACCCCGTGATCTTCCGCATCGTGCTCGGCGTCCTCGCGGTGACCGGCGGCATCGGCCTGATCTTCTACGGTTTCGCCTGGCTCCTCCTCCCCCTGGACGGCGAGGAGGAGAACGAGGCGCGCAGGCTGCTGTCGGGCCGGGTCGAAGGCGCCTCGCTGATCGCGCTGCTGCTCGCGCTGGTGGGCTGCGGGCTGCTGCTGTCGATGCTGCACAACGGCGGGATGCTGGCGTTCGCGGCGATGCTGTCACTGGCCGTCATCGGCTTCTCCGTCTGGACGCAGCACCGCAGGACGGCTCCCGAGGACCCCCCTGGGGTGGCGGCGCAGGCGCCGGGCGGAGCGGCCCACGCCGCGGGCCACGGGGCGCCGCCCGAGGTGAAGGCGCCTCCCACGCCGGGCGGGCCGTCGTGGTGGCGCGATCCGATCGTCAAGGACGGCACGACGGGCCCGGTGGGACCCGGATACCTGTGGGGCCCCGTGGACGCGGTCTCCGACCCCGCGGTGCGGCCCCGCAGGGCGACCGCGGACGCTCCCTACCGTGCTCCCTACCGGCCGCCGGGCACCCGGGGTCCGCGGTCGATCGGAGGGCTGGTCCTCCTGCTCGCCCTCGTCGCGGGCGGCCTCGGTACGGGGCTGAGCTGGGAGGCGCATCCCCTGGGGACGTGCCTGCAGATCGGACTGGCCGCGGCGCTCGGGGTGTTCGGTGCCGGCCTGCTCGTCTCCTCGGTCCTCGGCCGGACGGGGTTCGGCACGATCCTGCTGGCCGTGGTCACGGCGGGCCTCCTGGCGGGCGCCTCGGCCGTACCGAAGGACATCGGCACCGACTGGATCCGCGAGGAGTGGCACCCGGTCTCCGTGGCGGCGGTCCAGCCCCGCTACGAACTGGACACCGGGGTGGCGACGCTCGACCTGTCCGGCGTCACGGTCCCCCGGGGCGACACGCTGCGCACCCGGATCGAGGTCGGAGCGGGCGCCGTCCGTGTCGTCGTACCGAACGGCGTGACGGTGAGGGTGGACGCCGGGACGGGGCTCGGCGACATCCGGCTCTTCACCGAGGCCCACGACGGGATACGTCTCGCCACGGACCTGCACGAGCGGCGGACCGTCGGCCCGCTGGAGGACAGCAAGCCCGCCGGGACGGTCGATCTGGACCTGGAAGTCGGCGTCGGACAAGTGGAGGTCACCCGTGCTGCGACATGAGTTCCGGCCCGGTCGCGCGGTGGCGGGCGCCGTCATGCTCGCGCTGGCCGGCGGTTACGCGGCGGACGCCGCCGGCGCCTGGAGCGTCCCGTGGTCCTTCTTCGCCCCCGTACTCCTCGGGGGCCTCGGGCTCGCGGCCGCGGTGACGTGGGGAAGCTACCGGCTGCGCCGCCGCCGTGACGCGAGGAAGGCGTCGGCGGAGAACTCGGCGGCCCCCGCGAGCAGCAACGGCAGCCAGGCCATGAGGTAGACGAGGTCGTTGCCGTAGTAGTACGGCTCCGTCTGCCAGCTCACGGTCAGCCACAGGCTCAGCGAGATCAGGACCCCACCGAGGGCCGCGAGCCGTGCCCACAGGCCGATGAGCGTGCCGAGGCCGACGGCGAGCTCGCCGAACGCGATGGCGTGGCCGAAGCCCTCGGGGCTCTTGAGTGCGAGGTCGACGAGCGCCGGGATCGCGGACGTGTCACGTACGGCGTTCATCATCTCGCCGATGGACCCCGGCCCGGTCGCCGACAGGAACCCGCTGTCGGTCAGCTTGTCGAGACCCGCGTAGACGAAGGTGACGCCGAGGAAGACCCGCAGGGGAAGCAGCGCGTACTGCCGCGCGCGGTCCCGGAGGCCTTTCGGCTCGTGCAACCCGTAGGAACCGCCGCCGTACCCATGCATCTCTGCCCCGCCTTCCGTTGGCCTTTCAACAGACCTTACGTATGCCGGTCGGGCAGGGCTCACCGGTGTGCGGTGCGAACCGGTCCTAGTCGGTGACGTCGATCGGGCACGCGTTGGTCTCGGCACCTGCCGCGGTGACCACCTGGACGTCCACGACACCCGGTTCGACCTCGACCGGGACCGGGACGGTGAGCACGGTGTCGGCCGGGTTGGCGAAGCCTCCGGCGACCGGGATGAGCGGCACGTGGACGTGTACCCGGCCGATCCTGACGACCACCCGCGCCAGCCGGTCGGGGCTGCCCGCGCCGGCCGGTACGAACCCGGCGCCGCGGATCTCGATGTCATCACCGGTCCGGATCGGTGCGTCCAGGTCCCCCGCCTCCCGGGCCCGCACGACCGAGTGGATGACCGGGCGCCCGCCCTCCGCGTACTTCCCGGAGAAGTACGTGGCGGCGGACACCGCCACCAGGAGCGCGAGGCCCCAGGGCAGGTCGGGCAGTTGCTCGGGACGGCGCGCGAGGCGGACCGCGGCGAACAGCACGGCGACGGCGCTGACGAGGACGTACTGCACGTCGGTGAAACTGCCGCGCCCGGAGTCGTCGGTGAGCAGATCGGCGGCGTGCGGCCGGTCGGCCCGCAGCTTCTGCAGGCGCTGCGCCAGGACCCGTACGCTCACGACACGGCGTACGAGGACGGCGACGGCGCACACCAGAGCCAGCACGGTGAGCACGCCGGCCGAGCGGACCAGGTCCAGGCCCTCGATCAGCTCGTCCCGGTCGTCGTGGCCGGAGGCACCGGCCAACTGCAGCGCGAGGACGAGCACGGCGAAAACGGCGAGCAGCACCCAGGACGCGGCGACGGTGCGTGAGGTGGAGAGCCGGTTGTCCTCGCCGATGAGCGGGGCCAGCAGACCGCCGCGGGCCCGGTGGACGCGGGCGGCGCCCGTCAGCAGGCACGCGGTGACGAGCCCGGCGATCAGCCCCGCGGTCCGGGCGGTGGACCAGCCGGCGCCGATGGCGGTGACGGCCTCGCCGATGACCAGCAGCGCGACGCCGCCCCAGACCACGACGAGCGTGCGCCACCAGACCACGTGGAGCCAGGCGTCACCGGCTTCCCGGCTGCGCTCGGCGACGACACGGGCCGAGCCGGTCAGCTCGTCCGACACCCACTGCCGGGACGCCGACGGGGACTGTGCGACCCCTGCGGGCAGGCCCTTGCCCGCCGCCAGTTCGTCCCGCTTGGTGAGGAAGGCCGCCACCGCGCGGCGGTGTCCCTCGCGTGCTCCGTGCGGGCAGCCGCCGCACGTACAGCCACCGCCGTGCGTGCCCGTCGTCCTCGCCTCGTCCAACGCCACGGAGAACGCCGCCCTTTCCCGCACCCGTACAAGTAACTCGCCTCTGATTACTGCGAATTGTGCCGTACTGGGCGAGCGACGGCCTCATCGGGGCGGGCTGGGGGCACAGGTGGACCGTATGTGCGAATTTCAGGTGCTGAGAACGAGGTAGGCGAGGCCGAGTGTTCCCCGGTATCCCCCGTAATATCCGGTGCGGCGGGTGTCCACGGCCGCGGTCACCCCGGAGTGCAGCGGATGGCCGGGGTGGGCCAGTGCCCAGCGCTCGCCCCGGCCGATGTTGGCGGCGGACTCGAACAGATCCCACTCGCGCTGGTCGGCGACGGTCACCTGGAGCGGCCGGAGGCCGGTGGCCTCGGCCTGCCGGATCAGCTCCAGCAGCGAGCCGAAGTCGCCCGGCTCGGCGCCCAGCCCTTCGAGCGCGGCGGCCGACGGCTCACGCTCCCAGAACCCGTCCCCGAACAGCACCCTGCCGCCGGGCCTCACGGCGGCCCGCAGCGCCTTCAGTGCCTCCGGGGTGCCCCCGGGCCAGGCGTGCGCGGAGCCGATGGAGACGACCAGGTCATAGCCGTCACCCGGATATTCGGCGGCGGGCACCTCGTGGAAGCGCACCCGTTCGGCGAGCCCTCGCTCCCCGGCCAGCCGCCGTCCCCGCGCCACCGCGTCCGGGTCGGTCTCGACGCCGTCCCCCGTGGTGCCGGGAGCGGCTTCGACCAGCCGCATGAGCAGCTCGCCCCAGCCACTGCCGAAGTCGGCGATCCGGGCTCCGGGGGCGGGTGCGCAGGCGGCGATCAGCTGAGCGGCGTGGGTTTCGGACAGCGGGGTGTTCCAGGTCAGCTGGTCGTTCCCCGGGGCGGACATCAGGGCGCGGATCTCTTCGGCGGACATGGGGCCGGAGCCTGCCACGGGGGCCCGCGGCCCGCCAGGCGATTTACGTCCGCCCGGGTGGCGGGGCTCCGGGGGACGCCGCTTCCGCCGGGAACGGGGCACCCCACGGGACCGGTGCACCGGGCGGCAACGCCGATGCCGCCGCCCAGGTGGCCTGGGCGGCGGCATCGGTGTCGGCCTCACGAGGCGGGGATCACTCCTCCTCGGTGGTCACGAGGCGGGGATCACTCCTCCTCGGTGGTCACGAGGCGGGGGTCACTCCCACTCGATGGTCCCCGGCGGCTTGCTCGTCACGTCGAGCACCACACGGTTGACCTCGGCGACCTCGTTGGTGATACGGGTGGAGATCTTCGCGAGCGTCTCGTACGGCAGGCGCGACCAGTCGGCCGTCATGGCGTCCTCGGAGGAGACCGGGCGCAGCACGATCGGGTGGCCGTAGGTGCGGCCGTCGCCCTGGACACCGACGCTCCGCACGTCCGCGAGCAGAACCACCGGGCACTGCCAGATGTCCCGGTCCAGACCGGCCGCGGTCAGCTCCTCGCGGGCGATGGCGTCCGCGTCCCGGAGCAGGTCGAGCCGCTCCTTGGTGACCTCGCCGACGATACGGATGCCGAGGCCGGGGCCGGGGAACGGCTGGCGCTGGACGATCTCCTCCGGCAGCCCGAGCTCCTGGCCGACCATCCGGACCTCGTCCTTGAACAGCTGGCGCAGCGGCTCGACGAGCTCGAACTCGATGTCCTCGGGCAGCCCGCCCACGTTGTGGTGCGACTTGATGTTGGCGGTGCCGGTACCGCCGCCGGACTCCACCACGTCGGGGTAGAGGGTGCCCTGGACGAGGAAGGCGACGTCCTCGCCCTCAGCGGCCTCGGCCACGATCTCCGCCTGGGCCTGCTCGAAGACCCGGATGAACTCCCGGCCGATGATCTTCCGCTTCTGCTCCGGGTCGCTGACCCCGGCCAGTGCGTCCAGGAAGCGCTTCTCGGCGTCGACGACCTTCAGCTTGACGCCGGTGGAGGCCACGAAGTCCTTCTCGACCTGCTCGCTCTCGCCCTTGCGCATCAGACCGTGGTCGACGTACACGCAGGTGAGCTGGGAGCCGATGGCCTTCTGCACCAGGGCTGCCGCGACCGCGGAGTCCACACCGCCGGAGAGGCCGCAGATCGCACGCTTGGTGCCGACCTGCTCGCGGATGAGGGCGATCTGCTCCTCGACGACGTTGGTGGTCGTCCAGGTCGGCTCGATGCCCGCGCCCCGGTACAGGAAGTGCTCCAGTACCTGCTGGCCGTAGGTCGTGTGCATGACCTCCGGGTGGTACTGGACGCCGTACAACTTCTTCTCGTCGTCCTCGAAGGCGGCGACCGGGACGACGTCCGTGGACGCGGTGACGGTGAAGCCCTCGGGAGCGGCGGAGCAGGCGTCGCCGTGGGACATCCACACGGACTGCTCGGTGGGCGTGCCCTCGAAGAGGGTCGATCCGGCCTTGGAGACGGCGAGCGGGGTGCGACCGTACTCGCGTGCGCCGTTGTCGTCGACCGTGCCGCCGAGGGTGGTGGCCATCAGCTGGAAGCCGTAGCACATGCCGAAGACGGGGACCCCGGCCTCGAACAGCGCGCGGTCCAGGCTGGGGGCGTCCGGCGCGTACACCGAGGACGGGCCACCGGACAGGATGATCGCCCGGGGGTTCTTGGCCAGCATCTCGGCGACCGGCATCGTGGACGGGACGATCTCGCTGTAGACCCGGGCCTCACGGACGCGGCGGGCGATGAGCTGGGCGTACTGGGCGCCGAAGTCGACGACGAGGACCACGTCGGTGGTGGGGTCGGCGGCGGCGGGGGGTGCTGCTGGCACGGGAGCGGCCTTCCGGCGGTGGAGAAGAGGGGTCGGTCCACCCAATTCTACCGGCCGCGGAACTTTGTCCTCCCGGACTCCCGTCTCAGCATCCGGGCCCGCCGTGGCCACCGTCCCCGGGGCGGGTCCATACTGTCCTCCATGCGCCAGCACACGATCTTCGTCTTTACCTATGGCATCCGGCCCGCCGGGTGTCATGGTCGTGCTGCTTGAGCAACTGACGAGCAACGTTCCAGACGCCCCGGGCCGACAGGCCCGGGGCGTCTGGCGTTCCGGGCCTGTCGCCCCGGGGGGACCGACCCGACCGGGAGTCACAGATGACCAGCACCGCACCCACGAAGACGGCCACCGAGCAGACCGGCGCGCGCACCGAGGAGGCCGCCTCCCTGATCGGGGGCGCCCGTACCCGGATCGACGTCCTGGACGACCGGATCATCGGTCTCGTCCAGGAACGCATGGCCGTCTCCGCGGTCATCCAGGAGGCCAGGATCACATCCGGGGGCCGCCGGGTGAACCTCTCCCGCGAGATGGACGTCCTCAGCCACTACAGCGACGCCCTGGGCAAGCCGGGCACGGCACTCGCCATGACGCTGCTGGAGCTCTGCCGCGGCCGGGTGTGACAGCAGGGGCGGCACGAACCGGACGGACGGCACGGGACTCGAAGCTGTACGAAAGCTGTACGGACGGACGGACGGCACGGGACGGAAGGCTGTACGGCCGTACCCGCGTTCGGGCCCTGTCTCACCCGTACGGCGCGTGACCGGGCCCCCTCGGCTTCGTTGGTCCGGGTGCCGTGCCAGCCAGGGGCGGCGAGGCAGGAATCCACGCGTGGCTCCGCCGGGACGTGCGACGTGCTGCAGGTACGTCGTGGGACCGCGTCCCGGCGCGTGTGACCGGTCGGCAGGGGACAGCGGTCCGGTCACCCACACACGCGGCCGGCCCCGGGGACGCCCGGAGCCGGCCGCTTCCGGACCGTGGCCGGCGATCAGGCCCGCGCGGTACGGCGCCGGCCCGTCGCGTACAGCACGCCACCCGCGGCCGGAGCGCTCGCCGCGGCGCCGGAGGCCACCAGTGCCACCGAGCCGGTGGAGGCGACGCCACCGCCCGTGCCACCGCCCGTGCCCGACGACGCCGAGCCGGACGTGCCCACGCTTCCGCCCGCACCCGACAACGTGCCCGGGGCGCCGGTGCAGGACGTCCCCGGATCCTGGCCCGCGTTTCCACCGCCGGCCGAGCCATGGGTGGGTCCGCCTGTTCCGCCGGTGCCGCCCGACGTGCCGCCCGTGACCTCGGCGCCCTCGGGGACGGTGAAGTCGCGGGAACAGGAGGGCGGGGACAGTGTGCGCGGCGCGACGGCGGTGCACGGCGGTGGGGCGTCCGGTGGGCGTGCGCGGTAGGCGTGCGCGTGTGTGGCGAGCGCCACATGAGGAATCCGCGAGTCCGGGGGCAACCGTTGCCCGGGTTCACAGGTCATGCAGGGCGAACACCATGCGTGGGGGCTGCACTCGGAGGGGGGTGCAGCCCCCGTGCGTACCCGGTGCCCGGCCGTGGATCGGCGGGGGCGGGCTCAGGCCTCGGAGGCGGTCGCCTTCGGCGGCACGACGGGGATTCTGAGGAACGGCAGTTTCAGCGCGCCGAACGCCTTCTCGGGTACGGCCGGCGTCTTCGGCTCGACCGCGGCGAGCCGCTCGTACGCCTCCCCCTGCGCCGGACGCGGGTCCGCCTCGCCCTTGTTCGGCCAGAAGGACATCGCACGTTCCGCCTGCGCGGTGATCGTCAGCGACGGGTTGACGCCGAGGTTGGCGGAGACCGCCGAACCGTCGACGACGGAGATGCCCGGGTGTCCGTACACCCGGTGGTAGGGGTCGATGACCCCCTCATCGGCGCTCGCCCCGATCGCGCAGCCGCCCAGGAAGTGCGCGGTGAGGGGGGTTCCCATCAGCTCCCCGATGTTCGACCCTGCGAAGCCGTTGATCTCCTGGGCGAGGAGTGTGGCGCCCTGCGTCGCCTCGGCAATCTGCGTCGGGTTCGGTGCCCCGTGTCCCTGCCGGGCGGTGAGCAGGCCCTTTCCGACACCCCGGGGCTTGCGGTAGGCGACCAGGGAGTTGTCCAGCGACTGCATGACGAGTCCGATGATCGTGTGCTCCGACCAGCGCCGGTTGGACAGGGAGCGCATCGTCAGCCACGGGTGCCTGGCCACGTTGCCGAACCAGCTGCGCACCCGGTGCGTGCTGTAGGGGACCTGCAGGATGGTCAGCGCGCCCATCGCGTTGGAGCCCTTGCCGTAGCGGACCGGCTCGATGTGGGTGTTCGCGTCCGGGTGGATCGACGAGGTGATGGCGACGCCCTTGGTGAAGTCGGCCTTCGCGGCGCCGTGCTTCCTGCGGTAGCGGCGGTCGCTGGTCTGCGCGCCCACCAGGCCCTCGGAGTTGGTCCGGGTCAGCTCGCCGAGCTTCGGCGAGAGCCGCGGCAGCAGTCCTTCGTCCTTCATGGTGTGCAGCAGGGTCTGGGTCCCGTACGTGCCCGCCGCCACGATCACCTTCCGGGCCCGCAGGACGGTCGGCCGCGCCTTCCTGCGCCGGTGGGTGGGGACGGTGGAGACGCGGTAGCCGCCGTCCGGGTCGTCGGTGACGGCCACGACGGACGTCATCGGGCGGATCACGGCGCCGGCCTTCTCGGCCAGGTACAGGTAGTTCTCGTTGAGGGTGTTCTTCGCCCCGTGGCGGCAGCCCGTCATGCACTCACCGCACTCGGCGCAGGCCTTGCGGGCCGGGCCGGCACCGCCGAAGTAGGGGTCGGCGACCTCCCCGCCGGGCTTCGCCCTGGACGTCCCGTCGGCGTCCTGCCCGTCACCGAAGAAGACGCCCACCGGGGCGAGGTGGAAGGTGTCGCCGACGCCCATGGTCTCGGCGGTCGCCTTCAGGTGGATGTCGGCCGGGGTCATGGTCGGGTTGAGCCTGACCCCGAGCATCCGCTTCGCCTGGTCGTAGTACGGCGCCAGTTCGTCCTGCCAGTCGGTGATGTCCGCCCACTGGCGGTCCTCGAAGAACGGCGCGGGCGGCACGTACAGGGTGTTGGCGTAGTTGAGGGAGCCACCGCCGACACCCGCTCCCGCCAGCACCATCACCTTGCCGAGCAGGTGGACGCGCTGGATGCCGAAGAGGCCGAGCGCCGGGGCCCACAGGTAGTTCTTGATGTCCCAGGAGTTCTTGGGGAGGGTCTCCCGCGTGAAGCGGCGGCCCGCCTCCAGGACGCCGACCCGGTAGCCCTTCTCGCTCAGCCGCAGGGCCGAGACCGCGCCACCGAAGCCCGAACCGACGACGAGGACGTCGTAGTCGTACGCGTCGTCGTCGGCCGCCTCGACGGCGGATCCGGCCGGTATCTGGGCAGGGCTGTCCTGGGACATGGCTCTCCTCGGTACGACAGAGACGGAAAGGAGCGGGAAGAAGCGGGGGCGGGGGTGCGCGAAGGACGCCGCCTGGGTCAGTGCAGCCGGAGGGCCTTCATCGCCTTGAGGCTGCGGCTCATGAAGGCGGCGTACTTCTCGTCGTCCATCCCGAAGGCCGGCGCGAGCGGCATCAGCCGCTGCTGGGCGACCGTCTGGGCCTCGGTGTACTTGAGGATGCCCTCGGAGCCGTGGCGCCGGCCGAGGCCGGAGTCCTTCATGCCGCCCATCGGGGACTGGACGCTGCCGTACGCCGGTGCGTACCCCTCGTTGATGTTGACGGTGCCGGTCCGCAGGCGGGCGGCGACCCGGTGACCGCGCCGCGCGTCCTTGGTCCAGACACTGGAGTTGAGGCCGTAGGGCGTGGCGTTGGCGAGGGAGACGGCCTCCTCCTCGTCGCTGAACCGGTAGACCGAGACGACGGGGCCGAAGGTCTCCTGGGTGCAGACGGCCATGGGCGCCTCGACACCGTCCAGGATGGTCGGTTCGTAGAAGAGCGGGCCGATGTCGGGACGGGCGACGCCGCCCGCGACGAGGGTGGCGCCCTTCTCGACGGCCTCGGCGACGTGCCGGCTGACGGTCTCGAGCTGGCGTTCGCCGACGAGGGAGCCCATGTCGGCGCCGTACGCGAGCGAGCTGCCGAGCCGCATCGCCTTCGTACGGGCGGCGAAGCGCTCCACGAACGCGTCGGCGACGGACTCGTGGACGTACAGCCGCTCGATGGAGATGCAGAGCTGGCCGGCGGAGGAGAAGCAGGCGCGGACGGCGCCCGCGGCTGCCTTCTCCACGTCGGCGTCCTGGAGGACGAGCATGGCGTTCTTGCCGCCGAGCTCCAGCGAGACGCCGACGAGGCGGGCGGCGGCGCCCTGGGCGACCTCGCGGCCGGTGCGGGTGGAGCCGGTGAACGAGACGTAGTCGGCGTGCCTGACGACCTCGGGACCGACGACCGGGCCCTCGCCGAGGACGACCTGGAACACCGCTTCGGGCAGTCCGGCCTCGATCAGCAGGTCGCGGGCCCACAGGGCGGTCAGCGCGGTCTCGGTGTCGGGCTTCATCACGACGGCGTTGCCGGAGACGAAGGCGGGCAGCGCGTCCCCGACGGAAAGCTCCAGCGGGTAGTTCCAGGGGGCGATCTGGCCGACGACCCCGCGCGGCTGGCGCAGCTCAGTGACCTTGGTGAGGGTCGGGACGACGCCGGTGTGCCGCTTCGGCTTCAGGTAGGCGGCGGCCCTGCGCCCGTAGTGCCGGGCAGACACGGCGACGGCCTGGACCTCCTCGTGGGCGTGCAGCCGGGCCTTGCCGGTCTCCAGCTGGATGAGGTCGAGGACCTCGGACTGGCGCTGGAGGACCAGGTCGTGGAAGCGCAGCAGTACGGCGGCCCTCGCGCGGACGGGCGTCGCCGCCCAGGCGGGCTGGGCGGCGCGGGCGCGCTCGTAGGCGCCGGCGACGTCCTCGGGGGTGGACTCGGGCAGATCGGCCAGCTTCGCCCCGGTGAAGGGGGTGTGGTTGGCCGTGCGCCCGGAGCCGACGACGCCGCGGATCAGCCGGGCGATCACCTCGGGTGTGACCACGTCAGCGGCGGTGCGCACGCCCGCGGGGGCGGCGGCCACGGGGTTCGTGCCGACGCGGTCGCCGGAGGCGGCGGAGGTGGTCGTGGAGGCCTGCGAGTCCGTCATGTGGGCGAGAGTATGTCCACCCGCCCGCTTTGGGTACCCGTGGGTAACAGGTTTTCACAGTCCCACGACAACCCGCGGCCCCACCCCGGCGACCCAGCCAGTGATCACTGGCTACATAACTGCTGATCAGGGCCTATCTTCCGGTGACCGGTCAGGAATCGTGAATCTTCAGGCGCTCGGCGACCTATGCCGTCACCTTCGAGACGGCAGTCGCGCGGGACCTTCCCGCTCTTCAGCCGGGACAGCGCGTGTTCCCCTCGGGCTCGGGGCCCGGTGAGGGACGGCGTCCTCAGCATCTCGCTGCGGGGTTCGTCGCTGCGGGGCTTCCGCTGCGGGCCGAGATGTCTCCGGCCACGCCGCCTGCGGTGCGGGACGGCCGTACGCCTGGGTCACCACAGGGGACGCCGCAGCGGCTGCAGAGCCGGGGCGGTCCGTGGCACCCGGCAGGGCGGCAGGCCCGGTCACTGCTCCGGCGGCTGCCAGCTGCGCAGCATCGCCGCGAAGAGCTCCCGGCTCTCGGCCCAGTCCTCCTCGGGCCCCGTCATGTAGAGCGCGTACTCCGGGCCGCCGGTCTCGCCGAAGTACATCTGGTCGATCCCGTGGCGCGGACCCGGGTGGTCCTTGGACTCGACCCAGGTGAACTCCCACTCGGAGCCGGGCCGGTCGCGGAAGGTGTTGGAGTGCAGGGTCAGCCGCTCGTAACCGGGCAGCCGCACCGAGAGGTCCTTCTCGATGCTCAGCATGTGCAGGTACGAGTTGTCGAAGTCGGGCTGCGGATCGACGCTGATCCTGATGCGGTGCGCCCCGTTGTCCGGGGTGTAGTCGATCTGCCCGCCGCTCTCCTGCCGTGTCCATCCGTGGGGGACGGCCAGGACGAAGCCCTCGGGGTCCTCGACGCGGCGCCAGCCCTCCGGTATCTCCCGCACGGCCTGCGAGTCCTCGGCCGACAAGGACGGAGAGGCCTTCGAGTCCGACGACGAGGGGGACGGACCAGGTGTCGTCGAGCCGGTGACGGTCCGCTCACCCGTGCCGCCTCCTGTGTCCCGGTCGTCGCCCGCGTACTTCATCGCCACGAAGCCGGCCGCTCCGCCGATCAGCGCGGCGACGGCGACGACCAGCAGGACCGTGCGCCACCGGCCCCCGCCGCGCCGGGTGGCGGACGCCGGGGTGGGCGGGACGACGAGCGCCGCGGGGAAGGGCTGCCGGTCGAGGCGGGCCGTCGAACCGTCGGGGGTGGAGAAGGCGTGCAGATCCTCCCCGGACATCCGCTGCGTCGGCACATGGGCCTGCGCGGCGCGGGGCTTGCGCCCCTTCATGGCGTCCAGCAGCATCCGTTCCGTCTCCGCGGCCGTCGGCCGGTCCGCCGGATCCTTGCGCAGCAGTGCGGTGATCACGGGTTCCAGCGCACCGCCCCTCAGCGGCGGCGGCGGTTCCTCCGTGACGACGGCCTGCATGGTGGAGATCGGCGACGAACGGCGGAACGGCGAGTGTCCCTCGACGGCCGTGTAGAGCGTGGCGCCCAGCGACCAGAGGTCGGACGCCGGGCCCGGGTCGCCGCCGCGTACCCGCTCGGGTGCCAGGTAGTCGATGGAGCCGACCAGTTCGCCGGTCCTGGTGATGGTGGAGTCGCCCTCGATCGCGGCGATCCCGAAGTCGGTCAGCAGCACCTGCCCGTCGCGGGCGAGCAGGACGTTCCCCGGTTTGACGTCCCGGTGCAGCACCCCGGCACTGTGCGCGGCCCGAAGGGCGCTCAGCACGTGGAGGCCGATCCTGGCGGCCTCGCGCGCCTCGACCTCGCCGGTCTCCTTGGCCGTGTCGGCGAGCGAGGGCCCGTCGACGTACTGCATGACGATCCACGGGCGGTTGTCGTACTCGATGACGTCGTGGACGGTGACGACCCCGGGGTGGGTGATCCGCGCCGCCGCGCGCGCCTCCTTCTGCGTACGGGCGTGGAGCACCACCCGGTCCGCCTCGGCGGCGTACAGGCCGGCGGTCAACTCCTTGACCGCGACGGTCCGGTGGAGCACCTCGTCGTGGGCGCGCCACACCTTGCCCATGCCCCCTCGGCCCAGGACGTCACCGAGCCGGTACCGCCCGGCCAGTACGATTCCCGCTCCCGTGCCCTGCGCGTGTTCCACGTGTGTCCCCGCCCCATTCCTTCGAATGCCAGGTTACGGAGGGGGGCATCGCGGCGTAACCTCGCACCGCCCACGAGACCGCACTGTGATGCTTGTCGCGAGTGCCGACAAAAGGTCAAGAAGTCACGCGGTAGGTGGAGATGGCCTGTTCGTAGAGATCGGACACCTTGTCACGCTCGCTCTCCGGGCCGATCGCCTGGATGATGTGGTACCTGCCGTCCACGATCATGACCATGTTGCGGACGTAGACCTCGCGTCCGCCGCTCTCCTGCCAGGTGAACTGCCCCTCGGCCATGGCCTGCCGGCCGACGTCGACCCGGCGCAGGCCGGTGGACGTGGCCCAGCTGGACTCCCGGAAGGGCTTCAGTTCGGGTTCGCTGCTGCGCTGATAGTCCAGCGGGTCGGTGCCGTTGGCCTTGACGGTGTCCCTCCCGGGCACGATCAGCACGCTGAACCCGTCGCTGCCGTAACGGATCTGACGGTCCGCGTTGGCGGGGCTGCGCTGCCACTCCTTCGGGACTCCGATCTCGAAGCCCTCCGGGTCCTTGCGCAGCGCATGTCCGGGGGCGAGCGTGGCCGCGGAGTGGCTGGTCTGCGGCTGCTGCGAGCCCGAGGAGCCATCGGAACCGGTGGACGCGCCGGCCGACCCGCTCGCTTCGGGCTCCGGCTCGGCCGGTGCGGCCGGGGCCGAGCCGGAGGGCCGGGGCGCCCCTGACCTCGCCCCCGAGGGGGAGCCCTCCTCGGGCATGAACATCACGGCGTAGACCACGACAGCGGCCAGCAGCAGCAGGATCAGTCCGAGCAGGAGCCGGCCCAGCCGTCGCGGAGTTCGCCCGTCCGGCTGCCGGACGGGCGGTGCCTGGCGGCGCAGCACCTTGGGTTCCTTGGGTGCCCGCGGGGCGCGCGCCGGCTTCTCGTACCGCTGCGGCCTGCCCTGCCGGTGCCGGCCGTGCGCCGCCCCGCGCCCCCGGCGCCTGCGCACCAGCTCGCCCCTGCGGCGCACGACCGGCAGGCGGGTGACGTCGGCGGGTGGCAGTGGCACGACGTCGGTGCCCGCCTCCGGCTCGGGAGCCGAGCGCACCAGGGAGCGCAGCCAGCCGCGCAGCTCCTCGAAATCGGGCCGCTCCGTCGGGTCCTGACGCAGCAGCGACTCGACGACGGGCCTCAGCGGGCCGCAGTCCTCCGCGAACGCGGGCGGCTCCGCACAGACCATCTGGACGAGTTCGGCCGCGTTCTCCTCCGGGTAGGGCGCGTGGCCCTGCACGGCGCGGTAGAGCAGGGCGCCGAGCGCCCACAGGTCCGTCGATGGGCCGATGGGCGGGGCCAGCTGCCAGTTGTCGTGGACGGGCCCGGCCTGCTCGGGTGCCCACCGCTCCGTGACGGCGCCGACCACGGCGATGCGGGCCTGCCGGGCGCGTTCGGCGGCGAGGGGAGTGGCGGGGCCGCGGTAGGCGGGGGTGTCACCGTTCGTGGCGACGACCGCGTCCCATCCGCCCGAAGCCCCCCGCGCCGCCACCGGCTGCGGCAGCCTGTCCTGGCGCTCCACGGGCCCGCTGCCCATGCGCCGGGAGTCGGCGCGCAGCGCGTCCTCGCCGGAGCCCGCGGAGCCGCCCGCGGGCACGGAGCGGCCGGCGCCGGGGCCGTCCCCCCAGGTACCGGCGAGGTGGACACGCCGGCCGGGGGGCAGGAGGCCGCCGGGACCCTCCCCGTCCTCGGGGCCGTCGTCGTCCCCGTCGCCCTCGTCCTCGTAGTCCTCGTCGTCTCCGGCCTCGTACATCGCCGCGTACGGGGCCTCGGCCGCCGGGCCCCAGGGACCGGCCGGCCGCGGGCGTTCCCCGGCGGCCGGGGGCGCGGCGGACTCCTCCTGGGGCCGGGCCTGGGACGGCCGGTCCACGTACGCCGGGCCCTCATACGCCCGGTCCGTGCGCGACGGGTCCTCGTGGGGCTCGTCCACGTACGCCGGACCCGCATGCGGCCGGTCCACGTACGCCGGACCCTCATACGCCCGGTCCGTGCGCGACGGGTCCTCGTGGGGCTCGTCCACGTACGCCGGACCCGCATGCGGCCGGTCCACGTACGCCGGACCCTCATACGCCCGGTCCGTGCGCGACGGGTCCTCGTGGGGCTCGTCCTCGCCCGGTCGGCCGCCCCCCGGGACGGCGTCGCGCGGCAGGCCCTCGTTGGCCCGGGCCGCCGCGCGGGCGCCCGCGCGGTAGGCGGCGATCGCTCCGGCGCGGGCGGCACGCAGCTGCGCCGCGCTGCCCGCCCCGGGCTCCGCCACGGGGACGGCGGGAGGCGCGGGCCTGGGGACGAGCTCCTGCCGGCCCCGGTCCCCGTCCTCCTCCGGCGGGCGCACCGCCTCGATCTCCGCCTGAGGGCGTGCGGCAGGCACTCCCGCGGAGGTTCCCTCCGGGCCGGGCAGCGCGTCCGGTAGCGACGGCTGCGACGGCGGCTCGTACGGGCCGGTGGGGCCCGTCTCGACCGCCGGAGCCCCGTAAGCGCCCTCGTCGTCGGGCTGCGGCACGGGCACGTACCCGCACAGCGCCTCCTCGGCGGCGCCGGCCGCCAGACCGGTCAGCACGACACGGCCGTCGTCGCAGACCAGGACGGTGCGGATGGTGATGTTGCGGTGGGTCCAGCCGTGCGCGTGCAGCACCCGCAGGGCGGTGAGCACGTCGGAGCCGATCTCGGCGGCGCGGTACGGGTTGAGCGGGCGCTCGGCCAGGAGCGCCGCGAGCGGCCGGGCGGCTACCAGTTCGCTCACTATCCACAGCGATCCCGCCTCGGCGAAGACGTCGAAGACCTGGTCCAGCCGTGGGTGGTCGGGAACCTGGGCCGCTGCCTGCGCGGCCTCGATCGCCCGCCGGACGGCGGGGTCCGTGGACCGCCGCACCGCCCGGCCGGTGGCGCGCCTGGCCGTCGCGGCCGATCCGTCGGCGTCGATCACCTCGGCGTCCACGACCTCCGGCAACGGCACCTGGCGGACCAGGACCTCCTGCCCGCTGTAGGTGTCGAACGCCCGGGTCTCCGCCAGTTCGTACGCATCGGACGGAGGCAGCGGAAGGCGGTAGCGGTCGGCGAGTACCCGACCCGCGTAGTCGTCCACGAGGCCTCCCCAGAGCGTACGGTCTCCTGGTCACGGAGACCGTGTCGAACCATCAATTGCGGTCACTTGCGGTGCAGTTGACCCACGATTCCGGCTGCGTACGGTCCATGGCCTCTCACGATACGTGGCAAGTGCCGGCCACGCGGTCGGGTCGGGCCAACCCGGCCGTTGTGTTCAGCCCGGCCGGGCACCCCCGTCAGTCGGTGGACCCGAAGGTGGCGAACGCCGTCTCACGCAGCGTCCGGCACTCCGCGCCGTCCCACTCGCTCTGCTTGCAACTGATCATGATGGAGTACCCGTGGGTGGCGTCGGCCTTGAAGCCCCGGTTGAGGACCTGGACCCGCATACCGTCCTGGATACGTGAGAAGTCCCAGTCGGCGACCGTCGGGTAGCCGTTGTACTCGACGGTCTTTATACGGATGTGCCTGTAGCCGTTGCTGAAACCCCTGACGGAGGACACAGCTGACTTCCAGGCATCGGCGGCGTCGTCCTTCGGGGAGGAGGTGTAGTCGACCTGGAGGCGCGGGAAGCCACCGTCGGTGTTGTAGATGGCACCCGAGTTCGCCCCCGCCACCTTGTCGAACGAGAAGGTCTCGGGCATCGCGACGGTGAAGTGGAACTGCTTGTTGGTGACCTTCTTGTAGCCCGCGGGCAGCGCGCCCGTGCCGGGGGCGTCGCTCTCCGGAGCGGGTGAGGGGTCGTCGGACGCCTGGCCCTTGTCCTCCCCCTGCCCTCCCTTCGCGCCGTCGCCCGTACCGCTGTCGCCGCCGCTGTCCTTGCCGCTGTCCGTGCCCTTGCCCGATCCGCTGCCGGTGTCCGTGCCGCCGCCGGACGTCGATCCGGCCGACGCGGTGGTGCCGCCGGTGGCCTTGCCTCCCTGATCGCCCGCACTGTCGTCGCCGAGGGTGAGCGCCAGGACCGTGCCCAGCACGGCCAGTACGACGACACCGGCGATGACCGCCAGCGTGCGGCGGGGCACGACGTCGGTGATCGACGCGCGGATCGGGGCCGGCTGGCCCGCCGGCCGTGGCGGTCCGCCCGGCGCGGAGGCGGACGCGGAGGCCGTGGCCACCGGGGCCTTCGCGTTCCGTACGGAGCGCAGCGCGCCTCGAAGCCGCTCCCGCGTGCTCTCCCCCAGCCCCGGGCCGGAGGCCCCAGCGGAAGAGGCTGAGGCGGAAGCGGCGGGGATCGCCGGCCCGGCGGGGGCCGCCGAGCCGGTGGCTCCGACGCCCGCCCCGGAAGCGGAACCCGCCGGGGAGCCGCCTGTGGCACCGCCGGCGGCGCCCGCTCCGGCCGCCCCGGCAGAGGCGGCACCCGCGGCACCCGCCGCACCCGCCGCACCCGCCGCACCCGCCGCACCCGCGCCGGATGTACCGGACGTACCGGACGCCTTCTTGCCGCCGCTCTTGGGTCCGCTGATCGTGGGCAGGGCCATGATCTGGGTCCGGTCGGCCGGCGGCTCGGCAGGCCGCTCCGGCGCGTTGATCACGGCGTTCAGCAGAACGCGCGCCCCCGCGTCGTCCAGCCTCTGCTCGGGATCCCGGACCAGCAGGCCGTAGATGACCTCCTCGAGCGGGCCCGCGTTCTTCGGCGGGTCGACCGGCTCCGTCATCACGGCGGTCAGCGTGGCGATGGCCGAGCCCTTGTCGTACGGCGGGCAGCCCTCCACGCTCGCGTACAGCAGTCCGCCGAGGGACCAGAGGTCGGCGGGCGGTCCCGGCTTGTGCCCGCGGGCACG
Organism: Streptomyces sp. B1I3; assembly: GCF_030816615.1. Taxonomy (NCBI): domain Bacteria; kingdom Bacillati; phylum Actinomycetota; class Actinomycetes; order Kitasatosporales; family Streptomycetaceae; genus Streptomyces; species Streptomyces sp. B1I3. The sequence goes on from NZ_JAUSYD010000001.1 coordinate 3,253,862, forward strand.
CTCCGGGGAGATGTACGAGGGGGCGCCGACGAGCATGCCCGTCGACGTGACGGACGGGTCGCCCTCCACCTGGGCGATTCCGAAGTCGGTCAGGACGACCCGGCCGTCCTCCGCGATCAGTACGTTGGACGGCTTCACGTCGCGGTGCAGGATGCCCTCGCGGTGCGCGGAGCGCAGCACGTCGAGGACGGCGAGGCCGACCTCCGCCGCCCGTCTCGGCGTCAGCGTCCCGTCCTCGCGGATGACCTCGGCGAGCGACTTGCCCTCGATGAGCTCCATGACGATCCACGGCCGGTCGTCCTCGTCGACCACGTCGTAGACCGTCACCGCGCTGTTGTTGCGGATCCTCGCGATCGCCTTCGCCTCACGCAGCGTGCGCGTGATCAGCCGTCGCTTCTCGTCCTCGTCGATGGCCGAGGGGAACCGCAGTTCCTTGACCGCGACCGTGCGGCCCAGCGTCTCGTCGGCAGCACGCCAGACCGTGCCCATGCCGCCCCGGCCGAGCACCTCCCCGAGTCGGTACCGCCCCGCGAGGAGACGTCCGTCCTTGTCCCGTTGGGGCTCCCGTGCCTGCTCCGCCTCCGACATGCGTCCCCTCTGCGATCAACCCGCCCTGGCAGAGCGTTCATTGTCCCTTACCCCGGGACCGGTCGTGGTCCCGGGTCCGGGGTCGGCCGTGATGTGGCCGGAGGAAGGATCCCGTGGCCGTGCCCGTCCCCGCGCCCGTCCCCGTGCGCTCGCCTGCGCCTCGCCGCTACCGGCTCGGCCCACCCGGGAACGACGAGCCTGCCCAGCGAACCACACCGCACCCCCGCATCGTCCTCCCTTTCCCTGCTCGCCGTCGAGGGCGGGTCTCCCCCGGCCGCCTCCCCGGGCCGTCCCAACTCGCCCGAACGGGAGGAGACCTGCGCGTCGGCGGGGCCCGGCATCGGGCGCCGGACGACCCGTGACGGGAGGGCAGTGTCAGCAGGACGTGCACGGTGGAGGCCGTCCTCCGGCCTGCCCGCCCACGACGGCGGGCTGCGGCTGCCGACCGGCGTCGAGGACCGCTTGCCGGGCCTGGAGTTCGGCAGTCGCGACGACAGCGCCCGCGACTCCGTGCGCGATCTGCCGACGCACACCAGCGGCCCGTACGACTGCGCGCGGCGCCACCCGCCACCGGATCCCGCCGTCACGGGCGGCGCCGGGCCGTCCGCCCCCAGCCGCTCACCCCCGGCGCCGCCGGCCGGTGCCGTCCGTCCGGCCGTGGCACCCCGCCCGGTGACCCGGCCCGGCTCGGACGCGTACTCCGGCACCATCCACGCCCTGCTCCGGCCGGTCGTCCAGCGTGTCGGCAGACACGTGCGGGCCGCCGCCACCCGCGACGGCCCGCACGTCCTCACCATCCGGTTTCGGCACGACGCGCCTCCCGCCCCGGCCGGTGAGCGGAACTGCCGAACACGGAGTCCCGCCGCACCTGCCGGGCGGCGCCCGGCGCTCCGTCAGATCGGCACGATGTCCGGCGCCCCCAGCCGCGCCGCGTCCGCCGTCTGGTCGTCCGGCTGCCGCTGCGACTCCCGCTCCGCCTCCACACGCTTGCGGTAGTGCTCGACCTCCCGCTCGATCTGGCCGGTGTCCCAGCCGAGCACCGGCGCCATGAGGTCCGCGCACTCCCGCGCGCACCGGGTGCCCCGGTCGAAGGTCTCTATGGAGATGCGGGTGCGCCGCGTCAGGACGTCGTCGAGGTGGCGGGCTCCCTCGTGCGAGGCGGCGTAGACGACCTCGGCGCGCAGGTAGTCCTCCGCCCCGGCCAGCGGGTCGCCCAGCGAGGCGTCACGCTTGACCAGCTCCAGGAGCTCCTCGGCCATCGAGCCGTACCGGTTGAGCAGATGCTCCACCCGGACGACGTGCAGCCCGGTGCGGGCGGCGATCCTGGCACGGGCGTTCCACAGGGCGCGGTAGCCCTCGGCGCCGAGCAGCGGGACGTCCTCGGTGACGCAGTCGGCCACCCGGGTGTTGAGCCCATGCACCGCCTCGTCCACCGCGTCCTTCGCCATCACCCGGTACGTCGTGTACTTGCCGCCCGCGACGACGACGAGCCCCGGCACGGGATGGGCCACCGTGTGCTCGCGCGAGAGCTTGCTCGTGGCATCCGACTCGCCGGCCAGCAGCGGCCGGAGCCCGGCGTAGACGCCCTCGACGTCGTCCCTCGTCAACGGCGTGTTCAGCACCGAATTGACGTGCTCGAGCAGATAGTCGATGTCGGCGCTGGACGCGGCCGGATGCGCCTTGTCCAGGTCCCAGTCGGTGTCCGTCGTGCCGACGATCCAGTGCCGGCCCCACGGGATCACGAAGAGGACGGACTTCTCCGTGCGCAGGATCAGCCCGGTCGAGGAGTGGATGCGGTCCTTCGGGACGACGAGGTGGATGCCCTTCGACGCCCGGACGTGGAACTGACCGCGCTCACCGATCAGCGCCTGGGTGTCGTCCGTCCACACACCGGTCGCGTTGACCACCTGTTTGGCCTTGACCTCGTACTCCCCGCCCCCCTCGACGTCCTGCACGCGGGCACCGACGACCCGCTCGCCCTCCCGCAGGAAACCGACCACGCGCGCCCTGTTCGCCACGTGTGCGCCGTAGCCCGCGGCCGTGCGCACGAGTGTCGCCACGTAGCGCGCGTCGTCCATCTGGGCGTCGTAGTACTGCAACGCTCCGACCAGCGCCTCCTTCTTCAGGGCCGGCGCGACCCGCAGGGCGCGGCGGCGGGAGAGGTGCCGGTGCACGGGCAGCCCGCGGCCGTGGCCTGAGGAAATCGACATCGCGTCGTACAGGGCGACGCCGGAGCCCGCGTAGAGCCGCTCCCACCCCTTGTGCTGCAAGGGGTAGAGGAACGGGACGGGCTTCACGAGATGCGGGGCCAGCCGCTCCAGGAGCAGTCCGCGCTCCTTGAGCGCCTCGCGTACGAGCGCGAAGTCCAGCATCTCGAGGTAGCGCAGCCCACCGTGAATCAGCTTGCTCGACCTGCTGGACGTCCCGGACGCCCAGTCACGCGCTTCGACCAGGCCGGTCGAAAGTCCTCTGGTGACCGCGTCGAGCACCGTCCCGGCGCCTACCACGCCCGCGCCCACGACCAACACGTCGAGTTCGCCTTCGGCCATCGCGGCCAGCGCCTCGGCGCGCTCCGCGGGTCCCAGTGTCGCTGTCCTCACTGCTGCCTCCCGGTACTCCTCGTGGATCGGGGTGCTACGGCGCGGAAGCGGGGCCGGCCGGGAAGCCGGGCGCCCGTGCCCACCACTCGATTCTGTCCGGGGTCCACGACTTCAGCCACCGCCTGTGGACAACACCCGGTCGACGAGAGACACAGAATGCGACATATAGGTCATATTTACGCCTATTCTGACAGAGCGCTGCCCCCAGCGGTTGCGCTTTCTGACTTCTTGGTGTTGGCCCCAGTGCCCGCCGAAAGGCCCCAGGGAAGGACGGCCCTCGACATGCCCGCAGACCTCGCTGTCATCGGACTCGGTCACCTCGGCCTGCCCCTCGCCCAAGCGGCCGTCGGCGCCGGCATCCACACCGTCGGCTACGACACCGACCCACGCCCCTACGCGGAACTGTCGGCGGGCCATACGCCGGTCGAGGGATCCCTCAGCGCCTCGGACATCCGCCGGATGCTCTCCGGAGGCTTCAGACCGACCGCCGACCCGGCCGAACTGGGCCGGGTGCGGACCGCCGCGATCTGCGCCCCCACCCCGCTCGGACCCGACCGCACCCTCGACCTCCGCGCCGTGACCGAAGCGGCCCGCGCCCTCGCCGCCCGGCTGCGCCCGCACACCACCGTCCTGGTGGAATCCGCCGTGCCGCCCGGCACCACCGAGAACGTCGTACGGCCGCTCCTGGAGGAGGGCTCGGGCCTGCGCGCCGGGCGCGACTTCCACCTCGCCCACTCCCCCGGCCGGCTCGACCCCGGCAACCGCGTCCACGTCTACGCCAACACCCCCAAGGTCATCGGCGGCCTGACACCCGCGTGCACCGAGTCGGCCGCCGCCTTCTACGGCCGCCTCACGGACAAGGTCGTCCGGGCCCGGGGGCCACGCGAGGCCGAGATGACCAAGGTCCTGGAAACCAACTTCCGGCACGTCAACATCGCGCTGGTCAACGAGATGGCGGTGCTCTGCCATGACCTCGGCGTCGACCTCTGGGACGTCATCAGGTGCGCCGAGACCAAGCCGTTCGGCTTCCAGCCGTTCCGTCCCGGCCCCGGCGTCGGCGGACATGGCGCCCCCGTCGACCCCGGCTACCTCCCGTACAACAGCCGCACCCCGGGCCACCCGTTGCGCATGGTCTCGCTGGCCAAGGAGATCAACGACCGGATGCCGAGCTACGTGATCCAGCGCTGCGCCACCCTGCTGAACGAACACGGCAAGTCGGTCCGGGGAGCCCGGGTGCTGCTTCTCGGGGTCACCTACAAGCCGGACCTCGCCGACCAGGAGGCCTCGCCTGCCCGGGACATCGCGACCCGGCTCCTGGACATGGGTGCCCAGATCGGCTTCCACGACCCGCACGTCCTGGACTGGCGTGTGCGCGAACAACCTGTCCCCCGCGCCGACTCGCTCTACGAGGCAGCCGCCGGGGCCGACCTGACGGTGCTGCTCCAGCACCACCGTACGTACGACCTCCAGGGCCTCGCCGTGAAGGCCCAGCTCCTCCTGGACACGCGGGGAGCCACCCCGGCGGGAGCCGCGCACCGGTTGTAGGGGATGCCGCCGGGGCCGACGCCCGCAAGGATTCCGGTGGGCCGTGTCGGTATGGACTGCTAGCCTGCGGCGTCACTTCTCGCACAGTTGTGCGCGTCACCGTCCCAGGGGGAAGATCCACCATGAGCCAGCCCGTTCAGCCGCCGAACCCACCCCAGCAGCCGTACGGCGGCGGGCAGCCGACCGACGGGAACCCGTACGCGGCGCAGCAGCCGGGCAATCCGTACGCGGGCCAGCAGGCCGGTGCGCCGACGGGCAACCCGTTCGCCGGTCAGCAGCCCGGGCAGCCGGCCGGCCAGTTCGGTGGCGGGATGACCTTCCCCTCCGCCCCGCCGGTCTCCCGGAACAACCTCGGCCTCGGTGTACTGGCCGCCCTCGGCACCGCGATCGTCGCCGCGATCCTCTACGGCGTCATAGCCGGCTCGATCGAGCGCGAGGTCGGTTACGCAGCCGTCGGTGTCGGCTTCCTGGTGGGCTTCGCCGCGAGCAAGGTCGGCGGGGCCAACCCGGCCGTCGCGGTCGTCAGCGCCGTCTTCTCCCTGGGCGCCGTCTACCTGGGCCAGCTCGTCTGCATGTCGATGATCCTGGCGGACGGTCTCGGCGTCGGCTTCTCCGAGGTCTTCTTCGACCACTTCGGTGACGTCGTGGACATCTGGAAGGACGAGGCCGACTTCATGACGTACCTCTTCCTGGCCCTGGGCCCGATCGCCGCCTTCGGTGGCGCCAAGCGGGGCGCGTAACCGGCAGCAGCACGCGGGAGGGCCCGGACCGCAGGTGCGGTCCGGGCCCTCCTGCGTGTGCGGGAAGCGTCAGCGGCGGTGCTGCGAGTCCGCGACCGTCACCTCGACGCGCTGGAACTCCTTGAGGTCGCTGTAGCCCGTGGTGGCCATCGCCCGGCGCAGCGCGCCGAAGATGTTCATCGAGCCGTCGGGGTTGTGCGAGGGGCCGGTGAGGACCTCCTCCGTCGTGCCGACGGAACCGAGGTCGACCAGCTTGCCGCGCGGCACGTCCGCGTGGACGGCCTCCATGCCCCAGTGCCGGCCACGGCCGGGAGCGTCCGTGGCACGGGCCAGCGGGGAGCCCATCATCACGGCGTCCGCGCCGCAGGCGATGGCCTTGGGCAGGTCGCCGGACCAGCCGACGCCGCCGTCCGCGATGACGTGCACGTACCGGCCGCCGGACTCGTCCATGTAGTCACGGCGCGCACCGGCCACGTCGGCGACCGCGGTGGCCATCGGGACCTGGATGCCGAAGACGTTGCGCGTGGTGTGCGCCGCGCCGCCGCCGAAGCCGACGAGGACGCCGGCCGCGCCGGTGCGCATCAGGTGCAGGGCGGCGGTGTAGGTGGCGCAGCCGCCGACGATCACCGGGACGTCCAGCTCGTAGATGAACTGCTTCAGGTTGAGCGGCTCGGCGGCACCGGAGACGTGCTCGGCGGAGACCGTCGTACCGCGGATGACGAAGATGTCCACGCCCGCGTCGACGACGGCCTTGGAGAACTGCGCGGTGCGCTGCGGCGAGAGCGCGGCGGCGGTGACGACACCGGAGTCGCGCACCTCCTTGATGCGCTGGCCGATCAGCTCCTCCTGGATGGGAGCGGAGTAGATCTCCTGGAGCCGCGGGGTCGCGGTCTCCACGGGCATCTCGGCGATCTCGTCGAGGAGGGACTGCGGGTCGGCGTGCCGGGTCCACAGCCCTTCGAGGTTGAGGACGCCCAGGCCACCCAGCTCGCCGATGCGGATGGCGGTCTGCGGGGAGACCACCGAGTCCATGGGAGCGGCCAGGAAGGGCAGCTCGAAGCGGTAGGCGTCGATCTGCCAGGCGATCGAGACCTCCTTCGGGTCACGGGTACGACGGCTCGGCACGACAGCGATGTCGTCGAACGCGTATGCACGGCGGCCGCGCTTGCCGCGCCCGATCTCGATCTCAGTCACGATGGTGTGGCCTTTCCTCTACGTCTGCGCTGACCAGTATCCCCGACACACACATGAGGGGCGGTCCCGGGAACCCCGGTCCGCCCCTCACCTGCGCTGATGTCTTACTTCCTGCTGTAGTTCGGTGCTTCGACCGTCATCTGGATGTCGTGCGGGTGGCTCTCCTTGAGACCCGCCGAGGTGATCCGGACGAAGCGGCCGTTGTTCTGGAGTTCCGGAACCGTCCTGCCGCCGACGTAGAACATCGACTGGCGCAGACCGCCGGTGAGCTGGTGGACCACCGCGGAGAGGGGGCCCCGGTAGGGAACCTGACCCTCGATGCCCTCGGGGACCAGCTTCTCGTCGGACGCCACGCCCTCCTGGAAGTAGCGGTCCTTGGAGTAGGAGCGCTGGTCACCACGGGTCTGCATGGCGGCGAGCGAACCCATGCCGCGGTACGACTTGAACTGCTTGCCGTTGATGAACATCAGCTCGCCCGGGGACTCCTCGCAGCCCGCGAGCAGCGAGCCGAGCATGACGGTGTCCGCGCCGGCCACGAGGGCCTTGGCGATGTCGCCGGAGTACTGCAGGCCGCCGTCGCCGATGACCGGGACACCGGCCGCCTTCGCGGCGAGCGAGGCCTCGTAGATGGCGGTGACCTGCGGGACGCCGATGCCGGCGACCACACGGGTGGTGCAGATGGAGCCGGGGCCGACGCCGACCTTGATGCCGTCGACGCCCGAGTCGATCAGCGCCTGCGCGCCGTCACGGGTGGCGATGTTGCCCCCGATGACGTCGACGCCCGAGGCGTTCGACTTGATCTTGGCGACCATGTCGCCGACGAGGCGGGAGTGGCCGTGCGCGGTGTCGACGACGATGAAGTCGACACCGGCCTCGGCGAGCGCCTGCGCCCGCTCGAAGGCGTCACCGGCGACGCCGACGGCGGCACCGACGAGCAGCCGGCCTTCCTTGTCCTTGGCGGCGTGCGGGTACTTCTCCGCCTTGACGAAGTCCTTGACGGTGATGAGGCCCTTGAGCACCCCGGCGTCGTCGACCAGTGGAAGCTTCTCGATCTTGTGGCGGCGCAGCAGCTCCATGGCGTCCACGCCGGAGATGCCGACCTTGCCCGTGACCAGCGGCATCGGCGTCATGACCTCGCGCACCTGGCGCGCACGGTCCGGCTCGAAGGCCATGTCGCGGTTGGTGACGATGCCGAGGAGCTTGCCGGCCGCGTCGGTGACCGGGACACCGCTGATGCGGAACTTGGCGCACAGGGCGTTGGCCTCGTGCAGCGTCGCGTCCGGGTGCACCGTGATCGGGTCGGTGACCATGCCGGACTCGGAGCGCTTGACGAGGTCGACCTGGTTGGCCTGGTCGGCGATGGAGAGATTGCGGTGCAGGACACCCGCGCCGCCCTGACGTGCCATGGCGATCGCCATGCGTGCCTCGGTGACCTTGTCCATCGCCGCCGAGAGCAGCGGGATGTTCACCCGCACGTTCTTCGAGATGTACGAAGAGGTATCGATCTGATCGGGCGCCATGTCGGACGCGCCGGGCAGCAGCAGCACGTCGTCGTATGTCAGCCCGAGCGTCGCGAATTTCTCGGGCACTCCGTCGACGTTTGCAGTCATGACACCTTCCCCAAATGGCCTTGATCGGTGCGGATGTCCATGCTAACGGGCTCGCAGGGTGTCTCATTCCACGATCAAGATCACCCAGCCGTTCTGTGGCTTCCCACAATGCCGTGCGGGCCCACCCGGGCCGCCTCTACTGCCCCGCGAGGGCGCGCAGTCTGCTCAGTGCGCGGTGCTGGGCGACCCGCACCGCGCCCGGCGACATACCGAGCATCTGCCCGGTCTCCTCCGCGGTCAGCCCGACCGCGACCCGGAGGACCAGCAGCTCGCGCTGGTTCTCCGGAAGATTGGCGAGAAGCTTCTTCGCCCAGGCCGCATCGCTGCTGAGCAGCGCGCGCTCCTCCGGACCGAGCGAGTCGTCGGGCCGCTCCGGCATCTCGTCGGAGGGCACCGCCGTCGACCCCGGGTGCCGCATCGCGGCGCGCTGGAGGTCGGCGACCTTGTGGCCCGCGATGGCGAAGACGAAGGCTTCGAAGGGTCTGCCGGTGTCCTTGTACCGCGGCAGCGCCATCAGCACCGCGACGCACACCTCCTGCGCCAGGTCCTCCACGAAGTGACGGGCATCACCGGGCAGCCGGTTCAGCCGGGACCTGCAGTACCGCAGGGCCAGGGGGTGGACGTGGGCCAGCAGGTCGTGCGTGGCCTGCGCGTCGCCGTCGACGGCACGGTGCACCAGAGCACCGATCACCGTCGTCTCGTCGTCACGCATCGGACCATGGTGCCCTGATGCCGTCTGATCCGCGGCATCGCGTCCCGAGTTGTGCACCGAAGCGTTATGAGCGGGTGTGCGGGTCTCATGAGCGGGTGCGCCGGATGTCATGGCCTGCGCCCTCCCCTTCCGCTCGACCGAATCGTTCCCGAGGAACTCCACACCTCAAGGATGCGGCATCGGCCGGGAAGCGTCACACAGCGCTGGTGGGGAGGGCCCGGCCGCAGGTCCGCCGCCACCGTCGCCCCGTCCGCCGGTGTGCGGACGGGACCGTACGGCTACCGGCCTCGCCGCGGCATCAGCGGACCAGGCCCCAGCGGAAGCCGAGCGCCACGGCGTGCGCACGGTCCGAGGCGCCGAGCTTCTTGAACAGACGCCTCGCGTGCGTCTTCACCGTGTCCTCCGAGAGGAACAGCTCGCGTCCGATCTCGGCGTTGGAGCGGCCGTGGCTCATGCCTTCGAGCACCTGGATCTCCCGCGCGGTGAGCGTCGGGGCCGCGCCCATCTCCGCGGACCGCAGCCGGCGCGGGGCCAGCCGCCACGTCGGATCGGCCAGCGCCTGGGTCACGGTGGCCCGCAGTTCGGCGCGCGAGGCGTCCTTGTGCAGGTATCCGCGGGCGCCGGCGGCGACGGCGAGCGCCACGCCGTCCAGGTCCTCGGCGACGGTCAGCATGATGATCCTGGCCCCGGGGTCCGCCGAGAGCAGCCGCCGGACCGTCTCCACACCCCCCAGGCCGGGCATGCGTACGTCCATCAGAATCAGATCCGAACGGTCGGCCCCCCAGCGGCGGAGGACTTCCTCACCGTTGGCCGCCGTCGTCACCCGCTCCACGCCGGGCACGGTCGCAACCGCGCGGCGAAGCGCTTCTCGGGCGAGCGGGGAGTCGTCGCAGACGAGGACGGATGTCATGACCGTCCTCCGCAGCTGATGCGCGTCACCTTGAGCCTCCAGGCTGGTACAAGTCGTCACCTCTGCGGTCGACCCCCTCGGACATCTGCCCGAGCTCGTTCTGCGTCAACCGCTTCCCCCTCATCAACGACGGTCACTCGAAAGAGTTACGGGCCGAAGCTTCCGGTTCGGCACTCTAAGTGAGGGGCCGGACACACAGGAGAGCGACGCGGGATCCTTCACGCGTCAACAGAACTTTCACCCGGAGGCATGCCCTATTTAGTGGGTTTTCTTCCCTTTTGCTGGCGTCTATGACTAGATTCGCAATCAGTCATATTTACATCTACTAACACCGTAGATGTACGGTCGGGACTCAGGTCGCCGACGGTCACGACGGTCGAGGGTGCCGTTTCCGATGCAGCAAGGTTTCGAGGGGACACGCAATGGCAGATTTCTCCCGCCTTCCCGGACCCAACGCAGATCTGTGGGACTGGCAGTTGCTGGCCGCCTGCCGCGGGGTCGACAGTTCACTGTTCTTCCACCCCGAAGGAGAGCGCGGGGCGGCCCGGAGCGCCCGTGAGACCTCGGCGAAAGAGGTCTGCATGCGGTGCCCCGTGCGCGCCGAGTGCGCAGCACACGCCCTCGCGGTACGGGAGCCCTACGGCGTGTGGGGCGGCCTGACCGAGGACGAACGCGAAGAGCTCATGGGCCGGGCCCGCAACCGCCTGATCTCGGCCCACTCGGGAGTCCCGCACGGACACCCCGGCCCCACCTGACACTCTGCGCCTCCCACCGAACGCAGAAACGTTTTTCCGCACCACCTGGCGTGTCGCCTGGCTGCCGCCGGACGCGGCGCACCGGTACGGCGACGCGCGGCGCCCCCGCGTGTGCGCGGACCCCCGACGCACGGGCCCCCGGCATGCGAACCCTCGACGCGCGCCCCCTCGACGCACAGACCCGCCACGCAGACCCCCGCCGCGCCCAACCGACGTGCGAACCCTCGACGCGCGAACCCTCGACGCGCCATTTCATCGACGCGCGGATCCATCGACGTACGCCCCCCGGACGCACCGGCCACCGGACCGTGGATCACCCTCGTGGCCGCCCCTGTCAGCGCGCGGCCGCCAGGGACAGCTGGTCCAGCGTGGCCGCCACCGCCGGGACCCGGGCGAGGTCGGGCAGCGTGAGCGCCACGATCTCCCGTTCCACGGCGGGCTCCACGGTCACGGTTCGGGCCCCCCTGGGACGGACGGACTCGACCGCCAGTTCGGGCAGGACGGCCACCCCGAGCCCCGCACCGACCAGCCCGATGACGGCCGGGTAGTCGTCCGTGGCGAAGTCGATCCGCGGCGTGAACCCGGACTCCTCGCAGACCTCCACCAGCTGACGCCTGCAGCGCGGGCAGCCCGCGATCCACGACTCGTCCGCCAGCTCGGCGATGCCCACCGCCTCGGCACCCGCCAGCCGGTGCCCTTCGGCCACCAGGCCCACCAGCCGGTCCCGGAGAAGCGGACGTACGACCAGGTCGTCCCACTCGCCGCCGGCCGTCCCGTACCTGAACGCCAGCGCGATGTCGCAGTCCCCGTCACGCAGCATCTCCACCGAGCGCGGCGGCTCCGCCTCGACGAGTGACACCCGGGTCCCCGGGTGCGCGGCCCGCAGCGCGGCCAGGGCACCCGGCACGAGGGTGGAGCTTCCGCTGGGGAACGACACGAGCCGGACGCGGCCCGCGCGCAGCCCGGCGATCGCCGCGACCTCCTCCTCGGCGGCGGTCAGCCCGGCGAGGATGCCGGACGCGTGGCGCAGCAGCGCCTGCCCTGCCTCGGTGAGCCGCATCTCACGCCCCGTACGGATCAGCAGAGGTGTACCCGCCGAGGACTCCAGCGCCTTCATCTGCTGGCTGACCGCGGGTTGGGTGCAGCCGAGCTCCCGCCCGGCGGCGGAGAACGAGCCGGTGGTGGCGACGGCGCGCAGGACACGGAGATGACGAGCTTCGATCACCCTCCCACCATAAGCGGCACTTGCAGCGGAGGGCGAATAATCACAGGCAGCTTTGAGGGCCGAATGGTTAGCGTGTGGGCATGAAGTTGCTGAGCGTGAATCTGGGCCGCCCCACGGCCTCCCCGAACACCGACGGCCCCGGCGGGGTCACCGGGATCGACAAGCGTCCGGCCGATGGCCCGGTGACGGTCACCGACCCCGGCCCCAAGGGCACCGGCGGCAGCGGCCTGGCCGGTGACGCCGTATGCGACCTGCGCCACCACGGCGGCTCGGACCAGGCGGTGTACGCCTTCGCCCGAGAGGAGCTCGACGCCTGGGAGAAGGAGCTGGGCCGGCCCCTTCCCAACGGCACGTTCGGCGAGAACCTGACGACCCTCGGCCTTCCGGTGAGCGACGCCAGGATCGGTGAGCGCTGGCGCATCGGCGGCGGAGTGGTCCTGGAGGTCACCGCGGGCCGCATACCGTGCCGGACGTTCGCGGGCCATCTGGACGAGAAGGGATGGGTGAAGCGGTTCACGCGGGCGGCGGCAACGGGCGCGTACCTGCGGGTCGTCGAACCGGGGACGATCCGTGCCGGCGACCCGGTCGAGATCGTGCACCGTCCGGACCACGAGGTCACCGCCGCGCTGCAGTTCCGTGCCGTCACGACCGAGCGGGAGCTCCTGCCGCTCCTGCTGGCCGCCGGGGAGGCCCTGCATCCGGAGGCGCTGCGCCAGGCGCGGAAGTACGTGGCGGCGCACGGCTCCTGAGGGCCGGCGGACCGCGGGCGGGCCTGCCGCCCGCGGTCCCGGGGGACGGCGGGTGGTGGGCGGGCCGACCGCCCGCACCCGCGGGGCACTAACGTGCCGCGTATGACGACTGCACTGATTACGGGCGCGACGGCGGGGATCGGCGCCGCCTTCGCACGGCGGCTCGCGGGTGACGGGCACAACCTGGTGCTGGTGGCCCGTGACACGGAGCGGCTGCGCGCACAGGCCACGGAACTGCACGACCGGCACGGCATCGAGGCCGAGGTGCTGACGGCCGACCTGTCCACGGACGCCGGGATCGAGGCGGTCGAGGCCCGCCTGACGAAGCGTGTGAGCCCCGTCGACCTGCTGGTGAACAACGCCGGCTTCGGCAACAAGGGGCGTTACCTGGACGTCTCCATGGCCGATGAACTGACCATGCTGAAGGTGCACTGCGAGGCGGTGCTCCGGTTGACCTCGGCTGCAGCGGGCGGGATGCGGGAGCGTGGCCGCGGCGGAGTGGTCAACGTGGCCTCGGTGGCGGCCTTCCTGCCCCGGGGGACGTACGGGGCGTCGAAGGCGTGGGTCGTGCAGTTCACCCAGGGTGCGGCGAAGGACCTCGCGGGTTCGGGGGTGCGGCTGATGGCGCTCTGCCCCGGCTTCGTACGGACGGAGTTCCACGAGCGGGCGGGGATGGGTACGGGCAACATCCCCGGCTGGATGTGGCTCGACGCGGACAAGCTGGTCGCGGCGGCCCTGGCCGACCTGGCCAGGGGCAGGACGGTGTCCGTGCCGGATCCCCGGTACAAGGCGATGATGGGTCTGGTGAAGGTGACACCCCGGGGACTCCTCGGCGGAGTCACCTCCCGCGCGGGCCGTACCTACGGCCCCCGGTAGCGGCCTCCTCGCCTCGCCCGGATCGCGGCCGCGGCGGCGAGGGGCCAGGACGCACCGAGGCCCGGTGCCCCCGCGACGGGGGTACCGGGCCTCGGTGGCGTACGGAGCCGTACTAGTGCGAGTGGCCGTGGCCGCCGTGACCGGAGTCGCCCTCGTCATCGGCCGGCTTCTCTACGACCAGGGTCTCGGTCGTGAGCAGCAGCGACGCGATGGACGCGGCGTTCTCCAGGGCGGAGCGGGTGACCTTGACCGGGTCGATGACGCCGGCCTTCACCAGGTCGCCGTACTCGCCGGTCGCGGCGTTGAAGCCCTGACCCTTGTCGAGCTCGGCGACCTTCGAGGTGATGACGTAGCCCTCGAGGCCGGCGTTCTCGGCGATCCAGCGCAGCGGCTCGACGGCGGCGCGGCGCACGACCGCGACACCCGTGGCCTCGTCGCCGGTCTTGCCGAGGTTGCCCTCGAGGACCTTGACGGCGTGGACCAGAGCGGAGCCACCACCGGAGACGATGCCCTCCTCGACCGCGGCGCGGGTCGCGGAGATGGCGTCCTCCAGACGGTGCTTCTTCTCCTTGAGCTCCACCTCGGTGGCGGCACCGACACGGATCACGCAGACGCCGCCGGCCAGCTTCGCGAGGCGCTCCTGGAGCTTCTCGCGGTCCCAGTCGGAGTCCGTGGACTCGATCTCGGCCTTGATCTGGTTGACGCGGCCCTTGACGTCGGCGGAGTCGCCGCCGCCGTCGACGATGGTCGTGTCGTCCTTCGAGACGGTGACGCGGCGGGCGGTGCCCAGCACGTCCAGACCGGCCTGGTCGAGCTTGAGGCCGACCTCCTCGGCGATGACGGTCGCACCGGTGAGGGTGGCGATGTCTCCGAGCATGGCCTTGCGGCGGTCACCGAAGCCCGGGGCCTTCACCGCGACGGCGTTGAAGGTGCCACGGATCTTGTTGACGACGAGGGTGGAGAGCGCCTCGCCCTCGACGTCCTCGGCGATGATGAGCAGCGGCTTGGAGGCACCCGCCTGGATGACCTTCTCCAGGAGCGGGAGCAGCTCCTGGATGGAGCCGATCTTGCCCTGGTGGATCAGGATGTACGGGTCGTCGAGGACGGCCTCCATACGCTCCTGGTCGGTCACCATGTACGGGGAGAGGTAGCCCTTGTCGAAGGCCATGCCCTCGGTGAACTCGAGGTCCAGACCGAAGGTGTTGGACTCCTCGACGGTGATGACACCGTCCTTGCCGACCTTGTCCATCGCGTCCGCGATGAGCTCGCCGACCTGGGCGTCCTGCGCGGAGAGCGCGGCCACGGCGGCGATGTCGGACTTGTCGTCGATCGGGCGGGCGGTCGCGAGGAGCTCCTCGGACACGGCCTTCACGGCGGCGTCGATGCCCTTCTTCAGGGCGGCCGGGGACGCGCCCGCGGCAACGTTGCGCAGACCCTCGCGGACGAGCGCCTGGGCGAGCACGGTGGCGGTGGTGGTGCCGTCACCGGCTACGTCGTTGGTCTTGGTCGCCACCTCCTTCACCAGCTGGGCACCGAGGTTCTCGTACGGGTCGTCGAGCTCGACCTCGCGCGCGATGGTGACACCGTCGTTGGTGATGGTGGGAGCGCCGAACTTCTTGTCGATGACGACGTTGCGGCCCTTCGGGCCGATCGTCACCTTCACCGTGTCGGCAAGCTTGTTGACGCCGCGCTCAAGGGCGCGACGGGCGTCCTCGTCGAACTTCAGAATCTTCGCCATGGGCTGAGCTGTCCTCTCAAACGAACTGCGCCCCTCGCCACCCGGCTAGTTATTTCGCAGGGGGCCAGGGGCGCAGAACGGAAGCAAACGTGGGTGAGTTACTTCTCGATGATCGCGAGAACGTCGCGCGCCGAGAGGACGAGGTACTCCTCGCCGTTGTACTTCACCTCGGTACCGCCGTACTTGCTGTACAGAACGACATCGCCGGTCTTGACGTCGAGCGGAAGGCGCTCGCCGTTCTCGAAGCGGCCCGGGCCCACGGCCAGGACGACGCCCTCCTGGGGCTTCTCCTTGGCGGTGTCCGGAATGACCAGGCCGGAAGCCGTGGTCTGCTCGGCGTCGAGCGGCTGGACCACAATGCGGTCCTCGAGCGGCTTGATCGCAACCTTGGAGCTGGTGGTCGACACGATCCGGTCTCCCCCTTCGGAGATCTCACGGGGTTTAACAGTCTGTGGGTGGCGACCAGGTGGATCCGTCGTCGCGGGTGCCGGACCTGCCCTGTCGCAGTGGTGCTGGCACTCTCCAGTGGGGAGTGCCAGCACTGAGACTATGACTGCGATTAGCACTCGGTCAAGCGGAGTGCCAATTGACCACCCTCGCGTGGCGTGGCCGGGCGGCTCCACGCCCGCACAACGCCGGAGATCCGCACAGGGTTCCGTACGGCGGACGGCCCGTCAGACGTAGTCCTCCAGCCTGGCCACGGCGTACCCCTTGCCGGTGACCGTCCTCATGACGTTGCGGATCATGTCGGCCATGGATCCGTCCCAGTCGTCAGGGCCCCGGAAGTGGGTGAGGATGATGTCGCCGGGATGCAGGTCCCTGTCCCACTCGCGCCACTCCATGCGGTCGGGGAACGCCTCGGCGGCCCACAGGGGCACGGCCTCGATGCCGCAGGACTTGGCGACGCGCAGGGTGTCGCCGTTGTAGTTGCCGTACGGCGGCCGGAAGAGAGTGGGCCGCTTCCCCAGGCGCTTCTCGATCCTGTCCTGCGAGCCGCAGATCTCCCGCCGCTGGTCCTCCTCGGACAGCCCGGGGAGGTAGGGGTGGGTGAGCGTGTGGTTGTTGAGGGTGACCCCGTGGGCCTGCATCTCCTTGAAGTAGCCGTAGTCGTCGCTCACCTCGTAGTCGCTGAGGAAGGCGCTGTACGGGATGTTCAGCTCCGACATCATCCGCAGCAGCTCGGGGTCCTTCTCGGCGCCGTCGTCCATCGTCAGGAAGACGATCCGCTCCTTGGTCGGCACGGTGGTGAAGACCGGCGGCAGATCCTCCCCGCCCTCGACCTCGAAGCCCTCGCGGGTGGCGATGTGCGGCTTCTCGGCAGGCGGCGCGGGCGCGGTGAGCGGGACCTCGGACAGCCCCCACCTCTTCGCGACGGCGACGCGGGCCGCCTGCTGCCGATTCAGCAGCTCGGCCTCGGCCCGCGTCTCGGCAGCGGCCGCGGCCGCGGCGGGGCCCGCCTGCGCGGCGGCGGCTCCCGGCTGCCCGGCCGCCGGCTCCCCCTGGCCGGCGGCCCCTTCGTCCCCACCGTCGGCGCAACCGGAGGCGGCGGCACCGATCAGCAGGGCGACCAGGACCGCACAGGCCGTTCTGTGCGGTTTGATGACAGGTTTTTCGTTTTGTCGTACTAGTTGCATGGCGCCGCATCCTGCCACCGGGGCACCGGCCGCCTCCCACGACACCTCCACCGCACCCGGCGCGTCCCCCGGCTGGCTCACAATGGAGCCGTGAACGCCCTTTCCCCTGCCGATCAGGCCGAGCCCGCCGACCCGCTCGCCGCCTTCGCCGCCCTGCGCACCCCCGAGGGCACGGCGCTCCTGGACGAGCTGCGCGACCACGACCCCGCCCGGGAGCTGGCCACCGCGACCCGGCTGCGCCGCACCCACCCGGCCGCCCTCGTGTCAGCGGCGCTCGGTCAGGCGCGGCTGCGGCAGCGCGCGGTCGCGAAGTTCGGGGCGGCCGACGCGTACCGCATGTTCTTCACCCCCGACGGCGTGGAGCAGGCCACCCGGACCTCCGTCGCCACCTACCGTGCCGAGCGGTTCGCGGGGCTCGGCGGCGTACGGCGCGTCGCCGACCTGTGCTGCGGCATCGGCGGCGACGCCATCGCCCTCGCCCGGGCCGGGATCGGTGTCCTCGCCGTGGACCGCGACCCGCTGACCGTCGAGGTCGCCCGCGCCAACGCCCAGGCGCTCGGCCTCCAGGACCTCGTCGAGGTGCGGTGCGCCGACGTCACGGAGATCGACACCTCCCCGTACGACGCCGTCTTCGTCGACCCGGCCCGGCGCGGCGGACGCGGCAGGATCTTCGACCCGGAGGCGTACTCACCCCCGCTCTCCTGGGCCACCGCCGCCGCCCTGAAGGCGCCCCGCGCGGCGCTGAAGATCGCCCCAGGCGTGCCGCACGAGGCGATCGGGCCGCACGCCGAGGCCGAATGGATCTCGGACGGCGGGGACGTGAAGGAGGCGGTGCTCTGGTTCGGCGACGGTTTCCGTCCCGGAGCCTTCCGGGCCACCCTCCTGCCGTCCCGCGCGACCCTGACCGCCGCCGCCCCGCTCCCCGCGCCGCCCGTCGGACCCGTCGGCCGGTATCTCTACGAGCCGGACGGCGCCGTCATCCGTGCCCACCTGGTCGCCGACGTCGTCGAGCGGTGCGGGGGCCGGCTGATCGACGAGACGATCGCGTACGTCACGAGTGACGCCCCCTACGACTCCGGCTACGCGACCGGGTACGAGATCACCGATCAGCTGCCCTTCCACATGAAGAGGCTGAAGGCGCTGCTGCGGGAGCGCGCGGTGGGCGTGCTGACCGTCAAGAAGCGCGGTTCGGCGGTGGAACCGGAGGAGTTGCGGCGCAGGATGAAGCTCCAGGGGCCGCACTCCGCCACCGTCTTCCTGACGCGGGTGGCCGGAGCACCGACGATGCTGATCGGGCAGCCGCTGAAACGCCCCTGAGCCCCTGAGCCTGCCGGGGACCCTGAAGCCCCGGCAGGACCGGCCGCGTACTCAGGTGGTAGCAGGGGGCCAGGCGGTTCAGGCGGTTCAGGCGGTTCAGGCGGTCAGGTGGCCAGGTGGTCAGGTGGCCAGGTGGTCAGGTGGTCAGGTGGTCAGGTGGTCAGGTGGTCAGGTCAAGGGGTACGAGGTCCGGCCCGAGGCCTCGTCGATCTCGTCGTGCGCCTTGGTGAGCAGCTTCATGGCCAGTTCGTTGAGTGCGCGGGCGCCTGCGATCTCCTCACCGACCCGCGGCTGTTCCGCGTCGGATGGGTGCCGGCTGGCGTAGCCGTGGGCCCGCACCTCGCTCCCGTCGCTCAGCCGCACGAGTGCGGCCGCACGGGTGCGGTGGGTGTCCTCCTCGAACTCCAGCTCGATGTGCCATCCGACCGTGGTCTCCATCATGACGGTCACCTCCCGGGATTCCTGTTTCCAGGGTGCGCCCGTTCGCCGGGAGGCGCACGGCGCCGGGCGCCTCAGGCGTCCCGGACCGCCTGCAGGTCCAGCTTCCGCATCCCCATCATCGCCTTCATGGCGCGCTCCGCCCTGGCCCGATCGGGGTCGGAGAACACCTCGGTCATGCCGCGCGGGACGATCTGCCAGGACAGCCCGTACTTGTCCTTGAGCCACCCGCACCGGCTCTCCTCGCCGCCGTCCGCGGTGAGCGCGGCCCACAGCCTGTCGACCTCCGCCTGGTCCTCGCAGTCGACGGACAGGGAGATCGCCTCGGTGAAGGAGAACTGCGGGCCGCCGTTGAGGGCGACGTACTCCTGGCCGGCGAGCCGGAACTCCACGGTCATCACCTTGCCCACCTCGTCCGGTGACTCCTGGGGATAGCGGGCGACGTCCAGGATGCGGGAGTCGCCTCCGATGACCGAGACGTAGAACTCCGCGGCTTCCTGCGCCTGGCCGTCGAACCACAGGAAGGTCCTGATCTTCTGCATGGTCTCGCTCCTCGCGTGATGTGGTGCTTCCGGTACGGCGGGTCCGACACCGTGCGCCCGGGCCGGTGCACCCGGGCCTGCGCGTCGGAGGACGCTGTGCAAGGTAGACCGGTCCCGGCCCCGGAACTCATCGGGACACGCGCTGTGCCCGGGCGAGCAGCAGCGCCCGCTCCCGCGCGTTACGGGTCAGCTCCGCCGCCCGTACGAATTCGGCGCGCGCCTCCTCCTGCCGCCCCAGCCGCTCCAGCAGGTCCCCCCGCACGCTCGGCAGCAGGTGGTACGCCGTCAGCGCCGGGTTCCCCGCGAGCGCGTCCGTCAGGGCGAGGCCCGCCGCCGGGCCCTCGGCCATGGAGACCGCGACCGCACGGTTCAGTTCCACGACCGGTGACGGGGCGGCCTTCGCGAGACTGCCGTACAGCGCGGCGATCGTCGCCCAGTCGGTGTCCTCGTAGCGCCACGCGCGGGCGTGACAGGCGGCGATGGCGGCCTGCAGGGCGTAGGGACCGGGGGCGCCGCCCGCCGCGTGCGCCCGCTGCAGGGCCGCGAACCCGCGCCGGATCAGCAGCTGGTCCCAGCGGGAGCGGTTCTGGTCCGCGAGCAGGACCGGCGCGCCGTCCGCCCCCGTCCTGGCCCTGGTCCGCGAGGCCTGGAGCTCCAGCAGGGCGACGAGCCCCTGCACCTCGGGCTCACGTTCCATGAGGCCCGCCAGCACCCGGGCCAGGCGCAGCGCGTCCTCGCACAGCGCGGGACGCAGCCAGTCGTCGCCGGCGGTCGCCGCGTACCCCTCGTTGAAGATCAGGTAGATGACGTCGAGCACGGAGCCGAGGCGGGCGGCGCGCTCGGGGCCCTCCGGCACCTCGAAGGGGACGCCCGCCCGGCCCAGGGCCCGCTTGGCGCGGACGATGCGCTGGGCGACGGCCGACTCCGTGGCCAGGAAGGCGCGGGCGATCTCGTCGGTGGTCAGGCCGCCGAGCAGGCGCAGGGTGAGGGCGACGCGCGCCTCGGTGGAGAGCACGGGGTGGCAGGAGGTGAAGACCAGCCGGAGCAGGTCGTCGTCGATGTCCTCCGGGTCGGCCGGCTCGGGCGGCGGCACGTCCTCCAGGGCCCGCCCGACCTCCGCCAGCTTGCGGGCGTAGGTCTCCTTGCGGCGTACGAGGTCGATCGCCCGGTTCTTCGCCGCGGCGGTGAGCCAGGCACCCGGCCGGTCCGGGACGCCGGTCCGCGGCCACTGCTCCAGCGCCGAGACGAGGGCGTCCTGCGCGAGCTCCTCGGCGATTCCCACGTCCCGTACGACACGCGCCGTCGCGGCGATGATCCTCGCCGACTCGATGCGGTACACGGCTTCGACGGCGCTGCTCGCTTCTGTCACGGCCACCCATGAGAGCAGCCGGGGGCGGGTGCGGCAAGGATCCGCCGCCCCGCCCCGTGCGCTGTCGCCGTGCCTGTCAGCCTTCGGCGATCTCGCGGATCTCGGAGGTGACGGTCCAGTACGTCTCGTGGACCGCGAGGAAGCGCTTGGTCCACTCCAGGACCTCGGCCTTGTCCTTGGCCTGGATGAGGGCGTAGCCGCCGATGACTTCCTTGGTCTCGGTGAACGGCCCGTCGGTGACGGTGAACTCGCCGTCGGACCAGGTGACCCGGGTGCCCTCGGAGGTCGGGGCGAGTCCGGCCGTGTCGAGCAGGACTCCGGCCTTGGTCATCTCCTCGATGAGTTCGCCCATGCGCTGCATCAGGCCCTCGCTGATGCCTTCGGGCGGCGTGTTGTTCTCGTCGATCCGGACCATCGTCAGATAGCGCGGCATGGTGTCTCCTCAGGTCGGACGGCGGGGCCTTTCCCGCCTCTCACCCCTGCGTCGAACGGGAAGGGCCCGGATCGACACGTCCGGCAGTATTGTTCCGACGATTTTCCGGCGCGACCACCGGAGCTCTGTCAGCCGCCCGCCGGGCCGAGGGATTCGAAGCGCCAGCGGTGTACGGGACGGGTGATCAGCGAGGCCTCCGGTTCGGGGAGTTCCGGCAGTTCGTCGTCGTATTCCGCCTCCCACCAGGTGAGCACGAGCACCCGGTCCTGGGGAGCGCGCAGCAGCTCCGCGCGCAGGGGGGACCGGGCCAGTTCGCCCGCCCTGGCCCGGGCCCACTCCAGCACCTCCGCACCGCGGCCCTCCGCGGCGCGGGCCTCCCACATCAGGGCGACGGTCGTGCCGCTCATGAGTAGAGGTTGTCCTTGCTGATCTCGTGCACGTGGTCGTGGGTGTGGCTGTGCGCGCCCGGGACGTGCGGCTCGGTGACCGGCAGCGAGGAGTCCGCCGAGAGCTCGAGGTCGGAGGCGGGGCGGTTGCGCGCCACCATCTCCGCGCCCAGCGCGGCGACCATCGCACCGTTGTCGGTGCAGAGGCCGGGCCGGGGCACGCGCAGCCGGATCCCGGCCCGTTCGCACCGCTCTTCGGCCAGCGCCCGCAGCCGCGAGTTCGCCGCGACGCCGCCGCCGATCATCAGGTGCCCGACGCCCTCGTCCTTGCAGGCGCGGACGGCCTTGCGGGTCAGCACGTCGACCACCGCCTCCTGGAAGGACGCGGCGACGTCCCGCACGGGCACGTCCTCGCCGGCCGCCCGCTTCGCCTCGATCCAGCGCGCCACGGAGGTCTTGAGGCCGGAGAACGAGAAGTCGTACGCGGGGTCGCGTGGGCCGCTGAGGCCGCGCGGGAACGCGATCGCCTTCGGGTCGCCCTCCTTGGCCAGCCGGTCGATGACCGGGCCGCCGGGGAAGCCGAGGTGCAGCACGCGGGCGATCTTGTCGAACGCCTCACCCGCCGCGTCGTCGATGGTCGCGCCGAGCGGCCGCACGTCACTGGTGATGTCGGGGGCCAGGAGGAGCGAGGAGTGCCCGCCGCTGACCAGCAGGGCCATGGTCGGCTCGGGGAGCGGGCCGTGTTCCAGCTGGTCGACGCAGATGTGCGAGGCGAGGTGGTTCACCCCGTACAGCGGCTTGTTCAGCGCGTACGCGTACGCCTTGGCGGCCGAGACGCCGACGAGCAGCGCGCCGGCGAGCCCCGGGCCCGCCGTGACCGCGATGCCGTCGAGGTCGCGGGCGCCGACCCCGGCCTCCTTCAGGGCGCGCTCGATGGTGGGGACCATCGCCTCCAGGTGCGCGCGGGAGGCGATCTCCGGGACCACACCGCCGAAGCGGGCGTGGGTGTCGACGCTGGAGGCGACGGCGTCGGCGAGCAGCGTCGTCCCGCGCACGATGCCGACGCCGGTCTCGTCGCAGGAGGTTTCGATACCGAGTACGAGCGGTTCGTCAGCCATCAGTCAGTCTCTGTTCCTTGTACGGTCAGGCGCATGACGAGTGCGTCGATGTTCCCCGGCTGGTAGTAGCCCCGGCGGAAGCCGATGGGCTCGAAGCCGAAGCGTTCGTACAGCTTCTGCGCGCGGGTGTTGTCGACACGGACCTCCAGGAGCACCGCGGTGCACTCGAGGGCCGTGGCATGTCTGAGCAGGTCGGTCAGGAGTTCGGAGCCGAGTCCGCCGCCCCACTGGCCCCGGCTGACGCCGATCGTCTGGACGTCGGCGAGGTCGCCGGCCGAGGCGAGGCCCGCGTAACCGACGATCCGGCCGCTGGAGGGGTCCTCGGCGACGACGTAACGGTGGGTCGCCTGCGGGCCGCGGGCCCGCGCGAGTTCCGACCAGAACATGCCGGCGGACCAGGCGTCCTCGGGGAACAGCTCGTGTTCGAGCTCCAGCACCGGGTCGATGTCCCACCAGCGCATCTCGCGGAGCACAGGGGTCGCGGTCGTCACCGGGGGGTGACCACCTTGTAGTTCTTCGGCACCTGGGCGTCGGGCCTGCGGAGGTAGAGCGGCTGCGGCGGCAGCAGATCGGCCCCCGCGGCGAGGCGCTCGGCGGCGAGGGCGGCGAGGGCGCCGGCGCGCACGTGCTCCGGGCCCCGGGCGTCCGGGAAGGCGTCGGGGTAGAGCAGGGCGCCCGCACCGACGACCGGCAGGCCGGCGAGCTGCCCGGCGATGTCGGCGGGCCGGTCCACGCCGGGCTCCCCGGTGCGGGTCCGGGCGTCCTCGTACCGGGCCCAGTAGACCTCCTTGCGGCGCGCGTCCGTGGCGACGGCGAACGGGCCTTCGAGGCCGTCCAGGCCGGCCGCGTACGCGAGGCCGTCGAGCGTGCACAGCCCGTGCACGGGGACGGAGAGGACGGAGCCGAAGGTCGCCGCGGTGACCAGGCCGACGCGCAGCCCCGTGTAGGGGCCGGGGCCGACCCCCACGACGACGTCCGTCACGGCGTCGAGCTTCAGTCCGGCCTCGGAGAGGACCCGGTCGACGGCGGGCAGCAGCAGTTCCCCGTGCCTTCGGGCGTCGACCTGGCCGGTCTCGGCGACGACGGAGGTCCCGTCGTGAAGGGCGACGGTGACGGCGGGGGTGGCGGTATCCACGGCGAGCAGGAGCACACAAACAGCCTACGGCTCCGCCGACTCGGGTACGCCCGCCCCGTACGTCGTCCCGGTCCGCCCTTCCGCTGCTGGTACCGTCGCCCGGGTACACGCGTGTACGACGTAAATGCTTGTACGACATTCGACGGACGGCATGCGAAAGGGGAGCGTACGGTGGCAAGGGGCAGCTCGGGATTCGTGGCCGGGCTCACAGCAGCGGCGCTCGCCGCGGTCTGTTTCCTCGCCTACCAGGCCTCGGCGAACGCGCCGGACTCGGTCGTCGACCCCTCCGCGGGCGCTCCCGGCACCGCCACGACGGCCTCCCCGTCCCCCAAGCCCGCGCCTCCCGCGCAACCGCTCGCGGTCCCCGCCGACTCCGACACGGGCAAGCGCGTCGTGTACGCGCTGAAGGACCGGCGCGTCTGGCTCGTGGACGACGCGGAGAAGGCGCTCCGCACGTTCACCGTGATGCCGAGCGCCGTGAGTCCCCTGCCCGGCGTCTACGCGGTGACCTCCCGGTCCGGAAGCATCAAGGGCTCGGACGGCGTACCGATCGAACACGTGGTGCGTTTCGCGAACGTCGACGACGTCTCCGTGGGCTTCAGCGCCGCACAGGACAACTCGATGCAGAGCCCGGACCCCACGCTGAAGACCGGCGGGGTCCGGATGAAGCGTCCCGACGGCGATGCCATGTGGACCTTCGC
Source organism: Streptomyces sp. B1I3 (assembly GCF_030816615.1). Classification (NCBI taxonomy): domain Bacteria; kingdom Bacillati; phylum Actinomycetota; class Actinomycetes; order Kitasatosporales; family Streptomycetaceae; genus Streptomyces; species Streptomyces sp. B1I3. Next base: position 3,278,177 of record NZ_JAUSYD010000001.1, read on the forward strand.
GACGGTCGGCGCCAAGGTCGTCGTCGTCCCGTAAGGGGCTCGCGCCCCTGACCGACTGTCCTCGTGTGAGGGGCTTCGCCGCTCGCTACGCGGCGTCGCGTCCGGCGGACAGGTGTCCCCGCCCGTCGTCCTCGTGCTCGTCCTCCTGCCCGTGCCCGCCCCGGGGGTCCGCTTCGCCCGGCGGGGTCGAGACCGCCGACGCGGCCGCACAGGAGGCCAGCAGGTCCCGCATCGACACGGCCGACGGTGACGGCGGCTCCGCCTGCGGCGACCGCGGCTGCGCTTCTCGCTCGGTTGCGGGCATTGCATGCCTCCTCGGGCTTCGACGGGGGACCCGGCCGGCCTGAAGTTAGGTAGACCTAACCAAGTCTCCCACCCATGTGACCACGGCCGACGCCCCCCGCGCAACATTTTACCGACAGCCTGTCGGAACATGAGGACACGGTTCGGCCCCGGCCGCCCGCCCGGCACGTGTCAGACCGCGGCGAAATCCGTCCGCAGCCCCGCCCAGCGCGCCCCGGTCCCCACCAGCGTCACGGTGCGGCGCTCGTCGTCGGTGTCACCGACGGCGCGGTCGATGACCACCTGGAGCCGGTCGTCCGACAGCTCCTCGACCTTGCCGTCGCCCCACTCCACGACGACGACCGAGTCCGGCAGCGACACGTCGAGATCGAGGTCCTCCATCTCGTCCAGCCCTCCGCCCAGCCGGTACGCGTCGACGTGGACCAGGGCGGGACCCGTGCCCAGCGGCGGGTGGACCCGGGCGATCACGAAGGTGGGCGAGGTGACGGCGCCGCGTACCCCGAGGCCCTCGCCGAGGCCCCGGGTCAGGGTGGTCTTCCCGGCACCCAGCTCGCCGGTGAGCATCACCAGGTCGCCGGGGGCCAGGAGGCCGGCGATGCGGCGGCCGAGGTCCCGCATCTCTTCGGGGGACTCGACGGCGAGGTCCAGGGTGACGGCGCCGGGTGCGGCGGTCTCGTGTGCTGCTTCCATGCCGTCCAACGTTACGGCCTCGCCCCCGCGGGGGAGTGCGGCCGCCAGGGGTCAGGGCGTCTCGGCCGGAACCGCGCCGATGCGTACCAGCAGGTCCGCGAGCCGGTCGGTGACCGTCTCCGGGTGTTCCAGCATCACGAGGTGACCCGCGTCCGGCACGATGACCAGTTCCGCGTCCGGGAGCTCGTCCGCGATGGCCTCGCTGTGCGAGCTGGGCGTCACCAGGTCCTTGTCACCGGCCAGGATCAGCACGGGGATGTCCCGAAAGGCGGGCAGCGCGCCGCTCTTGTCGTGTTCCGTGAACGCCGGGTAGAACTCCGCGACGACATCGATCGGCGTCGACTCGATGAGCCGCTCGGCGAACCGGGCGACCGCCGGGTCCACGTCACGTGATCCGAACGAGTACCGCTTGATCAGCCCCGCGAACAGGTCGGCGGTCGCCCGGCGCCCGCGCTCCACCAGCTCCGCCTGCGAGCCGAGTGCCTTGAGCACCCCGGGGAGCACCCGGCGGACCGCGTTCACCCCGGCCACCGGCAGCCCGAAGTTCACCTCGCCGAGCTTCCCGCTCGACGTGCCGACGAAGGCCACGGCGGCGACCCGGTCGCGGATCAGCTCGGGGTACCGGTCGGCGAGGGCCATCATCGTCATGCCGCCCATCGAGTGCCCCACCAGCACCAGCGGGCCCTCGGGGGCCGCCGCGTCGATGACCGCCTTGAGATCGCGGCCGAGCTGGTCGATGCCGATCGGTACGCCCTCGGCCTGCGCCCTGCCCCGCTCGGATCGGCCGTGGCTGCGCTGGTCCCAGTGGACCGTGCGGACCAGCCCGCGCAGCGCGGCCCGCTGGAAGTGCCAGGAATCCTGACCGAGGCAGTAACCGTGGCTGAAGACGACGGTGACGGGCATCGGGGGCTTTTGGCCGAAGAGCCTGCGCCGGCGCGAACCGGAGCCGGAGCCCGCCTGCGGCCGCTCGCCGGACTCCGCCGTGCTGCTGTCCGGTTCGACCTCGTCGACCTCGTAGTACAGCTCGGTGCCGTCGTCCGCGACAGCGCGGCCGGGCTGTCCGCGCAGCGACCCGTACGGGCCCGAGGCGTCCAGCGCCAGGCGCGCCTTCTTGCGCATGCCGCGGCCCACCGTGAGCCGTTCGACGGCGACTCCGGCGGCCGCGCCGGCGGCGACGACGCCTATCGCCGCCCCGGCGAGGCCCGCCCGCCGCCAGCCGGCCGCGGCGACGGCCGCCGTCGCCGCCACGTCCCCCGCGCTGGTCTCGCTCACCGTGCCGTGCTCCCTCGTCGTAGTCGTCGTCGGGCCGGAGCCGGCCGGACCTGCCCCCGGCCGGCGCGGGCCGGTTGCTCAGCCCCGGCCGCGGACCCCGCCCGTCGCGCCGGTCTTCCGGGCTCCATGGCCTGTGCCCGCCCCGTCGCGATAGACACGGGGCACGCGCCCGCCGATGCGCGTGACGATCTCGTACGCGATCGTGTCCGCCGCCACCGCCCAGTCCTCGGCCGTCGGCTCACCCCGGTCCCCGGGACCGAAGATCACCGCCTCCGCACCCGGCTCCGGGGTGTCCCCCCCGAGGTCGACCACGAACTGGTCCATGGCCACGCGGCCCGCCACCGTCCGTCGCCGGCCGGCGACGAGGACGGGACCGCGGCCCGACGCGTGACGCGGGATGCCGTCCGCGTAGCCCAACGGCACCAGGGCGAGGGTCGTCTCGGCGGTGGTCGTGTAGTGGTGCCCGTAGCTGATGCCGTGGCCCGGCGGGACCTGCTTGACCAGGGCCACGGAGGCGGCGAGCGTCATGACCGGGCGCAGCCCGAAGTCGGCCGGCGTGCCCAGCTCGGGGCTGGGCGAGATGCCGTACATCGCGATCCCGGTGCGTACGAGGTCGAAGTGGGACTCGGGCACCGTGAGCGTCGCCGGGGAGTTGGCGATGTGCCGCACCTCGGGCCGGACGCCCTCCTTCTCGGCGTACGTCACCATGTCGCGGAAGACGTTCAGCTGGGCGGCGATCGAGGGGTGGCCCGGCTCGTCGGCGCAGGCGAAGTGCGACCAGAGGCCGGTGACGCGCAGGATGCCCTCGGCCTCCGCGGCGCGGGCGGCCGAGACGAGCTCCGGCCAGTCGGCCGGCTGGCAGCCGTTGCGCCCCAGGCCCGTGTCGGCCTTGAGCTGGACGCGGGCCGGGATTCCGGCCTCCGTGGCGGCGGCGACGACCTCGCCGAGCGCCCACATGCCGCTCACCGACACGTCGATGTCGGCCTCGATCGCCTCCCGCCACGGGCCGCCCGGCGTCCAGAGCCAGCACATCACCCGGCCACCGAGTCCGGCCGCGCGCAGGGCGAGTGCCTCCTGCGGTGTGGCGGTTCCCAGCCAGGTCGCGCCCGCCTGCAGCGCGGCCTCGGCGCAGCGCACCGCGCCGTGCCCGTAGGCGTCCGACTTCACCACCGCCATGAGCTGCGCGCCGGACGCCCGCGTGCGCAGGGCGCGCACATTGGCACGCAACGCGGCGAGGTCGATCTCGGCACGGGCTCTCAGGGTCGCTGTCTCGTTCATCGCGCCCAGTGTCTCAGAGCCGTACGCCTGTGCCCTCGACCTCCCGGCCCGGTGAGGCGGTCACCGGTGCCCGAGCGTGTGCTCCACGTGGTCGACCAGGACCGGGACGTGGCTGGCCGCGACGTCCTTCACGGCGGTGACCAGGGTGACCGGGCGCCCCTCGCGCACCAGGCCCACGAGGTCGTCGACGGCCCGGGTGTGGGCGGGGTCCCCGAGCTCGGTGCGGTAGCGGTCCACGAAGTCGTCGTACCGCGCGCCGGTGCGGTCCTCGTGGTACCAGGTGCGGAGCTCCTTCGAGGGCGTCACGTCCCGGGCCCACACATCGATGGCGGCGTGTTCCTTGGACACCCCGCGCGGCCAGAGCCGGTCGACGAGGACCCGGATCCCGTCGCCCTCCTGTGGCGGGTCGTAGACCCGTCGTACGCGTACGGCCGTCCCGCTGCCCACACCGATCACCGCCCTGTCCGGGTCCTTCCAGCGTGGCTCAGGCCCGGACGTCCCGCCAGGCCGCGGGGATCGCGTCCGCGACGTCCTGTGCCGCGACCGGTGCCCCGTCCGCCGCCCGGCGGGCCGCGAGCCCGTGCAGATAGGCGCCCACCGACGCGGCGTCGCGCGGGGCGAGGCCGGCGGCGAGCAGCGAGCCGGTCAGGCCGGAGAGCACGTCGCCGCTGCCCGCCGTGGCCAGCCAGGACGTGCCCGTCGGGTTGACCCGCACGGGCGCGTCCCCGGCCTCCGCCACCAGGGTCGTCGAACCCTTGAGCAGCACCGTCGCGCGGTAGCGCGCGGCCAGTTCCCGCACGGCGGCGAGCCGCCCCGCCTCCACCTCCTCGCGCGCCACGCCGAGCAGGGCGGCAGCCTCCCCGGCGTGCGGGGTGAGCACCGTGGCGGCGGTGCGCGACCGTACGGCCGCGGCGTCCATCAGCCGCAGCCCGTCCGCGTCGATCAGGACGGGGACGTCGGCGGCCAGCACGTCGGAGACCGCATCGGCCGCCTGCGTGCCGTCACCGAGTCCGGGGCCGGCCACCCACGCCTGGACGCGCCCGGCCTTCGACGGCGGCCCGGGGTGGACCAGGGTCTCCGGGAAGCGGGCGATCACCGCGTCCGCGCCGGGTCCCGCGTAGCGCACGGCTCCCGCGCCGCCGCGCAGCGCGCCGGCGACCGCGAGGACCGCCGCCCCGGGATACCGCTCCGAGCCGGCGGCCACCCCGACCACGCCGCGGCGGTACTTGTCGCTCTCGCCTGCCGGAACGGGCAGGAGGGCGGCGACGTCGGCGTACTGCAGGGCCTCCAGGTCGGGCCGCCCGGGCAGTTCCGGGGTCAGGCCGATGTCGACGAGCCGCAGGGCGCCCGCGTGTTCGGCCGCCGGGTCGATGAGCAGGGCCGGCTTGTACGTACCGAAGGTGACCGTCGCGTCCGCCCGGACGGCCGCGCCGGGCACCTGCCCGGTGTCCGCGTCGACGCCGCTCGGCAGGTCGACGGCGAGGACGGGGGCGTGGCCCCCGGTGACCGCGCGCACCAGCTCCTGGGCCTCGGGGCGCAGGCCGCCGCGTCCGCCGATGCCGGTGATCCCGTCGACGACGAGGTCGACGGGGCCGAACCCGCCGGGGTCGTCCAGGACCTGGCCGCCCGCCGCCAGGAGCGCGGCCAGGCCCCCTCGGTGGACCTTGTCCGGGGAGGTCAGCAGAGCCCTGACACCTGCGCCGCGCCGGGCCAGTCTGGCCCCCGCGTGGAGCGTGTCGCCGCCGTTGTCGCCGCTGCCGACGAGGAGGAGGACCCGGGACCCGTAGACCCGGCCGTTGCGCCGGAGCAGGTCGCCGCAGGCCACCGCCAGCCCGGCGGCGGCGCGCTGCATCAGGGCGCCGTCCGGCAGCCTTGCCATCAGCGCCTGTTCGGCGGCCCGTACGGTCTGAACGCTGTACGCATGTCGCATGTGCTCAACCCTCCGCGATCACCACGGCCGACGCCACCCCCGCGTCGTGGCTCAGCGACACGTGCCAGCCGCGCACACCGAGCTCGGCGGCGCGTGCCGCGACGGTTCCCCGGACCTCCAGGCGGGGCTGCCCGCTGTCCTCGACGCAGACCTCGGCGTCCGTCCAGAGCAGTCCGCCCGGGGCGCCGAGCGCCTTGGCCAGGGCCTCCTTGGCGGCGAACCGGGCCGCCAGGGAGGCGATTCCCCGCCTCTCCCCTCCGGGCAGCAGCAACTCCCGCTCCAGGAAGAGGCGATCGGCCAGCTGGGGCGTGCGCTCCAGCGCCGCGCCGAAGCGTTCGATCTCCGCCACATCGATCCCGACCCCAATGATCACGCGTGCTCACTCACTCATTCGACTGTCACGGACTTCGCCAGATTGCGCGGCTGGTCCACCTCGTTGCCCCGGGCGGTCGCCAGTTCGCAGGCGAATACCTGCAACGGCACGGTGGCGACCAACGGCTGAAGCAGCGTAGGCGTTACGGGGATCCGGATGAGGTGGTCGGCGTACGGGACGACCGTCTCGTCGCCCTCCTCGGCGATGACCACGGTGCGTGCGCCACGCGCCCGGATCTCCTGGATGTTGGACACGATCTTCCCGTGGAGCACCGAGCGGTTGCGCGGGGACGGCACGATCACGACGACCGGCAGCCCGTCGTCGATGAGCGCGATCGGGCCGTGCTTGAGCTCGCCCGCCGCGAATCCCTCGGCGTGCATGTACGCGAGCTCCTTGAGTTTCAACGCGCCTTCCAGGGCCACCGGGTAGCCGACGTGCCGGCCCACGAAGAGCACGGTGTCGCGGTCGGCCAGGGAGCGCGCCAGCTCCCGTACCGGCTCCATGGTGCCGAGCACCCGTTCGACGGCCACGGACATCTCGGAGAGCTGGCGCACGACGGTGCGGATCTCGTCGCCCCACTTGGTGCCGCGCACCTGGCCGAGGTACAGCGCGACGAGGTAGCAGGCGACGAGCTGTGTCAGGAACGCCTTGGTCGAGGCGACCGCGACCTCGGGGCCGGCGTGCGTGTAGAGGACCGCGTCCGACTCCCTCGGGATCGTCGAGCCGTTCGTGTTGCAGATGGCGAGTACCTTCGCGCCCTGCTCGCGGGCGTGCCGCACCGCCATCAGCGTGTCCATGGTCTCGCCGGACTGCGAGATCGCGACGACGAGGGTGCGCTGGTCCAGGATCGGATCGCGGTAGCGGAACTCGCTGGCCAGTTCCGTCTCGCAGGGGAGCCTGGTCCAGTGCTCGATGGCGTACTTGGCGATCATCCCGGCGTGGAACGCGGTCCCGCACGCGACGACCACGACCTTGTCGACCTCGCGGAGCACACCGGGCGGAATGCGTACCTCGTCCAGGCGGAGCACGCCCTCCGCGTCGATCCGCCCGAGGAGCGTGTCGGCGACCGCCTTGGGCTGGTCGGCGATCTCCTTGAGCATGAAGGAGGCGTACCCGCCCTTCTCGGCCGCGGACGCGTCCCAGTCCACGTGGTACTCGCGCACCTCGGCGGGCCGCCCGTCGAAGCCGGTGACGGTGACGCCCTCCCGGCGCAGCTCCACCACCTGGTCCTGGCCGAGCTCGATCGCGTCCCGCGTGTGCGCGATGAAAGCGGCCACATCGGAGGCGAGGAACATCTCCCCCTCCCCCACGCCCACCACCAGGGGCGAGTTCCGCCGCGCCCCGACGACCACGTCGGGCTCGTCCGTGTGCACGGCGACCAGGGTGAACGCCCCCTCCAGGCGGCGGCACACCTGCCGCATGGCCTCCGCGAGGTCCCCGTTCGAGGAGTACGCCTCCGCGAGCAGGTGGGCCACCACCTCGGTGTCGGTCTCGGAGGCCAGCGCATGGCCCCGGTCCGCCAGTTCGCCGCGCAGTGCGGCGAAGTTCTCGATGATCCCGTTGTGCACGACGGCGACCCGGCCCGCGTTGTCGAGGTGCGGGTGCGCGTTGACGTCGGTCGGCCCGCCGTGGGTGGCCCAACGGGTGTGCCCGAGACCGGTGTTCCCACCCGGCAGAGGCCGGTCCTTGAGCTCCTTCTCCAGATTGACGAGCTTGCCGGCCTTCTTCGCAGCGGCCAGCCCTCCGTCCGAGAGGACGGCGATGCCCGCCGAGTCGTAGCCCCGGTATTCGAGGCGCTTCAGCCCGGCGACGACGACATCCTGCGCCGACTGGCCACCGACGTATCCCACGATTCCGCACATATCGCCACCATAAGGCCGGGGTCCCCGCCCGGGGACGCGCCGAAGCGCCCGCCGCTGCGCCAATGGTGTCCGGCTCCCTGCCGTGCGGGCCGGCGGCCCGCGTGCCCGCACCGCTTGCCCACCCCTTGGCGTCCGCGCGTACGCCCCACGGCCCGGAGGTGTCCGCGCGTACGCCCCCCGGCCCGGAGGTGTCCGCGCGCACGCCCACGGCCCGGAGGTGTCCGCGCGCACGCCCCCAAGGCCCCGAGGCGTCCGCCGGAAGCTTCGCCCGTGATCAGGCGACAGCGCGCCGGACACCGGGCTCACCCCCGCCCCGCCCCGGACAGCTCGCCGAGGAGACCGGCGAGTTGTCCGGCGGGTGCGCACGAGGGGAATCGGCGTACGGACGGTGCCCCCGGGTCAGGCCGGCGGCGCGCCCCGTACCCGCCCCGCGCCTGTTCCCTGTCCCCCTGTCAGCGCAGGCTGCTAACCTGCGGCTTCCCCCCTCACCGCTGCCCGCCACCCGTCTGTGTGCCCACGCGTCCTCGACTCCGTTCGAGCCCGTGCGGCAACGGCCGTGTCCCCTCCGAGGACGGTCATGTCTTCCACCGCTCCCCCGATACGCGCGGAGTTCGACCCGTGCGTCACCATCCCCTCCCTGGCCGATCTGCGCGCCGCCCTGCGCGACGACGACTGGGCGACCGTGGAGGCCTACTTCGAGTTCCTCGAACACGAGGAGGACCGCGCGGTCGCCGCCAGGATCGTCGACGGCACCAGCACCTCACAGCGGTTGCTGGAGAGGACCGTGGCCGCGCAGCCGCGCTCCGCACTCGCCCGCACCCTGCTCGCCAGGCGCTACATCGTCGTCGGCTGGGACATCCGCAGCTCGTACCGTGCCGAACACGTGTCGCGCGAGCAGTTCCGGCAGTTCCACGAGTGGCTGCGGCGCGCGGAGCAACTGCTCATCGACGTGTGCGCCGAGTACCCCGACCACGCGCTGGCGTGGGGGGCCCGGCTGACCACCGCGCTGGGGCTCGAACTCGGGCTCAGCGAGGCGCGGCGGCGCTACGAGCGCCTGGCCGAGCACCATCCGCACCACATCTCCGCGCAGTCGTCCCTGCTCCAGCAGTTGTGCCCCAAGTGGGGCGGCAGCTGGGAGGAGGCCCACGGCTTCGCGCGCGCCTGCCTGGAGTCGGCGCCCCCCGGCAGCCATGCGGGCCGGCTCGTGGCCGAAGTGCACCTGGAGCGCTGGCTGGACGACTCCGACAACGGCCACAGCACCTACCTGCGCTCGGCCGGGGTCCGCGACGAGATCCTGGCCGCCGCCGCCCGGTCCGTGCAGCACCCGGACTACCGGCCCGGCTTCGACTGGGTCCACGATCACAACACGTTCGCGGGGGCGCTCTGCCTGGGCGGCCACCACCGCGAGGCTGCGCCGTTCTTCCGCACCCTCGGCGACAGGGCCACCGCATCGCCCTGGCACCACGCCGGCGACAAAGAGGTCCAGTTCCTCAAGCACCGCAGAACCGCACTGTCGAAGGGCTGAACCGATGTCCCAGGAAACCCAGGGGCTCGGCCCCGTCGCGCCTGCCGCACCCGCCGCACTTGCCGCGCATCCCGTCCCGCCCGCCGACGACATCCGTGAGACCGAGGTCGACGGCATCCGCACGGTGCTCGCCGCCGGCTCCGGGCCGGTGACGGCGGGACTCTTCTTCCGGGTCGGGGTCGCCGACGAGACGCTCGCCACCACGGGCATCACCCACCTCGTCGAACACCTTGCCCTGCACCGCCACGGCCTGTCCGACCTGCACTACAACGGCGCCACCGCCGCCACGTACACCCTCTTCCACGCCACGGGCACGCCCGAGGAGGTCGTCACCTACCTCAACGGTGTCTGCGCGGCCCTGCGCGACCTGCCCCTGGAGCGGCTGGAGACCGAGCGCGAGATCCTGCGCACCGAGGCCGCGGGCCGCAACCGCGGCCCCAACCACCAGCTCCCCCTGTGGCGTTACGGCGCACAGGGCTACGGTCTCAGCAGCTACGCAGAGCACGGCACCTGGCACCTGACGGCCGACGCCGTACGCGACTGGGCACGCACCCGGTTCACCCGCGACAACGCGGTCCTGTGGATCACCACCGCCAGCGTGCCCGAGGGCCTGGACCTCACCCTCCCGGCAGGCACCCCGCACCCCCTGCCCGCCCCGACCTCTGCCCTTCCCGTCACCCCGGCGTACATCACCGGCAACGACGGTGGTGTGGTCCTGGACGGCATCGTCCGGCGCTCGACGGCCGCCTCCCTCTTCGCGGAGGTGCTCAGCCGTGCGCTCTACACGGATCTGCGGCAGAAGGGCGGCTACTCCTACGTCGCCGACGCCGACTACAGCCCGCGCGACAACGACTTCGCGTCGATCACCGCGTTCGCCGACGCGCTCCCGAAGAAGCAGGACGCGGTGGTCGGCGGCTTCGTCGACGCCCTGGCCCGGCTGCGGGCCGGCACCATCGAGCAGACGGAACTCGACTCGGCACGCGCCAAGTTCCTCAAGCAGTACGACACCCCGGATCTCGGGGCGGCCCGGCTGCCCTCCTACGCCCTGAACCTGCTGACCGGGCACCGCAATCTCACCCCGGACGAGCACCGGGCCGAACTCGCCGCCGTCACCCTGGACGACCTGCGCGAGGTGGCCCGCGAGCTGCACTCCACGGCGCTGCTCCAGGTCCCCGGCCGAGGAGCGGACTGGGCGGGCTTCACCGCGGCGCCGCAGTGGTCGACGGACACTCCGACGGCCTCCGGTACCCGGCACCCCGGCCTGGAGGACTCCTCCACCTCGCTGACCGTGGCCCCCGACGCGGTGTCCCTGACCACACCCTCCGGCCAGGTGGTCATCCGCTACGCCGACTGCGCCGCCCTCCTCGTCCACCCCGACGGCGGCCGCCACCTCACCGGCCTGGACGGCTTCCAGATCCGGGTGGAGCCCACGCTCTACAAGGGCCTCACCCCGGCGCGCACCGCCGTCATCGACGCGGCGGTACCGCCGGCTGCGGTCATCCGCATGCCGCCCCGCGACCCGGACCGCATCCCCCGCCCGGACAGTGGGAGCGGGACCCGTCCGGCGACCGCGACCGCCGGGCGGGTGCGGACGGCCTTCGTCTGGCTGGCCGGCACCGCGACCGTCCTCTGGGGCCTGATCGCGCTGGTGGCCACGGCCCAGGAGCTGGACACCCGGTCTCCCGACCCGGTCACGATCATCGTCCTCTGGGCGCTGCTCGCCGCACCGCTGGGCGCGTTCTTCGGGCTGCGGAGGGGGCGCCGGGGCTGACGGCAAGGCCCTCGGCCGCCGCACCGCCGTGCCTCCGCCTCCGTGCTTCCGCCGCGGCCCCTTCGACCGCCGTGCGTCCGCCGCCGTTCCGCCGCCGCCCCGTCCTCGCGCCGGCGGCGGAACCGCCGGCACGGCGGTGGTTACCAGTGCCCTGACCAGGCGTTCCGGGTGGGTGATCATTCTGCGACCGGCGGCCTTGGGACCTGCCCGGAGCCGTCGCCGTGGACGGGGAACGCGGTAGTTCCGCCAGGATCAGCGCATGTCCCGGACACGGTGCCCGCTCAGGTGGGGGCGCCGGCCGGGCGGCCGCGCACCGGCCCGCGTCGTCGTGGGGAACGGTCAGGCTCACGTCACCGGCAGCGGACGCGGGAGGCGGGAGGGCACGACCCGCCAGGCGCTCCTCCCCACGTGACCGAGCCCACCCCCCGCTCCGTACGAACTCCCGCGACAATGAGTACGTGATCACTTCGCCCGCACGGAGCCCCCGACGCACCGAACACGCGCCGACGCCCTACGTCGACCTGTCCCGGGCCGAGTGGAGCGCCCTGCGTGACAAGACCCCGCTGCCGCTGAGCGCCGAGGAGGTCGAGAAGCTCAGAGGACTCGGCGACGTCATCGACCTCGACGAGGTGCGGGACGTCTATCTGCCGCTCTCCCGGCTCCTCAACCTCTACGTCCAGGCGACCTCCGGCCTGCGCGGCGCCCTGAACACCTTCCTGGGGGACGCGGGCAACGGGCACGGGGAACAGCGCGGCACCCCGTTCGTCATAGGGGTCGCCGGAAGTGTCGCCGTCGGCAAGTCCACCAGCGCCCGTATCCTCCAGGCGCTGCTGGCCCGCTGGCCGGAGCACCCCCGGGTGGAGCTCGTGACCACGGACGGGTTCCTGCTGCCGATGAAGGAACTGCGGGCGCGCGGGCTGATGTCGCGCAAGGGCTTTCCCGAGTCGTACGACCGGCGTGCCCTGACCCGGTTCGTCGCCGACATCAAGGCCGGCAAGGACGAGGTCACGGCGCCCGTCTACTCCCACCTCATCTACGACATCGTGCCGGGCGAGCGGCTCACCGTCCGCCGCCCCGACATCCTGATCGTCGAGGGGCTGAACGTGCTGCAGCCGGCCCTGCCCGGCAAGGACGGCCGGACGAGGGTCGGGCTCGCGGACTACTTCGACTTCAGTGTGTACGTGGACGCGCGCCCGGAGGACATCGAGACCTGGTACCTGCACCGCTTCCGGCGACTGCGCGAGACCGCGTTCCAGGACCCGTCCTCGTACTTCCGCAAGTACACCCAGGTCGCGGAGGACGAGGCCCTGGACTACGCGCGCTCCATGTGGCGGACCATCAACCGGCCCAATCTGCTGGAGAATGTGGCGCCGACGCGGGGCCGTGCCACGCTGGTGCTCCGCAAGGGGGCGGACCACAAGGTCCAGCGCCTGTCGTTGCGCAAACTCTGATTCCCGGGAGCTCCCGCCGTGTTGCATCTGCGCCTCATCGTGCCCGCCGACCGTACCGACGAGGTCGTCGATCTCCTGGAGCGCACCGTCGGCACCGCCCACCTCGCGGTGCTGCCCGGGGTCGCCCGCGATCCGGTGGGGGACGTGGTCCTGTGCGACGTGGCGCGGGAGGCGGGTGACGAACTCATCGGCCGTCTGCGGGAGCTGGGGATCGACAGGACCGGCTCGATCACCGTGGAGAACGTGGGCCTGACGCTCTCCGCGCACGCCGACGAGGCGGAGCGTCAGGCGCCCGGCGAGGGCGCGGACGCGGTGTTGTGGGAAGAGCTGAGCGAGGTGACCCACGAGGAGTCGACGTTCAGCGCCACCTACGTGGCGTTCCTCGCCGTCGCGACGATGCTCGCCGCCTGCGGGGTGATGCTCGACAACGCCATCCTGATCGTCGGCGCGATGGCCGTGGGCCCGGAGTTCGGCCCGCTGGCCGGGATCTCGACGGCGCTGGTGCAGCGCGCTCCGCGCCTGGTCGCGCGGTCGCTCTGGGCGCTGATCGGTGGATTCGTGGTGGCGATGGTGCTGACGGCGGGGTTCGCCTGGCTGTTGGACGCGTTCGGGCTGTTCGACGCGGACATGGTTACGGCGGACCGGCCGAACACCGGGTTCATCTGGCATCCGGACTGGATGTCGTTCGTGGTCGCCCTCCTGGCGGGCATCGCGGGCACGCTCTCGCTGACCTCGGCGAAGTCCGGGGCGCTGATCGGTGTGGCCATCTCGGTGACCACGGTCCCCGCCGCGGCCAACGCCGCGGTCGCCTTCAGCTACCAGGACCTCGACCAGACCTGGGGGTCGTCGGCACAGCTGCTGGCCAACCTCGGCGGCATCGTCCTGGCCGGGACGCTGACGCTGCTGATCCAGAAGGCACTGTGGAACTGGCAGCGCCGGTCGGCACCGGCGTACGACGTCAGGGCGGGTGGCGGCGCCGGCTGACAGGCGGTCACGGAGGCCGTCCGGGCGTACGGATCCGGCAGCGTCGGGGGGCGCGAAGCTGCCGCACACCGCACAGGTGCGGGTGATGCGGTCGGTGGCACGATGCCGCGCATGACCGATGTCCGGGAAATGAGCCGCGGTCCCGTGCGGAACCGCGCCCTGTGGTTCTTCGTCGTCCTGGGCGCGGCCGGCGCGCTCCTGGCCGTGGTCCGCACGGCCTGCCGGGGCGGGCCCGTGGACGGGTGGGTGTTCGCGGGTGCGCTGCTCGCGTTGCCGGGGCTCGTGTGCCTGCACGCGGCCACCGCCGAGATAGGCGCCGACGCGCACGGCCTGCGCACCCGGACGCTGTTGCGCAGGCGGTGCCTACCGTGGCGGGACGTCGCCGACCTGGGTGTCGACGTGCGGTACGGACGCAACCAGGAGATCCACCGCGTCGTCGTGATGCTGCGTGACGGGCGCAGGCGGCGGCTGCCGCTTCCGGTCAGCGGTTCCTCCGACGACCGCCCCGCCTTCGACGCGGACCTGGACGCGCTCCGTGCGCTGCACCGCCGTCACGGCGTGCCGAGGTCGAGCCACATCCCCGTCATCTCGTACCGCTCCGCCGGGCGCGGCCCGGCCGTGTCGCTGTGCCTGTGCGCCCTGCTGGTCGCGGGTGCCGGCCTCGCCGCGTGGTTCGTTCCGGTCGCCGAGGAGGAGAGGGCGGCGTGGGCGTCGGCCGTACCGTGCACCGCGGGGACACCGGCCGCGGAACGCGGCGAGTGCCTGACCACGCTGCCGGCGGTGATCGCACGGGCCGAGGACGGCAGGGGGAAGCGGGGCGGTCAGCTCCACTTCACCGACGGCCGGCCGGTCGACCGCCTGGCCGTCTCGAAGGAGGGCGCCCGCGGGTTCGGCACCGGCGACCACGTCGAACTGACCGTGTGGCGCGGCCAGGTGAGGGAGGTCGCCGGGGAGCACCACGTGTGGCGCGAACACTTCGCGGGGCCCGGAGAGTTGGCGGTCGTCGCGGCCGGGTGCCTCCTCTGCGCGGGATACCCCGGCGCCCGGGCGCTGCTGCACCGGCGCGGACGACGACTGCCCGACGACGAGGTCCTCCCGTCGGCTCTGCCGTTCGCGGGGGCGCTGGCCGGTACGGCTCTGTGGCTGCTGCCGCTCTGCCACCTGCACCCCGTGGCTCCGTTCGCCTCCCCCGCGACCCGTACGTGGGCGGGCTGCGGCTCGGCGGTCACCCTGGCCCTCTTCACCTGGGCCTGGTACGCCACCCGGGTCCGTACGCCGCAGGACACCGCGGACGTGCGGCAGGAGGTGCGGGAGGAGGAGTTCCTCGCCGCCCGCTTCCTCGACCACACCGGCTACAACCCGAACGGCTTCGGCACCCACATCGTCCTGGGAGGCGGCCCGCCCGCGGTGACCCCCCATCCCGGGCCCGGCAGGTTCGCGGCCAGACGGATACCGGTGGAGCGGCTCACCGTCACGGCCGTGCGGCGTGCCCGGGGCAGCGACGGCGACTCCGTCCCCAGGAGCTGGCACATCGCCGAGATCGACGACGCGGGGGAGCCGGTGCGCCTCGCCGCCGCGCCGGCCGACCTGGCCCGGGTCATCGGCGAACTGGGCCGGCCCCGCACCGCGCCGGACGCCGGACGGCCCCGGCGGTGAGGCCGGGGCCGTCCGATCGCTGACGGCCTGTCGGCCGACGGGCCGTCAGCCGAGCGCCGACTTCACGACGTCGGCCAACTGTCCGGCCACGGCGCGGGCGTGCTCGATGTCGGCGGCCTCCACCATCACCCGGACCAGCGGCTCCGTGCCCGACTTGCGCAGGAGGACGCGACCGGTGTCGCCCAGCTCGCGCTCGGCCTCGGCGACCGCGGCCGCCAGTTCGGGTGAGGTGTCCACGCGGGACTTGTCGACGTCCGGCACGTTGACGAGGACCTGCGGGAGGCGCTGCATGACGCCGGCCAGGTCGGCGAGCGTACGGCCGGTCGCGGCGACCCTGGCCGCGAGCATCAGCCCGGTGAGCGTGCCGTCCCCGGTCGTGGCGTGGTCCAGGACGATGACGTGTCCGGACTGTTCGCCGCCGAGCGCGAAGCCCTCGGCCTTCATCGACTCCAGGACGTACCGGTCACCGACGGCGGTCTGGACGAGCTGGATGCCCTCCCGCTCCATCGCCATCTTGAAGCCCAGGTTCGACATGACCGTGCCGACGACGGTGTCCTTGCGCAGGTGGCCGGCCTCGCGCATGGCGAGGGCGAGCACGGCCAGGATCTGGTCGCCGTCGATCTCCTCGCCCTGGGCGTCCACGGCCAGGCAGCGGTCGGCATCGCCGTCGTGCGCGATGCCGAGGTCGGCGCCGTGCTCGACGACGGCGGCCCGCAGCAGCGCCAGGTGGGTGGAGCCGCAGCCCTCGTTGATGTTCAGACCGTTCGGCTCCGCGCCGATGGTGACGACCTCGGCCCCGGCCCGGGCGAACGCCTCGGGCGAGACCCGGGCGGCTGCGCCGTGCGCCTCGTCGAGGACGACCTTCAGCCCGTCGAGCCGGTTGGGGAGTACGCCGATCAGGTGGGCGACGTAACGGTCGAAGCCCTCCGCGTAGTCGGAGACCCGGCCCACCCCGCCACCGGTCGGACGGGCCCACGGCTCGCCGGTGCGGTGCTGCTCGTACACCGTCTCGATGCGGTCCTCCAGCTCGTCGGCGAGCTTGTGGCCGCCACGGGCGAAGAACTTGATGCCGTTGTCGGGCATGGCGTTGTGACTCGCGGAGAGCATGACACCGATGTCGGCGCCGAGCGCACCGGTGAGGTACGCCACGGCCGGGGTCGGCAGCACGCCGACCCGCAACACGTCCACGCCCGCGCTGGCCAGGCCCGCCACCACGGCGGCCTCCAGGAACTCCCCGGAGGCGCGGGGGTCGCGGCCGACCACCGCTGTCGGCCGGTGCCCCGCGAAGGTGCCGGCCTCGGCCAGTACGTGCGCCGCCGCGACCGAGAGCCCGAGCGCGAGCTCGGCCGTCAAGTCCGCGTTGGCGACACCGCGCACGCCGTCCGTGCCGAAGAGTCGTCCCACTGATGTCCTCCGATGGTGCTCCGAAACCACAAAACCAAAGCAAGCAGAACAGGGCGAAGCAAGGCGAAACGCAGCACAGTGAGATGCGGTCGAGGCCGCCAGCCCTATAAGCGTCTTAAGCCGTTATACGCCCGCGAGCGCTGATAAACGAACGCCCCAGCAGCACGAGGTGTGCCGCCGGGGCGAACGTGTAATGCAGACGAGCAGGCGATTTAGCGCTTGCTGTACTGCGGGGCCTTGCGGGCCTTCTTGAGACCGGCCTTCTTGCGCTCGACCGCACGGTCGTCGCGGGAGAGGAAGCCGGCCTTCTTCAGCGTGGCGCGGTTGTTGTCCACGTCCGCCTCGTTCAGCGCGCGGGCCACGCCGAGGCGCAGGGCACCGGCCTGACCGGAGACGCCGCCACCCGAGATGCGGGCGATGACGTCGTAGCGGCCGTCGAGCTCGAGCACCTTGAAGGGCTCGTTGACTTCCTGCTGGTGCACCTTGTTGGGGAAGTAGTCCTCAAGGGTGCGACCGTTGATCTTCCACTTGCCGGAGCCCGGAACGATCCGGACGCGGGCGATGGCGTTCTTGCGACGGCCAAGGCCGGCCGCGGGCTGCGGGTCGCCGAAGCGGCCCGCGAGCGACTCGGAGGTGTACTCACCCTCGACGGGGACCTCCGACTCGAAGGTGGTCACCTCGGCGAAGGTCTCTTCGCCCTCGGTGCCCGCCGTGTCGTCGGCGGTCGTCTCAACAGTGGTCTCGGCCACGATTCTCCTCAGATCTTTCTTTGCGTCTTAGGGGGGAGGCCGGAACTACTGCGCGACCTGGGTGATCTCGAACGGGACCGGCTGCTGCGCAGCGTGCGGGTGCTGGTCACCCGCGTAGACCTTGAGCTTCGAGAGCATCTGACGACCCAGGGTGTTCTTGGGGATCATGCCCTTGATGGCCTTCTCGACGGCCTTCTCGGGGCTCTTCGCAAGCAGCTCGTCATAACGCACGGAACGGAGACCGCCCGGGAACCCGGAGTGGCGGTACGCCATCTTCTGGGTCTTCTTGTTACCGGAGAGGTGAACCTTCTCGGCGTTGATGATGATGACGAAGTCGCCCATGTCCATGTGGGGGGCGTAGATCGCCTTGTGCTTGCCTCGGAGGAGGTTCGCAGCCGTGGTGGCCAGACGGCCCAGGACGATGTCCTCGGCGTCGATGATGTGCCACTGGCGAGTGACATCGCCGGGCTTGGGGCTGTACGTACGCACTTCGTAGCCTTCGCTTCTTCAGTGGATGAGGTCCAACACATGGCACCCCTGAAGCGATCATGCAGCTGGGACCCACAATGCCGGGGACACTGCCCGTATGCGAGCCACTGGTAACTGCTCCAGAGAACCTACGTAAGGGCTGTTCGCGTGAGAACGCCGAAGCCGATACGTATAACAACCCCCGACAGTACCCGCCCCGCCCGGGACGGGTCAAAACGCGCCGGCCCTACCGCTCCCGCCGGACCCTGCGCTCGTCCCAGACCGGCTCCGAGGACTCCCGGACGACCCCGTCCGAGCCGAAGACCAGGTACCGGTCGAAGGACTTCGCGAACCAGCGGTCGTGCGTCACGGCCATCACCGTGCCGTCGTACACCTCCAGCCCGTCCTGCAGGGCCTCCGCCGACTCCAGGTCCAGGTTGTCCGTCGGCTCGTCGAGCAGCAGCGCGGTCGTCCCTGCCAGCTCCAGGAGCAGGATCTGGAAACGCGCCTGCTGCCCGCCGGACAGCCTCTCGAAGGCCTGGTCCCCCTGCCGCTCCAGCTCGTACCGGCGCAGCACCGACATCGCCCCGCCCCGGTCCTTGGCGTGCTCCGTCCACAGGATGTCGACGAGCGTCCTGCCCAGCAGCTCCGGGTGGGCGTGTGTCTGGGCGAAGTGTCCGGGCACCACCCGGGCCCCGAGCTTCCACTCCCCGGTGTGGGCCACCGGCTCCCCGGCCAGCAGGCGCAGGAAGTGTGACTTGCCCGATCCGTTCGATCCGAGGACCGCGACCCGCTCCCCGTAGTAGATCTCCAGGTCGAACGGCTTCATGAGGCCGGTCAGCTCCAGGTTCGTGCAGGTCACCGCGCGTACGCCGGTCCGCCCGCCGCGCAGCCGCATCCTGATCTCCTGCTCGCGGGGCGGCTCCGGCGGCGGTCCCGCCTCCTCGAACTTCTTGAAGCGGGTCTGCATCGCGTGGTAGCGGTTCGCCATGTCGGGGCTGTTCGCCGCCTGCTGCCGCATCCGCAGGACCAGCGCCTTCAGCCGGGCGTGCTCCTCCTCCCAGCGCCGCAGGAGCTCCTCGAAGCGCGCGAACCGCTCCTTGCGGGCCTGGTGGTAGGTGGCGAATCCGGCACCGTGCACCCATACGTCCGAGCCCGCCGGACTGGGCTCCACGCTGACGATCTTCTCGGCGGCCCGGGAGAGCAGCTCCCGGTCGTGGGAGACGAAGAGCACCGTCTTACGGGTCTCCTTGAGCTTCTCCTCGAGCCACCGCTTGCCCGGGACGTCCAGATAGTTGTCCGGCTCGTCGAGCAGCAGCACCTCGTCGGGGCCCCTGAGCAGCGCCTCCAGGACCAGGCGCTTCTGCTCGCCGCCGCTGAGCGTGCGCACCTCGCGCCACTGCGCCTTCTCGTAGGGCACGCCGAGTGCGGCCATGGTGCAGATGTCCCACAGCGTCTCGGCCTCGTACCCCCGCACCTCCGCCCAGTCGCTGAGCGCCTGCGCGTACGCCATCTGCGCGGCCTCGTCGTCCACGGTGAGGATGCGCTCCTCGGCCGCGTCGACGGCCTTCGCCACCTCCCTGATCCGGGGCTGCGCCACGGAGACCAGCAGGTCGCGCACGGTCCGCTCGTCCCGTACGGAGCCGACGAACTGGCCCATCACCCCGAGTCCGCCGCTCACCGACACGGAGCCGCCGTGCGGCTGGATCTCCCCGGCGAGCAGTTTCAGGAGCGTCGTCTTGCCCGCTCCGTTCGCCCCGACGAGGGCGACGACCGCCCCGTCCGCCACCCGGAACGAGGCATCGCCGAGCAGCACCCGCCCGTCCGGCAGGTAGTACTCCAGATGGCCCGCTTCAAGATGTCCCATACACAGCATTGTCACGGCCCGCGAACCCCTGACCCAACCGGATTACGGTCGGTCTAGGATTCGCGGCATGAGCTTTGGGCAAGGGGGGCCCTCCTGGGGGCCCGGAGACAGCGGGACTCCGGACTGGGCGGCACTGGCCGAGGCGTCCGCGGCACGCAGCCGGCGCAAGAAGTGGCTGATGATCGGCGCGGGCGCGCTGGCCACCGCAGCGGTCGCCGCGATCGTCGCGGTGGCCGTCATCACGACCGACGGCGGCGGTACCTCCCCGGACAGCGACGCGAGCGCGCTGCCCTCCCCCACAGACCTGCCCTCGGAGACCTCGGTCCCGCAGCCCTCCTTCTCCTCGGTCGCGCCGCCGCCCCCGCCGGACCCGGAGGACTACATAGCCGACGAGCGCAAGGACACGGCCCCGGTCACCGTCGACGCGTTCTTCCCCGGCAGGAAGCTCACGATGGGCGACCGCGTCTACGCCAAGGGCGCCACCGGCAGGACGACGAGCTGCGCCGCCACGACCCAGGGCGCACTCGGCTCGATCCTCGTCTCGAACGGCTGCGACCAGGTCATCCGCGCCACGTACAGCAAGGACGGAGTCGCGGTCACCGTCGGACTCGCGGTCTTCGGCACCGAGGCGGAGGCGAAGAAGGCGGCGCAGCAGGCGTCCGGCGGCATCGCCTCCCTCGGCGGCGGAGGTGTCCCCACCTTCTGCCGGGGCGGCTCCGTCTGCCGCCGCACCGCCAACTCCCACGGCCGTTACGCCTACTTCACCGTCGGCGGATTCACCAGCGGGAAGAACGTGACCACGTCGGACAAGGGCGTGTACGCGGTCGGCGACGACCTGACCGACTTCACGTTCCGCCAGATCCGCCACCGCGGCGAGGTCCAGGCATCGGCGGCCGCGGCGGCTCCCGTCGTCTGAGTCCCGCCACCGGGGAACACCGGCGCACACCCGGCACAGGGGCGCGCCGTACACACGCACGCATGGATGCACAGAGAGTCTGGGGTGGGCATGGCAATCAAGGTGACGGTGGTGGTCCCGACGTACAACTCGGGCAGCCACATCGAGCCGCTGGTCCGCTCGATGCTGGCCCAGACGCTGCCGGCGGACGAGTTCGAGGTGCTGTTCGTCGACGACGGCTCGACCGACGGGACACCGGCACGGCTGCACGCCCTGGCCGCCGAGCACGAGCACTTCCGCGTCACGGAGATCCCCAACTCGGGGTGGCCCGGCAAGCCGCGCAACGTCGGCGTGGAGCAGGCGCGGGGCGCGTACGTGCAGTTCGTCGACCACGACGACCGGATGGCCCCCGAGGCCCTGGAACGTCTCCACGCGATGGCCGACCGCAACGCGTCGGACATCGTCATCGGGAAGGTCGCCAGCAACTTCCTCAGCCGCGGCGTGCCCTACGGCCTGATGAGCACGACCCGCGAGAAGTGCACCGTCCACGACGCCTCGCTGATCGACAGCCTCACCCCGCACAAGATGTTCCGGACCGCCTTCCTGCGCGAACACGGCATCGTGCACCCCGAGGGCCCCTGGATCCTGGAGGACCAGCTCTTCCTGGTCCGCTCCTACCTCAAGGCCGAGGTCGTGTCCGTACTCGGCGACTACGTCTGCTACACGTACTGGGCGCGCGACGACGAGGAGAACGCCGGTACGACGGCGATGGACCCGCGCCGCTACTACTCCAACCTGCGCGAGATCCTGGACACGGTGGTCGCCGGCACCGAGCCGGGCCCCGGACGCGACCGGCTGCTCCGGCGCTTCTACCGCGTGGAGATGCTCAGCCGGCTGGGCGTACCCGCGCGCGGCGCCGCCATCGACCCGCGCTTCGACCGTGATCCCTTCGAAGCGGTCCGGGAACTGGCCGAGGCCTTCGTCACCGACGGTGTGCACGCCGGACTGGCCGCCAACCAGCGGGTCCGCTCGGACCTCCTGCGCGCGGACAGGCCCGCGGAGCTGACCGAGTACACCGGCCGGCAGACCGATCTGACGGCCCTCACCGGGATCGAGGACGCCCGCTGGGACCGCGACCGGCTCAAGGTCGACTTCACCGCCCGCTTCGCGGAGGAGCCGGGCGGGCCGGGCCTCCTGCTGTCCCGCCGGGGTGAGAGGTACGTCCTCGCCCCGAAACTCACCGACGGCATCCTCGACGAACCGGTCGACGTGACCGACGAGCTGAAGTCGTTCCGGGTCAACGTGCTGCTCCGGAACACGCGGACCGCGCACCTGTGGCCCGTCCCCGCACCGGCCACCCTCTCCCTGGAGGAGGAGGTGGCCGAGGACGGCACCGTACTGGTACGCCCCGTGCTGACGGGCACCGCCGCGATCGACCCCGCTCGCGGCGCGGGCGGCAGCCCGCTCGACGCCGGCACGTGGGACGTGCAGATCCGTGTGATGGGCGCGGGCTTCGACCGCAACGTCCCGCTGGGCAACGCGGCACCGGACGGGGCGCCGCTGCCCGCACCCTCCCTCACCGGCGTCACCGGCGGCCACCGCGCCACCCCGGTCATGGCCGCGCACGCCACCGGGGCGGGCACCGGGCTCGCCCTGACGCTCTCCCCCGCCCCGGAGGACGCTGCCGACGGCGCCCCGCTCCCGCCCAGGGTCAGCGTCGTCGTGCCCACCGGCGGAGCCACCCCGCAGGCCGTGCGCGAGACCCTGGACTCCGTGGCCGCACAGACCCTGCCCGCCGCGGACATCGAGACCGTGCTCGTCGGCGACGGCGAGGGCGCGGTGCGCCCCTCCGCCGGGGCCGACCCCCGCAACTCCGGCATCGACGCCGCCCACGGCAGGTACGTCCTCTTCATGGAAGCAGGCGACCGCCTCGCCCCCCGGGCGCTGGAGCGGCTGTACGCGTACGGCATGGAGAACGACGCGGACGTCGTCGTCGGGAAGCTCGCCGCGAAGGACCGCGGCCTGCCGAAGGAGCTGTTCGTACGCGACCGGCCCCGCGCCACCCTGGCCAAGGACCCGCTCGCCGACAGCCTCACCGCCAACAAGCTCTTCGACCGGGCCTTCCTCCTCCGGCACGGGCTGCGCTTCCCCCCGGCCGACCGGCCGCTGGCCGAGCAGGCGTTCACCAGCGAGGCGTACCTCCGCGCCGGCCACGTCTCGGTGCTCGGCAGCCACGTCTGCTACCACTACGGCCCGAAGCGGGACGTCCCTGCGCCCGCCCCCGCGGACTTCTACGCGGCGCTCGCCGGCCTGATGCGGAAGACGGACAGCCTCACCGGACCGGGTCCCGCACGCGACCGTCTGCACCGCCGCTGGCTGCGGGTCGAGGTGCTGGACCGGCTCACCGGCAAGGCGTTCCTGGAGACGGCGGACGAGAACCGGCTGTCCCTCCTCCGCGAGATCCGCACCGCGCTGGCGGGCCGCCCCTCCCGTACGGCGGTCGACGGCCTCCCGCTCTCCCGCAGGATCGCGTTCGGCCTCATCGAGGACGACCGGCCGGAGGACTTCGTCCGGCTCGCCCGCTGGGAGCACTCGCTGGCCTGCCGCTCCACCCTGGCCGGGCTGGAACGGCAGGAGGACGGCACGCTCCGTCTCTCGTTCACGGCCGCGCCGCACGCGGCCGACGGCCCGGTCCGCGCGGTCACGGACCCGGACGGCACCCACACCCTGGCACCGTCCGGGCTGCCGGAGACCCTGCTGAAGCGGTTCGCCGCCGAGTCGCTGACCGCGGGCGCCGCACCGGAGAAGGCGACCGCCGTCCTCGTCCTGCGCGAACGCTCCACGGGCGCCGAGTACCGGCTGCCGACCGCGTGCGAGGTGCGCCGCTCGGAGGACGGGGAACTCACCGTCGCGGGGACCGCGGCACTGGACCCGGCCACGGCCGCCGGAGGGGCCGCGCTCGCCGACGGCGCCTGGGACCTGTACGTCCGCCTCACCGCCCTCGGCTGGACGAAGACCGCGCGGCTCGGTCGCACCAGGGCCCCCGAGGTCGCCGAGGAGCTGAAGGCCTTCGGCCACCCCGCCGACCCCACCCGCACCATCGCCCCGTACTGGACCAAGCCGCACCGCGACCTGTCCCTGCGGGTGGAGGTGCCGAAGCAGCCGCCCGCCCCCCGCAAGCAGGGACTGCTGCGCCGCGTGGTCCGAGCCGTCCGGGGCGGCTGACCCCGGCGGTGCCCGGCCGGGGGCGGGTCAGCAGCAGCCCGCCCCCGGCAGGGACCTGACGTTCCGGGCCTCCACGGCCCGGGCCGCCAGCAGCGCGTCCGCCGGGTAGGCCACTTCCTCCAGCGTCAGCCCGTGCGGCCGCACCACGTGCACCCCGGGATCCCGCACCTTCGCCGCCAGCACCTCGGCAGGCCAGGCAGCCGGCCGTCGTCCGTCCCCGACGAACAACGCCGCGCCGATCAGCGCCCGCACCATGTTGTGGCAGAACGCGTCCGCCTGCACCGTCGCCGTCAGCACACCGGACTCCGCGTCCCGGTCCCAGTGCAGCTTCTGGAGCGTACGGATGGTCGTGGCGCCCTCGCGCTTCTTGCAGTACGCCGCGAAGTCGTGCTCCCCCACCATCAGGGCGGCGGCCTCGTTCATCGCGTCCACGTCCAGCGGCCGGTCGTGCCAGAGCACGTGTCCCCGGAGCAGCGGGTCCACTCCGCCCGGCCGGTCCCCCACCCGGTACGCGTAGCGGCGCCACAGCGCGGAGAACCGCGCGTTGAACCCGGCGGGCGCCTCGGCCGCCCGCCAGATCCGCACGTCCAGCGGCAGCCGTCCGGCCATCCGCCGCAGCAGCTTCTCCTCGTGCTCCGCCCACACCTCGGCCGGCAGGTCGACGTGCGCCACCTGCCCCCGCGCGTGCACCCCGGCGTCGGTGCGCCCGGCCACCGTCAGGTCGTACGTCTGCGACGACCTCGTCACCGTACGCAACGCGTCCTCGATCTCGCCCTGGACCGTGCGCCTGCTGGTCTGTTTCGCCCAGCCGGAGAAGTCCTTCCCGTCGTACGAAAGGTCCAGCCGTACCCGTACGAACCCGGGCTCTGCCTCGTCACTCACCCGCGCATCCTCTCAAAACCGAACGGGCCCGCACCGCCCCGAAGGGTGGTGCGGGCCCGTAGCGGGGTCTCAGTACGCTCAGGCGTCCTTGGACTCGTCCGCAGCGGCGTCCGCCGGCTTGGCGTCCTCGACGGTCTCGGCCGGGGCCTCGTCCTTCTTGAGGTCGTCTTCCTTGACGGCGCGCTTCGTGGCGGCCTCGGCCTCACCGGTGGCCTGCTGCGCCACGGTCAGGGCCTCGACGAGCTCGATGACCGCCATCGGGGCGTTGTCGCCACGACGGTTGCCGATCTTGGTGATGCGGGTGTAACCACCGGGGCGGTTCTCGTACCGCGGGGCGATCTCGGTGAAGAGCGTGTGCACGATGCCCTTGTCCGTGATCGACTGCAGCACCAGGCGACGGTTGTGGATGTCGCCCTTCTTCGCCTTGGTGATGAAACGCTCGGCGACCGGACGCAGGCGACGGGCCTTGGCCTCGGTCGTGGTGATGCGGCCGTGCTCGAACAGCGACTTCGCGAGGTTGATGAGAAGAAGCTTCTCGTGCGCAGCGCTGCCGCCCAGACGGGCGCCCTTGGCGGGCTGAGGCATGGTTTTCTCCTTGTGTGCTGCACCGGCCGTATCAGGTACCGGTGTCAGTTCCCGCGAGGCGGTCGCCCCGCGGAAGTTTCGCGGCCGGACCCGGCACCGGGGCGCCCCTCAGATGGGGCGCCCCGGCCGGGGAACGGCTCAGTACTGCTCGGTCTCCACGAAACCGGCGTCCGCGTCGTCGTCCGCGCCGAAGGCGTCGGCGGCGGCCGTCGGGTCGAATCCGGGCGGGCTGTCCTTGAGCGCCAGGCCCATGCCGGCCAGCTTCGCCTTGACCTCGTCGATCGACTTCGCACCGAAGTTGCGGATGTCGAGCAGGTCCGCCTCGGAACGCGCCACGAGCTCA
This sequence comes from Streptomyces sp. B1I3, assembly GCF_030816615.1. NCBI lineage: Bacteria > Bacillati > Actinomycetota > Actinomycetes > Kitasatosporales > Streptomycetaceae > Streptomyces > Streptomyces sp. B1I3. The sequence continues at coordinate 3,303,690 of NZ_JAUSYD010000001.1, forward strand.
CCCACGGAGTGGATGCCCTCGCGCTTGAGGCAGTTGTACGAACGGACCGTGAGCTCGAGCTCCTCGATCGGCAGCGCCAGATCGGCGGCGAGCGCGGCGTCCGTCGGCGACGGGCCCATGTCGATGCCCTCGGCGTCGATGTTGAGCTCGCGCGCCAGACCGAACAGCTCGACCAGGGTCTTACCGGCCGACGCCATGGCGTCACGGGGACGCATGGCCTGCTTGGTCTCGACGTCGACGATCAGCTTGTCGAAGTCGGTGCGCTGCTCGACACGGGTCGCCTCGACCTTGTACGTGACCTTGAGCACCGGCGAGTAGATGGAGTCGACCGGGATCCGGCCGATCTCCTGGCCCGCCTGCTTGTTCTGGACGGCGGAGACGTAGCCGCGACCGCGCTCGACGGTCAGCTCCATCTCCAGCTTGCCCTTGCCGTTCAGCGTGGCCAGGACCAGGTCCGGGTTGTGGACCTCGACACCGGCCGGCGGGGCGATGTCGGCGGCGGTGACCAGGCCGGGACCCTGCTTGCGCAGGTACATCACGACCGGCTCGTCGTGCTCCGAGGAGACGACCAGCTGCTTGATGTTGAGGATGAGGTCGGTGACGTCCTCCTTGACGCCCGGCACGGTGGTGAACTCGTGCAGGACACCGTCGATCCGGATGCTGGTGACAGCGGCACCGGGGATCGAGGAGAGGAGCGTGCGGCGCAGGGAGTTGCCGAGGGTGTAACCGAAGCCCGGCTCCAGCGGCTCGATCACGAACCGGGAGCGGAACTCGTCGACGACCTCTTCGGTCAGCGACGGACGCTGAGCGATAAGCATGTGGTGATCCTTCAGTCGTGGGCACCCGCTATTTGATGCCCGACAGATGAGACAAGGATACGGGCGGCACGCCCCCGAAGGGACATACCGCCCGCACCCGGCGCTACTGACGCACGGCCGTCACCGGCCGTGACGGATCAGACGCGGCGACGCTTCGGCGGACGGCAGCCGTTGTGCGGCGTCGGGGTGACGTCCTGGATCGAACCGACCTCGAGGCCCGTGGCCTGCAGGGAGCGGATCGCGGTCTCACGGCCGGAGCCGGGACCCTTGACGAAGACGTCGACCTTGCGCATGCCGTGCTCCTGCGCGCGGCGGGCGGCCGACTCGGCGGCCATCTGCGCGGCGAAGGGGGTGGACTTGCGCGAGCCCTTGAAGCCGACGTGGCCGGCGGAGGCCCAGGAGATCACGTTGCCCGAGGGGTCCGTGATCGAGACGATCGTGTTGTTGAACGTGCTCTTGATGTGGGCGTGCCCATGAGCGACGTTCTTCTTTTCCTTGCGACGCACCTTCTTGGCTGCGCCCTGACGACCCTTGGGGGGCATGTCTTGACTCCAGATGGAGAGGGGAGGTGATCGGTCCTACAGCGAAGACCGCTGGTTGCTGCGGAGGCCGGTGGGCCGGAGATCCGCAGTGCGTCCGCTGAGGACTACTTCTTGCCCGGCTTCTTCTTACCGGCGATGGCGCGACGCGGGCCCTTACGGGTACGCGCGTTCGTGCTGGTGCGCTGACCGTGGACCGGCAGACCGCGACGGTGCCGGATGCCCTGGTAGCAGCCGATCTCGATCTTGCGGCGGATGTCGCCCTGGATCTCGCGGCGAAGGTCACCCTCGGTGCGGAGGTTGGCGTCGACGTACTCGCGGATCTTGACCAGGTCCTCTTCGGCCAGGTCACGAACGCGGGCGTTCGGGTTCACGCCGGTGGTGGCGAGGATCTCCTTGGACCGGGTGCGCCCGATACCGAAGACGTAGGTGAGGGCAACCTCCACGCGCTTTTCGCGCGGGATGTCAACACCTGAAACGCGTGCCATTCAATGGCTCCAGTTGTTATTTCGGGGGTCTTCCGCAGCACCGCTCCCGAACGCCGACCCCACCCGTGAGGGGAGGTGGTACGCCCGGGTCCCCGGCCCCCGCCGGAGGTGTCGTCAGCCGAAGCGTGGACGGGCACTGCGTATGTACGTTTACGTGCGTCGCGCGAAAAGCTGCGAGATGCAGGTGGTCGTGCGTCAGCCCTGGCGCTGCTTGTGGCGCAGGTTGTCGCAGATGACCATGACCCGGCCGTGACGGCGGATCACCTTGCACTTGTCGCAGATCTTCTTGACGCTCGGCTTGACCTTCATGGGATGTCAGGTTCTCCGGGTCAGTGCCCTCACCGCGCCGTAGCAGCGGTGGCGGCAAGATCTACTTGTACCGGTAGACGATCCGGCCACGCGTCAGGTCGTACGGAGAGAGCTCCACCACTACCCGGTCATCGGGGAGGATACGGATGTAGTGCATCCGCATCTTGCCGCTGATGTGCGCGAGGACCTTGTGACCGTTCTGGAGTTCCACCTTGAACATGGCGTTCGGGAGGGACTCGATCACGGTGCCCTCAATTTCGATGGCACCTTGCTTCTTGGCCACGCTTCGCCCTTCGAATCGGCTACCTTGATCGACTTCGCACCGCCGCATGCGGACACACGGATGCACGAGAGCCGACGAGTCAGTCTACGTCAGCGGACTCCAAAAGACGAATCCGTCAAGTTTGCCCACTTACCCTGATCCTTAAGCCCTGACGGCGGCCCGGTCTACGGCCCGCCGCCCCGGCTCGCGCGGGGATCAGCCCAACGGGTCCGGCGCCGGCTCCACGCCGTACGGCGCGAGCCTGGCCCGGCCGCAGTCCGGGGACGTCAGGACCAGGGGCCCCTGCTCGGTCAGGGCGATCGAGTGTTCCCAGTGCGAGGACCAGCTGCCGTCCGTCGTGAGGACCGTCCACTCGTCGGAGAGGACCTTCGTCTGCGCCGTGCCCAGCGAGACCATGGGCTCGATGGCCAGGCAGACGCCCGGGACGAGCTTGATGCCCTTGCCCCGCTTGCGCGAGACGTAGTTCAGCAGGTGCGGGTCCATGTGCATCTCGGTGCCGATGCCGTGGCCGCCGTAGTCCTCGATGATCCCGTACTTGCCCGTCGCCGGACGCGGCTGGCGCCGGATGTAGGACTCGATCGCCTTCGAGATGTCGACGAGCCGGTTGTTCACCTTCATCGCGGCGATCCCGGCCCACATGGACTCCTCGGTCACCCGGGAGAGCTCGATGACCTCCGGGGCGTGACCGGTGCCCACGAAGGCGGTGTAGGCCGCGTCGCCGTGCCAGCCGTCGACGATCGCGCCGGCGTCGATCGAGATGATGTCACCGTCCTTGAGGACGGTCTTCTCGTCCGGGATGCCGTGCACCACGACGTCGTTGACCGACGTGCAGATCGTCGCGGGGAATCCGCCGTAGCCCAGGAAGTTCGACTTCGCGCCGTGATCGGCGATCACCTTGCGCGCGACCTCGTCGAGGTCCCTCGTGGTGGCTCCGGGGACGGCCGCCTCGCGCGTGGCGGCGTGAATGGCAGCGACCACCAGGCCCGCCTCGCGCATTTTCGCGATCTGCTCGGGGGTCTTGATCTGCACCATTGCGCGGCGCCTTTCTGCATGCGGAGGGGGACTGCGGCCGTACTCCACGATACGGCGCAAACAGTCGGCCGCGGCGCCCGAGGGCGCCGCGGCCGGCTGCGATGTGGTACGGGGGGATCAGCCCTCGTCGGACTTCTTGAGGGCGCCCATGGCCCGCTCGGTCACGTCCGTGACCTTGCCGAGCGCGGAGATCGTCACGACCAGGCCCTGGGCCCGGTAGTAGTCGATGATCGGTTCGGTCTGCGTGTGGTAGACCTCGAGACGGGTGCGGACCGTCTCCTCGGTGTCGTCGTCACGCTGGTACAGCTCGCCGCCGCACGAGTCGCAGACGCCTTCGGCCTTCGGGCGGGTTGTACGTCACGTGGTAGACGTGCGCGCTGTCGTTACGGCAGATGCGGCGGCCGGCGATGCGCTTGACCACCTCGTCCTCGGGGACCTCGAGGTCCAGGACCGCGTCCAGCTTGAGGCTCTCGCTCCGGAGCATCTCGTCGAGCGCCTCGGCCTGCCCCACGTTGCGGGGGAAGCCGTCCAGCAGGAAGCCGTTGACGGCGTCCGGCTGGGACATGCGGTCCTTGGCCATCGCGATGGTGACTTCGTCCGGCACCAGCTGTCCCGCGTCCATGTAGGCGCGGGCCTGCTTGCCAAGGTCGGTGCCCTGGCTGATGTTGGCGCGGAAGAGGTCGCCCGTGGAGATGTGCGGAATCGACAGATTCTGGGCAAGGTACGCAGCCTGCGTTCCCTTGCCGGCACCGGGCGGCCCGACGAGGACGATTCGCATCAGCGGAGGAACCCTTCGTAATTGCGCTGCTGGAGCTGACTCTCGATCTGCTTCACGGTCTCCAGACCCACACCCACGATGATCAGGATGCTCGTCCCGCCGAACGGGAAGTTCTGGTTCGCGCCACCGAAGCCCGCCAACGCCATCGTCGGCACAAGAGCGATCAGACCCAAGTACAGCGATCCCGGCCAAGTGATCCTGTTGAGCACGTAGCTCAGATACTCGGCAGTAGGTCGACCAGCCCGGATACCCGGGATGAAGCCACCATACTTCTTCATGTTGTCGGCGACTTCCTCGGGGTTGAACGAGATCGCCACGTAGAAGAACGCGAAGAACACGATCAACAGGAAGTACGTCGCGATGTAGTACGGGTGGTCGCCCTTGACGAAGTGGTTCTGGATCCAGGTCGCCCAGCCCGCGGTGGAGTTGGAGAACTGAACGATTAGAGCAGGGATGTAGAGCAGCGAAGAAGCGAAGATGACGGGAATCACACCCGCCTGGTTCACCTTGAGCGGGATGTACGTGGACGTACCACCGTACGACCGGCGCCCGATCATCCGCTTCGCGTACTGCACCGGGATGCGGCGCTGGGCCTGCTCGACGAAGACGACGAGACCCACCATCACGAAGCCGATCGCGATCACCGTGAAGAACTCGATCCAGCCGTCGGCCAGCTTGCCGCCCTCCTTGATGGCCCACAGGGCACCGGGGAAGCTGGCGGCGATCGAGATGAACATCAGGATCGACATTCCGTTGCCGATGCCGCGGTCGGTGATGAGCTCACCGAGCCACATGACGGCGGCGGTACCCGCGGTCATGGTGAGCACCATGACGACGGTCGTGAAGATCGACTGGTTCGGGACGATCTGGTCGGCGACCGGGCAGCCGCTGAACAGGGCGCCGCTGCGGGCGGTTGCCACCAGGCCGGTGCCCTGGAGGATGGCCAGCGCCACGGTCAGATAACGCGTGTACTGCGTGATCTTGGCCGTGCCCGACTGCCCCTCCTTCTTGAGGGCTTCCAGTCGGGGGATGACGACGGTCAGCAGTTGAAGAATGATGCTGGCCGTGATGTACGGCATGATTCCGAGCGCGAAGATCGTGATCTGCAGCAGTGCACCACCGCTGAACATGTTCACCAGGCCGAAGAGGCTGTTGTTGCCCTTACTTGCCTGATCAACACAAATCTGGACGTTCTCGTAGCTCACCCCCGGTACGGGAATGTGCGCACCGAGACGGTAGAGCACGATGATGCCGAGCGTGAAGAGCAGCTTCTTGCGCAGGTCGGGCGTCTTGAACGCCCGGGCGAACGCGGTGAGCACGGTGCCTCCTGCGACCCCCGCGCAAAAGCGTGAGGTGACGGTCTTGAGGATCGACGATTAGGTAACAGCCAAAGGAACCCCGGGCGTTTGCCCAGGACGTACCACAGCAAGTGCACGCCACCTTACCGGCGGACATGCCCCCCTAGGAACGACCAACCGGGGATGCCCCATATGAGAGGCATCCCCGGTCGGATGTTCAGGCCATCGCCCTGTCCGAGTTGTCTCAGACGAGTTCGGTGACGGTGCCGCCCGCGGCGGCAATCTTCTCCTTGGCGGAGCCGGAGACGGCGTCAACCGAAACCTGCAGCGCCACGGAGATCTCGCCCTGTCCGAGGACCTTGACGAGGTGGTTGTTACGCACAGCGCCCTTGGCGACCAGGTCGGCCACCGTGACCTCTCCACCCTCGGGGTAGAGCGTCGCGAGCTTGTCCAGGTTCACGACCTGGTACTCGGTGCGGAACGGGTTCTTGAAGCCCTTGAGCTTCGGGAGACGCATGTGGAGGGGCATCTGCCCACCCTCGAAGCGCTCCGGAACCTGGTAGCGAGCCTTCGTACCCTTGGTACCACGGCCTGCGGTCTTACCCTTGGACGCCTCACCACGACCCACACGGGTCTTGGCGGTCTTGGCGCCCGGGGCAGGCCGGAGGTTGTGGGCCTTCAGCGGGCTGTTCTCCGCCATATCAGTCAACCTCCTCAACCGTCACGAGGTGGCGGACGGTGTGAGCCATTCCGCGGAACTCGGGGCGGTCCTCCTTGACAACCACGTCGTTCAGGCGCTTGAGCCCGAGCGAACGCAGGGTGTCGCGGTGGTTCTGCTTGCTGCCGATGTACGACTTCGTCTGCGTGATCTTGAGGCGAGCCATTACGCACCCGCTCCCGCACGCGCACGGAGCAGAGCCGCGGGGGCGACGTCCTCGAGGGGCAGACCGCGGCGGGCCGCGATCTCCTCGGGACGCTGCAGGCCCTGGAGGGCCGCCACGGTCGCGTGCACGATGTTGATCGGGTTCGAAGAACCGAGCGACTTCGACAGGATGTCGTGAACGCCGGCGCACTCCAGAACGGCGCGCACCGGGCCACCCGCGATCACACCGGTACCGGGGGAAGCAGGCTTGAGCAGAACGACGCCCGCAGCCTTCTCGCCCTGGATCGGGTGAGGAATGGTGCCCTGGATACGCGGAACCTTGAAGAAGCTCTTCTTGGCCTCTTCGACGCCCTTGGCGATGGCCGCGGGAACTTCCTTGGCCTTGCCGTATCCGACACCGACGGTGCCGTCACCATCGCCCACCACGACCAGCGCGGTGAAGCTGAAGCGACGACCACCCTTCACAACCTTGGCGACGCGGTTGATCGCGACGACGCGCTCGACGTACGCGGTCTTCTCGGCGGCGCTGGCGCCACCGTCACGGCCCTTCCGGTCCCGCCGCTCGCCGCCACCGGCACCGCTTCCGCGGCGCTGGGGTCCAGCCATTGGATTTACCTCTCTCTGTTACGTCCGCTGTGCGTAGGAACCGGGGCTTAGAACTTCAGCCCGGCTTCACGGGCGGCGTCAGCCAGAGCGGCAATCCGCCCGGCGTACTGGTTGCCACCGCGGTCAAAGACGACGGCCTCGACGCCTGCGGCCTTGGCACGCTCGGCGACAAGTGCGCCGACCTGCTTGGCCAGAGTGCTCTTGTCACCCTCGCCGCCGCGGATGGAAGCGTCCAGGGTCGACGCCGACGCGAGCGTGTGGCCCGCGATGTCGTCGATGACCTGAGCCACCATGTGGCGGTTGGAACGCGTCACGACCAGGCGCGGACGCTCCGGCGAACCGGAGATGTGCTTCCGGACGCGGATGTGGCGGCGCTTGAGGGCGGCACGCTTGTAGGCGTCGCCCTTGGCGATCTTTACACCGTATGCCATGGCTTACTTACCCGCCTTTCCGACCTTGCGGCGGATAACCTCGCCGGCGTACTTGACGCCCTTGGCCTTGTACGGGTCAGGCTTCCGCAGCTTACGGATCTTCGCCGAGACCTCGCCGACCTTCTGCTTGTCGATGCCCTCGACGCTGAACTTCGTGGGCGACTCGACCTTGAAGGTGATGCCTTCGGGGGCCTCGATGAGGATCGGGTGGCTGTAGCCCAGGGCGAACTCCAGGTTGGAGCCCTTCGCCTGGACGCGGTAACCGACACCGCTGATCTCGAGCGCCTTGCTGTATCCCGCGGTCACGCCGGTGATCATGTTCGCCACCAGCGTGCGGGACAGGCCGTGGAGGGCCTTGTTCTGACGCTCGTCGTTCGGGCGGACGACGTTGAGCACGCCGTCCTCACCCTTGGTGACCTCGATCGGCGCTGCGACGGTGTGCGAGAGGGAACCCTTGGGGCCCTTCACCGCGACCGTGCGGCCATCGATGGTGACGTCCACACCGGCGGGAACCTGGATGGGGAGCTTGCCGATTCGCGACATGAGCTATTCCTCCGTTCCCGACTACCAGACGTAGGCGAGGACTTCCCCACCTACGCCCTTCTTGCTGGCCTGCTGGCCGGTCAGGAGACCGTGGGACGTGGAGATGATCGCCACGCCCAGGCCGCCGAGAACCTTCGGCAGGTTGGTGGACTTTGCGTACACACGCAGACCCGGCTTCGAAATGCGCTTGATGCCGGCGATCGAACGCTCGCGGTTGGGCCCGAACTTCAGCTCGAGAACGAGGCTCTTGCCGACCTCGGCGTCCTCGACCTTCCAGCCGGTGATGAAGCCCTCCTGCTGGAGGATCTCCGCGATGTGCGACTTGATCTTGCTGTGCGGCATTGCGACATCGTCGTGATACGCCGAGTTCGCGTTACGCAGACGCGTGAGCATGTCTGCGATGGGATCAGTCATGGTCATGAGTTGGCCTTCGGCCTCTCTCGCCGGGGTTTCCTGTATGTGCCATCCCTCTCCCCACTCAGTGGCGGGACGGGTGCGGCGCGGGGACCTACGGCGTAGTAAGTCGGTCTTGGGCGGCAGGCGCCCAACCATGCAAGCCTACGGCATACACGGCTGGGCTCCTGCCGACCAGATGCTTACCGAGAGTCTCCGGGTATTCCCAACGCCCAAAGGGCGAAGGAGAATTACCAGGAGCTCTTGGTCACGCCCGGCAGCTCGCCACGGTGAGCCATCTCACGAAGGCACACGCGGCACAGGCCGAACTTGCGGTAGACGGAGTGGGGCCGGCCGCAGCGCTGGCAGCGGGTGTACCCGCGCACGCCGAACTTCGGCTTACGGGCGGCCTTAGCGATCAGAGCCTTCTTCGCCACGGTCAGTTCTCCTTGAACGGGAAGCCGAGGTGACGAAGCAGGGCACGACCCTCGTCGTCGTTGGTCGCCGTGGTGACCACGGTGATGTCCATGCCCCGGACCCGGTCGATCTTGTCCTGGTCGATCTCGTGGAACATGACCTGCTCCGTGAGACCGAAGGTGTAGTTGCCACGGCCGTCGAACTGCTTCGGCGACAGGCCACGGAAGTCACGGATACGCGGAAGCGCGAGCGACAGCGTACGGTCCAGGAACTCCCACATGCGGTCACCACGGAGGGTGACGTGGCAGCCGATCGGCTGCCCCTCGCGCAGCTTGAACTGCGCGATCGACTTGCGGGCCTTGGTTACGGCCGGCTTCTGGCCGGTGATCGTGGTGAGGTCCCTGACGGCACCGTCGATCAGCTTGGAGTCGCGGGCGGCGTCGCCCACACCCATGTTGACCACGATCTTGACCAGACCGGGAACCTGCATGACGTTCTCGTACGAGAACTCCTCACGCAGCTTGCCGGCGATTTCCTCGCGGTAGCGCGTCTTGAGACGCGGCGCAGTGGTGGTCGTCATCAGATGTCCTCACCGGTCCGCTTGGCAACGCGGATCTTCTTGCCCTCGTCGTCGAAGCGGTAGCCGACGCGGGTGACGACCTTGTTGCCGTCCTTCTCCACGACCAGCTGAACGTTGCTGACGTGAATCGGGGCCTCGGTGGTGACGATGCCACCCGTCTGCGAGCCGCGAGCCGTCTGACCGGCCTTGGTGTGCTTCTTGACCCGGTTGACACCCTCGACGAGGACACGGTCCTGGGCGGGGAAGGCAACGATGACCTTGCCCTGCTTGCCCTTGTCCTTACCGGTGATGACCTGAACCAGGTCGCCCTTCTTGATCTTCATGCTTACAGCACCTCCGGCGCGAGCGAGATGATCTTCATGAACTTCTTCTCGCGCAGCTCTCGGCCCACGGGGCCGAAGATACGGGTGCCGCGGGGGTCGCCGTCGTTCTTGAGAATGACAGCGGCGTTCTCGTCGAAGCGGATGTACGAGCCATCCTGACGACGACGCTCCTTGACGGTGCGAACGATGACGGCCTTGACGACGTCACCCTTCTTCACGTTGCCACCGGGGATCGCGTCCTTGACGGTGGCGACGATGACGTCACCGATGCCCGCGTAGCGGCGACCCGAGCCACCGAGAACACGGATGGTGAGAATTTCCTTCGCACCCGTGTTGTCGGCGACGCGCAGTCGCGACTCCTGCTGGATCACGTCTATCTCCTGATCGTCTGCCGGTTCCCGGCAGGGGCTTCGGTGAGGAAGCCCCTGCCGAGCCTGGCGGAACTGTCCTGAGGGGAGACCCCCTCAGGGATTACTTGGCCTTCTCGAGGATTTCGACGATGCGCCAGCGCTTGGTGGCGGACAGCGGACGCGTCTCCATGATGATGACGCGGTCGCCGACGCCTGCAGCGTTCTGCTCGTCGTGGGCCTTGAGCTTGTTCGTACGGCGGATGACCTTGCCGTACAGCGCGTGCTTGACGCGGTCCTCGACAGCGACGACGACGGTCTTGTCCATCTTGTCGCTGACGACCAGACCCTCACGGGTCTTGCGGAAACCGCGGTCGGTGTTCGTCTCAGTCACAGTCTTCTCGCTCATCAGGCGCTCTCCACCGTCTCGATGCCCAGCTCGCGCTCACGCATCAGGGTGTAGATCCGGGCGATGTCCTTACGGACGGACTTGAGCCGACCGTGGTTCTCGAGCTGTCCCGTCGCCGCCTGGAAGCGGAGGTTGAACAGCTCTTCCTTGGCCTCGCGGAGCTTGTCGAGAAGCTCCTCGCCGCCCAGCTCGCGCAGCTCGGACGCCTTGGTACCGGCCGACATCACGACTCACCTGCCTCGCGCCGAACGATCCGGCACTTCATCGGAAGCTTGTGAGCAGCGCGGGTGAGCGCCTCACGAGCAATCTTCTCGTTCGGGTAGGACAGCTCGAACATCACCCGTCCGGGCTTGACGTTCGCGATCCACCACTCGGGAGAACCCTTACCGGAACCCATGCGGGTCTCGGCAGGCTTCTTCGTCAGCGGGCGGTCCGGGTAGATGTTGATCCAGACCTTGCCGCCACGCTTGATGTGGCGGGTCATCGCGATACGAGCTGCCTCGATCTGGCGGTTCGTCACGTACGCCGGGGTCAGCGCCTGGATGCCGTACTCGCCGAACGCAACCTGCGTGCCACCCTTGGACATACCGCTGCGCTTCGGGTGGTGCTGCTTGCGGTGCTTGACCCTACGGGGGATCAGCATTTCGGTCAGGCCTCCGTTCCGGTGCTCTCAGCCGGAGCAGCGGCGACGGGAGCGTCGGCCTTGGGGGCCTCTGCTGCCGGCGCGGACTGCTGCGGCTTACGGCCGCGACCGCCACGCTCGCCACCACTACGGCCACCGCGGCCGGCCGGGCGGTCAGCGCCGCCACGAGCCGGACGGTTGCCGGCGCGAGCCGCTGCGTTCTCGGCGCGGACCTCGGCGATGTTCTTGACGTCGCCCTTGTAGATCCAGACCTTCACGCCGATGCGGCCGAAGGTCGTCTTGGCCTCGAAGAAGCCGTAGTCGACGTTCGCACGGAGCGTGTGCAGGGGCACGCGGCCCTCGCGGTAGAACTCCGAGCGGGACATCTCGGCGCCGCCGAGGCGGCCACCGCACTGGATCTTGATGCCCTTGGCGCCGGCCTTCATCGTGCTCTGCATGCTCTTACGCATGGCACGACGGAAGGAGACGCGGGAGGAGAGCTGCTCGGCGACGGCCTGGGCCACCAGCTGAGCGTCCACCTCGGGGTTCTTGACCTCGAGGATGTTCAGCTGGACCTGCTTGCCGGTCAGCTTCTCCAGCTCGCCACGGATGCGGTCGGCCTCGGCGCCACGGCGACCGATGACGATGCCCGGGCGGGCGGTGTGGATGTCCACGCGGACGCGGTCACGGGTGCGCTCGATCTCCACCTTGGAGATGCCGGCCCGCTCCATGCCCTTCGTCATCATGCGACGAATGGCAACGTCTTCCTTGACGTAGTCCTTGTACAGCTTGTCGGCGTACCAACGGGACTTGAAGTCCGTGGTAATGCCGAGCCGGAACCCATGCGGGTTAACCTTCTGGCCCATTACCGGGTTCCTTCCTTGCTGCTGACGACCACGGTGATGTGGCTGGTCCGCTTACGGATCCGGTAGGCACGGCCCTGAGCACGCGGTCGGAACCGCTTCAGGGTCGGGCCCTCGTCCACGTACGCCTCGCTGATGACCAGCGAAGTGGCGTCGGTGTGGTCGTAGTTGTGTGCAGCGTTGGCGATGGCGCTGTCAAGCACCTTGCCAACCGGCACGCTCGCGGCCTGCGGGGCGAAACGCAGGACCGCCTGAGCCTCCGTGGCGTCCATGCCACGGATGAGGTCCACCACGCGGCGGGCCTTCATGGGCGTGACGCGGATGTACCGCGCCTGGGCCCTGGCTTCCATGGTTGTCCCTTCGGTGTAAGTCATAGTCGTTTCCACCCCGCGGTTAGCGGCGCTTCGACTTCCGGTCGTCCTTGACGTGGCCGCGGAAGGTGCGAGTCGGCGAGAACTCGCCGAGCTTGTGGCCGACCATCGACTCGGTGACGAACACCGGGACGTGGATCTTGCCGTTGTGCACCGCGATGGTGTGACCCAGCATTGCCGGGACGATCATCGAGCGACGGGACCAGGTCTTGATGACGTTCTTGGTGCCTGCCTCGTTCTGTACGTCCACCTTCTTGATGAGGTGGCCGTCGACGAAGGGCCCCTTCTTGAGACTGCGCGGCATCTAAACCCGCTCCTAGCGCTTCTTGTTCGTCTTGCGGCGGCGGACGATGTACTTGCTCGATGCCTTCTTCGGCGAGCGAGTACGACCCTCCTTCTGACCCCACGGCGAGACCGGGTGACGTCCACCGGAGGTCTTGCCTTCACCACCACCGTGCGGGTGGTCAACCGGGTTCATCGCGACACCGCGGACGGTCGGGCGGACGCCCTTCCAGCGCATGCGGCCGGCCTTGCCCCAGTTGATGTTCGACTGCTCGGCGTTGCCGACCTCGCCGATGGTGGCGCGGCAGCGGGCGTCGACCAGCCGGATCTCACCGGACGGCATACGAAGGTGGGCCATCGTGCCCTCCTTCGCCAGCAGCTGCACGGAGGCACCCGCGGAACGGGCGAACTTCGCGCCGCCGCCGGGCCGCAGCTCGATGGCGTGGATGGTCGTACCGACCGGGATGTTGCGCAGCGCCAGGTTGTTGCCCGGCTTGATGTCTGCGGTCGGACCGTTCTCGACACGGTCACCCTGCGTCAGACCACGGGGGGCGACGATGTAACGCTTCTCGCCGTCCGCGTAGTGCAGCAGCGCGATGCGCGCGGTGCGGTTCGGGTCGTACTCGATGTGCGCGACCTTGGCCGGCACGCCGTCCTTGTCGTGACGACGGAAGTCGATCACTCGGTAGGCGCGCTTGTGGCCACCGCCCTGGTGGCGAACGGTCACACGACCGGCGTTGTTACGGCCGCCCTTGCTGTGCAGGGGGCGGACCAGCGACTTCTCCGGCGTGGACCGCGTGATCTCGACAAAGTCGGCGACGCTGGAGCCACGACGGCCCGGGGTCGTCGGCTTGTACTTGCGGATACCCATTTCTCAGTCCTCGTCCGATTCCGGACGACTCGACCCCGTTAGGAGGTCGGGCCGCCGAAGATGTCGATACGGTCGCCCTCGGCGAGGGTCACGATGGCGCGCTTGGTGTCAGCGCGCTTGCCGAAGCCGGTCTTGGTGCGCTTGCGCTTGCCCTGCCGGTTGATCGTGTTGACCCCGGTGACCTTGACCGAGAAGACCGCTTCCACGGCCTGCTTGATCTGGGTCTTGTTGGAGCCGGGCGCGACGATGAACGTGTACTTGTTCTCGTCGAGCAGCGCGTAGCTCTTCTCGGAGACAACCGGCTTGACGAGAACGTCGCGCGGGTCCGAGTAGGTCTTGCTCGTGATGGTCGAGCTGGTGACGGTCGCCTCACTCATCAGGCGGCGCTCCCTTCGGTCTCAGCGGTCTGGGGGCCAGACACGAAGGACTCGAAAGCGGCCTGGGTGAAGACCACGTCGTCAGAGACGATCACGTCGTACGTGTTCAGCTGGCCCGGCTCCAGGATGTGCACCTGGGGCAGGTTGCGCGCGGACAGCCACGCGGCCTCGTCGGCACGCTCGACGACCAGGAGCAGGTTGCTGCGCTCCGAGATCTTGCCGAGCAGCGTCTTGGCGGCCTTGGTGGAGATCCCACCCTCGACCACGCCGGTGACGACGTGGATGCGGGAGTGACGCGCCCGGTCCGAGAGGGCACCGCGCAGGGCGGCGGCCTTCATCTTCTTCGGGGTGCGCTGCGAGTAGTCACGCGGCTGCGGGCCGTGGACGACGCCACCGCCGGCGAACTGCGGCGCACGGGTCGAACCCTGGCGCGCGCGGCCGGTGCCCTTCTGGCGGTACGGCTTGCGCCCACCACCACGGACTTCGCCGCGGGTCTTGGTCTTGTGCGTGCCCTGACGGGCAGCAGCCAGCTGTGCGACGACGACCTGGTGGATCAGCGGAACGCTGGTCTTCGCGTCGAAGATCTCCGCGGGGAGCTCGACGGTACCGGCCTTGTCGCCTGCCGGCGAAAGGATGTCAATGGTGCTCATTACCTCAAGCCCCCTTGGCCGCGGTACGGACCAGGACGAGGCCGCCGTTCGGACCGGGGACCGCGCCCTTGATGAGCAGCAGACCCTTCTCCGCGTCAACCGCGTGGATGGTCAGGTTCTGGGTGGTGACGCGCTCGTTGCCCATCCGGCCGGCCATGCGCATGCCCTTGAAGACACGCCCAGGGGTGGCGCAGCCACCGATCGAACCGGGGGAGCGGTGCTTGCGCTGGACGCCGTGACCGGCGCCGAGGCCCTTGAAGTTGTGACGCTTCATGACACCGGCGAAGCCCTTGCCCTTGCTGTTGCCCGTGACGTCAACCTTGACGCCGGACTCGAACACCTCGGCAGTGACCTCCTGGCCCAGCGTGTACTCGCTGGCGTCAGGGGTGCGGAGCTCCACCAGGTGGCGGCGCGGGGTGACGTCGGCCTTGGCGAAGTGACCCTTGAGGGGCTTGTTCACCTTGCGCGGGTCGATCTCGCCGAAGGCGATCTGGACCGACTCGTAGCCGTCGCTGTCGTTGGTGCGGACCTGGGTGACGACACAGGGCCCGGCCTTGACGACGGTCACCGGGACAACCCGGTTGTTCTCGTCCCAGACCTGGGTCATGCCGAGCTTCTCGCCCAGGACGCCCTTAATGTTCTTTGCCATCTCGCGCGTCACCTCAGAGCTTGATCTCGATGTCGACGCCTGCCGGCAGGTCGAGGCGCATGAGCGAGTCAACCGTCTTCGGCGTGGGGTCGAGGATGTCGATGAGGCGCTTGTGCGTGCGCATCTCGAAGTGCTCGCGCGAGTCCTTGTACTTGTGCGGCGACTTGATGACGCAGTACACGTTCTTCTCAGTGGGCAGCGGCACCGGGCCTGCGACCGACGCACCAGTGCGGGTCACCGTCTCGACGATCTTCTTCGCCGAGGAGTCGATGACCTCGTGGTCGTAGGCCTTGAGCCGGATGCGGATCTTCTGTCCCGCCATGGCTACTAGTAGTCCTGTCTCTCAATCACGCTCTGGCTCCCGGGAGTTCTCTTAACTTCACCTCCGACCCACGCGGTCGGGCGTGTCGCATCCCCTCTACGAAGAAGTCCCGAAGGAATTCCCAACCAAGGGGGTGCGGGCCGAAACCGCGCTGTGCTCACTCAAGAGCGTCGGGGGTGAAACCCCACCGGGTGCCTGGTCAGTGCCCCACTGACGCTTCCCGAAAGATTCCCGTACGTCCGGCCCTAGGGGCCGACGAGTACTGTGGGACTCGCTTCCGGTCCTCCCGGCGGGAGGCGCGCAGCATTGACACTCAACCGAGCAACCTGGCTAGTGTGCCACACGGCTCCACGGCCTGGCCAATCGGGTCGAAGATCTTACCCCTGACGAGGGACCGGTCAAACACGGGCGCCCTTCGCCGGCACGCGCCCGTCGAGCCGGTACGACGGCACACGGGCTCCCCGCGGGCCCCGGAAGATCGCCTGGAAGAATCCGGCCATGTCTCCCACGCACACCGTCGCGGGCCTGGGCCTGCGGCCGGCCGCGCCCGAGGACCTCGAGGTCATGACCGAGTTGCGCGCCCTCGTGATGCGCCCCGACCTGGAACGCCTGGGCCGGTACGACGAGCACCGGGTCCGGCAGCGCCTGAGGGACGCCTACGCACCCGAGCACACCACGATCGTGGAGGAGGCGGACGGAACCCTGGCGGGATGCGTCACCCTTCGCCCCTCCGGGGACTGCTGGTGGCTGGAGAACTTCTACCTCGCCCCGGGACTCCACGGCGCGGGCATCGGCACGGCGGTCCTGCGGACCCTCCTGGCCCGTGCGGACGCCGAGGGCGTGCAGGTCCGCCTCCAGGTACTCCAGGGCAGCTCCGCCCGCCGGCTGTACGAACGCCACGGCTTCATCCGGGAACGCGAGGACCCTGTCGACGTGTACATGGTGCGCGCGCCCGTCGGCTGAGCCGTCCCCGGCCCGGACGGTCGGCGGCGAAGCGGTGCCCGGCCCTCGCGGCCCGCGCGGGCGGCCGGCCCCGGGTCGAGGGGCTCACACCGGCACGACCCCCGTTCCCTCCACAGGGGGTGGAGCGCGGTGGCGGCGCGAGTCTTGGCCGCACGTCCACCGCTCTGACATCATGAGCAACCGGAACGCTGCTCCGTTATCGATGAGGAGCGGCGCTCCCCCCAGCAGGCCCGGCAGCGGAGGGAATGGCGCGGTGAAGGAGAGCGACGAGGGCGCGGAGCCGGCAGCGGGCCGGCCCAAGCGGGCGGATGCCCGGCGCAACCAGGAGTCCCTGCTCGACGCGGCCGCGTCGGTCTTCGTGGCGTCCGGCGTGGAAGCTCCGGTACGCGACATCGCCGCCGCGGCGGGCGTGGGGATGGGCACGATCTACCGCCACTTCCCGACGCGGGCGGACCTCATCGTCGCCGTCTACCGGCACCAGATCAACGCCTGCGCCGAGGCCGGGCCCGCCCTGCTGGCGACCAGCGCGACCCCGCACGCGGCACTGGGCAGGTGGATCGGCCTCTTCGTCGACTTCCTGGTCACCAAGCACGGTCTCGCCGGGGTGCTGCGGCCCGACAGCCCCGGCTTCGAGGCGTTGCACTCCTCGTTCCTCGACCGCCTCGTGCCCGTGTGCACCCAACTCCTCGACGCCGCCGTCGCATCCGGCGAGATCCGCCCCGGCCCGACGGCCTACGAGCTCATGCGCGGCGTCGGGAACCTCTGCATCGGCGCGGAGAACGATGCGCGATACGACGCACGCCGGCTGGTCGAACTCCTCATCGAGGGACTGCGCGGGCCGCACTGAACGCACGGAGGGCTCGTCCCTGCGCGCCGAGGACCACCTGATCCGCGAGCGAACCCGCGGAGGCCCCTGGCCCGGGTGGGCCGGGCCAGGGACCTCCGTCGGCTTCGCCCGGCGGGCTCAGCCGCCGGCCGTGTGCGCCACGAAGTCCGCCCACACGTCGGCCGTGAAGCCGAGCTGCGGGCCCGGCAGGCTCTTCGAGTCGCGCACGTGCACCGCGCCTCCGGCCGCCGCGACCTCGACGCAGTCGGGGCCGTCGTTGCTGCTGTAGCTGCTCTTGCACCACGTCAGCGCGGAGTCATCTCCGGTAGTGGGCTTGAGGCTCATGTCTCCCCTCGCACTTTCTCGATGAAGGCCAAGGATTCGCGCGGTGTGAGCGCCTGGGCCCGGATCATGCCATACCGCATCTCAAGGATCTGGACCTCCCTGGGATCAGAAATCAGACGACTGGTGAGCTGCGCTTCCGAGTAGCCCACCGTCGTACCGTCCTTGATCTTCAGCACCCGCAGCTCCCCGGCCATTCCGGCGTGCTCTTCGCGGTCTGTCGGCATCACCTGGATCTCCACATGCCTCAACTGCCCAACGCTCAACAGGCGTTCGAGTTGACGTCGGAGCACCATCCGGCCGCCGATCGGTCGCCGAAGTGTCACCTCTTCCAGGACGAACGTGAGCAGCGGGGCGGGCCGGCGGTCGTAGATCCCCTGCCTGGCCATGCGAGCGGCGACATGGCTGTCGATCTCGTCCTCGCCGTACGCCGGACGACGCATGGAGAACAAAGCTCGCGCGTACTCCTCCGTCTGCAGCAACCCATGCATGTTGTGGTTGCTGTACGCACCCAGTTCGACCGCGTCGCCTTCCAACCGCGCCAGATCCCGCACCTTCTTCGGGTACCGGGCCTCCGCGACATCCCCGTGCATCGCGGCGATCTTCCCGCCCGCCTCCAAGACGCGGTCCGCGTTGTCCAGGAACTCGGGCTTCGGGGCTCGCCTGCCGCGCTCGACGCAGGACACCATCTCCTCGCTGTACCCGATGGCCGCGCCCAGCTCCGACTGCCGCAGGCCTGCGGCTTCCCGCCAGAGCTTGATCTGCCGGCCGACCGCTTTCATCACCGCGCCGGAGTCGTCCTCCGGACCGGCGCCCCATCGCGAACCTTCCGCGCCGTCCGTCGTACGGTCCGCCGGTCCCACGCCGCCGATGTCCCCGCCCATGCCCGCCCACCTCCGTCGTGCCCGTGTCCAACGGCGCCCGATGCCGGCGCGTCACGGCGTACGGGCCGGACCGCCGGCGACCACAGCCGGACAAGAGCTCTCGGCACGGGCGTCACACCTTCCGACAGTAGGCACCGAGCGACCACGGTGAGTGACATGGACCAGAAAATCACCCGTCCCGGGCCTGTCGTTCCCACCCGGCAGTTCACCGTTCTGCTGTCGCCGACCCGCCGTGCGGCCCGACTCGCCCGCCTGCTGGCCGTCGCGCATCTGTGCTCATGGGGGCTGCCGTCGGAGAGAGCCGCTCACATCGTCGCCGAGCTGGCCGGCAACGCGGTGCTGCACGGCCGCGTACCGGGACGGGACTTCCGGTTGGACCTCGGCGTCCGGGGCGGGCTCCTACGGATCGAAGTCACCGACACGCGGAGCGAGCGACGGCCGCCCGAGGCTGTGACCGTCCCGGATCGTGACGCGGAGTCCGGACGCGGCCTGCTGATCGTCGAAGCGCTCGCCGACCGCTGGGGCGTCGCCCTCGGGCCCGTACCGCGCAAGACGATCTGGGCGGAGATCGACCTCCTACCGTGACCGCTCCACCGGGTCGCGGGAATCCACGACCCGGTGATCCGCGACGCGGCGGCCCACGACGTAAAAGGCTTTGAAGAACCAGGGAAATCACCCTCCCCACCCCAACCCGACCCCACCCTCACCCCCGTCACTCGCGCGGGTGACATATGGCAACTGAGCTGGATTTGGGGTGGGTTGCCAGGCATATGCTCGCCGCGACAACCACAGACATGCGACGGCCCCCGGCCGGGACTGCGAATCCCGATCGAGGGCCTGACCACCGAGGAAGTAGGAGCTTCCCGATGGATACCCAGCAGGTTAGCGCGCCCCCGTGCGCCCCGTCCCCCGCATCCGGGGGCTTCACGCCGTCGTCCGGCGTCATCCACAGCAACGTCCGGCACGCGGCGGGCTTCACCGTCATCGGCAATCACCTCAGCCGGCACCGAGCACTGTCGCTGGTCGCCATCGGGCTGGCCGTGCACATCCAGTCGCTGCCCGCCGGAGCCAAGATCGGCATCAAGGTGCTCGCCGGCCGGTTCCCGGAGAGCGAGACCCGTATCGCCGCCGCCCTGCGGGAGCTGGAGGCCACCGGTTATCTGCACCGCAGCCGGGTACGCCTCCCCGACGGCCGCATCGTCACCCGTACCGTCTCGTGCAACCAGCCCGGCTCCGAGGCGCCCGCACTCGCGATCCCCCGGCAGCGGACCGGGCGCTCCGCAGCGCCTGCACCCGCGCCCCAGCCGCCACCTGCCCCCGCGCCCGCCCCGGCGGCTGAAGCCGCACCACGGCCCGCGCCCCGGCAGCACGCCCACTCCGCGCCGGTGCCGCCGCCGGCGCCCGTCCACGTACCTTCCCCCACCACGCGCACGGCACCGCCTCCTCCGCTCCCGCAGCCCCGGGCCGCAACCCCGGAGCTGCACCGGGCCGCCGCCGCGCTCCTCGCCGACCTGCGACGTCACGCACCGCAGCTGGCCCTGTCCGAGCGGGACGTGGCGGCCCTCGTCCCCGGTGTCGCCACATGGCTCGAACGCGACGCCCATCCGGACACCGTCCGCCGGGCCCTCACCACCGACCTGCCCGTCCCCCTGAAGCACCCCGCCAAGCTCCTGCGGCACCGCATCACCACGCTTCTGCCGCCACCGCTGCCCGGAACCCAGGAGCTCGCGCCCCTGCGCCGCGGGGTCGTCGTCATCCCGCTCCAGAACTGCGACACCTGCGACCGCGCCTTCCGCTCCCGCCACCCGGGCCACTGCCGCGGCTGCGAGGCCCACCTCCACGCCGCCGCCTGAGACCCGAGGTGTCGCGCCACGTCTCCCGGAAACCGGCACACCGTCGCGTGGTCCGTGTCGCCCGGATGCACCGCACCTGTGGTGGGCGGGCCCGATCTCGCCGAGCGTAAGGGAGTACCTGTGGGTACCCGCAGGTACTCCCGTACAGAGGAGCGACGATGTCGGAACGCAACACGGTGATCCGCAGCATCCACGATCTCGGTCTGGCCGCCTGGTTCGGCGGCTCGCTGATGGGAGCCGTGGGAGTGAACGGCGCGGCCATGAGCGAGGGCGTCAGCGAGACGGACCAGGGCAGGATCGCCAGTGCCGGCTGGGCGAAGTGGACGCCGGTGAACGCCGTGGCCATCGGGCTGCACCTGATGGGCGGCACCGGTCTGCTGTCCGCCAACGCGGCCCGCGTTCACACCCAGCAGGGCGTGGCGGCCTCGACGCTGGCGAAGGCCCTGCTGACCGGCGCGGCACTGGCGGCCACCGCCTACAGCCGGGTCCTGGGCAAGAAGGTGGAGCTGGCGAGCTCCAACGACCCCGAGGACCTCGACAAGGCCGCTCACCACCCCGTGGACCTGCACCAGGCCCGCAAGCACCTGACGATCATGCAGTGGACGATCCCCGCCCTCACCGGCGCCGTGGTGGTGCTCAACGCGCTGCACGGGGAGCAGCAGCGGCCCCTCCAGCAGAAGGTCGGCATGCTCCAGCGGGCGGCGACCCAGGTGCATGTGCCCTACCTCAACCACTGATCCCCGCCCGGCGGGAGGCAGGACCCCGGCCCGTCACCGAGCGACGGGCCGGGGACCGTCCCCGCCCCACCTCATATACGGGTGAACGTGCCGCACGGGCCCTCACCGGCCACGCGGCTGCGGTCGTACGGGTCCACAGCGGGGCCTGCCGGCTGCGTCTCCGGGGCATCGCCGGGAAAACCGGGGTGCAGGAAGCCGTCGTGCACCTCGCAGGTGGTGTTGGCGGCGTACTGCTCGTACCGCCGGAACGAGAGAGTGCCCGGCGTCATCCGGGTGCGCTCCGGGTCGTGCAGCACCGTCGTCAGCCGCCGCCGCACGATGGTGCGCGTCACCTCGTCCTGGCTGCCCGCCCTCAGCACGGGGTAGACGAAGGTGTAGTCGGCGTGGACCTCGACGGTGCCCTCGTCACCGGCTTCGAAGGTCATCCGTCCGCGGGTCTTGACCACGTCTCCCACCAGCCGGGCGTCGTCCGGGTCGATCCGGGTGAAGAGCATCAGCGGGTCGTGTTTCTCGTCCGGCCGGTCCCATGCCGTGTCCAGCAGTTCCTGCACGTCCTTCTGCTCCGGGTCGAGGAGCGCCAGCGCCTCCTTCGGCTTCTCACCCCGCAGGGTGGCCGGATCGAGGTTCGCGGCGACCAGGAACTGCCGGGTCGTACGCAGGAGCTCGGCGACCTGGGCCTTGCTCCTCCCTCCTACCGCCTCGGCCTCGGGGACCTCGATCCCCGCCGCCCCGTCCGCCCAGCGCAGCGCCGGCGAGCCCCGGAAGGGTTGCGTGCGCGTCGGCTGCTCCCCGACGGGGGTGTCGCCGGGCGCCGCGGCCGGCGGCGCGGTTTCGGCGGGCAGCGGCCCGGCGTCGGCGCTGCTGTCCCCACCCGGAAGGTGGTCGGTCAGCAGGCTCGGCCGCATGGTGACCACGAGAGCCCCCAGCACCACGACCATCCCCAGCGTCGCGGCGATGCGCCGCCGCTTACGGGCGCGCCCGTTCCTCTCCTGCCAGGCGGGCCCGGTGCGCCAGCCCTCCGGCTGCCATGGTTCGGCAGGCTTGCCCTTCCTGCCCCGGCGCCGCGCGCCGCCCCCGCCGCGTGCGGCCTCCTCGTCCAGCGCGCGCAGTCGCGCGGTGACCATCCGAGCGCGGGCCGAGGGTTCCTTCGGGGCCTCGGCCCCGCCGTCGTCCAGGTGCCGGACCAGCTCCGCCCACTGCTCCTCGGACACCGCGCCCGGGCCCTCGTCACGGTCGGGCTGCCCTTCCGACGGCGTGCTGGTACTCACTGGTGCGCTCCACTCCCCCGACGATGCAGTTGTCAGTGCAACTTCACGCTGCGCGCCTCCTGCCGAACAAGGGAAGGGAACACTCCGTGACGCTCTTGTGATGGGCCCGTGGCGGTCTTCCGTCACACCGGCCTCCCGGCGGGCAACCTGTGTGTCCCGATCGCCGTCTGACCTCTCGCAAGAACGCAGCACCGGGCGACCCGGCGCCCATCCGCTGCGGGGGGAGCGGACGGAGTGCACAGCATGGCGGACCAGCCCGGCCTGCCCGGAAACGGCGGCCGGCTCGAAGGGACGCGGCGCGCGGCCGGGCCACGCGTACAGCGGCGGGCCCTGCTCGCCGCCGCCGCCCTGGGCACCCTGAGCTCCTGCTCCGTGCCCGCCCCACGACGTACGAACCCCGCTCCGAATCCGGCACCGGGGCTGGCGATAAGCGCCGGGCAACGGGCGCAGCTGATGCAGATCCTCGCCCACCCGGACGACGACCTGTACTTCATGAACCCCGACACCCGGCGGGCCCTCGACGCCGGGACGCCGCTCGTCTGCGTCTACCTCACGGCGGGCGAGGCCGACGGTCTCAACAAGATCCCGGGCGCGCCCCGCCCGGCCCCGGACAAGGCCGCCTACTCCTCATCGCGTCACCAGGGGCTCCGGCAGGCCTACGCGGCCCTGCTCGGGCTGGAGGAGTTCACGCCCTGGGACACTGCCGTCACGGAGCTGGACGGCCACCACCGGGCCGAAGTGAACGTGCTGGTGAACGGCGGGCGCCGGGTCGAGCTGATCTTCCTCAACACCGCGATGCACACCGGCCGGCACCGGCTCGGCCTGCCCAGCCTCTGGCAGGACCGCGGGCTCTCCCTGCGTACGGTCGTCGCCGACGACTCACCGCTGCGACGCGCCGGTTCGTACACGTACGACGGACTGGTCGAGGTCCTCGCCGGGCTGATGGAGCGCTACCGGCCCACCGTCGTGCACACCCTGGATCCCGACCCGGACATCCAGCACAGCACCGAGGCGGCCCGGCGTGCGGACAGCGAGCAGCGCGGGTACTCCGACCACGCGGACCACACCGCCGCCGCCTGCTTCGCGTGGGCCGCGATGATCCGGTGGGTGGCCGGTGTCACGGCGGGCGGCGGAGACGTCCCCGGCTTCGTCACCACCGCGTTCCGCGGCTACTACAACCGGCACTGGCCCAAGAACCTGCCGCCCGCCGTGCTGGACGGGAAGGCCGCCGCCCTGGTCCCGTACGGCGGCGCACCCGACTGGGAGTGCGGCAATCCGTCCGGGTGCGGGGACTACAACGTGGGCGGCGACCGGCCGCTGACCAACCGGAAAGGGTGGGTCCGCTCCACCCACCACCGTTATCCGGGCCCCCGCACCGTCGTCGCCACGGAACCCGGCGGGCGGCTCGCCGCGTACGCGGTCGTGGGGCTCCGGGTGGTCCGGTGGCGTGAGACTGAGGCGGGCAGTGGGATCTGGGGCCCTGCGCACGACCTCGGCGGCGGACCGCTCGCCCCGGTCCTGGGCTCGGCGACCGCGGGGAACGGGCGGCTGCTGCTGTTCGGGCTGCGCTTCGCGGCACTCGCCGGCCACGGCGGCGACAACGAGCGCGAGATCGTCGTCCTGGAGCAGAGCACTCCGGACGGCGGGTTCCTCTCCTGGCGCGGTCTCGGCACCCCCTCCCCGGGGCGGGACGAGGGGCGGCGCATCGGCGTACCGGTCGCCGTCACCGCACCGGACCACCGGGTCCACCTGTTCGTGCGCAACGCGGAGAAGGGACTCAGCACCCGGGTACGCGAGGTGACCGGCCGGTGGGGCGGATGGCGGGACATGGGCGGCGGCGAGGTGCAGGACGGCCTCACCGCCGTCGTGGACGGCGCCGGGCGCGTCCACGTCTTCGGCGCAGGGCACCACGCGGTGCACCACTGGACGCAGGACACCACCGAGACGGACCTCACCGCCCGCACCCGGCTCACCGGCGCTCCCGTACCTGCCGACGGCCCCGCGGCGCTCCCCTCACCGGACGGGTCGGTCGAGCTGTACTACCGGGCCGCCGCCGAGCCGGGGCTGACCACCGTACGGGCCGGGGCCGAGGCGCCCGGTGCCCGCTTCGACGGATACGGCCCGGTGGTCGCGGCCCCGTCACCGCGGGGCCCCGTGCTGCTCGGCCGGACCACCGATGGCCTGCCGCAGATGCGCACCGCCGACGGCCTCCTCGTGCGGGAAGGGGGAGCGGTCGCGCTGGACGGAGCCGCCCTCCACCTGGACGCGGACGGCCGGCCGGCGGTCGTCGGCCTCGGTCCGGACGCCCGGCCGTGGACATGGCGGCCGTAGGGACGGACGGGGATCCGCCGGCCCGGAGCGAGGACGGGAGCCGCCAGCCCCGGAGCGAGGGCCCGGACCCGCCACACACCGAAGGGCCCCGCACCTCTCCTTCGAGAGGTACGGGGCCCTTCTTGGTGCTCTGTGCGGAGCAACCAGGTCAGACGGTCAAGTGACTACTTGACGATCTTGGTGACCTGGCCGGCGCCCACGGTCCGGCCACCCTCACGGATGGCGAACTTCAGGCCCTCTTCCATGGCGACCGGCTGGATCAGCGCGACGTCCATGAGGGTGTTGTCACCCGGCATGACCATCTCGGTGCCCTCGGGAAGGGTCACAACGCCCGTCACGTCCGTGGTACGGAAGTAGAACTGCGGGCGGTAGTTGTTGAAGAAGGGGGTGTGACGGCCACCCTCGTCCTTCGACAGGATGTAGGCCTGGGCCTGGAACTCGGTGTGCGGCGTGACCGAACCCGGCTTGATGATGACCTGGCCGCGCTCGACGTCCTCGCGCTTGATGCCACGAAGCAGCAGACCGACGTTCTCACCGGCCTGGCCCTCGTCGAGCAGCTTGCGGAACATCTCGATGCCGGTGACCGTGGTGGTGGTCTTCTCCTGCTTGATGCCCACGATGTCAACGGTCTCGTTGACCTTGAGGACACCACGCTCGATGCGGCCGGTGACGACCGTACCGCGACCGGTGATCGTGAAGACGTCCTCGATCGGCATGAGGAACGGCTTCTCGACGTCACGCTCGGGCTGCGGGATCGACTCGTCGACGGCCTTCATCAGGTCGAGAACGGTCTGGCCCCACTCGGCGTCGCCCTCGAGGGCCTTGAGCGCCGAGACCTTGACGACCGGAAGGTCGTCGCCCGGGAACTCGTACTCGGAGAGGAGCTCACGGACCTCGAGCTCGACGAGCTCCAGGATCTCCTCGTCGTCCACCATGTCGGCCTTGTTCAGCGCGACGACGATGTACGGCACGCCTACCTGGCGGGCCAGGAGCACGTGCTCCTTGGTCTGCGGCATCGGGCCGTCGGTGGCCGCGACCACGAGGATGGCGCCGTCCATCTGCGCCGCACCCGTGATCATGTTCTTGATGTAGTCGGCGTGACCCGGGCAGTCGACGTGCGCGTAGTGACGCGACTCCGTCTGGTACTCGACGTGCGCGATCGAGATCGTGATACCGCGCTGACGCTCCTCAGGAGCCTTGTCGATCTGGTCGAAGGCCGAGGCCTCGTTCAGGTCCGGGTACGCGTCGTGCAGCACCTTGGTAATGGCGGCCGTGAGGGTCGTCTTACCGTGGTCGATGTGACCGATGGTGCCGATGTTGACGTGCGGCTTAGTCCGCTCGAACTTTGCCTTCGCCACTGGGGTCCTCCTGAGTGGTTCTGTACGCCTTGCTTCATCGGCGCCAGGTGATCTTTGCTGGAATGCCGGTGCCGGGGGCATTCGCCACGCTGCTTTCGCACTGCGACGAATGCCCGACCGGGCTCCGGTGACAAGCCTAAAGCGTGAGCTCGGAAGAGTTACTCGCCCTTGGCCTTCGCGATGATCTCCTCGGCGACGTTCCGCGGAACCTCGGCGTAGGAGTCGAACTGCATCGAGTAGCTTGCGCGACCCGAGGTCTTGCTGCGGAGGTCTCCGACGTAGCCGAACATCTCCGAGAGGGGCACGAGGCCCTTCACGACGCGAGCGCCGCTGCGCTCCTCCATGGCCTGAATCTGGCCACGGCGGGAGTTGAGGTCGCCGATCACATCGCCCATGTAGTCCTCGGGCGTGGTGACCTCGACGGCCATCATCGGCTCGAGGAGCACGGGGGACGCCTTGCGGGCACCCTCCTTGAACGCCTGCGAACCGGCGATCTTGAAGGCGAGCTCCGAGGAGTCGACCTCGTGGTAACCACCGTCGAGAAGGGTGACGCGGACGCCCACCATCTCGTAGCCGGCCAGGATGCCGAACTGCATGGCTTCCTGGGCGCCCGCGTCCACCGAGGGAATGTACTCACGGGGGATACGGCCACCGGTGACCTTGTTGACGAACTCGTAGGAGGCGTCGCCACCCTCGATGGGCTCGAGGGCGATCTGCACCTTCGCGAACTGGCCGGTACCACCAGTCTGCTTCTTGTGCGTGTAGTCGATGCGCTCGACGGTCTTGCGGATCGTCTCGCGGTACGCGACCTGGGGCTTGCCGACGTTCGCCTCGACGCGGAACTCGCGCTTCATGCGGTCGACGAGCACCTCGAGGTGAAGCTCGCCCATACCACCGATGATGGTCTGGCCGGTCTCCTCGTCGGAGTGCACCTGGAAGGAGGGGTCCTCCTCGGAGAGGCGCTGGATGGCGACACCCAGCTTCTCCTGGTCACCCTTGGACTTGGGCTCGATGGCGACCTGGATGACCGGCGCCGGGAAGTCCATGGACTCCAGGATCACCGGGTGCTTGTCGTCGGACAGCGTCTCACCCGTGGTGGTCTGCTTCAGGCCCATGACGGCGACGATGTCACCGGCGCCCACCGACGCGATCTCCTCACGCTTGTTCGCGTGCATGCGGTAGATCTTGCCGATGCGCTCCTTCTTGCCCTTGACCGAGTTCAGCACCGCGGTGCCGGCCTCGAGGCGACCGGAGTAGATCCGGACGAAGGTGAGCTTGCCCAGGTGCGGGTCGCTGGCGATCTTGAACGCGAGGCCGGAGAACGGCTCGTCGTCCGAAGGCTTGCGCTTGACGACCAGCTCCGGGTCCTTGACGTCGTGGCCCTCGATGGCCTCGACGTCCAGGGGGGAAGGCAGGTAGCGGACGACCGCGTCGAGCAGGGGCTGGACGCCCTTGTTCTTGAACGCCGTGCCACAGAAGACGGGGGTCACGGTGACGGAGTCGGCCGTGCCCTTCGACGCGAGCGTGATCCGGCGGATCGCGTCGTGCAGCTGCTCCTCGGTGGGCTCGACGCCCTCGAGGTACAGCTCCATCATCTGGTCGTCGTTCTCCGAGACGGCCTCAAGGAGCTTGCCGCGCCATTCCTCGGCGGCCTCCGTGTGCGTGTCCGGGATGTCGACGGTGTCGTACATCTCGCCCTTGGCGGTCTCGTCCGACCACACGAAGGCCTTCATCGACACGAGGTCGACGACGCCCTTGAAGTCGGCTTCGGCACCGATGGGGAGCTGCATGACCAGCGGAACAGCGCCGAGGCGGTCCACGATCATGTCGACGCAGCGGTGGAACTCGGCACCCGTACGGTCGAGCTTGTTGACGAAGCAGATACGCGGCACGCCGTAGCGGTCCGCCTGACGCCAGACAGTCTCGGACTGGGGCTCGACGCCGGCCACACCGTCGAACACGGTGACGGCGCCGTCGAGGACGCGGAGCGAACGCTCCACCTCGACGGTGAAGTCGACGTGACCCGGGGTGTCGATGATGTTGATGGTGTGGTCAACATCATTGAGCGGCCAGTGACAGGTCGTCGCGGCGGACGTGATCGTGATGCCGCGCTCCTGCTCCTGCTCCATCCAGTCCATCGTGGCAGCGCCGTCGTGGACTTCACCGATCTTGTACGAGACGCCGGTGTAGAAGAGGATCCGCTCAGTGGTGGTCGTCTTGCCCGCGTCGATGTGGGCCATGATCCCGATGTTGCGGACCTTGGCCAGGTCAAGCGAAGTGGTGGCCATAAGGCTCAATCTTCTCTCGGTCTCGATGGGGTAAGCGACTACCAGCGGTAGTGCGCGAAGGCCTTGTTGGACTCGGCCATCTTGTGGGTGTCCTCGCGCTTCTTGACGGCAGCGCCAAGACCGTTGGAGGCGTCGAGCAGCTCGTTCATGAGGCGCTCGGTCATGGTCTTCTCGCGGCGGGCGCGGGAGTAACCGACGACCCAGCGAAGGGCGAGGGTGGCGGCGCGACCGGGCTTGACCTCGATCGGCACCTGGTAGGTGGCGCCACCGACACGGCGGGACTTGACCTCGAGCGAGGGCTTGACGTTCTCAAGCGCGCGCTTCAGCGTGATGACCGGGTCTGCGCCGGTCTTCTCGCGGAGGCCTTCCATGGCGCCGTACACGATCCGCTCGGCGGTGGAACGCTTGCCGTCGAGGAGGATCTTGTTGATCAGCGAGGTGACAAGAGGAGAACTGTAGACCGGGTCGATGATGACCGGGCGCTTCGGGGCGGGGCCCTTACGAGGCATTCTTACTTCTCCTTCTTGGCGCCGTAGCGGCTGCGGGCCTGCTTGCGGTTCTTGACACCCTGGGTGTCGAGCGAACCGCGGATGATCTTGTAACGAACACCCGGCAGGTCCTTCACACGGCCACCACGCACGAGCACGATGGAGTGCTCCTGCAGGTTGTGCCCCTCACCCGGGATGTAGGCCGTGACCTCGATACCGGAGGTCAGACGCACACGCGCGACCTTACGGAGCGCCGAGTTCGGCTTCTTCGGGGTGGTCGTGAACACACGCGTGCAGACACCACGACGCTGGGGCGAACCCTCGAGCGCGGGCGTCTTGTTCTTCTCGACCTTGTCCTGCCGGCCCTTCCGGACCAGCTGCTGGATCGTAGGCACTACTTCTCCGGTTTCTGTGTGCCGTTCGTGAAACTAACCTGGAACACTCGCCGACCCACGCGGTCGGGTGTGTCGAATACTGCAAGCTCCCGCTGTGAGGCAGGAGAAAGACAGATTGCGATGGCCACTTACGGACTCGCCGTGCGGTTGAGGACACGCACACGAGCCCAGGCACACCCCAGGCACAAGGCTTGAGCGTACCTACCTCACGGACCTGGGTCAAAACAAATGCTGTCCACCTGGACGGGGGGCCCGTCGGCGACATCTCCGACCGCCGCCGAAGAACCCGTCATCCTACGCGCCCGAGGGCCTTGGGGCCGTGATCCACTCGGTCGGCGTGGGGTCGGGCCGGAGCACGCAGGGCCGTCCTTTCACCACGCGTCAGGGAAGACCTGGGCCTGCACCTTGTTCGTCAGCGAGGTACAGCGAGGGGGACGGCCCCGTCGGCTGTCCGACTCCATGTACGTGGGCACCAACCTGTACATCCGCATCGACTGTCACCCCTCCGCCGGCCGTCCCGTCGCTTCGGGGCGGCCGTCGGGCATCGTGCGTAGCGCCTTCAGATCATCACGCCGACGGCCATCAGGACCACCGTGGCCAGTTCCACCGCGCGCAGGCACAGGAGGTAGTTGCGCCTGCGCGCCACGTTCTCCGGCATGCCGTCGGCGAAATCCGCGCGCTCCGGTTTCTCGGGGTCGTACACAATTCCCGTCAGCGTAGGCGGCTCGGTCGACGTGCCACGCCGCCACAGAGTGTGTTCGCCCCCGTTCGCCACCCGGTAACCGTATTGCACATCGATCCTCCCCTCGCGGGGGATGGACCGGCTCACCTCCCCGCCCATGACCTGGACCCCACGCTTGCGCAGCGGAGCCTGCGTCAGGAAGGGCACGCCTGAAGCGAGGAGGGCCAGGAAAGCAAGGACGAACACAAAAAAGGAAACAGCGATCACGAGAAGTTCTTCCTACTCTCGCATTTACGAGAAAAGCCGGGCGTCCCGACCGGAGAGCCCGGAAGGCCGGTAGGCGACGCGGCTCCCGGGACGATCGGCCTCGGCATCCGCGAGGCGTCATGTGGGCCCAAAAGTCATATCACCTCACCGATACACCCCAGAACGAGCGACCCAAACGCCACAGCCAGCAGAACGATGAGCAGGTTGCGCCTCCCCCTCACGTTTTCCGGCATACGGGAAACAAATTCGGCGCGCTTCGGATTCTCCGGGTCGTAGATGATCTCCTTCGATCCGGAGGGCTGTGTGGTGAGACCGGCCATCACGATGCTGTGCAGCCCGCTGTCGCGCCCGTCGTACCCGTACCGCACCGTTATCTTCCCGTCCTCGGGAACCGACCTGGACGCCTCCCACCCCCATGTGCGCACACCCCTTTGCCGCAGAGGAGCCTGCCTGAGGTACGGAACTCCGAAGGCCATAAGAGCGAGAAGCGCACCGGCGAAAATCACACCACAAACGTTGAACATCGCAAACCCTTCGACTTTGAACCTTTTTCGCGCCGATGATGACACCGTGTCGCCTTGCCGTCGCCGGCAACGAATCCGGGACACCTCACGTGCGCAACGGCTCCTGCAGGCTTCTCACCAAAATGCACCGATCTCGTGCACTCCGGACCACTCCTGGCTGTCTGGCCTATGCAAACACCACCACTGCGGTCACGAAGGACGCTATAGCCAGACCCGCGACCAATAAGTATCCCTCCATGCTTTTCCATATTTTTTTCTTCAGAACCTTCTCCGTCGTGGCCCTGTTCGGCCTGTGGGGGTCATAAACGATACGGACCCTCGACTCACCCGACGCTAGACCGATGTCCTCCGCCGCCAGGGTCACATAATGCCTTCCCCCCTCACTGTCGCGATAAATGACATCGGTGGAGGCGATATTCGCATTCCAGCTGACACCTCCGCACTTTCCTTCGACCGAAACACCCCGCCTCCTGAGGATCCACACATCACGCAGGCCGATGAATCCCAACACCAGAAAGACCAGCGCCGGGACATACGCTACGAGGAGGCCCAAAGCAACACCTTTCGCGGCATAACGTCTCCCACTGCGGCCGAGAGCCGACCAAAGATACAAGAAAGCCCTTGCGGGAAGCAGTGTCCCGGAAAGAGGAACTCACCACCAAGGGCTACGGGGAAGAGAAGGCCAAAACCAATCCAGCCACGGCCCTGAAAGCCATTCGAACTTCGAGCGCTCGACGAGCTCGCCCGGGCAGCAGCTCCCGTCGCCGGACTCGATGACTGTCACCCGGCGCAGCATCTACCGGATGATGATCTCGATGTGCCTGTGGCAGATCGACACACCCTGCGCGTTGGGGACCTACTGGACCCTGCCGACCAGGTGAACCTCGACTCGCGCGCGCGGGGCCGCCCCTCAGTCCTGTTCGTCGGGGCGGGCCTGGCGGCGCGGCCGGGGCAGGCGCGGAATGGTCGGCACCTTGGAACGGCGGCTCTTGGGGGCGAACGCCGGGGGACGCGACGGCGTCGCGGAGCGGGGGCGGGCCGGGGCCGGGGGCTCCGGCCGAGCTCCGTCCGCCGGCGCGGGGTCGCCGGATGCCGGGCCTGTGGACCCGGGCCCGGGGGGCGCGGGATCCTTGGGCTTGGCGGGCCCGGAGGGCGCGGGATCCATGGGCGTGGCGGGGCCGGGGGCCGCCGATCCGGCGAGGTCGGGGGCCGCAGGCGCGGGGCGGGCGGTTCCGGGCCCGGCGGGCGCGGGGGCCGCAGACCCGGGTCGGGCAGTTTCGGGAGCCGTGGGGTCCGCAGTGTCGGCGGTTTCGACGGCAGGGTGGGCGGGGCCTGCGAGCGTCTCCTCGGACGGGGCGGTCCCGGCCGGGTCCGTCACGTCACGCCGCGCGTCGTCATGCGCGCCTTGCGTACCGTGCGGAATCCTGCGGCGGAACGGGATGACCGCGGCCTGCCCGGGCGTCCGGTCGCCGGCGTCCGTCGCCGGAAGGCCGTCGGCCCACTCGGCGGGCCGGTGGTACTGGGCCGCCGCGTCGCGCCAGCCCTGCCCGTACGCGGCGTACTCCCGCCGCTCCAGCTCCGCCCGCGGCATGACCACCAGATCGCTCGCCGCGTGGCTCCCCAGCAGAACGCCGACAGCGGCGAGCAGCCGGGCGAGATCGCCGGGAGGCATCTCCCCGTCCTCCCCCACGTCCGATGCCGACGGACGCCGCTGCCGCGGTGCGGCCCCGGACGAGCCGTTCGCCTGCCGGGAGCCCTTTTCGCCCTCGCCCATGCGCGGCTCTTCCTGACGTCTCCTTCACGACCGTTCCCGACACGGTAGTGCGGCACCCACACGCTCCGTCGGCGCGCCGTTTCCCCACACCGGTGAATCGGGGCCGATGTCGGCCTGCCCCTCCTCCTTCGAACGGACCCGGACCAGCTTAGCGATCATGCGCGCACCCCGGCCCGGCGGCGTGGGCGACGGTGGAGCGGTGCACAGCGGGGGCACAGGACGCAGCGCGCGGCGGGGCATGGGAACGCGGGACGGCGACCGGCTACGTACAAGGTGCGCCGACGCCTCGCCCGGCCTCAGCCCCTGCGGGTCCGCCGCGCCGGGAAGTCCTGGTCCACCGGGTCCGCGGGCAGGAACTGTCCGGCGACCCGCATGAACATCTCCCGCTGGTCGGCCGGGACACCGAGTGCGGCGGCGGCCTCCTCCAGCGTGATCCGCTCACTGCCGGCGTTCTGCCGGTCGGGGTCGTCCGCAGCCGGGGGCATCGGCAACTCGTCCTCGGTGAGCCGGCCCGAGCGGATGAGCATCTCCCGCACGGGGATGCCCAGGACGTGCGCGAGCCTGCGCATCGTCTCCAGGTCAGGCATGCTCTGCCGCTGCAGCAGTCGCGTGATGGCTGCCCGGTGTACGCCCGCCTCGTCGGCGAGGCGGGACTTGCCGCCGCCGCGCGGGCTGTCGATGTCGTATCCACGCCGCCGGATCACATCCTCGATCCAGGCCGTGAACTGTTCCAGTTCACTGACGGTCACAGGCCTTCGCCTCCCTCCGAAGCGAAACCCAGGCTACCGCGCTTGCGCGCACAGAATTATGGGCTTTCGCGCGCGCAATGTGGAGATCCACTGAAGACCTGGTCCTTTGCGTGCATATCGCGACCCCGCTGCCACTCTGCGTGACACCCGGCAACGCTCGCTCCGCGCGTTTTATGTTGCGCGCTCGCACGCAATCTGTCACTGTGCATCTCCAGCCGCACCCCTCCCGCCCGTTGTGTCACTCCCTCCCGTCCCACCGCTCGCGCATCAGGAGCCTCCATGGATCCGTCGTTCCTCTCACTCCCCTCCGATACCTGGACCGCGTCGGCCGCCTGCCTGGGGCTGCCCCCGGAGACGGTCTTCGCCCGGCATCCGGCCGAGGCCGCGCCCGCCCTCGGCGCCTGCGCCCGCTGCCCGGTCGTCCGGCAGTGCGAGGAGGCGGTGGCGCCGGCCGACAGCTGGTTCGACGGGGTGTGCGCGGGACGGCTCTGGCGCAACGGCCGGTCCGTCGCCCTGGAACGCGGCACACGCCGCCGCGCAGCCGCCTGACCCGGGGCCACCGCCATGCCGGCCCTCCCCGGAGACAGAAGGACGGCACACGCCCGCAGCAATGCGAACACCACGCACGGAAGCACGCAGGAACACACAGAAGGAGGGCCCGTCATGAGCGAGGAGAAAGAGGTGTCCGGAGCCACCGGACCGTACGCCGGGCAGTCCCCCGGGACGGACCGCGGCCGGACGGCCGAGGAGGCGGACGGCACCGGCATCGCCCGGGACGCCGCACTCTGGGCCGCCACCCTGGCCCGCCAGTTCCCGGACCTGCTGGAGGAGTTGGCGCCCTCCTCGGGCAGCCGCCCGGCCGCCGTCCGGCACGTCCCGGGGCCCGCCGAGCGGGCGGCACGGGCCGCCCTGAACCGCACGGAACGCGAGGAGGCGCTGCGCAACGAGCAGCGCGGACTCGCCGTCCCCGGCCACACGGCCGCGCCCGTGCGGCTGCACGTGTCGGACGCGCTGCGCGACATCAGCGACGGCGTCGTGGAACTGGAGGAGGCGCTCCTCGGCCGGCTCGGGTCCGGCCGTCCGCGCCGCGCCCCGGTACCCGAAAGGCTCTCCCGGATCACCGGACTCCTGGGGCACACCGCCGCCGACCCGACGCTCGCCCGCCACGCCCGCGACGAGCTGCGCCGGATGGCCCGGCGATGCGCCCGGGCCCTGGGCGAGACGGAGACGATGGTCCGGCTGCCTGGGCGCTGCCCCTGGTGCGACTCCGTCTCCCTGCGCGCCTTCCCCGACCGCGAAGCCGTGCTCTGCGTCAATCCGGGGTGCCGCTGCGGGGACGAGGCGTGCGACTGCACGACCGATCCGGCCTTCCGTCATCTCTGGGAACGGGACGCCTGGCCGGCGGTGGCAGCCGGTCACGCGGTGGCGGAGGCGATCGGGGCGACCGTCTCCGCGTCCCGGGCCGGGAACGGGGCCGAGGCCCGATGACCTCCCCTCGGCACCCGTACGACATGCTCACCGACGTCACTCTCCTGACCAGCGCCGTGGCGGCCCAGGAGGCGGGGGTGGTGCCCGCGACGATCAGGAAATGGGTGCAGCTCGGCCATCTGCGGCCCTCCGGGCAGCAGGGCAGGAACCACCTGTACCGGCTGGAGGACGTGTTCGCCGCCGAACGCGCCACCCGGCGCGCACCTCGACGCCGTACGGCCACCGCGACCGGCCCCGCGTCCGGGCCCACCTCGGCACCGCACGCCTGATCTCGGCTGCACCCGCTCCCGCCCGGCCTGCCGTACACACGCCTCCGCCCCCGGTTCCCGCACAGGGAACCGGGGGCGTTCGCATGTCCGCGGCCGGGGACTCGGCCGCCGGCCGTTCCGCGTACGACGCGCGGGGCGCGCCCGGGGCGCGGCGTGCGGGGCGCAGGAAACGCCGGCGGCGGACCCGGTGGCGGGCACGGTCCTTCACCGCTGAACCGGCGTGTGTGCCTAGGGAATTACGGGCCCTGGGCGGCGGGGTCCGGGCAGCCGGGGCGGGGCCGAGCCGTCAGGCGTGGGCCTGGGTGGCGCGGAGGGGCCGCACTCCGGCGGGTCTCACGGCCATCGCCTCCTGCCAGCCGGTGGAGAAGCCGCGCAGCTCGGCCTCTCCGATGATCCGTGCCCCCACCTCGCCCACGACCGCGGCCAGGGTTCTGCCCACCTCCCCGGTGTAACGGCCGGCTTCCGCCGACTCCACGGCCACCGTGACGGCGGCGGCCATGACGTCGGCAAGCCGCTCGCCCGGCTCCCCGGTCACCACGACTGCTCACCGCCGGAGACCGGCCTCCATTCGCTGTTCGTCGTCACGACCCCACACCGTCCTTACGCCTGCGTCGGTCCATGCCATGTTCGGTCCGATCGAATTTATGTTCGAATCGGCTTTTCAGGATAGCGCAGAACCAGGCGTCGCCACCTGGCATATGACGTTGCGACACACGTCCGCCCCTCCGTGGCCCCTCGACGTTCGACCACCCCGGCGAGACGGGTGGACGCGAAGTTAGTTGCGCGCACGCAATCCATGGATCACTATGGGTGCAGCGGCGGAGCTGTGCCCACCTCCCTCCGAGGGGCGCGGTTCCGCCGCTGTCGTGTCCGGCGTGCGTACGGGCCGTACGCACGGGCGTCCGTCCTCGGCCCGTACAAAGGAGTGACACCATGCCCTCATCCGCGCCAGGGACGTTCCCGGACGTCCAGGCGATCGTGCGGGATCTGCTCAAGACCCGCGCGGAACTGGCGGACGCGTTCGTCGACGACGCCCCGCCGGCCGGTTTCGACGGGACGCAGAAGGCCGTACTGATCTCCCGCATGGGTGGCGCCTGGGTCGACGACCTGCACGTGGACCGCCCGCTGATCCAGCTGGAGGTCTACGGGCCGGAGAAGTCGGTGGCCCACACCCTCGCCAACGCGGCCCGCGCCACGCTGCTGGCCGCTACCGGCACCGTCTTCGGTACCTCGTTCGTCAGCGAGGTGATCGAGGAGGACGGCCCGCGCTGGCTGCCCGACTACGTCTACGCGGGCGCCAACCGGTACATCTGCATCCTTCGCTTCACCGTCCGTACGGACTGACCCTCTCTCCACGGGCCTACGCACCGCCGACCGGCGGCCTGGCCCGTCCTGCGGACCGCAC
Organism: Streptomyces sp. B1I3; assembly: GCF_030816615.1. Classification (NCBI taxonomy): domain Bacteria; kingdom Bacillati; phylum Actinomycetota; class Actinomycetes; order Kitasatosporales; family Streptomycetaceae; genus Streptomyces; species Streptomyces sp. B1I3. The sequence goes on from NZ_JAUSYD010000001.1 coordinate 3,340,065, forward strand.
ATCCGCGTCCGGCCCGCCCACCGGGCCGCACGACGCCCCACGAACCAGGCCCCGCCGAACCGATTCGGCGGGGCCTTCGCCGTACCCGCCCCGGATACGGCGGCCCCCGCACGGGGGCACCACCCCTGGAAAGGAAGCCACCTTCATGGCTGGTAACAACTCGTCCGAGATCCGCATCGCCGGAACGGGCCGCATCCTCGTGGCCCCGGCCGGCACCCCGGCGCCGACCGCCTTCTCCAACGACCCGGCGGCCGACTGGGACAGCGCGGTGTGGCGGGACCTCGGCTACACGTCCACCGACGGCGTGACCTTCGCCAAGAAGGACAAGCTGGACCCGGTCGAGACGTGGCAGGCGGTCAGCCCGGCCCGCTTCATCTACGCGGACCGCGACCTGACGCTGAAGTTCGCCATGCTCCAGTTCAACGAGGACACCCTGCCGTTCTTCATGGGCGGTGACACGGTCTCGGCGGTGAACGCCACCGAAAACCCGGGCGTCTACTCCTACAACGTGCCGGACGGCCCGCAGTTCGACGAGCGCGCCCTCGGCCTGGAGTTCCACGACGGGCTGGAGGTCACCTACCGGTTCGTGATCCCGCGCGGCCAGGTCACCGCGTCGGACGACATCAAGCTGGCCCGCAAGGCCGCCGCGTCCCTGGGCGTCACCTTCACGGCGCTGTCCTCCGGCGAGACCCAGCCGCTGGCGACCTTCGTCATGAAGGACCCGGCGTACGCCAAGGCGTGACCCCGCCGCCCCCGGCCTCCGGGGGCGCGACTCCACGGGGCGCCGGCGCTCCGGTCCCGCCGGCGCGACGGCGCCCCGTGACCTCCGTAGCGCACGCCCCGCTCGACCCGCACGGGGTGCACCACCCGCTCGTCCGCACGTACCGAACCCGCCGCACCGTGACGCGCCCGACCGGGCCGCCGGTGCGGCCCCCTTCCTTCCCGAAACGGAGATTCCATGGCCACCTTCGACGTGTCCGCCGCCCGCGCCCAGCGCATGGAGGCACTCGGCCGCTCCTGGTCGTTCACCATCGACGGCGACACCTTCGAGCTGCCGACCGAACTGACCCGCGTCACCGCCCGCGCGCTGCGCGGCCTGGACGACAACGACGTCGACGGCCTGCTCGAACTCCTGCTGGGCAAGAAGCAGTTCGCCCGCTTCGCGCAGCTCGACGTCACCATGCAGGACATCGCCGCCATCCTGGAGGCGTACGGCAAGGAGACCGGGCTCGGCCTGGGGGAAGACTGAGCCTCGTCGCGTTCGCCGATGAACACGCCGAGGCTCTCGAAGCGGATCTACTCCGGCACTACGGGGTGGACCTGCTCGACTGGCACCGGGGAGAGCTCTCCTCCCGCCGGCTCGCGATCCTGATCAAGCACCTGCCCCGGGACAGCGCCACCATCCGCGACACCGACGGCGACGCCGCCGAATGGGGAGTAACCGATTACCTGCTGGCGGCGGTCGTGGACCATCTCGCGGCGGCCAACTGGATGTTCTCGGTCGTCAACGGCGACGGCGAGTCCGACCCGCCGGAACAGCCGGTGCCGGTGCCGCGACCGGGGGACACGGACGAACCGGGCGAGCGGGACGAGGAGGCCGACGGCACCACGTCGGCCGACGCCCCGCAGACGGTCCCGAGTCCTTCGGAGCTGGCCCGGTTCTTCGGGTGACGCGCCCCCGTCGGCCGCCCCGCGCGTGCGGGGCGGCCGACGGGGGTCGTAGCGCGCGATCTCTTGTCCGCCACGTTCCGGCGACTGTCAGGGACGCGGACTGTTCCACGTGCGCATGCGGCGGACCCCGGATCAGAGGGCGATTACGTAGAAACAGGCCCCCAGAAAAGCCAACCCCAGACAGAACCACAGAATGACGTAGCCGACCCGTCGGCTTTCCCGCGGAACAGCGAAGTAACCTAGAGCGAAAAAGAAAAACATGGCGGCGATCGCCATGAGGCCCACGGCGACAAAGAAAAGCTTGACGCCCACAATCCCTCACTTATGTAACTGCACGTGCCCCTGCGGCTGGACACTTCCGAGGAACCGAGTCAAGACCACCGCTCATGAGCAGTAAAACGTCGGCGGCGTACAGGGCGGCGACGGCTATTCCGCCGACACCCCGCGCCTTCGGGAGCTGGCCGGGTCCTTCTGGGCTGCGGCCGCAGGCCACCCCATATCACGGAAGCCAGCGGACCGTGCAGCTCGGTGTCCGCCTACATCGTCCCACGGCTCCTGACAGAAGCGGCGCGTGCACGATGCATGAACGCGGTCTCAGGTCAAAGGGAGAGTGCGTAGATCGCCGAGCCCAGAGAGGCCAATCCCAGACAGAACCACAAAGCGACGATTCCATACCGTCGCCTCTCCCGAGGTACGCCGAAGGAACCGAGAGTAAAGAAGAAAAACAGGCCTGCAAGCATCATGAGGCCCACGGCGAGAAAGAAAAGCTTGACGTTCACGAACCCCCACTTTCAAGATTTTTCTCCGAACAATATCAGATGCGACCGGGCCGGAGCAAGCAGAAAACCGGGCCCTCTACTTCAGACGGGAGTAATTCATGGGGTCACGCACCACGGAAGAAGTGTACGACAAAGTAGTCGTTGTCGAAGGAAAAGTTGACGGAATAGCAGCAACCTCTCTCACGACCAAGCACTTCGACGAACAGGTAAAAACCCTCAAAACTGCCATCGAAAAGGGCCCCAAGAAGGAGGAAGAGCAAACCTGGAAAGACATCATTAAGGAGACTTCTCCGGTCAAGGAGTTCCTCGCCGTCTTCAAAGGCAGCGATTTCTTGGCCCAGGTGCTGCTGGCAGCCGCGGCCGCGACTGCCGCCGCCGGACTGCTGGCAGGCCTCCTGGTGAAGGCCAAGCAGATGACGATCGCGTACACCGGTCGGACCAGAACCATGGGCGCTTTCGGTGCCGTGCGACCGCAAGGCGAGATCAACCCTCGCTATTTCGGCCGCGGGGAGCAGGGGGGATGGCGCGGCTGGGGGATGCAGCCCGCCGAAGCGCCGCAGGCACAGGGGGAGGGGGCGGGACAGGGCTCGGTACAGGCGCAGCGACCGAACCTCACGTCGGTCACACAGATCGATGAGGTCAAGACGGCCATGGTGAGGCTGAACGCCGAAATCGATACATATCGCGGCAAAGTGCGTGGCCTCGCCACCCCCAACGCGATGCGACAGATGGCTTCGGCGGCCAAGAAGCTGGAGAACGCCGCCAAGAAGCACCAGTCCATCGACACGCTGGCCACCTCGATCGGCGCTCTCAACAGAGAAATGCGCACGCTGGCCGGAACTGCGAGCTGAATCGGCAGGACGAGTTCCGGCGAGAACCTCTCCGGCAGCCGACCATTGAACGATCGGAATCCGCATGGCACTGACCGCCACCCTCAAGAAGGCGTCGGACAATCTCCGTACCTTCAAGACCAGTCTCGATCAGGCAGGCCGCGCCGCGACTGGCCTGAAACAGAACGTACAGAGCAGCAGCAGCGGTATGACCGGGATGAAGAGCGCATCCCAGCAGTCCGCGAAGGAAATGAAATCGCTTCAGCAGGCCGCCGACAAGACGGAGAAGTCCGTCACCAAGGCCGGCAAGTCCGGGCAGACCGGCGGGACGGCCCTCGGCAAGTTCGAATCGGGTGCGTCCAAGGCCGACAAGGGCATGAAGGGCCTCAACAAGTCGATGAAGGGCAACCTCATCGGCGTCCTGCTCGACCTGCTGGCCCCGCTGATCGCCAAGGTCGTGGACATGGCGACGCGCTCGAAGACGATGCAGAAGGTCCTCAGCACCGCGTTCTCCGTCATCAAGAGCGTGATCACCGCGGTGATGAAGGCCGTCGGCCCGATCATGCAGTCGGCCGGCAAGCTCATGAAGAGCGTGTGGAACGGGATCAAGACCGCCGTCTCGGTGGTCGTCAAGGCGGTTGCGACCGTCATCAAGACCTACTTCACCCTCTGGAAGACGATCATCACGGGGGTGATGACCGCCGTGAAGACGATCATCACCAGCGTCTGGAACGGCATCAAGTCCGTCATCTCACCCGTGGTGAACTGGATCAAGAGCGTCGTCCCCGCCGCCTTCACCGCCGTCAAGAGCAAGCTGTCCAGCGCCTGGAACGGCCTGAAATCCATCGCGAGCAACGCGTTCGGCGCGATCAAGGGCGCCGTCAGCGGCCCGATCAACGCGGTGATCGGTCTGATCAACTCTGCGATCGGCAAGCTCAACGGCATCAAGGTGTCCGTGCCCGGCTGGGTGCCGGTCGTCGGCGGGAAGTCCTTCGGGATCCACCTGCCGACCATCCCGCGCCTCGCCCAAGGCGGTATCGTCCAGCCGCGCAACGGCGGTGTGCACACCATCGTCGCCGAAGCCGGTGAAGCGGAGGCGGTACTGCCGCTCTCCAAGCTCAGCAGGCTCCTGGGCCACACCACCCGGGCCGGCCAGGTCGGCACCGGTGCCGCGGCCACCGACGGCGGCTTCTACATCGAGCAGTACTACGAGGCGTCCAGCAGCAGCGTCCAGGACACCGCCAGCGCGCTGCTCTACCTGTCCAAGGCCCGAGGATGAGCGTCGGCGACCCGCTGGCCGGAATCGCCGCGCCCCTGCGCACTTTCGCCGGCAACGTCTCCGGGGCACGCGGCGCCACACAACGCCTCACCACCTCCCTGCGGCAGGTCACCGCGGCGGTCGACCGGATACGGGCGGGTGCGGGCTCGGCAGGCACCGGCCTCAGGGCCGTCGCCTCCCCCGCGACCAAGGCCGCGGGCGGATTCCGCAAGCTCGGCACCTCAGCCTCCACCGCCGCGACCCGCATCCGCGCCGGTGCCACCAAGGTCCGCGGCCCCGTCGGCGTCCTCGGCTCCCTCGTCGCCGGCGCCGGGGCCTTCGGGTCGATGACCGACCTGTTCGGGAAGTACACCCCGACGGTCACCAAGGCCATGACCGCCTTCGGTATCGCCATGACCGTCGGCTCCGTCGTCATGACCGGGATCAACACGGTCATGAAGGCGAACCCGCTCGGCTTCGTCCTCGGCATCGTCACCCCGCTGGTCGCCCTGCTCATCGACTACGCGATGAACTCCGCCACCGGCCAGAAGGTGATCCAGCAGGTCTTCCAGTCCGCGCTCGACATGTTCCGCGCCGCCTGGGAGTTCATGGCTCCGGTCATCACGGGCTGGGCGAAGACCGTGTCGGAGGTGTTCGAAGGGGTCCAGAAGACCGTCGGCGCCGTCCTGAAGAGCATCGGCTCCCACCTCAAGTCCGGCTTCGAGGGCGCGCGGAGCACCATCTCCTCGGCGACCCGGGCGGTCACCTCGATCGTCAAGGGTGCCTGGAACGGCTTCCAGGCGGTCATCCAGCCGACGCTCAACTGGCTGACGAAGACGCTCCCTTCGGCCTTCACCCGGGTCCGCGACGCCATGTCGAAGTCCCTGCACGGCATGGGCAGCTTCATGTCCACCGGCATCCAGACGATCGCCGGCGTCATCACCGGGCCCGTCAAGGGCCTGATCGCCTTCGCCAACTGGATCATCGACGGGCTCAACCACCTGAGCTTCAACTTCCTCGGCAAGAAGTTCGGCGTGCACCTGTCGAAGATCCCGATGCTCGCCGAGGGCGGTGTGGTGCTGCCGGCCGCCGTGCCGGGGGCCTCCTCCGTGCAGCCGCTCTCCCAGCTCGGCCGGTACCTCCCCGCGCGGGCCGGCGCCTCCGCCACCACCGGGCCCGCCTTCTTCGCCGGCCGCCCCGGGGTCCGCGTCTACCAGGAGCGCGAGGGCAGCAGCCCGATGACCGTCGCGGAAGACCTGCACTTCCTCTACCGCACCGCGGCCTGAACCCCGGTCCGTACGTACGAGCCGACCCGCGCCGCCCCCGCGCCGCTGCCCCGGCCCGAACCCGGGTCCGTACGCGACGCCCCGCCCCCGCGCCGCCCCGGCCCGCACCGCCTCACCCCGCACCGCACCGCACCGCCACGCCGGGCTTCCGCATGCCCGCGCCCGCACACCGCCCGGACGGCCCGTAACCCCGCACCGTCGCCGACGGGCGGCGCCCCTTCCGTACGCCCCGAACCGAAGCGAGGTGACGGCCCGACATGGCCGATACCGTCTCCACCCTCCCGACCCCACTCTCCGACGACACCACCCCCGGCTCCCTGATCACCCGGGACGGCCAGATCCAGTGGGGCGGGCTCCTCATGGGGGCCGGCACGCCCTACCCGGTCGACCGCACCGGGATCACCGGCTGGGAGGACCTGCCCGAGCTGGACCTCGGCGACGTGCTCCGGCCGGACCAGCACGGCTCGTGGCCCGGCGACCGCTGGGCGCAGCCCCGGCTGGTCGGGGCGACCGTCTGGCTCGCGCCGCCCGCCGGGACCGACCCGCTCGCCACCTCGACCGCCTTCCGGTCCGCGACCGGCCCGGGCGGCCGGGAACGCTGGCTCGCCGTACGGCTGCTGGGCGAGACCCTCGCGGTCCGGGCCCGGGTCAGCCGCCGCGTCGTGCCCCAGGACCGCTCGTACGCGGTGCAGGGGTTCGCCAAGGTCAGCATCCAGTGGACCGCCACCGACCCGCGCCGCTACGGCACCGTCCAGCACGAGGCCGTCACCGGCCTGCCGGTCAGCGAGTCCGGCATGGCGTGGGACGACGCCGCCGGCTCCGGCCTGGTGTGGCCGCTCACATGGGGCACGAACGGCGCCGCCGGTTCGATCACCGCCGTCAACGGCGGCGGCGCGTCCGTCCGCCCCGTCGTGGAGTTCCGCGGACCGGTGCAGCGACCCTCGCTGACCCGGCTCTCCGACGGCCGCCAGCTCCAGTACGACCTGGCGTTGGGCGCCGGGGACCTCCTCAGCGTCGACACCGAGTCCGGCACGGTCCTGCTCAACGACACCGCGTCCCGCATCTACACCGCCACCCCCGACTCCTCGCCGGAGCAGCTGTTCCAACTGGAGCCGGGCACCACCGAGCTGGCGTTCCGCTCGGACGACGTCACCGCCGACCCCGCCGCCTCGGTCACCGTCCGCTGGCGTGACGGGCACTGGTGACCCGCGCCGCTCGCCCGCACCGCAGTCCCGTACCCCCGCAGCACCTCGCCGATCCCTCCAGGAGGACCACATGCCCGTGCGCAGCGCATGGCTCGTCAACCGCACCGACGTCGAATCCGGTCAGTCCCGCGCCGACACCCGGCTCGCCCCGACCGGCACCATGACCCCGACGAGCGGGCTCGCCAGCCGCGGCGGCGTCATTCCGGGCTCGCCCGACGGCAAGTCCCTGATGTCCGCGTTCTACGTCTTCAGCTCCACCGCCGGCATGACCGCCACCGTCGCTCCGGGCCGCGCCGTGGTGCAGGGCAGCGAGGCTGCCGGGGCCTACCCGGTGGTGCTCACCGACTACACCACGGTGGTCTTCGCCGACGGCGACGCCAACAACCCGCGCATCGACCTGGTGGTCCTGCGGATCTACGACGCCCAGGTCGACAAGTCCGGCCGCACCGAAGCGGTCCTGGAGATCGTGCGGGGTGCCCCCGAGGGCAACCCGCAGGTCCCGCAGACCCCGGCCGCCTCCCTGCCGCTGGCCACCGTCCGGGTCCCGGCGGGCGCGTCGGTCGGCACCGGCGGCATCGCCTGGGCCTCGGCCGTGGCCAACCTGCGGACCAGCACGGTCGCGGCCGGCGGCATCCTGCCGCTGTACGGCAACACCAACGAGCCCGGTGCCTACCCGGGGCAGTACCGCGACATCGGCGTCCAGCTCCAGCGGTGGGACGGCGGAGCCTGGGTCGGCTACCCGAGCCAGCTAGGCGGCATCGCCCCCACCGGACAACTCGCGACCGGCGGTTACGTGGGCCAGTACCGCGACAACAACGGCCGGCTGGAGCGGTGGAGCGGCACCGACTGGGTGCTCGCGATGCCGACGCCCGCGTTCTCGTACAACACCGACGGCGGCTACTGCAAGACCACCACGTGGACGGAGGCGGTGACCGACACGGTCGGACCGACGCTCACCACCACGTTCACCGCGCCGGTGTCCGGGAAGGTCCTCGTCCACCTCGGCTTCCAGGGGCAGCCGTCGGTGGAGGGCGGCTGGGGCCGGATGTCGGCCAACATCCGCAAGGGCGGCGTCCTGGTCACCGGGCTCGGCGCCGACGAGACCCGGTCGGCCATCGACACCGGCCGCGGCCACCAGTCGGTGAGCACGGTCTTCCAGGTCACCGGGCTCCAGGCCGGCGCCACCTACACCGCCGTCTCGGCGTACTGCTCCGGCGCGACCACCAACAACCACTGGTTCGACAACCGGTTCATCCGCGTCGACCCGATGCTCTGAGGAGGGCGGCGTGACGAGCTCGCCCCGTACGGCGTACACCCCGCTCACCCCCGTCTACCGGGCGGTCTTCTGCGACCTGCGCACCGACCAGGTGCTGGACGTGCTGCCGCTGACGGAGACCAAGTTCGACGACTACATCGGCAAGGCGGGATCGCTGTCCGCGACGGTCCCGCTGCCGGACGCCGCCCTCGCCCGCCGGGCGAGGGCGGCCCTCGTGCCCGGCCGCACCGCGGTGTGGCTGGAGCGCGACGGCGACATCTGGTGGGGCGGGGTGCTGTGGACCTGCACCCCGTCCAGTGACGAACGCGGCCGAATCCAGGTGCAGTTCCAGGCGGGTACGTTCGACTCCTACCTGGACCACCGCATCCTGGCGGGCCCGTTCACCTACACGGCGACGGACCAGTTCGAGATCGCCCGGCTGCTCGTCGCGCACGCGCAGGAGCAGCCGGGCGGCGACATCGGCATCCAGCTCGGCAACGAGATGTCCGGCATCGCGCGGGACTGCGCCTTCGCCTACTCCTCGCTGACCAGGATCCGGGAGCTGCTGGACCAACTCGCCAAGCTGGACGACGGCTTCGAGTGGCGGGTGCACTGCTACCGGGACGCCGAGGGCCGGCGGGCCAAGCGGCTCCAGCTCGGCCACCCGGTCATCACCGCCGGCGCCGCCGACATCGTCCTGGACCACCCGGGCCAGGTCCTCACCTACAGCCTGCCGGCCGACTCGACCGTGCAGGCCGACGTGTGGGTGGCGCGGGGCGACTCGCCCAACACCGACCAGGCCGAGGAGTCCCAGCCGCTCACCGTCTCCGTCGAGTCGCCCGAGGACCTGAGGGCCGGCTGGCCCCGGCTGGAGTCCACGTCCGACCACAGCGGAGTCACCGACGAGGCGACCCTGCGGTCCCTGGCCGGGGCCGAGCTGTCCCGGCAGCGCATGCCCGAGGTGATTCCGGAGATCACCGTGCGGCTGGACGGCCGGATCACCCCGGCGCTGCTCGGGGCCCGCATCCGGCTGCGACTGCGCGACCTGTGGCACCAGCAGCCGCAGGACGAGCAGTACCGCGTCGTCGGCATCGCGGTGGAACCGCCGCAGCGCACCAAGGCCGAGACGGCGACCCTCTACCTGGAAGGGGTGTAGGACATGGCCACCATCCCCACCGACCTGCTGGACCGCGTCCGGGAGATCGAACGCCGCATCCGGGGGCTGATGGCGAGCGCCAACAGCAGCCCGGCGATGAACCAGGTCGGCAACGGCGACATCGTCGTCGGCGACCTGGGGCGCATCCGCGCCAGGACCTCGCAGGGCGAGGACCTGCTGCTCGTCGGCCGGGTGCAGCCCGACCGCGACACCGACGCGAAGGCGTACCAGCAGGGACTGGAGTTGCGGCGCGACGACGGCTCGCTGGCCCTGTCCCTGATCACGACCGACCCGGTGAACACCCCGGTGCAGGCGCTGCGCGTCCTGGACCACCGGGGCGACACGGTCCTCGCGACCGACTCGTCCCGTGGCGGCCTGGCCCGCCCCTATCTGCCGTTGCCCACCCCCGCACCGGTGCGCAAGGCGGCCTGGGAGTCCACCGGCTCGACCGACTGGACGACGCTCTACGCCGGCCCCGGCTTCGCCCAGCACCCCCGGGTGTACTGCGTGCTGGCCGTCAGCGGGAGCGTCGGAGCGTCCGTGCGGCTGCTCGTCGACGGCGCACCGGTCGGCGCCGAGCAGACGCTCACCGGGACCGCCGGGCAGACGGCGGACCTCACCGCGACCCTCGTCGAGGACCTGCCGGCGTCGTTCGGCGACACGGTGAACTTCGAGATCCAGGCGAAGGTCGCCGCCACCGGCGACACCGTCGCCTGTCTGCCGCGCGGACTGTACGGCGTGCAGTCCTGACGGTCCGGTCCGGTCCCCGCGCGCGCCTCGCCGCCGCACCCCGGAGGCCCGGCCGCCGCCCGACCGGGCGGCGGCCGGGCCTCCTTCTTCCCCGACCCTCTGCCACCAACGGAGTTCCCGTGCTGCCCGAATCCATCCCCACCGTACGGCTCACCGCCCACTACCTCTCCCTCGACGGCCGCCCCCTGAGCGGGAGCGTCGAGTTCAAGCCGCCGGCGCTGCTCACCCACGCGGAGACCGACCTCTTCGTCGGCGGCCCGACCGTCGCCACCCTCGACTCCGAGGGGCGGATCGACGTCGTCCTCCCGGCCACCGACGCCGAGGGCTGGAACCCGTACGGCTGGACGTACGCCGTCACCGAGCGGATCGCCGGCGTCGGCCGCAACCGCTCCTACCGCATCGCCCTGCCCGCCGCCGTCACCGAGATGGACCTCGCCGACATCGCCCCCGCCGATCCGGCGGGAGCGCAGTACGTGAGCGTGCCCGGTCCCGAGGGCCCGCAGGGCGAACCGGGGCCGCAGGGCCCGGCCGGTCCGGTCCGCTCCGTCAACGGGCGCACCGAGACCGACATCATCCTGGCCGCCGCCGACGTCGGCGCCGTCGCCACCTCCGCCGTGGGCCGGGCGGGCGGGGTCGCCCAGCTCGACGCCGTGGGGAAGGTGCCGCTCGCGCAGCTCCCGGACGGAACCGGCCAGGGCGTCACGTCCGTCAACGGAAAGACCGGCGCCATCACCCTCGCGGCGGCCGATCTGGGGGCGCTCACCCCCGCCACCGCCGACGCCCGGTACCTGGCGATCGGCGCCGCGCCCGTCACGTCCGTGAACGGCCAGACCGGTGCCGTGAAGCTGACCTCGGGCGACCTCGGCGCGGTCTCCGCCGACCAGGCCGTGCTGCTCACCGGAGCCCAGACCGTGGACGGGGCCAAAACGTTCTCCACCGTGCCCACCGTCTCCGCCGACCCGGCCAACGCCAACCAGCTCGTGCGCCGCTCCTACGTCGACACCGTGGCCTCCAGCGGGACCTGGACGCCCGCCGCACTCGGTTTCAAGGCGTGGGCCTTCGACCCGGCGGCGTCCTCGGTGACCAGCCCGCAGTACTGCATCAACGGGACCGTCTACCTGATCGGCGTGCCGCTGACGGCCGGAGCGACCATCACCAACGTCGTCTTCTACGTGCCCGGCTTCGCCGGTTCCGGCCTGGCCGCCACCTCGTACGCGGGGCTCTACAACAGTGCCGGGACCCGGGTGGGCGTCACCGGCACCCTCGACAAGCTGATCACCAAGACCGAGGGCACCACCTTCGTGCTGAAGCTGGCCACGGCCTACACCGCCGCGGCGGGCAACTACTGGGTGGCGCTGCTGATCAACGGGCCGGACCCGAAGACCAACGGTCCGGCCTTCATGGTGGGCGCGAGCGTCGGCAACTTCCCCGGCGGCAGCGCCCGGATGCCGAACGCGTTCGTCCGGCACGCCCGGCTCGCCGCCACCGGGCTGACCGCACTGCCCACCTCGTTCACCCCCTCGACGATCGTCGCGGACGCCAACGCCATCTGGGCCGCCGTCTCCTGACCGCACCCCTCCCCCGCCGGGCCCGGCCGGTGCGCGCCCCGCGCACCGGCCGGGCCCTCCCCTTTCCGCACCCCACCGCAGGAGTCACCATGGCTACCCCGCTCACCGCCGACACCCTCGTCAGCGCACTGACCGCCGAAGGCGTCCAGGTCGTCGAATACGGCGACTGGCGCCACCACAACCGCAACACCCAGGGCGCCTGGGGCCCGGTGAACGGCGTGGTCGTCCACCACACCGTCACCACCGGCACCGACGCCTCGGTCGCCCTCTGCTACGACGGCTACGCCGAGCTGCCGGGCCCGCTCTGCCACGGCGTCATCGCCAAGGACGGCTCCGTCCACCTGGTCGGCAACGGCCGCGCCAACCACGCCGGCCTCGGCGACGACGACGTGCTGGCCGCCGTGATCAACGAGACCGCACTGCCTGCCCCGGACGAGAACAACACCGACGGCAACGCCCGTTTCTACGGCTTCGAGTGCGTCAACCTCGGCGACGGGTCCGACCCGTGGCCCGAGATCCAGCTGGAGGCCGTCGCCCGGGTGTCGGCCGCGATCTGCCGGGCGCACCACTGGAACGCGGCCTCGGTCATCGGCCACAAGGAGTGGACCAACACGAAGATCGACCCCAAGGGCTTCAGCATGGCGTCGATGCGCAACCGGGTGGCCGCCCTGCTGGCCGCCGCACCCGGCGGCAGCGCCGTGCGCCTCCAGCCGTTCCCGGGCGCCGCCTTCTTCACGTCCGCACCGAACTCCACCATCGTCTCCGCGATGGGCGGCCGACTGGTCGCCGAGGGCTGCTCCGCCTACACCGACGGCCCCGGCCCGCAGTGGGGCGAGGCCGACCGCGCCTCGTACGCCCTGTGGCAGCAGAAGCTCGGCTACACCGGCGCGGACGCCGACGGCTGGCCGGGCGCCGGTTCCTGGGCCGCCCTGAAGGTCCCGTACACAGCCTGACCCCGCCCCGACCGGCGCGCCCGGGGCCGTACGAGCGCCCGCCCCGCCCCATCCACCACCGAAGGATCCTCATGGCCACACCTCTGAGCGCCGGCCGGTTGCTCGCCGCGTTGCACGCCGAAGGCGTCGACGTCGTCGAGTACGGGAGCTGGCGCACCCACAACCGCAACCACAAGGGCGCGTGGGGCCCGCTGAACGGTGTGATGATCCACCACACCGTCAGCAGCGGCACCACCTCGTCCGTGGAGCTCTGCTACAACGGCCACGCCGGCCTGCCCGGCCCGCTCTGCCACGGCGTCATCGACAAGGCAGGCACTGTCCACCTCGTCGGCAACGGCCGCACCAACCACGCGGGCGGCGGCGATCCTGCCGCACTCCGGCGGGTGATCGCGGAGGACTACGGCGACCGCCCGCCCGCCCCGCAGGAACACGAGGGCAGCGCCGGGTCCGTCGACGGCAACGCCCACTTCTACGGATTCGAGTGCATCAACCTCGGTGACGGTGAGGATCCCTGGCCGGCCGCCCAGCTCGACGCGATCGAACGCGTCTCGGCGGCCCTCTGCCGGGCCCACGGCTGGAGCGCGCGCAGTGTCATCGGCCACCTGGAATGGTCCGACCAGAAGGTCGACCCGCGCGGCTTCACCATGCCGTCGCTGCGGAACCGCATCGCCACCCGGCTGAGCGGCCCGGCGAGCGGCCCGGCGAGCGGCGGCTCGGCGAGCAGGCCGGCCGGCGGGGGGCCCACCCCCCGCTACCAGCCGTTCCCCGGCGCCTCGTTCTTCACCGGCCGTACCAGCTCCCCCGTGATCACCGCCATGGGCCGCCGGCTCGTCGCCGAGGGCTGCTCGTCCTACGCCGTGGGTCCCGGCCCCCGCTGGACCGACGCCGACGCCCGCTCGTACACCGCCTGGCAGCGCAAGCTCGGCTTCCGCGGCAGCGACGCCGACGGGGTGCCGGGCCGCACCTCCTGGAACGCCCTCAAGGTCCCGTACACGAAGTGAGGAGCCTGCCGTGTCCGACGCCGCCAGGCGTACCGCCCGTACCGTCCTGCAGACCGCCGTCTCCCTTGCCCTGCTCCTGCCCGCGCTTGTCGACGCAGCCGGTCTCCCGGCGGCCCTGCCCCGGGTCGCCGGGGCCCTGGCCGTCGCGGGGGCGCTGACCCGGGTGATGGCCGTGCCCGGGGTGCAGGCACTGCTCCCGGCATGGCTGCGCACCCGAGCACCTGGGACCGAACCTCCGGAAGCCGCCCATGAACGAAACTGATCCGAACAACCCGGTCGCCGTCGCCCTGGAACTGGAGCGCCTGCGCGGCTCGCTGGAGGCCGGCTTCGCCCGGGCCGACGGCCAGCTGGCACTGCTGGTGCAGCGCAGCGACCAGACCGACAAACAACTGGCGGACCACGAGGCCCGCCTCGACACGCTGGAACGCTCCCGCTGGCCCCTGACGAGCATCGGCGCCCTCACCGCGACCGCCGCCCTCGCCGTCACCCTGTGGGAAACCATGCGCTGACCCGCATCGGGGCGGCCCGGTCCCGGGCCGTCCCGAGCAGTTCCCCTCATTGCAGGGAAGGGCCAACTAGACTGTGGTGCGCGCACGTCGGACCCCAGGGGCCCCAGCACCACCACTCCCGACGGCCTCCTTCGGACGCACCACCCCCACGCCTCCAGCCGTCCTCCCGTCATTCAGGAGCACCACGTGCAGGTCGTGTCCCGTCCCGTCGTCGCCGCCCTCGCCACCGCGGGGGCCCTGTTACTCGGCTCAGCCTGCGGCAGCCAGACCGCCGACGACGCCGCAGCCGCCCCGTCGGACCCCTCGGCCGCCGCCTCGGTCGCCGCCGCTCCCGAGGAGAGCACGGGGTCCTCGCCCTCGGGCTCGCCCTCCGCGTCACCCTCCGCATCGCCCTCGTCCTCCGCGTCCGCGTCCGCCCCCGCATCGGCGTCCCCCGCCCAGAAGTCACCGAAGGCGGGCACGCGGGAGGACTCCTCGGCCGGCGGGACACAGCCAGCCGGCGAGACACAGCGGAAGCCGTCCGCCCCGTCCTTCCCGGTACCGGTCGAGGTCGGCAACGCCACCCAGGTCATCACGGTCCGTGCCAGTGGTTCGTACGCGACCGTGACCGCCTGGCAGAAAGGTTCCTCCGGCTGGAAGTCGCAGTTCTCCACCACGGCCGGACGCGTCGGCTCGAACGGGGTGACCAACGGCTCCACCCGGCGCCAGAACACGTACACGACGCCGTCGGGCACGTACACCCTCACCCAGGGCTTCGGCGTGCAGGCGGGCGGCACCTCCATGCCGTACACCGTCGTCAACGGCAGCCACTGGTGGGTCGAGGACCCGGAGTCGAAGTACTACAACCAGATGCACTCGGCGTCCGGAGCCGACTTCCCGCTGACCGAGCAGGGCGCCCGGGGCAGCGAACGCCTGGTGGACCACCCGACGCAGTACGCCAAGGCGCTCGTCATCGACTACAACCGGTGGCCCGCCGTGCCCGGCCGCGGGGCCGGCATCTTCCTGCACGTCAACGGCAGCGGAGCCACCGCGGGCTGCGTCTCCGTCCCCCGCGCCACCATGGACCGGATCATGGGCTGGATCAGCCCGTCCGCCCACCCCCGGATAGCCATCGGCTGAACCGCCGCACGCCGGACCACGGCACGCAGAAGGGCGCCCACCCCCGCGGTACTCCGCGGGGGTGGGCGCCCTTCTCACTCACTTCTACTGGTTGTACGGACCGTAGTCGTAGTCCTCCAGCGGAACGGCCTGGCCGGAGCCCGTGCCGAACGGCGAGTAGTCGATGTCGTCGTAGCCGACGGCCGAGTACATCGCGGCCTTGGCTTCCTCGGTCGGCTCGACCCGGATGTTGCGGTAGCGGGAGAGACCCGTACCGGCCGGGATGAGCTTACCGATGATGACGTTCTCCTTGAGGCCGATCAGGGAGTCCGACTTGGCGTTGATCGCCGCGTCGGTCAGGACCCTGGTCGTCTCCTGGAAGGACGCCGCCGACAGCCACGACTCGGTGGCGAGCGAGGCCTTGGTGATACCCATCAGCTGCGGACGGCCGGAGGCGGGGTGACCGCCCTCGGTGACCACACGACGGTTCTCGGTCTCGAACTTCGAGCGCTCGACGAGCTCGCCCGGCAGCAGCTCCGCGTCGCCGGACTCGATGATCGTCACACGGCGCAGCATCTGCCGGATGATGATCTCGATGTGCTTGTCGTGGATCGACACACCCTGCGAGTTGTAGACCTTCTGGACCTCGCCGACCAGGTGGACCTGGACCGCGCGCTGACCGAGGATCCGCAGCACGTCGTGCGGGTTGGTGGCACCGACGGTGAGCTTCTGGCCCACCTCGACCGGGTCGCCCTCGCCGACCAGGAGACGGGCACGCTTGGAGATCGGGAACGCCGTCTCCTCGCTGCCGTCGTCCGGGGTGACGACGAGCTTCTTGGTCTTCTCGGTCTCCTCGATACGGACGCGGCCTGCCGCCTCCGAGATCGGGGCGACACCCTTGGGCGTACGCGCCTCGAAGAGCTCGACGACACGCGGCAGACCCTGGGTGATGTCGTCACCGGCCACACCACCGGTGTGGAAGGTACGCATCGTCAGCTGGGTACCGGGCTCACCGATGGACTGGGCGGCGATGATGCCGACCGCCTCACCGATGTCGACCAGCTTGCCGGTGGCGAGCGAGCGTCCGTAGCAGAAGGCACAGGTGCCGACCGCGGACTCACAGGTCAGGACCGAGCGGGTCTTGACCTCCTCGACGCCGGCGCCCACCAGGGCGTCGATCAGGACGTCACCGAGGTCGACGTTGGCAGGCGCGATGACCTTGCCGTCGACGACGACGTCCTCGGCGAGCATGCGGGCGTAGACCGAGGTCTCGACGTCGTCCGTCTTGCGGAGCACGCCGTCGGCGCCCTTGACGGCGATCTTCAGCTTGAGGCCACGGTCGGTGCCGCAGTCCTCCTCGCGGATGATGACGTCCTGCGAGACGTCCACCAGACGACGGGTCAGGTAACCCGAGTCGGCGGTACGCAGGGCGGTGTCCGCCAGACCCTTACGGGCACCGTGCGTGGAGATGAAGTACTCCAGAACGGTGAGGCCCTCGCGGAAGGACGCCTTGATGGGACGAGGGATCGTCTCGTTCTTGGCGTTCGACACCAGACCACGCATACCCGCGATCTGACGCATCTGCATCATGTTTCCTCGGGCACCCGAGTCGACCATCATGAAGATGGGGTTCGTCTTCGGGAAGTTCGCGTTCATCGCCTCGGCAACCTCGTTGGTCGCCTTGGTCCAGATCGCGATGAGCTCCTGCGTGCGCTCGTCCTTGGTGATCAGACCGCGCTCGTACTGCTTCTGGACCTTCTCGTCCTGCTCCTCGTAGCCCTTGACGATGGCCTTCTTGGCCTCGGGCACGACGACGTCGGAGATGGCCACGGTCACACCGGAACGGGTCGCCCAGTGGAAACCGGCCGCCTTCAGGTTGTCGAGCGTCGCCGCCACGATGACCTTGGGGTAGCGCTCGGCCAGGTCGTTGACGATCTCGGAGAGCTGCTTCTTGCCCACCGAGTAGTCGACGAACGGGTAGTCCTCGGGCAGCAGCTCGTTGAAGAGTGCGCGGCCCAGGCTCGTACGCAGCCGGAAGGTGTCACCCGGCTGGTACTCGGGCTCGCCCTCCTCGGCGACCGGCGGCACCCAGCCACGCGGCGGGATGGTGCCCACCGGGAAGCGGATGTCGACCTTCGCCTGGAGCGACAGCTCGCGGGCGTCGAAGGCCATGATCGCCTCGGCCGTGGAGCCGAAGGACCGGTCCGTGCCCTTGACGTTGCGGCCCTCTTCGTCCGTGGTGAGGAAGAAGAGGCCCAGCACCATGTCCTGGGTCGGCATGGTGACGGGACGGCCGTCGGCCGGCTTCAGGATGTTGTTCGAGGACAGCATCAGGATGCGGGCCTCGGCCTGCGCCTCCGCGGAGAGCGGCAGGTGCACGGCCATCTGGTCACCGTCGAAGTCCGCGTTGAACGCGGTGCAGACGAGCGGGTGGATCTGGATGGCCTTGCCCTCGACCAGCTGCGGCTCGAAGGCCTGGATGCCGAGGCGGTGCAGGGTGGGCGCACGGTTCAGCAGCACCGGGTGCTCGGCGATGACCTCTTCGAGGACGTCGTACACGACGGTGCGGCCACGCTCGACCATGCGCTTGGCCGACTTGATGTTCTGCGCGTGGTTCAGGTCCACCAGGCGCTTCATCACGAACGGCTTGAAGAGCTCCAGCGCCATCGCCTTCGGCAGACCGCACTGGTGCAGCTTGAGCTGCGGGCCGACGACGATCACGGAACGCGCGGAGTAGTCCACGCGCTTGCCGAGGAGGTTCTGACGGAAACGGCCCTGCTTGCCCTTCAGCATGTCGCTGAGGGACTTCAGGGGACGGTTACCGGGACCGGTGACCGGGCGACCGCGGCGGCCGTTGTCGAACAGCGCGTCGACGGCCTCCTGCAGCATCCGCTTCTCGTTGTTCACGATGATCTCGGGGGCACCGAGGTCGAGAAGACGCTTGAGGCGGTTGTTGCGGTTGATCACACGGCGGTACAGGTCGTTCAGGTCGGAGGTCGCGAAGCGGCCACCGTCCAGCTGCACCATCGGACGCAGGTCCGGCGGGATGACCGGCACGCAGTCGAGCACCATGCCCTTGGGCTTGTTGCTGGTCTGCAGGAACGCGGAGACGACCTTGAGGCGCTTGAGCGCACGGGTCTTCTTCTGGCCCTTGCCGGTGCGGATGATCTCGCGGAGGCGCTCGGCCTCCTCGTCGAGGTCGAAGGATTCCAGGCGCTTCTGCAGCGCGGCGGCGCCCATGCAACCGTCGAAGTACGTACCGAAGCGGTCCCGCAGCTCGCGGTAGAGCAGCTCGTCGCCCTCGAGGTCCTGGACCTTGAGGTTCTTGAAGCGGCTCCACACCTCGTCGAGACGGTCGATCTCGCGCTGCGCACGGTCGCGCAGCTGCTTCATCTCGCGCTCGGCACCTTCGCGCACCTTGCGGCGCACGTCGGCCTTGGCGCCCTCGGCCTCGAGCTCGGCCAGGTCGGTCTCGAGCTTCTTGGCACGGTTCTCGAGGTCCGAGTCACGGCGGTTCTCGACCTGCTGACGCTCGACGGAGACGTGCGCCTCCAGCGACGGGAGGTCGCGCGTGCGGCGCTCCTCGTCGACGAACGTGATCATGTACGCGGCGAAGTAGATGACCTTCTCGAGGTCCTTCGGCGCGAGGTCCAGCAGGTAGCCGAGGCGCGACGGGACGCCCTTGAAGTACCAGATGTGGGTGACGGGAGCGGCAAGCTCGATGTGGCCCATGCGCTCACGGCGCACCTTGGCGCGCGTGACCTCCACGCCACAGCGCTCACAGATGATGCCCTTGAAGCGGACACGCTTGTACTTGCCGCAGTAGCACTCCCAGTCCCGGGTCGGACCGAAGATCTTCTCGCAGAAGAGTCCGTCCTTCTCGGGCTTGAGCGTGCGGTAGTTGATGGTCTCCGGCTTCTTCACTTCGCCGTGGGACCAGGTCCGGATGTCGTCCGCGGTGGCAAGGCCGATCCGCAGCTCGTCGAAGAAGTTGACGTCGAGCACTTGTCGTCAATCCCTCTTTCGGGGGTTCGAGCCCCCTCGCTTCACGCGAGAAATCGGGGCACTTCAGCAATGGTCTGAACGGGTCCGGGGAGAGCCGGCCGGATCACGGGGATCCGGCCGGCCAACCCGTCAGACCTCTTCGACGCTGCTCGGCTCGCGCCGGGACAGGTCGATACCGAGCTCCTCCGCCGCGCGGAAGACGTCCTCGTCCGTGTCGCGCATCTCGATGGACATGCCGTCCGAGGACAGCACCTCCACGTTGAGGCAGAGCGACTGCATTTCCTTGATGAGCACCTTGAAGGACTCGGGAATGCCGGGCTCGGGGATGTTCTCGCCCTTGACGATCGCCTCGTAGACCTTCACGCGGCCGGTGACGTCGTCGGACTTGATCGTCAGCAGTTCCTGGAGGGCGTATGCGGCGCCGTAAGCCTCAAGGGCCCACACCTCCATCTCACCGAATCGCTGCCCACCGAACTGCGCCTTACCACCCAGCGGCTGCTGCGTGATCATGGAGTACGGGCCGGTCGAACGCGCGTGGAGCTTGTCGTCGACCAGGTGGTGCAGCTTGAGGATGTACATGTAGCCGACCGAGACCGGCTCGGGGAACGGCTCGCCGGAGCGGCCGTCGTACAGGTTGGCCTTGCCCGAGGGCTGGACCAGCCGGTCGCCGTCGCGGTTCGGGATCGTGGCCTGGAAGAGGCCGGTGATCTCGTCCTCGCGGGCGCCGTCGAAGACGGGCGTGGCGACGTTGGTGCCGGGGGCGACCTTGTCGGCGCCGATGGCCTGCAGGCGCTGGGCCCACTCGTCACCGAGGCCGGAGACGTCCCAGCCGCGGCTGGCGAGCCAGCCGAGGTGGATCTCCAGGACCTGTCCCGGGTTCATTCGGGACGGGACACCCAGCGGGTTGAGGATGATGTCGACCGGGGTGCCGTCCTCCAGGAACGGCATGTCCTCGATCGGCAGAATCTTGGAGATGACGCCCTTGTTGCCGTGGCGGCCGGCGAGCTTGTCACCGTCGGTGATCTTGCGCTTCTGCGCGACGTAGACGCGGACCAGCTGGTTCACGCCCGGCGGCAGCTCGTCGCCCTCTTCGCGGTCGAAGACGCGGACGCCGATGACCTTGCCGATCTCGCCGTGCGGGACCTTCAGCGAGGTGTCACGCACCTCGCGCGCCTTCTCACCGAAGATCGCGCGGAGCAGGCGCTCCTCCGGGGTCAGCTCGGTCTCACCCTTGGGCGTGACCTTGCCGACGAGGATGTCGCCGGCGACGACCTCGGCACCGATACGGATGATGCCGCGCTCGTCGAGGTCGGCGAGGACCTCCTCGGAGACGTTCGGGATGTCCCGGGTGATCTCCTCCGGGCCGAGCTTGGTGTCACGGGCGTCGACCTCGTGCTCCTCGATGTGGATCGAGGAGAGGACGTCGTCCTGCACGAGGCGCTGCGACAGGATGATCGCGTCCTCGTAGTTGTGACCCTCCCACGGCATGAACGCCACGAGCAGGTTCTTACCGAGGGCCATCTCGCCGTCCTCGGTGGCCGGACCGTCGGCCAGGACCTGGCTCTCGACGACCCGGTCGCCCTCGGAGACGACGACCTTCTGGTTGACCGACGTGCCCTGGTTGGACCGCATGAACTTGGCGATGCGGTACGTGGTGTACGTGCCGTCGTCGTTCGTCACGGTGATGTAGTCCGCGGAGACCTCCTGGACCACACCCGACTTCTCGGCCTTGAGCACGTCACCGGCGTCGGTGGCACAGCGGTACTCCATGCCGGTACCGACCAGCGGCGCCTCGCTCTTGATGAGCGGGACGGCCTGACGCATCATGTTCGCGCCCATGAGGGCACGGTTGGCGTCGTCGTGCTCGAGGAACGGGATCATCGCGGTGGCGACCGACACCATCTGGCGCGGCGAGACGTCCATGTAGTCGACGTCGTCGCCGGGGATGTAGTCGATCTCTCCGCCACGACGGCGGACCAGGACGCGGGCCTCGGTGAAGCGCATGTCCTCGGAGAGCGTCGCGTTCGCCTGGGCGATCACGAAGCGGTCCTCTTCGTCGGCCGTGAGGTAGTCGACGTCGTCGGTGACGACGCCCTCGACGACCTTGCGGTACGGCGTCTCGATGAAGCCGAACGGGTTGATGCGCCCGTAGGAGGCCAGCGAGCCGATCAGGCCGATGTTCGGGCCTTCCGGCGTCTCGATCGGGCACATGCGGCCGTAGTGCGACGGGTGAACGTCACGGACCTCGAAGCCGGCCCGCTCACGGGAGAGACCACCCGGGCCGAGGGCGTTGAGACGACGCTTGTGCGTCAGGCCCGACAGCGGGTTGTTCTGGTCCATGAACTGGGACAGCTGGCTGGTGCCGAAGAACTCCTTGATGGAGGCGACGACCGGCCGGATGTTGATCAGGGTCTGCGGCGTGATCGCCTCGACGTCCTGGGTGGTCATGCGCTCGCGCACGACGCGCTCCATACGGGCGAGACCCGTACGGACCTGGTTCTGGATCAGCTCACCGACGTTACGGATACGGCGGTTGCCGAAGTGGTCGATGTCGTCGGTCTCGACCATGATCGAGCGGCCGGACTCGCCGACCGTCTCGGTCTCACCGGCGTGCAGCTTCACCAGGTACTTGATGGTGGCGATGATGTCGTCGCTGGTGAGGACACCCGCGTCGAGCGGCTCGTCGGCGCCGAGCTTCTTGTTCACCTTGTAGCGGCCGACCTTCGCGAGGTCGTAGCGCTTCGGGTTGAAGTAGAGGTTCTCGAGCAGCGTCTGAGCGGCCTCACGCGTGGGCGGCTCACCCGGGCGCAGCTTGCGGTAGATGTCGAGCAGCGCGTCGTCCTGACCCTGGGTGTGGTCCTTCTCCAGGGTGGCGCGCATGGACTCGTACTCGCCGAACTCCTCGAGGATCTGCTCGGTGGTCCAGCCGAGAGCCTTCAGGAGGACGGTGACGGACTGCTTGCGCTTGCGGTCGATGCGGACACCGACCATGTCGCGCTTGTCGATCTCCATCTCCAGCCAGGCACCCCGGGAAGGGATGATCTTGGCGGAGAAGATGTCCTTGTCGGACGTCTTGTCGATGGAGGAGTCGAAGTAGACACCCGGCGAGCGGACGAGCTGCGACACGACGACACGCTCGGTGCCGTTGATGACGAAGGTGCCCTTGTTGGTCATGAGCGGGAAGTCGCCCATGAAGACCGTCTGGGACTTGATCTCGCCGGTCTCGTTGTTGGTGAACTCGGCCGTGACGAAGAGCGGGGCGGCGAACGTGAAGTCGCGCTCCTTGCACTCGTCGATCGAGTTCTTCGGGGGCTCGAAACGGTGGTCGCGGAACGTGAGCGACATCGACCCGGAGAAGTCCTCGATCGGGGAGATCTCCTCGAAGATTTCCTCCAGGCCGGACTTGGTGGGGACGTCTTGTCCGCTGTCCAGAGCAGCCTCGACGCGAGCCTTCCAGGCGGCATTACCGAGGAGCCAGTCAAAGCTCTCGGTCTGCAGCGCGAGGAGGTTCGGAACCTCGAGGGGCTCCTTGATCTTTGCAAAAGAGATGCGCAGCGGGGCGGTGCTGGCACCGTTGTTCGTATTCGAGGTCGAGGCGTTGCGCGAGGCGGCCAAGAGGGGGTCCTTCCGAGGGCTCGGACTCACTACGCGCGTACCGGCCCCAAGCCGTACACAGAGACAGAGATCCCAAGGTGAGGGACTGATCGGTCATCGGCGTAGGCGTGGGCATGCCCCTGGTGACGGGCAGGAGGCAGCTAACAGGCAGCGCAAAGGGTCAGTGTAGCCAAACGCCACACTGATGTCCAGTCGCGGTTCTCAGAGACCCACGTTGCTCTCAACAGCTGTTCTCAACACCTAGAAATAGCCCTCGCGCGGTGTGCGCTCTTCTTTACTGCCCTCTTCGCTCTCGATCCATGCCTCGGATGCGGATCGAGATGACGACGCGTCCTGAGAATTGCGCGCCGCGTGCGGTTCGTCAAGGCCTCGAGGCCCCGGACGGACGGCCGCCGTTCTTCACCTGCGCCCACAGGACGCCGGTTGACGCTCCGGAGAGACGCACGGCGAAAGATCACCCTACTCGTCACGGACGGAAGATCAAGGCAGCCTCCGGGCGCACGCCGAAGGGCGACCACCCGGATGGGTGATCGCCCTTCGCGATGTGACATCTCAGCCTTGCGGCAGAGACGGTCCTGAGGAGTCAGACGACTCGCAGGGTCACTTGACCTCGACGGAGGCGCCGGCGCCCTTGAGGGACTCGGCAGCCTTCTCGGCGGCCTCCTTGGCGACCTTCTCGAGGACGGGCTTCGGGGCGCCGTCCACGAGGTCCTTGGCCTCCTTGAGACCCAGCGAGGTCAGCTCACGCACGACCTTGATGACCTGGATCTTCTTCTCGCCGGCACCCGTGAGGATGACGTCGAACTCGTCCTGCTCGGCCTCGGCCTCGGCCGGGGCGCCCGGACCGGCCGGACCGGCGACGGCGACCGCGGCGGCGGCGGTGACGTCGAACTTCTCCTCGAACGCCTTAACGAACTCGGAGAGCTCGATGAGGGTGAGCTCCTCGAACTGGGCGAGCAGGTCTTCCTGGCTGAGCTTCGCCATGATGGCGTCCTTCCACTAATTCGGCAGGTGCCGGATGTATATGTCGGCGGGCGTACGTGGTGCCCGCTGGACTACCGAGTGGTTACTCGGAAGCCTCGGCGGGAGCCGGCGTACCGGCACCGCCCTGCTCGGCCCTCTTGGCGCGAAGCGCTTCCGCGGTGCGGACGAACTTCGACGGCAGAGCCTGGAAGAGCTGCGCAGCCTGAGTCTGCTTGCCCTTCATGGCGCCGGCCAGCTTGGCGAGCAGAACCTCGCGGGACTCGAGGTCCGCGAGCTTCTTGATCTCATCGGCGGACAGCGCCTTACCGTCAAGGACACCGCCCTTGATGATGAGGTTGGGGTTGTCCTTGGCGAAGTCACGAAGACCCTTCGCCGACTCCACCGGGTCACCGGTGATGAAGGCAACCGCCGTCGGACCTGCGAACAGGTCGTCCAGCGTGTCGATCCCGGCCTCGTTGGCCGCAATCTTGGTCAGCGTGTTCTTCACCACGGCGTACTGGGCGTTCTCACCGAGCGAACGACGCAGCGTCTTGAGCTGCGCCACGGTGAGACCCCGGTACTCGGTCAGCACAGCGGCGTTCGAGCTGCGGAACTGGTCCGTAAGCTCGGCTACCGCGGCAGCCTTGTCGGGCCTTGCCATGAGCGTCGGCCTCCTTCCGGGTGATGAGGACCGCTCAGAAGGGGCCGGTAAAGACGAAACGCCCCGGCGCAGGCGCCAGGGCGTAGCTCGACCGGATGGAATCCGGGAGCTTTCCACAGTCACCTGCGCGGGTCGCCCGTTCTCGACGGATCCTTCGGTCACCGGCCTCTTGCGAGGACACGGCAACGACCAGCGGTCTTTGGCTTCTCGTGGAGAGTACGCGACCGGAGCCGCGCGGAGCAAATCCGTCCCGTTTCGACCGGTGCGGGAGGTTCAGGACCGGCCCGCAGGGGCCACCGGGGAGATCAGGAAGCCCCCGCGGTACTGCCCTGCTGCTGCTCCAGCATCTCCTTGAAGTCGATCGTGTCCCCGGCCGCCGGCTTCCGGACCGACACGTCGGTGCCGTAGTCGCTGTAGAAGACCGTGGAATTGAGCGCACCGGTCTTCGTCGCGCCCTTCTCGGTCTTCTTCACCAGCAGGTTGTCCTTGTCGACCCAGATGTCGACCGTCTCCGTAGTGATGCCGAGCTGGTCGAGCTGCTTCTTGAAGGCGGCCAGCCGGCCGGCGTCCAGGGCGGAGTTCTTCGCGGTCAGCTCCGCCACGTCGACGGTCCCGGAGTAGTGGGTCGTGGACACGCCCCGCACGTCCTCCTGGCCGACCTCCTTGACGTCGCCGGAGGCCAGCAGGGCGTTCACCCCCTGCTGCGGGGTGCTGTTCTGCATCTGCTCCTTCATGACCTCGCCGGACGCGCCCGCCAGCTCGGCGAGGTCGGCGTACCCGTAGCGGATCCAGTGCTTGCCGCCCACGTTGGCCGCGAAGGCGTCGCCCATGTTGGCGTAGTACTCGTCCTTGAGGTAGCGGGCCTGCATCGAGCCGTCACCGCCGGACTGCTTCAGCGCGTCCCCCATGGCGCCGCCGGTGTACGTGATCTTCAGCGCGCCCGTCATGCCGTCCGACCAGTCGATGGCACCGGACTGCTCCATGGACATCGTGCTGCCCATGACCGTGGTGCCCTCCACCTTGGCCGACTGCGCGCCCCCGGTCTCCTTCTGCACCAGGCGCAGCGCGGCGACGGCCTCGGTCCCCACCGCTCCCCTGCCGCTGCTGCCGTCCACCCCCGAGGACCCTGTGGAGCCGCCGTTTCCTCCGCCGCAGGCGGCCACCGACATCAGTGCCGCCGCTGCCGCGACCGCTGTACCCGTCCGCCGTACCGTCGTGGTCATCATGTAACGCTCCACCCCTTGCTTCACAGGTTCGTCCTACGGATACGAGGACGGGCCCCGCACCTCGAAAGGTTGCGGGGCCCGTCACATGCCGTGAAAACGGCTACCGGGTGAGCACGGAGGCTCAGACGGCGGCCGGGTCCTCCTCGACGAGGAGGTTGCGCACGCGGTTGGCGTCCAGCGGGATGCCGGGGCCCATCGTCGTGCTCAGGGTCGCCTTCTTGATGAAGCGGCCCTTGGCGGCGGACGGCTTCAGACGGAGGATCTCCTCCAGCGCCGCGCCGTAGTTCTCGACCAGCTTGGTGTCATCGAACGAGGTCTTGCCGATGATGAAGTGCAGGTTCGAGTGCTTGTCGACGCGGAACTCGATCTTTCCGCCCTTGATGTCGTTGACAGCCTTGACGACATCGGGGGTGACGGTGCCGGTCTTCGGGTTCGGCATCAGACCACGCGGACCGAGCACGCGGCCCAGGCGGCCGACCTTGCCCATGAGGTCCGGCGTGGCGACGACGGCGTCGAAGTCCAGACGGCCCTTCGCCACCTCGTCGATGAGCTCGTCGGCGCCGACGATGTCGGCGCCCGCGGCTTCCGCGGCCGCAGCACGGTCACCGGTCGCGAAGACCAGGACCCGGGCGGTCTTGCCGGTGCCGTGCGGGAGGTTCACGGTGCCACGGACCATCTGGTCGGCCTTGCGAGGGTCAACACCCAGAGCAAACGCGACCTCGACGGTGCTGTCGAACTTGGTGGAGGCGGTGTCCTTGGCGATACGGACGGCCTCGAGCGGGGCGTACTGGCGCTCCCGGTCGATCTTCGCGTCCGCAGCGCGGAGGTTCTTGCTGCGCTTCACTTCTACTCCTGTGTGTTTGCGAGTGTGGAGTCGTGGTGCGGACCAGCGCTTGGTCCTACCACTGAGGGCGTACGGGGCTGAATCAGCCTTCGACCGTGATGCCCATGGAACGGGCGGTGCCAGCGATGATCTTCGACGCGGCGTCGAGGTCGTTGGCGTTCAGGTCGGGGAGCTTCGTCGTGGCGATCTCGCGGACCTGGGCAGCCGTCAGCTTGGCGACCTTGGTCTTGTGCGGCTCGCCGGAGCCCTTGTCCACGCCCGCGGCCTTGAGGATCAGCTTGGCGGCCGGCGGAGTCTTCGTGATGAAGGTGAAGGAGCGGTCCTCGTAGACCGTGATCTCCACCGGCACGACCATGCCACGCTGCGACTCGGTCGCGGCGTTGTAGGCCTTGCAGAACTCCATGATGTTGACGCCGTGCTGGCCCAACGCGGGGCCGACCGGCGGAGCCGGGTTGGCCGCACCGGCGTTGATCTGGAGCTTGATAAGCCCCGTGACCTTCTTCTTCTTGGGAGGCATTGCTCTCTCCGGGTCCTAGTGAGAGTGTTTCGCCGCCAGTCCGGTCTTCCGGACGGAGGCATACCGCACAACGATAACGGGTATAGCTGCGCGACCAAAAACCGAGCAGGTCAGACCAGCTGCGAAGCCGGTCTGACCTGCTCGGTAGGCATGTGTCCAGAAACTGGCGGAAGCGCTAGTTCTTCTGGATCTGGTCGAAGCTGAGCTCGACCGGAGTCTCGCGACCGAAGATCTCGACGAGGCCCTTGACCTTCTTCGAGTCGGCGTTGATCTCGTTGATCGTCGCCTGCAGCGTCGCGAACGGGCCGTCGGTGACCGTGACCGAGTCGCCCACCTCGAAGTCCAGCACCTGCACCTCGACCTTGCGGGCCGGAGCCGGCTTGCCCTCGGCCTCGGCGGCCTCGCGGGCCGCCTTCTCCTCGGCCTCGGGGGCGAGCATCTTGACGATCTCGTCCAGGGTCAGCGGGTACGGGTCGTAGGCGTTGCCGACGAAGCCGGTGACGCCGGGAGTGTTGCGGACGACACCCCACGACTCGTTCGTCAGGTCCATGCGCACCAGGACGTAACCGGGGAGCTTGTTCTGACGGACGTTCTTGCGCTCACCGTTCTTGATCTGGACGATCTCTTCCTCGGGCACCTCGGCCTGGTAGATGAAGTCCTCGACGTTGAGCGAGACGGCGCGCTGCTCCAGGTTGGCCTTCACGCGCTTCTCGTAGCCGGCGTAGGTGTGGATGACGTACCACTCACCGGGAAGGCCACGCAGCTCTTCGCGCAGGGCGGTGACGGCGTCGACGGGAGCGGCCGGCTCGGTCGGCTCCGCCTCGTCCTCGTCGGCCTCCGCGTCGGCGGCTTCCGCGTCGGCAGCAACCTCGTCGGACACGGCGGCGTCGTCGGCGTCCACCTCGTCGGACACGGCGGCCTCCTCGGCCTCCGCCTCCTCGTCGGATCCGACGTGCACGGCGTCCTGCTCGGCGGGCTCGCCCGCACCGGCGTCAGCAGCTTCGACCTGGTCCGGGTCCACGGCATCCGCCGCCTCGACGATGTCGAGCTCGTCCTCGGCGGACTCGACGGCGCTCGCCGTGGGCTCGGCGTCGTCGTTCAGGTTCGGGTCAGACACGATGGCTGCTTCTTCCTGGATACATATGGGTGGAACATGCGAAAGGGGCGCCGATGAGGCGCCCTCCGCGGGGATCAGCCGAAGACGTACTTGATGACCCGCGCAAAACCGAAGTCAATCACGGTAACCAGACCGATCATGACGACCACGAACACGATCACGACGGCCGTGTACGTCGTCAGCTGGCTGCGCGTCGGCCATACGACCTTGCGGAGCTCGGCGACGATCTGGCGGTAGAAGAGCGCGAGGCGGCCCAGCGGGCCCTTCTTGCCGCGCTTGCCGCCCTTGCGGTTCTTCTTCTTCGACTCGGGGGCTTCGTCCTCGGCATCAGGCATGTCGATGGAGCCCACGGCGTCCGTCACGCTACTCACCTGATTCCGGGTCGTGGCCGTGCCGCGCCCGGTGGAGCCGCACGGCGGTGCATTGAAGTACGTACATGCGCACACATCCTGGCGAAGGAGTGTGTAGCAGGGCCGGAGGGACTTGAACCCCCAACCGCTGGTTTTGGAGACCAGTGCTCTACCAATTGAGCTACGACCCTTTGTGGATTCCACCAACCTACCGCATCTTCCCCGGTGGGCCGGGTGCGAAAACGGTGCGGCTGATGAAGGCCAACGACAGGTGAGTGTACGTGCTCGGGGGCGCCGCGTCGAACAGACCACTACCGACCGGTCCTGTCCGGATGCTGTCCGAGTCCTGTCCGGTCCCTGAAACCCGTGTACCCGGGCCAATTCCGGTCTGCGAGCATGGGGGGCATGAGCGCTGCAACTTCTCCCACCGAGCGCCGGGTCTCCGCCCGCGTCGGTGCGATCTCCGAGTCCGCCACCCTCGCCGTCGACGCCAAGGCGAAGGCCCTCAAGGCCGCCGGGCGCCCGGTGATCGGCTTCGGCGCCGGCGAGCCCGACTTCCCGACCCCTGGGTACATCGTCGACGCCGCCATCGAGGCCTGCCGTAACCCGAAGTACCACCGCTACACCCCTGCGGGCGGGCTCCCCGAGCTCAAGGCCGCCATCGCGGAGAAGACGCTGCGCGACTCGGGCTACGAGGTCGACGCCTCCCAGGTCCTGGTGACGAACGGCGGCAAGCAGGCCATCTACGAGGCCTTCGCCGCGATCCTCGACCCGGGCGACGAGGTCATCGTCCCCGCCCCGTACTGGACGACCTACCCCGAGTCCATCCGTCTGGCGGGCGGCGTCCCGGTCGACGTCGTCGCCGACGAGACCACCGGCTACCGGGTCTCCGTCGAGCAGCTCGAGGCCGCCCGCACCGAACGCACCAAGGTCGTCCTCTTCGTCTCGCCGTCCAACCCGACCGGCGCCGTCTACAGCGAGGCCGACACCGAGGCGATCGGCCGCTGGGCCGTGGAGCACGGCCTGTGGGTCATGACCGACGAGATCTACGAGCACCTAATCTACGGCGACGCGAAGTTCACCTCGCTCCCGGCGATCGTGCCCGAGCTGCGCGACAAGTGCATCGTGGTCAACGGCGTCGCCAAGACGTACGCGATGACCGGCTGGCGCGTGGGCTGGATCGTCGGCCCCAAGGACGTCGTGAAGGCCGCGACCAACCTGCAGTCGCACGCCACGTCCAACGTGAGCAACGTCGCGCAGGTCGCCGCGCTGGCCGCCGTCTCCGGCCCGCTGGACGCGGTCGCCGAGATGCGGACCGCCTTCGACCGCCGCCGCCGGACGATCGTGCGGATGCTCAACGAGATCGAGGGCGTGTACTGCCCCGAGCCCGAGGGCGCCTTCTACGCCTATCCCTCGGTCAAGGCGCTGCTGGGCAAGGAGATCCGCGGCAGGCGCCCGGCCGACTCGGTCGAGCTCGCCGCCCTCATCCTCGACGAGGCCGAGGTCGCCGTCGTGCCCGGCGAGGCGTTCGGCACGCCCGGCTACCTCCGGATGTCGTACGCCCTGGGCGACGACGACCTCGTCGAGGGCGTCTCGCGCATCCAGAAGCTGCTGGGCGAGGCCCGCGACTGATCGCGCCCCCACCGCACGGTGAACGGCCCCCGGCTCCTGCCGGGGGCCGTTTTTCTGTTCGACGGGCAACCAGGGAGGGAATCCGGCTACCGCTCGGAGGGGTATCTGCGGCAAGATCCTGCAATGGAGCGTGACGTAAGGCTGTTGCCCAAGGCCCACCTGCACCTGCACTTCACCGGGTCGATGCGGCCGACGACGCTGCTCGAACTGGCGGACAAGTACGGGGTCCACCTGCCCGACGCGCTGACCGGTGGCGACCCGCCCGAGCTGCGTGCGACCGACGAACGGGGCTGGTTCCGCTTCCAGCGCCTCTACGACATCGCCCGCTCCTGTCTGCGCGCCCCCGAGGACATCCAGCGGCTGGTGCGGGAGACCGCGATGGAGGACGTCGCGGACGGCTCCGGGTGGCTGGAGATCCAGGTCGACCCGACGTCGTACGCCCCCCTGCTCGGCGGCCTCATCCCGGCCATCGAGATCATCCTGGACGCCGTGGACAGCGCGGCCCGCGAGACCGGGCTCGGGATCCGGGTCCTGATCGCGGCCAACCGGATGAAGCATCCCCTGGACGCCCGGACACTGGCCCGCCTGGCCGTGCGCTACGCCGACCGCGGCGTCATCGGGTTCGGGCTCTCCAACGACGAACGCCGCGGCATGGCCCGCGACTTCGACCGCGCTTTCGCCATCGCCCGGGAAGGCGGCCTGCTCGCGGCGCCGCACGGCGGCGAACTGTCCGGCCCCTCCAGCGTGCGGGACTGCCTGGACGACCTCGACGCCGTCCGGATCGGCCACGGAGTACGCGCGGCCGAGGACCCGACGCTGCTGCGCCGGCTCGCGGAGCGCGGGGTGACCTGCGAGGTGTGCCCGGCGTCGAACGTGGCGCTCGGCGTCTACGAGAAGCCCGCGGACGTACCCCTGCGCACTCTGTTCGACGCGGGTGTCCCCATGGCGCTCGGCGCGGACGACCCGCTGCTGTTCGGCTCCCGGCTGGCCGCCCAGTACGAGCTGGTCCGCCGCCACCACGGCTTCGACGACACGGAGCTGGCCGAGCTGGCGCGTCAGTCGGTCCGGGGCTCGGCGGCGCCCGACGACGTCCGGCAGAAGCTGCTCAGCGGGATCGACGCCTGGCTGGCGGGCTGAAGGCGGGCCGGGCAGCCGGCCGCTACAGGCTGACCCCGACCGTCACCGGTTCGTTGACGAGGGTGACCCCGAAGGCGCCGTGGACCCCCGCGACGACCTCCCGGGCCAGCGCGAGCAGGTCCTCGGTGGTCGCGTCGCCCCGGTTGGTGAGCGCGAGTGTGTGCTTGGTGGAGATGCGGGCGGGCCCCGTGCCGTATCCCTTGGTGTAGCCCGCCTTGTCGATGAGCCAGGCGGCGGAGGTCTTCACCAGGCCGTCACCCGCGGGGTAGGCCGGGGGCTCGGTGTCCTGGCCCAGCCGGTCCTTGGCACGGGCGAGGAAGGCGGCGTACTGCGCCGTGTCGAGGACCGGGTTGGTGAAGAAGGACCCGGCGGACCAGGTGTCGTGGTCCTCCGGGTCGAGGACCATCCCCTTGCCGGCCCTCAGCCGCAGCACGGTTTCGCGGGCGGCCGACAGGGGAACGCGATCACCCTGCCTGACGCCCATGGCCCTGGCCGTCTCGGGGTACCGGAGCGGCGCCGACATGCCGCCCGCCTCCTCCAGCCCGAAGCGGACCCTGAGCACCACGAAGCGGTCGGGCTCCGCCTTGAAGCGGCTGTGCCGGTAGGAGAACGCGCACGCGCTGTTGGGGAGGGTGACGGTCTCACGGGTGCTGCGGTCGTAGGCGACGACCTCGGTGATGACCGAGGACACCTCCTGCCCGTACGCCCCCACGTTCTGGATGGGCGTCGCCCCTGCGGACCCCGGGATCCCGGCGAGGCACTCGATCCCCGCCAGGCCCGCCTCGACCGTACGGGCCACGGCGTCGGACCAGACCTCGCCGGCGGCCAGCTCGAGTGCCGTGCCGGAGAGCGCGAAGCCTCGGGTCGCGATGCGCAGGGCGGTGCCGTCGAAGCCCTTGTCGCCGATGACCAGGTTGGAGCCGCCGCCGATGACCAGGAGCGGCGTGCCGCTCTCGTCGGCCTCGCGCACGGCTGCGACCACCTCGGCGTCGGTGGTGGCCGTCAGGAGGCGGTCGGCGGGGCCGCCGAGCCGGAAGGTGGTCAGGGGGGCGAGGGGGGCGTCGTGGAGTTCCTGCACGGGGACAAGAGTACGGTCCGCGGCCCACCGCTCCGGCGGGGCCACGGACCGTATGCGCGGGGTCGCGGGTCAGACGGTGAGGGCGGACCGGTCCTCGGCCGCTTCCGGTTCCGCCTCCGGGTCGCGCTGCGCGGGGCGGCCCGGGATGAGCAGGGCGACCAGCGCGGCGAGTGCCACCACGCCGGCACCTGTCCAGACCGCCGGCACCGTCCCGTCCGCGAAGGCCTGCGGGGACCCGTAGCCACCCCGCGCCGAGAAGATGGAGGCCAGGACGGCGACACCGAGCGCCCCGCCGACCTCCCGCAGGGCGTTGTTGGCGCCGGAGGCGATGCCCTGCTCGCCCGGCCGGACGCTGGACATCACGAGACTGGCGGCGGGTGCGAAGTACAGGGCCATGCCGATCCCGCCGACGATCAGTCCGGGCAGCTGGGCGGCGTAACCGACGTCCGGCTCGAGAACGCGGGCGAAGAGGGCCAGTCCCACGGCCTGGAGGGCGAGACCGGTCACGACGACCGGCCGGCCGCCGAACCGGTCGGAGAGGTATCCGGCGACGGGGGCGACCAGGATGGGCATGCCGGTCCACGGCAGCATCCGCAGTCCGGCCTCGGTCGGCGAGTAACCCAGCGCGGTCTGCAGGAACTGACTGAGCAGGAAGATCGAGCCGAACATCCCCAGGAACATCAGCAGGCTCGCCACGTTGATCCCGAAGAACGCGCGGTCGCGGAAGAGACGCATGGGCAGCATCGGGTCCTGGGCGTGGAAGCCGTGGTGGACGAACCCGCCCAGCAGCGCACCGCCCACGAGCAGCCCGGTCAGGACGGTGGGGCTGGTCCAGCCGTCGCCGGTCGCGCTGACCAGGGCGTAGACGATGCCGAAGAGGCCCGCGCTGACGAGGAGCGTGCCGGGTATGTCGAGCCGGGCCTTCGGCGCGCACGACTCGTCGAGGCGCAACCGGGCCAGGGGGAGCAGGACCAGGCCGATCGGCACGTTCAGCCAGAAGATCCACTGCCAGGAGAGGTGCTCGGTGAGGCTGCCGCCGATGAGCGGCCCACTGGCGACGGCCAGCCCGGTGACCGCACCGAAGACGCCGAGCGCCACGCCTCGCCGGGCAGGCGGCACCGCGGCGGTGAGCAGCGTGAGGGTGAGCGGCATCATCACCGCGGCTCCCACGCCCTGGATCGCGCGGAAGGCGATGAGCTCACCGATGCCCGGCGCGAGTGCCGCGGCGGCGGAGGCCGCGGTGAAGACGGAGAGCCCGGCCAGGAAGAGCCGGCGCCTGCCGAAACGGTCACCGAGCGCGGCGCCCGACATCAGCAGGACCGCGAAGGTGAGGGTGTAGGCGTTCACCGTCCACTCGAGCTCCTCCAGATCACCGCCGAGGCTGCCGCGGATGGACGGCAGCGCGGTGGTGACGACGAGGTTGTCGAGGGCCGCCATGAAGCCGGCGACGCTGGTGATGACGAGGGCCCAGACCGCTCCCCCGCGACCGGCTGTGTGCTGTTTCACTGCTCCCCCAGAGGGTTAGTTATCAATGACTAACTTTCACGGGCAGAAAAAAAGCGGGCCGGGTCCGGGTGGCGCCGCCCGGGCGATGCCCGTCCAGCCGCCTGCTCGGCACCGGCCGGCTCGGCGTGGCGCCGCTCAGTCGGCGGGCCTGACCGAAGGGTAGAAGCCGGACCACACGCGGTGGTCCGCCGGGTAACCCAGGGAGGCCAGCGTGCTGAGGAGCATGCCGTAGGCGAGGAAGGTCGTGGTCTCGTTCTCGTCCGCACCCAGAATGACGTGGATCGTGTCCCACATCCGCTCCCAGCCGGCCCGCACCGATTCACCGAACGCGTGGTCCCCCGACGCCCCTGCCGCCGCCACGGCCGCATACGTCTGCATCTGCATGAGCAGCTTGTCGGGGTCGTCCACGATGAGCCGCTGGTACGCCTGCGCCATGGCGTGCAGGGCCTCTTCCGCCTCCAGCCCCTCGGCCGCGGACGAGAAGACCTTCTCGGTGTCCTGGAGGCACCGCTCCGCGGCGGCGAGGAACATCGCCTGCTTGCTGGGGAAAAGGCGGAAGAGATAGGGCTGCGAGACTCCGACCCGCTTGGCGATCGCCTCCGTGGAGGTGCCGTCGTACCCACCGCGGGCGAACTCGGTGATCGCCGCGCGCACGACACTCTCGCGCCTGTCCTCTGCACTCATCCTCGGCATGACCCGAAGTTAGTACTCAATCACTAACTTGGTCAAGGGTGGTGTGCCCGGGCATCGGGGCGTCCCGGGAAGGCGCTCACCCGGGAGCGAGATCTCCTTCCCGGGACGCATTCCCCGGGAAGGGGGAGCGGAGGCCTGGGGGGTTCCCCATGGAGGACGGAAGGGCGCCCCGAGAGGAGCGCCCTTCCGTCCTGCGACGTGATGCTCAGGCCAGCCGGACCACGGCGCGGGACATGCCCAGCACCTTCTTGCCGTCGCTCATCGCGATCAGGTCCACCCGCACCAGATTGTCGTCCAGCAAGGCGGCGACCTTGCCACTGACCTCGACCGATGCACCCGTCTCGTCGTTCGGTACGACGACCGGCTTGGTGAACCGCACCCCGTACTCGACGACCGCTCCCGGGTCACCGACCCAGTCCGTGACCACCCTGATCGCCTCGGCCATCGTGAACATGCCGTGTGCGATCACATCCGGCAGACCGACCTCGCGGGCGAACTTCTCGTTCCAGTGGATCGGGTTGAAGTCACCCGATGCGCCCGCGTACTGCACCAGCGTCGCCCGTGTCACCGGGAACGACTGCGCCGGCAGCTCCGTACCGACCTCGACCGCTCCGTACGCGACTCCCGCAGCCATCACGCCTCCTCGGCGGCACGCGCCACCAGCTTCATCCACGCGGTCACGACGTGTTCACCGGACTCGTCGTGCACCTCGCCCCTGATGTCCACGATGTCGTTGCCCGCGAGGGACTTGATGGCGTCGATCGTCGAGGTGACCGTCAGCCGGTCCCCCGCCCGCACCGGGCGGGTGTAGGCGAACTTCTGGTCGCCGTGCACCACCCGGCTGTAGTCCAGGCCCAGCTGCGGGTCCTGCACCACCACGGCCGCGGCCTTGAAGGTGACCGAGAACACGAACGTGGGCGGGGCGATCACATCCGAGTGCCCCAGAGCCTTGGCGGCGTCAGGGTCCACGTAGGCGGGGTTGTCGTCCCCCACCGCCTCCGCGAACTCCCGGATCTTCTCCCGGCCGACCTCGTACGCCGGG
The DNA here is from genome assembly GCF_030816615.1 of Streptomyces sp. B1I3. NCBI lineage: Bacteria > Bacillati > Actinomycetota > Actinomycetes > Kitasatosporales > Streptomycetaceae > Streptomyces > Streptomyces sp. B1I3. The sequence continues at coordinate 3,375,770 of NZ_JAUSYD010000001.1, forward strand.
GTGGGCGGATAGGTCCGCCCCACGAAGGACTGGTCGAGCGCCATGAGCCCGCTACCTCCTATGGAAAATCGAATAGGGCGAGGAACATCCCGATACAACGACACGAGGCCGCCCCCAGTGGGGACGGCCTCGTGTACGAGCCTGATTCAGCGCGTTTCGCGGTGCGCCGTGTGCGAGTTGCAGCGCGGGCAGTGCTTCTTCATCTCAAGACGGTCCGGGTTGTTACGCCGGTTCTTCTTGGTGATGTAGTTCCGCTCCTTGCACTCCACGCAGGCCAGCGTGATCTTCGGGCGGACGTCGGTGGCAGCCACGTGAGTGCTCCTTGGACGGACGGATGGACGGATGAACGCATAAAAGAGTAGCCGATCGAAGGACCGACCCCACAATCGGCTACCGTAAGTAGCGGTGACCGGACTTGAACCGGTGACACAGCGATTATGAGCCGCTTGCTCTACCGACTGAGCTACACCGCTTTGATGACGAGTTCCCCCGCCGAAGCGGGGTTACCCGATCACCAGAGCCCCAATGCGGAATCGAACCGCAGACCTTCTCCTTACCATGGAGACGCTCTACCGACTGAGCTATTGGGGCGAGCGAGGAAGACATTACACGGTCTGTCGCCGATCGCCCAAATCCGTTTCCGTCGCCCGCGGCCGGTCCTTGATCGACCTCCTCGGCCCACCCGCCGCCGGCCCTCCGACCGCCCTCTGATCAGGCCTTGATCAGGGGCTTCGTCAGCTCGCACGGCTCCCCTCGGCACCGTGCGGCAGGCACTCGGGGACCCCTGCGTCTCACCCGCCCCACAGGGCCACATTCGTACGACTATTCCGCTCCTCCTCGGAGCGGGCAGGGCGCCCACCTAAGCTCGGCCCACTCCGAGTGATCTTGCACCCCCTCCCAGGAGCGCGATGCCCGACAGCCGGCCGCGGCGGCCAGACGACAACGCGGCCGGCGCCGGCGCCCCGGCCGACGCCTCCGCGCTCCTGCTCGGCGGCGCCCGGCTCGTGGACGGACGCGCCGTCGACGTACGGATCAGCGGCGGACGCATCGAAGCCGTCGGCACCGCCGGCAGCCTCACCACCCGGGGTACCCGCCTGGACCTGCGTGGTTACCTCCTGCTGCCGGCCCCCGCCGAACCCCACGCCCACGGCGACACGGCCCTCACCGCCACGACGGAGGGCGCCGGCCCGGCCTCCCAGCGCCCCGAGGACATCCGGCGCCGGGCCACCGAGGCGGCCCTCCTCCAGCTCAGCCACGGCACCACGGCGATCCGCGCCCACGTACGCGTCGGGGACGTACAGGGCCTCACCTCCCTCGAGGCCGTCCTGGAGGCCGGCCGCTCCCTGCGCGGGCTCGTCGACGTGACCGCCGTCGCCGTACCCCGGCTCCTCACCGGCGTCGCGGGCGCGGACGGCCTCGCCATGCTCCGCGAGGCCGTGGACATGGGTGCGGAAGTGGTCGGCGGCTGCCCCGACCTCGACCCCGACCCTGCCGGCTACGGCGAGACCGTGCTGAACCTCGCCGCCGCTCACGGCCGCCCCGTCGACCTGCACACGGACGGTGAGGACCCCGCCCGCCTCGCCCGGCTCGCCGCCATGGCCGGCGGGCTCCGCCCCGGCGTCAGCCTCGGCCCCTGCGCCGGCCTCTCCCGGCTTCCCGGTGACGCGGCCGCCCGCACCGCCGACCAGCTGGCCGCCGCCGCCGTGACGGTGGTCTGCCTGCCCCAGGGCGGCTGCTCAGCCGCCCTGATCGACGGAACGGCACCGGTGGGCCTGCTGCGCGCCGCCGGGGTGCGCGTCGCCGCGGGCAGCGGGGCGCTGCGCGACGCCGCCAACCCCGTGGGCCGCGGTGACCCGCTGGAAGCGGCCTACCTCCTGGCCTCGCAGAGCGGACTCGGCCCCGAACACGCCTACGACGCCGTCTCGGCCACCGCCAGAGCGGTCATGGGCCTGCCCGGCGTACGCGTCGAGGCCGGCTTCCCCGCCGAACTCCTCGCCGTGCGCGGGGACCGGCTGTCCGGGGTGCTCTCCCTCGCCTACAGCAGGATCGTGGTGCACCGGGGACGGGTCGTCGCACGGACCAGCGCCGTGCGCGAGTACTGCGACTCCGAGGCCGCCGCCGCCCTGGACCTGCCCCGTCAGGGGCGCACCGATTCCGGTTCGGGCGGCGGGCCTTGAGCACGGGCGCGCGCCGCGGCGTACCGTCGGGAGCATGCGCATTGTCATTGCAGGAGGACACGGTCAGATCGCGCTTCGGCTCGGGCGGCTGCTCGCCGCGCGCGGTGACGAAGCGGTCGGCATCATCCGCAACCCGCAGCAGAGTGAGGACCTCCGGGAGGCCGGATCCGAACCCGTCGTGCTCGACCTCGAGTCGGCCACGACGGAGGAGGTCGCCGAGGTCCTGCGGGGCGCCGACGCGGCGGTCTTCGCAGCCGGTGCCGGCCCCGACAGCGGTACGGAACGCAAGGACACGGTGGACCGCGGCGCTGCCGTGCTCTTCGCGGACGCGGCGGAACTGGCGGGCGTACGCCGCTATCTCGTCGTGTCCTCCATGGGAGCCGACCCCGGACATCCCGGCGACGAGGTCTTCGACGCCTATTTGCGCGCCAAGGGCGAGGCCGACGCGTACGTGCGCTCGAGGGCCGGCCTCGACTGGACGATCCTGCGTCCCGGGATGCTGGTGAACGACGCCGGCACGGGCCAGGTCCTGCTCGCCGCCTCGACGGGCCGCGGTCCGGTCCCGCGCGACGATGTGGCCGCGGCCCTGCTGGAGTTGCTGGACACCCCCGCGACGGCGGGCCTCACCCTGGAGCTGATCTCCGGGCAGGTGCCCGTGACGGTCGCGGTGAAGGATGTGGCGGGCAACTGAGCCCGCTGCCCCGGTGGCGGGCCCGGCCCGCCACCGGAGGCGCCTCCACCGGACAGTCCCGCGCACGGCCCCGGCCGGTCACGGTCGCCCCCGGGCACGGTCGACGGGATCAGGCGGCGTCCACGGAACACGACGGGCGTGGGGCGCCGTGCCCTCCGGGCACCGATGCCTGATCACCGTCCTGCGGATCGCTCGCACCACGACCTACCCGGCTGCCAGGGCCTCCCGCATCGCCTTCGCGGTGCCCCTGGGGTCGTACCCCTCGGGCACGCCCTCGACAAGGATGATGTCGCCCTGGATGTGCCGCGACCGCAACGGTGCGATCTCCTGGTACGCGGGCGATTCCCACCAGGCCCGCGCCTCGGCGATCCCGGGAAAGCCGATCAGCACGACGCTGCCGGGCCAACTCCCCTCCTTCACCTCATGCTGCGCGAAGTGCACCAGGAAGCGGCCACCGTAGGGCTCGAAGGTGCCGGGGATGCGCTCGACGTACTCGGCGATCTCGGCATTCGGGGTGGCGTCCTGCAGATGGGCTATGGCGAAGGCGGGCATGGTGTCCTTCCGGTCGGTCGGGCTCCGTATGCCGCCGATCGTGGCAGAGCAGGTACGCCGCGGTCGATGACCTGAGAGGTAAGGCCCCGGGCCGGCCCGGACAACGAGAAAGGGTCTGTGACCAACGTTTCCGTTGGTCACAGACCCTCTCGTTCGTGTGGCGGCGCCAGGGTTCGAACCTGGGTAGGCTGAGCCGGCAGATTTACAGTCTGCTCCCTTTGGCCACTCGGGCACACCGCCTCGAACGACGCGTCGAAGCTCCGTTACGGGGCTCCTTGGCGACGACGTAAACGATACCCGATGCTCAGGGGTGCTCCGCCACCTGATTGATCAGTGCTCCGACCGGGCGGCGGTGGCTAGGCTTTGTGCCGTACCCAACGCATACGACACAAGGAGCAACACGTCATGGCCGACTCCAGTTTCGACATCGTCTCGAAGGTCGAGCGGCAGGAGGTCGACAACGCCCTCAACCAGGCCGCCAAGGAGATCTCCCAGCGTTACGACTTCAAGGGCACGGGTGCCTCGATCGCGTGGTCCGGCGAGAAGATCCTCATGGAGGCGAACGGCGAGGAGCGGGTCAAGGCGATCCTCGACATCTTCCAGTCCAAGCTGATCAAGCGCGGGATCTCCCTCAAGTCGCTGGACGCGGGCGAGCCCCAGCTGTCCGGCAAGGAGTACAAGATCTTCGCCACGATCGAGGAGGGCATCTCCCAGGACAACGCCAAGAAGGTGGCGAAGATCATTCGCGACGAGGGCCCGAAGGGCGTCAAGGCGCAGGTCCAGGGCGATGAGCTGCGGGTCAGCTCGAAGAGCCGGGACGACCTCCAGGCGGTACAGGCACTGATCAAGGGCAAGGACCTCGACTTCGCCGTCCAGTTCGCCAACTACCGGTAGACGGGTCGCTGCCGTGTGCAGCGGGTCGCGAGCGGGGCGGGGCGCGCCGGACGGCGCGGGCCGCCCCGCGCCTGTGTGGGGCGGCCTGTGCGATGTCCGAATACCGCCGGTCGTGGCGCTCCGGCGGTCGCAGACTCGGACGTACGGATGGTGAGCGGACCGGTGTCGTGGTCCGCCGGCAGGGAGCGTGAGGCGTGATGACGACGGTGTACACGAGGGTCGACAGCCCGCTGGGTGAGCTGCTGCTGGTCGGCGAGGAGCGGACGGACGCGGCGGGCGGTGTGGCCCTGGCCTCGTTGTCCCTGCCGGAGCAGAAGGGGGCTGCGGTCGTGCGGGAGGACTGGCGTCACGTCCCGGAGGCTTTCGCCGCGGTCACCCGGCAGCTGACGGACTACTTCGAGGGCCGGCTGACACGCTTCGACGTCGCCTACGCGGACGGCGTGGGCACGGCGTTCCAGCGACGCGTCTGGAAGGCCTTGGACGCCATCCCGTACGGGGAGACGGTGACGTACGGGCAGATCGCCGCACAGGTGGGTTCCCTGGGGGCCGGGGTGCGGGCGGTCGGTACGGCGATCGGGCGCAATCCGCTGCTGGTCGTCCGGCCGTGTCACCGGGTGATCGGTGCGGACGGGGCCCTGCGGGGCTACGCCGCCGGGGTGGGTCGCAAGGAGCTGTTGCTGGGCCTGGAAGGCGCCCTGTCCGTTTCGCGACGAGGGGCCGGGACCCACGGAGCCGCCGTGCTGTGAAGTCGCGCGCCCGGACAGGGCGGAGGGGCTGCGGGGCGGCGCGTGGCGGGCCGTCAGCGGCGGTCGCGGGAGTTGCCGAAGAGCAGCCGGTAGGCGATCAGCAGGACGAGGGATCCGGCGATGGCGGCGACCCATGTGGCCGTGTCGTAGAAGTCGGTCGAGACGGGGCGGTCGAGGAAGCGTGACGACAGCCAGCCGCCGAGGAAGGCGCCCACGATGCCGATGAGCGTGGTGCCCACGATCCCGCCCGGGTCGCGGCCGGGCAGGAGGAGCTTGGCTATGGCGCCGGCCAGGAGGCCGAGGATGATCCAGCTGATGATGCTCATGATCACGAACCTACCCGTCACTTGATCCTGTCGGTCAAGACGCGTGCGGGGTGGTCGCGGTTGCTGTGAGGTCGCCCGGCTGTTCGCCGGCCCGCTTGTTCGTCGGCCCAGCTGTTCTTCGGCCCAGCTGCTCGCCGGCCGCCTGCTCTAGCGCGTGGCGAACGACTGGTCGGTGCGGACGATCTCCTTGCCGAAGGGCATCAGCGAGACCGGGATGAGCTTGAAGTTGGCGATGCCCAGCGGGATTCCGATGATCGTGACGCACAGGGCGATGCCGGTGAAGATGTGGCCCAGCGCGAGCCACCAACCGGCCAGGATCACCCAGAGGACGTTCCCGATGAGGGAAGGGCTCCCGGAGTCGTGGCGGTCGACCACTGTGTAGCCGAAGGGCCAGAGGGCGTACACACCGATGCGGAACGCCGCCACCCCGAAGGGGATGCCGATGATCGTGACGCACAGGAGGAGGCCAGCGGCGATGTAGCCGAGGAACATCCAGAATCCGCACAGGACCAGCCATATGACGTTCAGGATTGTCTTCACGGTCGATACCCTGCCATCTGCTCGAGTCGGGCGATGCGTTCCGCCATGGGCGGGTGGGTGGAGAACATCTTGGACATGCCCTGGCCGGGGCGGAACGGGTTCGCGATCATCATGTGGCTCGCGGTCTCGATCCTCGGTTCGGGCGGCAGCGGGAGCTGTCGGGTGCCTGCTTCCAGCTTGCGCAGGGCGCCGGCGAGGGCGAGTGGGTCGCCGGTGAGCTGGGCCCCGGAGGCATCGGCCTCGTACTCCCTGGAGCGGCTGACGGCGAGCTGGATGACCGAGGCTGCGAGGGGGCCGAGGATCATCACCAGCAGCATGCCGACGATGCCGGGGCCCTCGTCGTCGTTGGACCGGCCGACGGGGATGAGCCAGGCGAAGTTGACCAGGAACATGACGACGGAGGCCAGCGCCCCCGCGACGGACGAGATGAGGATGTCCCGGTTGTAGACATGGCTCAGCTCGTGGCCGAGGACGCCGCGCAGCTCGCGCTCGTCGAGGATCTGGAGGATGCCTTCTGTGCAGCAGACGGCGGCGTTGCGCGGGTTGCGTCCGGTGGCGAAGGCGTTGGGGGCCTGCGTCGGGGAGATGTAGAGCCGGGGCATGGGCTGACGGGCGGCCGTCGAGAGCTCCCGGACGATGCGGAAGAACTGCGGCGCCTCGAATTCGCTGACCGGTCGGGCCCGCATGGCGCGCAGAGCCAGCTTGTCGCTGTTCCAGTACGCGTAGGCGTTGGTGGCGAGTGCGACGAGCAGGGCGACGATCAGACCGGTGCGTCCGAAGAAGCTGCCGATGACGATGATGAGCGCGGACAGTCCCCCGAGGAGTACTGCGGTCTTCAGCCCGTTGTGCCGGCGGTGCACGGTACGCCCTCCAAGTGGTGCAGCAGGGGAACCCTTGCTCGGTGGTGCTCCACTCCCCAGTGGAGCCTGCCGTACAGGTCAACGCGAGGCGGCGGGAGCTAGTTCCCTTGTGCGGGGTGCCGGGGGCGAAGGCCGAAGGGGGCGGATCCGGGTGGATCCGCCCCTGGGCCGTGCGGGTGGATGTGCGTCTGCCGTGCTCCGCGGGCGGGGCCGCGTCCGCCGGGCGCGGTGCGCAGGGCGCCCGGCCGCCCGGGCCGGGGCGCGCCTCACGTCGCCGGGCGCGGGTCAGCGCTGGGCGGGGAGGCCTGCGAGCGCGCGGGCCTCCGGGTCCGGCTCCACGTCGCTGGTGCAGTGGCCGCAGCGGGTGGCGATGGCGGGGATCTCGGTGAAGCAGCGGGGGCAGTCTCGAAGCGCGGCCTTGATGTCGGCTCTCTGCTCGTCCTCCTTGGCCGTGAAGCGGTTCTGCACCTGGGCCATGGGGACGACGACCAGGAAGTAGAGCACTGCGGCGGTGATGACGAAGGCGATGGCGGCACTGACGAAGAGGCCGTACGGGAACTTCACCCCGTCGACCGTGAAGACGGCCTTGCCGAAGTCACCGGTTCCGCGGGTGAAGAGGCCGATCAGGGGGACGATGAACGCGTTGCTGAAGCCGGTGACGACTGCGGTGAACGCGGCTCCGACGGCGAGGCCGATGGCCATGGAGATGACGTTTCCGCGCAGAATGAAGTCTTTGAACCCGTTCAGCACCGCTTTGCTCCTCATTGCTCTGTTCAGGTGACACCCGCACGCAAGACCATGCCCTGAGCGCGCCTTCGTGGGCAAACCGATCATTCGGCTGCCCGAGTGGCCCGAGGCGACAGCACCCGGCGGGAGGGGAACGGATCAGAAGAGACTGACCGACGCGAAGCGGAGAACCAGTTGCGGCGCTCCCGAGAGGACGAGCGCGGCAACGGCCGTGAGGACGATCGCGGTGGTCAGAGGTGCGGGGACGCGGCGCCTTGGCTGGGCGGGGACGGGCTCGCCGTCGGGCGCGCTCTCCGGGGCGCGGAAGAGCGCCGCGGTCCACCGGAGGTAGTAGTAGAGCGCGATCACGACGTTGACGGCCATGACCACGGCGAGCCAGCCGAGCCCGGCGTCGACGGCCGCGGAGAAGACCGTGACCTTGGCGAAGAGCCCGATGATGCCCGGCGGCAGGCCGGCCAGGCAGAGCAGGAAGAAGGCCATGGCGAGTGCGGCCCACGGGCGGGTGGCGTACAGGCCGCGGTAGTCGGTGAGGCGGTTGCCCGGGTGGGTGCGGGCCACGAGGGAGGCCACGGCGAAGGCCCCGAGGTTCACGACGGCGTACATGAGGGCGTAGGCGACCGTGGAGCCGATCTGCTCGTCGCTGGAGTACGCGGCGGCGGCGATCGGGACCAGCAGATAACCGGCCTGACCGACGGACGACCAGGCGAGGAGGCGCACGGCACTGCGGGCACGGGTGGCACTCTGCCGGAGTGCGGCGACGTTTCCGACGGTCATGGTGAGGGCGGCGAGCACGGCGAGGGCGGGTCCCCAGACGTCGGCGTACGACGGGAAGCCGATCACGGTGACGAGGATCAGCCCGGAGAAGCCGACGGCCTTGCCGACGACCGAGAGGTAGGCGGCGATGGGGAGCGGAGCTCCCACATAGGTGTCGGGAACCCAGAAGTGGAAGGGTGCGGCGGCCGTCTTGAAGGCGAAGCCGACGAGCGTGAGGACGACCCCTGCCTTGACGAGGGTGTCGAACTGGCCGGGTACGTCGTCGAGGCGGGCGGCGATCCGCGTGAGGTGCAGGGTGCCGGTCGTCGCGTAGACGAAGCTGACGCCGAGCAGCATGACGGCGGTGGCGACGACCGAGGACAGGAAGAACTTGAGGGCCGCCTCGGAGGAACGCCGGTCGCCGTGCCTGATCCCGACGAGGGCGAAGGCGGGGAGCGAGGCGACTTCGAGGGCGACGACGAGGGTGGCGAGGTCGCGGGCCGCGGGCAGCAGAGCGGCGCCCGCCGCGGAGGACAGCAGCAGGAACCAGAACTCGCCTGCCGGGAGTGTGCGGGTGTCGCCGAGCGAGAGCAGCGCGGTGAGCAGGGCGCCGCCGAGCACGAGGGCCTGGATGACGAGGGCGAAGTGGTCGGCGGTGTAGCTGCACGCGTCGGCCGTGCCGGTGAGGCAGAAGGTCGAGCGGTCCCCGGCGCGCAGGGGGACGAGGAGGGCGAGTGCGGCGACGAGTCCGGCGACGGCGCCGTAACCGAGGAGCGGCTTGCGCCGTTCCGAGACGAACAGGTCGGCCACGAGGACGACGAGCGCCACCGACGCCGCGACGACGGGGGGTGCGATCGCGAGCCAGTCGACGGACTGGACGAGGCTCCCGGCCCCGGTTGCGCTGTCGGCTGCCACGGTCACGACTTGCCTCCTGCGAGGAGCTTCTGCACGGCCGGGTCGGTGAGGCCGAGGAGGACGGCCGGCCAGAGTCCGGCGAGGACGGTGAGGGCGGCGAGCGGTGTCCAGGCGGCGAATTCGTAGCTCTGGATGTCGGCGACCGGATGCGGCTGTTCGCGGTTCCCGCCCATGCACACACGGCGCACGACGATGAGCATGTACGCGGCGGTGAGCAGGGTGCCGACGGCGCCGATGGACATGAAGGTGAGGAAGGCGGGGCGGCTGAGGCCGTCGGCGGGGTCGAAGGCCCCGAAGAGCGTGAGCATCTCACCCCAGAACCCGGCGAGGCCGGGGAGCCCGAGCGAGGCGACGGCCGCGAAGGCGAGCAGGCCGCCGAGGCGGGGGGCGCGGCCGTAGAGGGCGGCCCCGGTGGCTCCCGAGAGGGTGTCCAGGTCCGCAGTGCCGTATCGGTCCTTGATGGCGCCGACCAGGAAGAACAGCAGGCCGGTGATGAGGCCGTGGGCGATGTTGGCGAACAGGGCGCCGTTGACTCCGGTGGGGGTCATGGTCGCGATGCCGAGGAGGACGAAGCCCATGTGGCCCACGGAGGAGTAGGCGATCAGGCGCTTGAGGTCGCCCTTGGCGCCGGGGCGGGCGAGGGCGAGGCAGGCCAGGGATCCGTAGACGATGCCGACGACGGCGAACGCGGCGAGGTACGGCGCGAAGGTACGCATCCCGTCGGGCGCGACGGGGAGCAGGACGCGGACGAAGCCGTACGTGCCCATCTTGAGCAGGACACCGGCGAGGAGGACGGAGCCGACGGTCGGGGCTGCGGTGTGGGCGTCCGGCAACCAGCTGTGCAGAGGCCACATCGGGGTTTTCACGGCGAGCCCGATGCCGATCGCGAGTACGGCGACGACCTGCACGGACGCGGTGAGGCCGCGGCCGTTGTCAGTGGCGAGTGCCACCATGTCGAAGGTGCCGCTCTTCAGTCCGATGAGGAGCAGCCCCAGCAGCATGACCACGGAGCCCAGCAGCGTGTAGAGGATGAACTTCCAGGCGGCGGGCTGCTTCCGGTCGCCGCCCCAGCGGGCGATGAGGAAGTACATCGGGATGAGGACCATCTCGAAGGCCAGGAAGAACAGCAGCAGGTCGAGGACGGCGAAGGTCGCCAGCGTGCCGGACTCGAGGAGGAGGACGAGTGCGACGAAGCCCTTCGCGGAGGGGCCTGCGGGGAGCTTGAAGTAGCTGTAGAGCGCGCAGAGGAAGGTCAGCAGCGCGGTCAGGACGAGGAGGGGGAGCGAGATGCCGTCGGTACCGAGGTGGATCCGTACGTCGAGTGCCGGGATCCAGCTGATGTCCGTGGTGGCCTGCATCCTGGACGGGTGGTCGTGGTCGAAGCCGGCGGTGAGGACGAGCACGGCCAGCAGGACCGCGCCGGTCACGGTCACGCCGTGGCGGAGCACGGCCTGGTCGGGGTTCCTCCCCCTGAGCCCCGGAGGGGCGGGCAGGAGCGCGGCGGCCGCCCCGAGGAGCGGCGCGACGACGACGAACGCCAGAAGGAACTGCATCACGGATGCGCTGATATCGAACACGGCTCACGCCCCGGCGTTGACGTTGGCAAAGACGACGGCGGCGATCGCCAGGACAAGGGTTCCGGCGAGCAGCGCGCCGAGGTAGGTCTGCACGTTGCCCGTCTGGGCCCGGCGGACCGCGATGCCGAGGCCGCGGGCGAGGCTGCCCGAGCCGCGTACGTAGGTGTCGATGACCTCGCGGTCCAGGAAGCGGACGAGCCGGGCTGCGGCCTGGACGGGGCGGACGAAGAGCGTCGCGTAGAGGGCGTCGAGGTGGAAGCCGGTGACCGCGTGACGGTGCAGGGGGCCGAGCAGGAGGCGTCCGGGGTCGGAGGGGTCGTGCGCGCCCGCGATGGTGCCGTAGGCGGCGGTGTGCGACGCCATCGCCGCGGCCTCGACGAGGGCCGGCTCGGCGTCGGGGTGAGCGGCGACCGCGCCCACCGGGGGACGCGTGGCGAGCGCAGTGGTGTGGCGCCAGGCCCCGTAGGTGACGAGTCCGCCGACGAGACCGACGCCGGTGGAGAGGACGGCGGTCGTGAGGGTCGGGGTGAGGCTGTGCCCGTCGAACCAGTCGGTGATGGCCCCGGCCGTGAGGCCGAAGGCGATCGTGGGGACGGCGAGGATCCACAGGACGGAGGTCATGGCGGCGGGCTGCCTGCCGTGGTCGGGCAGGTCGGTGCCGCGTCCCCGGAACGCGAGGAGCCACAGGCGGGTGGCGTAGGCGGCGGTCAGCAGGGCGGCGACGAGTCCGGCGACGAGGACCGTCCAGCCGGCCGCTGCCGGGGCCACGTCGCGGTCGCCGAGGGCGGTGTGCTCGGCGGCGACGAGTACGGCCTCCTTGGAGAAGAAACCGGCGAACGGCGGGATGGCGGCGAGCGCGAGCAAGGCGACCGTCATCGTCCAGTAGGCGTCGGGGACGCGCTTGGTCAGACCGCTCATGCGGGACATGGCGGCGAGTGAGTTGGTCCCCGCGGCGTGGATGACGACGCCCGCGGCGAGGAAGAGGACGGCTTTGAACGCACCGTGCGAGATCAGGTGGAAGACGGCGGCCCCGCGGTCGCCGACGGCCAGGGCGCCGGACATGTAGCCGAGCTGGCCGATGGTCGAGTAGGCGAGGACACGTTTGATGTCGTCCTGTGCGAGGGCGGCGAGGCCGGAGCCGATCATCGTGACGGCCGCCATCACGGCGAGGACGACGAGCGCCGCGCCCGAGGCGGCGAAGACGGGAAGGAGCCGGGCGACGAAGTAGATGCCGGCGGCGACCATCGTGGCGGCGTGGATGAGCGCGGAGACGGGGGTGGGGCCGGCCATCGCGTCGGGCAGCCAGGTGTGCAGGGGGAACTGTGCGGACTTGCCGGCGACGCCCGCGAGGAGCAGCAACGCGACGAGGGTGGGGTGGTCGAGTCCACCGTTGCCGACGGCGGCCAGGACACCGGTGATGCGGAAGGTGCCGGTGTCGGCGGCCAGTGCGAACAGGCCGATGAGGAAGGGCACGTCACCGAGCTTGGTGACGAGGAAGGCCTTGAAGGAGGCGGCGCGGGCTTCGGGGGTCTCCCAGTAGTGGCCGACGAGGAAGTACGAGCAGATGCCCATGATCTCCCAGCCGACCAGGAGCACCATCAGGTCGCCGGAGTAGACGACGAGCAGCATCGCGGAGGTGAAGAGGGAGACGAGGGCCGCGTACGAGGGGTAGCGGGCGTCGTCCTTGAGATAGGCGGTCGAGTAGACCTGGACACAGGTCGCGACGAGTCCGACGAGGACGGCGACCAGGACGGCGAATCCGTCGAGGTGCAGGGCGAGGTCGACCGGGACGGAGCCGGTGGGGGTGAGCTCGGTCGACGCGTCGATGGCCCGCCCACCGCCCTGGCGTACGGCCACGACGACGGCGATGACGGCCGCGACGAGGGTGGGCAGCACGGCGAGGGGCCGGACGAAGCGCGGGGCTGTTCTGCCGAGGAGGAGACCGGCGGCCGCGCCGAGGAAGGGCAGGAGGGGGACGAGGACGGCAAGGGTCGTGGTGGTCACGCGGTGGCCTCTGCCTTCTTTGCCTTCCCTGCCGGAGCAGTGGCCTGGTCTGCGGTGCCGTCGGCGGCGGCGCCCTCGTCGTCGGGGAGCGCTTCGGCGTCGTCGGTCTCGGCCGTGTCGCGGAGTCGGTCGATGTCCGAGCTGCCGCGGTTGCGGTAGACGGCCAGGACGATCGCGAGACCGATGCCGATCTCGGCTGCGGCGATGGCGATCGTGAAGAGGGTGAGGGCCTGCCCGGAGTGGAGTGCGTCGCGGAGCCAGACGTCGAAGGCGACCAGGTTGAGGTTGACCGCGTTGAGCATCAGTTCGACGGACATCAGGACGAGAATCGTGTTGCGGCGGGCGAGCACGCCGTACAACCCGACGCAGAAGAGGAGGACCGCGAGCACGGCGGGATAGGCGAGGTGCATCAGCTCTTGTCCTCTCGGTCCTTGCGGGACGCGCCTTCCCGGGCCCGGCGGGGCGCGACTGCCGGGATCTCCCCGGGCGGACCTTGCCGGCCCGTGCCCGACGGACCCACCCGGCCCGTGCCCGCCCGGCCTTCCCGGTCCTTGCGGGACAGGACGATCGCGCCGACGAGAGCGGCGAGCAGCAGGACGGACAGGGCTTCGAAGGGCAGTACCCAGTGCCGGAAGAGGAATTCGCCCGAGGCCTTGGTGGAGCCCTGGGCGGGACCGTCCAGGTCGATCCACGTCGTACGGAATGCGTCCACGACGACCCAGACGAGCACGGCGGCCGAGGCCCCGGCCACGCCCACGGCGGCCCACCGGTTGTCCGAGTCGGCGTCCGGGGACCGGCCGATGGGTGCCCGGGTGAGCATGAGCCCGAAGAGAAGGAGGACGACGATGGAGCCGACGTAGATCAGGACCTGCACCCAGGCGATGAACTCGGCCGTGAGCAGGAGGTACTCCACCGCCAGACCACCGAGCGCCACGACGAGCCAGAGGGCGGCGTGCACGAGTTGCCTGGTCGTGACGGTGACGAGGGCCGCGCCGAGGGTGGCGACGCCCACCAGGACGAAGGCGATCTCCACGCCGGTCGGCGACAGGAAGCCGGGGTGGCCGGTGGCTGCGAGGCTCACTCCGCTCCCCCCTGTTCGGCGTCCTGGGCCCGGAGCTTGTCGGCCGTCTTGCGGGCGGCGGCGATCTCCTTCGGTTCCTCGGCCGCCGCGTCGAGTGCGGGCGGCTCCGGCACGGTCCACATCCATTCGCGGAGCTTGTCCCGCTCGTGGGTGAGCTCGTGGATGTCCGTCTCCGCGTACTCGAACTCCGGCGACCAGAACAGGGCGTCGAAGGGACACACCTCGATGCAGATGCCGCAGTACATGCAGAGGGCGAAGTCGATCGCGAAGCGGTCCAGGACGTTGCGGCTGCGCTCACGGCCGCCCGGGGTGGCCGCGGGCACCGTCTCCTTGTGGGAGTCGATGTAGATGCACCAGTCGGGGCACTCACGGGGCGCAGAGCATGCAGACCGTGCAGTTCTCCTCGAACAGGCCGATGACGCCGCGGCTACGGGGCGGCAGTTCGGGCTGGACGTCCGGGTACTGGGCGGTGACCGTCCGCTTCGTCATGGTCCGCAGGGTGACGGCAAGACCCTTGGCCAGGCCTGAACCGGGGATCGGAGGCACTAGTTGATCGCCACCTTCACGATGCCTGTGAGCGCGATCTGCGCGAGAGCGAGGGGGATGAGCGTGGTCCAGGCGAGCTTCTGCAACTGGTCCTCGCGCAGCCGGGGGTAAGTGACACGGAGCCATATGACGACGAACGCCAGCACGGCGGCCTTGAGCAGGGTCCAGACCCAGCCGAGGCCGTCGGCGCCGAGCGGGCCGTGCCAGCCGCCGAGGAAGAGGACGGTGGTCAGCCCGCACAGGACGACGATTCCGGCGTACTCGGCAAGGAGGAACAGGGCGAAGCGGAGCCCGGTGTACTCGGTGTACGCGCCGAAGATGATCTCCGAGTCGGCGACCGGCATGTCGAAGGGCGGCCGCTGCAGTTCGGCGAGCCCGGCGACGAAGAAGACCAGGGCACCGACGATCTGCCAGGGCAGCCACCACCACTCGAAGGCGTCGAGGATGCCGGGGAGTGAGACGGTGCCCGCCGCCATGGCCACGGAGGCGGCGGCGAGCAGCATCGGCAGTTCGTAGGCGAGCAGCTGGGCGGCGGTGCGGAGACCGCCGAGCAGGGAGAACTTGTTGGCGGAGGCCCAGCCCGCCATCAGCGAGCCGAGCACGCCGACGCCCATGACGGCGAGCACGAAGAAGATGCCCGCGTCGACGACCTGCCCGACCGCCCCTTCGCCGGGGCCGATCGGGATGGCGACGAGCACGAGGAGGTACGGGAGGAGGGCGACGGCGGGCGCCAACTGGAAGACACGGCGGTCCGCGGCGGCCGGCACGACGTCTTCCTTCTGGGCGAACTTCACCCCGTCGGCGACGAGCTGCGCCCACCCGTGGAAGCCGCCCGCGTACATGGGGCCGAGCCGGCCCTGCATGTGGGCCATGACCTTGTGCTCCGCCTGCCCCACGACGAGCGGGACGACCATGAACACGGCAAAGACGATGACGAGCCGGAAGGCGACGTCGAGTACGTCGTTCACGCGGCATCGCCTCCGGCGGGACGGTCGGGACCGTCAGGACCGTCAGGACGGTCGGTTCGGTTGTTTCGGTCCGCCCGGTCGGTTCCGGACGAGGAATCGCGGTCGGGCTCGGGCTCGCGGCCGGGCTCGGGGGCACTCTTCCGGTCGCCGTCGGCGTCACCCTGCGCAGAGGCATCCGGCGACGCGGGCTCCGACCGCTGCTCGGCCTCGGGCGCCGACGCGGGCTCCGACGGCTGCTCGGGCTCCGGTACGGGCGCCGGCGCGGGCTCCTGTGCCGACCCGGGCTCCGCCTGCGCGGCCTCCTGCGAAGACGCGGGCTCGGCCGGCGGCTCAGGCCGTTCCGGCGCCTGCTGCTCCGGGGTGTCGCCGAACGCGGGGCGCGCGTCGTGCCAAGGTGCGTCCGCGCCGCCGGCCGCACCCGTCCCGCGTGCCGCGTCGCCGCCGCTCCGCGCCGTGCCGGCGTCCGCCGGACCGGCCGGGGGCGTGGGTGCCGGGCCGGCGGCCTGGCTCGCCGACCCCTGGGAGACGCTGCGGGTACGGCGTGGAGGCGCCGCCTGCGGGGTCTCCGTCGCGTCCGGCCGCTGTGCCGCCGAGCCCTCGCTCGCACTGCGGGCCCGGCGCACCGGGCGGTCGCCCGCCGCGCCCGCCGCGCGCGCCCCTCGGGCCGGCCGGGCCGGAGCGGGTGGGAGCTGCCCCTTGAGCGGGCCCCACTCATTGGGATCGGGCACTCCGGGCGGCAACATCGTTCGCCGCTTGGGCCCGCCGTGCTCCGACTCGCCCGGCTCCTTCGCACCGGGCCAGGCCTTGGCGACCCGGGCCGCCAGGACGAAGTCCTTCCGCAGCGGGTGCCCTTCGAAGCCCTCGGGCAGCAGCAGGGGGACCAGGTGCGGGTGGTCCTCGAAGCCGATGCCGAACATCTCGTACGTCTCGCGCTCGTGCCAGGCCGCGCCCGCGTAGACACCGACCGCGCTGGGCAGGGCGGGGCTCTCGTGCGGGACCGTCGTGCGCAGGAGCAGGCGCCGGACCGTGCCCTCGCCCAGGGCCGCGACATGGGCACAGACGCGGAAGCCGGTGCCCGGTTCGTCGACCGCGCTCAGCCAGTCGAAATAACTGCAGCCGAGTGCGGAGCGGGCCGTTTCGAGAGCGGCGATCCAGGAAGCGGCGGGGACGTCGACCGTCAGCAGGTCGTACGCGTACGCGGCCGTCGCCTCCTCGCCGAAGACGTCGGTGACGGCGTCGGGCAGCCGGGCGTACGTGTCGGCGGCACTCACTTCGGCTCCTCCCCCGGGGCCTGCGGGGCCTGCGGGGCCTGCGGGCCTGCGACGAGACCGCTGCGCAGGGCCGCGGTCGACGGGCGGGCCGTCCCGTGCTCGGCGTAGCGCTCGGCGAGCGACTCGCCGGCGATCTTCTCCTGGAGCTTGAGGATGCCCTGGAGCAGCGCCTCGGGCCGGGGCGGGCAGCCGGGTACGTACACGTCGACGGGGATGATCTGGTCGACACCCTTCGTCACGGAGTACGAATCCCAGTAGGGGCCACCGCAGTTGGAGCAGGCGCCGAAGGAGATGACGTACTTCGGCTCGGGCATCTGCTCGTACAGCCGCTTCACGGCCGGGGCCATCTTGT
The DNA here is from genome assembly GCF_030816615.1 of Streptomyces sp. B1I3. Classification (NCBI taxonomy): domain Bacteria; kingdom Bacillati; phylum Actinomycetota; class Actinomycetes; order Kitasatosporales; family Streptomycetaceae; genus Streptomyces; species Streptomyces sp. B1I3. The sequence continues at coordinate 3,392,770 of NZ_JAUSYD010000001.1, forward strand.
CGGTCACCGTGCCGGAGACGATCATGAGGTCGGCCTGCCGGGGGCCTGGCGCGAAGGGGATCACGCCGAGCCGGATGAAGTCGTGCCGTGCCATGGAGGCGGCGATGAACTCGATGGCGCAGCAGGCGAGTCCGAAGTTGAAGACCCACAGGCTGTAGCGGCGGCCCCAGTTGAGGACCACCTTCATCGGTTCGGGTGCGAGCCGGGACAGCACGCCGAGCTTCTTCGGTTCCGGCAGCAGCGTCGGATCGGGCAGCGGTTCGGGGTTCGGCCGGCTCGTCACGCCCATTCGAGGACGCCCTTCTTCCATGCGTAGAGCAGTCCCACGGCCAGGAAGCCGAGGAAGATGAACATCTCCACCAGGGTCGTCGCGCCGTACCCCGGCGCGGCGAACACCGTCGCCCACGGGAACAGGAAGATCGAGTCGACGGCGAAGATCACGTACAGGAAGGCGTAGACGTAGTAGCGGACCTGGGTGTGCGCCCAGCCCTCTCCCACGGGGTCCACGCCGCATTCGTACGTGAGGAGTTTCTCCGGCGTCGGGACCACGGGCCTGAGCAGTCGGCCGGCCCCGAAGGCGACGGCGACGAACAGCACGCCGACGAGGGCGAGCAGTCCGACGACTGAGTAGCTCTGGAAATGGTCCGACGCGAGAACGGTCGGTCCCGGCACGTCCGCCACGTCCGCCCCTCGCTCCCTCAACCTGTTCGACGGTCTGTACGTACGCACGGGAGTCTAGGCCCTGTTAAAGAACGGGTAAGCAGCCGCGTCGTACAAGGGGTGGGGTTATCCCTACTTCACCTCACCCACGAACCCCATGGCGTGGGCGTCCCCCGCCCGGCAGGCTGGTCGTATGACCTTGAGCCCTCCGCTGCCGGACCACGACCCGTCGGACCACGGCCCCGCGGACGCCGGCCCCTCGGACCACGGCCCCGTGGACGCCGGCCCCGCGGACCGTGACCCGTCGGACCCCGCGCGGCACGACGACACCGCGCCGCCGCCCGCGCGCTTCGCCTTCGACCGGTGGACGTGGAAGGAGATCGCCTATCTCCTGGCCAATCTTCCGATGGCGATCGCCGGGTTCGTGTACACGGTGTTCCTCGTCGGCGTGGGCCTCGGGCTGTCAGTCACCGTGGTCGGCCTGCCGCTGCTCGCCCTCGGGCTGCGGGGCGCCCGCGGGATCGGCCGTGCGGAGCGGGGCCGGGCGCGGGGGATGCTCGGGGTGCGGATCGAGGAGCCGAGCCCGATGGTGCGCAGCCACCGGGGCCACGGCTTCTTCCCCTGGCTGTGGTCGGGGCTGAAGGACCCGGTGGCCTGGAGGGCGATGCTGTATTCGTTCATCCGCCTGCCGTGGGGTGTGGCGACGTTCGCCGTGACGCTGGTGGGCCTGTTCGTGCTCTGGCCTGTACTGCCGTTCATCGCGCGGGGGCTGGCGAACGCGGACCGGGCGATGGTGCGTGGCATGCTGTCGCCCTCCGACGAGCTGGAGCGCAGGATCGCCGAGCTGGAGTCGGACCGGGGGGTGGTCGTGGACACCGCCGCCGCCGACCTGCGCCGCATCGAGCGCGACCTCCACGACGGCGCCCAGGCCCGCCTCGTCGCCCTCGCCATGGGCCTCGGCCTGGCCAAGGAGAAACTCACGGACGACCCCGAAGCCGCCGCCCGCATGGTCGACGAGGCCCACGGAGAAGTGAAGGTCGCACTCCAGGAACTCCGCGACCTCGCCCGCGGCATCCACCCCGCCGTCCTCACCGACCGCGGCCTGGACGCCGCACTCTCCGCCATCGCCTCCCGCTGCACCGTCCCCGTGGACGTGTCGGTGGAGCTGGCCGGCCGGCCGGTGGAGGCCATCGAGGGCATCGCGTACTTCACCGTGTCCGAGCTCCTCCAGAACGTCAGCAAGCACAGCCGCGCCCGGTCGGCGTCGGTCGAGGTCCGGCGCACGGGGGACCGGCTGCTCATCGAGGTGCGGGACGACGGTGTGGGAGGCGCACGGCTGGACGGCGGCACGGGCATGTCGGGTCTGGCGGAGCGGCTGGGAGCGGTCGACGGGGTGTTCGTCGTGAACAGTCCGGCCGGCGGGCCCACCACCGTCACCGCCGAGCTGCCCTGGCGTGACCGCGCGGAGGTCGCGACAGCGGGCGCCTGAGCACACGTGCGTCGGAGTTCCGTGGGCCAGGGGGTGGGGAAAACCCCCGGCCCGATACGGCGACCGCCCTCATGGTGCGAAACGCCGGGCCGCAGCAGTCTTGAGGTACCGGCGTCGTACCGGCACGCGGGACGCCCCCGCCACCACGGCACGCGGGGAGTCCCCGCCGAAACGACCTGCGGGAGTCCCCGCAAACGACCTGCGGGAACTCCCGCCCGGACGACCGGCGGGATGTCCCCGCCCAGAAGAAACGGACGGACGCCACTGATGGCCACGGCATACGGACCGGGCACGCGGGACCTCCAGGGCCCCGGGGCCGGATCGGGGGGCCGCCCCCCGGCGCAGCACTTCTTCCCGGCCGCGGTGCGGGCGCCCTTCGAGGCGCGCACCTGGCGTGAGCTGGGCTATCTGTTGCTGAGCTTGCCCATCAGCGTCGTGCTGTTCAGCTTCGCGGTCACCATGACCTCGCTGGGCCTGGGCATGCTGATCACCTTCCTCGGCATCCCCGTCCTCGCCGCCGGACTGGTCGTGTGCCGTGGCTTCGGCGCGATGGAGCGCAGCCGGGCGCGCGGGCTGCTGAAACTCGAGGTGGCGGACCCCGCTCCGGTGCGCGGGAGGACGGGCGGCCTGCTGTCGTGGGTCGGCGCGGTCCTCAGGAGCGGGGTGTCCTGGCGGCACCTGCTCTACGCGCTGCTGCACCTGCCGTGGGCGGTCTTCGCGTTCGCCGTCTCGCTGACGTTCTGGGCGTACGGGTGGGCCGCGTTCACCTATCCGCTGTGGCACTGGGTCTTTCCGGCCTACGTGGGCGTCGACGGCGTGCAGCTGTACGGCGACAGCACTCACCAGGTCTACCTGGACTCGTCCCTGGACCTGTCGCTGACCAGCGGTCTCGGTCTGGTGATCGTCATGGTCACGCCGTGGATCATCCGCGGTCTGGCGTCGGTGGACCGGCTGATGGTGGTCGGCCTGCTCGGCCCCTCCCGCCTGGCGACCCGGGTCTCGGAGCTGGAGTCGGACCGGGGGGTGGTCGTGGACACCGCCGCCGCCGACCTGCGCCGCATCGAGCGCGACCTCCACGACGGCGCCCAGGCCCGCCTCGTCGCCCTCGCCATGGGCCTCGGCCTGGCCAAGGAGAAACTCACGGACGACCCCGAAGCCGCCGCCCGCATGGTCGACGAGGCCCACGGAGAAGTGAAGGTCGCACTCCAGGAACTCCGCGACCTCGCCCGCGGCATCCACCCCGCCGTCCTCACCGACCGCGGCCTGGACGCCGCACTCTCCGCCATCGCCTCCCGCTGCACCGTCCCCGTGAAGGTCGTGGTGGACCTGGAGGCGCGGCCCGCACAGGCCATAGAGGGCATCGCGTACTTCACCGTGTCCGAGCTGCTGCAGAACGTGAGCAAGCACGCGCGGGCCACCCGTGCCTCGGTCGACGTGTGGAGGGCGGCGGACCGGCTGATGCTGCAGGTGACCGACAACGGGCGCGGCGGAGCCGATGTGTCGTCGGGCAGCGGGCTGGCAGGGCTGACGGAGCGGCTGGACGCGGTGGACGGCATCCTCGTCGTCGACTCCCCCGCCGGGGGACCCCACCACGGTCACCGCGGAGCTCCCCTGGCGGGGCTGAGACGCCGCGCCGGATTCCCGTACGGGGATCCCGGCGCGAAGGCTCGCGAGCAGGAATCCGCGCGCCCGCGCCCCGGCCGCTCCGCGGCGGCCGGGGCGCGGCGGCGCGCGACCGGTCGGCCACCCGCGCTGCCCGCGTCGGCAAACCGCGGGACAGGGCCCGTCCGGGCACTGATGCTGGGATGCTGGGGGCAGCAGGGGGCGCCGCACCGAGCGGCGTGCGCGGAGCAGGACCGACAGTGGGGGACACAACGTCGTGGAGGACAGGGTGCGGGTCGTCATCGCCGAGGATTCGGTACTGCTTCGGGAGGGACTCACCCGGCTGCTGACCGATCTGGGACACGAGGTCGTGGCGGGGGTGGGCGATGCCGAGGCACTGATCAAGACGGTGGGTGACCTCGCCGCGCTGGACGCGCTTCCGGACGTCGTGGTCGCCGATGTGCGGATGCCGCCGACCCACACCGACGAGGGTGTGCGGGCCGCGGTACGGCTGCGCAAGGAGTACCCGGACATCGGGGTGCTGGTGCTCTCGCAGTACGTCGAGGAGCAGTACGCCACCGAACTGCTGGCGGGCAGCAGCCGGGGCGTCGGATACCTGCTCAAGGACCGGGTGGCCGAGGTCAGGGAGTTCGTCGACGCCGTGGTGCGGGTGGCGCAGGGCGGGACCGCGCTGGACCCCGAGGTGGTGGCCCAGTTGCTGGGCCGCAGCCGCAAGCAGGACGTGCTGGCCGGGCTCACGCCGCGCGAACGGGAGGTCCTCGGTCTGATGGCCGAGGGACGGACGAACTCCGCGGTCGCCAAGCAGCTGGTGGTCAGCGACGGGGCCGTGGAGAAGCACGTCAGCAATATCTTCATGAAGCTGGGCCTGTCACCCAGTGACGGGGATCACCGTCGCGTACTGGCGGTTCTCACCTACCTCAAATCCTGACGGCCCACGTGAACCGCGTGATCCACCGGCAGTGATCCATCAACGGTATCCGGAACCGCGTCCTGGAGCCGCGCGCCGGAAACATGATCGACGCCCCACCGGAAAACCATGATCGGAACCCGATCCGGAACCTCCGGGGAACGCGATCCGGAACCTGATCCGGAACCACCGGCCTACGTCGAAAGGCTGAGTCCGCAGGGTCGGGGTGACTGCGGCCGGGGCTTGTGAAATGGGACGGAGTCGGAAGAATTCATGTCTCGGAATCGCGTCCACCATATGATCGGTCCAAGGAAGGCGACCCTTACAGAAGTAGGGTGGGGCCTGGACCGCCGGCGGGCCGGCCGGTCCCGTGCCGCCGCCCCGAGGGAGGTCCAGTTCAGTGACCAGCCAGGTCAGTAGCCCAGCCGGAAAGACCGATGAGGCCAGCGAGGCTGTCATCGGGGAGCACAGCGCCCCCTTTACCGATGGAACCGGCACCACCGAGAAGGAAATCCGCCGCCTGGACCGGGTGATCATCCGTTTCGCGGGTGACTCGGGTGATGGCATGCAGTTGACGGGTGACCGGTTCACCTCGGAGACGGCGTCGTTCGGGAACGACCTGTCGACGCTGCCGAACTTTCCGGCCGAGATCCGGGCCCCTGCCGGGACGCTGCCGGGCGTGTCGTCGTTCCAGCTGCATTTCGCGGACCACGACATCCTGACGCCGGGCGACGCACCGAATGTGCTGGTCGCGATGAATCCGGCGGCGCTCAAGGCGAATATCGCCGACGTGCCGCGCGGGGCCGACATCATCGTGAACACGGACGAATTCACGAAGCGTCCCATGGCCAAGGTCGGATATGCGGTGTCGCCGCTGGAGGACGGATCGCTCGAGGCGTACAACGTGCACCCGGTGCCGTTGACGACGCTGACGATCGAGGCGCTGAAGGACTTCGGGCTTTCCCGTAAAGAAGCCGAGCGGTCGAAGAACATGTTCGCCCTCGGGCTGCTGTCGTGGATGTACAACCGTCCGACGGAGGGTACGGAGAAGTTCCTGCGGGCGAAGTTCGCGAAGAAACCGGTGATCGCCGAGGCGAACGTGGCGGCTTTCCGGGCGGGCTGGAATTTCGGCGAGACGACCGAGGATTTCGCGGTCTCCTATGAGGTCGCCCCCGCTTCGCACGCCTTTCCCACGGGCACGTACCGCAATATCTCCGGAAACCTGGCCCTGTCGTACGGGCTGATCGCAGCGGGCCGGCAGGCGGATCTTCCGCTGTACCTGGGTTCGTATCCGATCACCCCGGCCTCGGACATCCTGCACGAACTCAGCAAGCACAAGAACTTCGGCGTGCGGACGTTCCAGGCCGAGGACGAGATCGCGGGGATCGGTGCGGCGCTCGGTGCGGCCTTCGGGGGGTCCCTCGCGGTGACGACGACCTCGGGGCCCGGGGTGGCGCTGAAGTCGGAGACGATCGGTCTGGCGGTGTCGCTGGAGTTGCCGCTGCTGATCGTGGACATCCAGCGCGGCGGTCCCTCGACCGGCCTGCCGACGAAGACGGAGCAGGCGGACCTGCTGCAGGCGATGTACGGACGCAACGGCGAGGCCCCGGTCCCGGTCGTCGCTCCCCGGACCCCGGCGGACTGCTTCGACGCGGCCCTGGACGCGGCGAGGATCGCCCTGACCTACCGCACCCCGGTCTTCCTGCTGTCCGACGGCTACCTGGCGAACGGGTCGGAGCCGTGGCGGATCCCCGAGATCGACACCCTGCCCGACCTGCGCGTGCAGTTCGCGACCGGCCCGAACCACGAACTCGCCGACGGCACAGAGGTGTTCTGGCCCTACAAGCGGGATCCCAGGACGCTGGCCCGGCCGTGGGCCGTACCGGGCACGCCGGGGCTGGAGCACCGGATCGGGGGGATCGAGAAGCAGGACGGCACGGGGAACATCTCCTACGACCCGGCCAACCACGACTTCATGGTCCGCACCCGCCAGGCCAAGATCGACGGCATCGAGGTCCCCGACCTGGAGGTCGACGACCCGGCCGGCGCGAGCACTCTCGCCCTGGGCTGGGGCTCGACGTACGGGCCGATCACCGCGGCCGTCCGCCGGCTGCGCGCGGCGGGCGAGACCGTCGCCCAGGCGCACCTGCGCCACCTCAACCCGTTCCCGAAGAACCTCGGGGACGTGCTGAAGAGGTACGACACGGTCGTCGTCCCGGAGATGAACCTCGGACAGCTCGCGACCCTGCTGAGGGCCAAGTACCTCGTGGACGTACGCAGTTACACCCAGGTCAACGGAATGCCCTTCAAGGCCGAGCAGCTCGCCACAGCCATCAAGGAGGCCAACGGTGCCTGACGCCCCCGCCAACGAACTCCTCCACCTGGTCCCCAGGGCCGAGGGCGCGCAGTCCATGAAGGACTTCAAGTCCGACCAGGAGGTGCGCTGGTGCCCGGGCTGCGGTGACTACGCCGTCCTCGCGGCCGTGCAGGGGTTCATGCCCGAGCTCGGGCTGGCCAAGGAGAACATCACGTTCGTCTCCGGCATCGGCTGCTCCTCCCGCTTCCCGTACTACATGAACACCTACGGGATGCACTCGATCCACGGCCGGGCACCCGCCATCGCGACCGGACTGGCCACCTCGCGCCGCGACCTGAGCGTGTGGGTCGTCACGGGCGACGGCGACGCCCTGTCCATCGGCGGGAACCACCTCATCCACGCCCTGCGCCGTAACGTCAACCTCAAGATCCTGCTCTTCAACAACAGGATCTACGGGCTCACCAAGGGCCAGTACAGCCCGACGTCCGAGGTCGGCAAGATCACCAAGTCGACGCCCATGGGTTCGCTCGACGCGCCCTTCAACCCGGTGTCGCTGGCGATCGGTGCCGAGGCCTCCTTCGTGGCCCGCACCATCGACTCCGACCGCAAGCACCTCACGAGCGTGCTGCGCGCCGCCGCCAACCACCCCGGCACGGCACTGGTGGAGATCTACCAGAACTGCAACATCTTCAACGACGGCGCCTTCGACGCCCTGAAGGACAAGGAGAGGGCCGAGGAGGCCGTCATCCGGCTGGAGCACGGCCGGCCGATCCGGTTCGGGGCCGACGGCGGCAAGGGCGTCGTCCGCGACGCGCTGACCGGTGACCTCGAGGTCGTCGCCGTCACGGAGGAGAACCAGTCCCGCGTCCTCGTCCACGACGCCCACAACCCCAGCCCCACCACCGCTTTCGCCCTCTCCCGCCTCGCCGACCCGGACACCCTGCACCACACCCCCATCGGGGTCCTGCGCAGCGTCGAACGCCCCGTCTACGACACCCTGATGGCCGACCAGCTCGACACCGCGATCGAGCAGCACGGCAAGGGCGACCTGAGCACGCTGCTGGCGGGCAACGACACCTGGACGGTCGTGGGCTGACCGTTCGTCACGCCCTCGTCCTTCCGGCAGGCCCGGAGCCGGCCCCACCGGTCAGCTCCGGGCCTCGTCGTACGCCTCGCGCGCCGTCTCCACCGCGTCCAGCCGGCGCTCCACCCAGCGGGCCAGCCCCCGGACCTGTTCCGCGGCCTCCTCGCCGAGCGGCGTCAGCGAGTAGTCCACGCGCGGCGGGATCACGGGCTTGGCGTCACGGTGCACGAAGCCGTCACGTTCCAGCGTCTGCAGGGTCTGGGCCAGCATCTTCTCGCTGACACCGCCCACGGTGCGCCGCAGCTCGCTGAAACGGTACGGACGCTCCAGCAGCGCGGCCAGCACCAGCACACCCCAGCGGCTGGTCACGTGCTCCAGCACCAGCCGGGACGGGCACATCGGCTGGGTGACGCCCGGGATCCTGCCCGCCGTGGCACCGCTCGTCGCACTTACGCTCATGCCAGTACCTTACTTCAAAGTGGGTACTTTCTTTTGGTTAGTGCTGGTCCTACGGTGAGTGAACAGAGTCCGCACGGATCAGCGCACCGATCAGGTGCACCCAGGAGAGAAGAACCCATGAGCATCGTTGTCACCGGAGCCACCGGCGAGCTCGGCCGTCTCGTCGTCGAGCAACTGCTCGCCACGGTCCCCGCCGAGGAGATCATCGCGGTCGTCCGCAACCAGGAGAAGGCCGCCGCCCTCGCCGCCCGCGGCGTGGGGATACGCGTCGCGGACTACGACCGGCCGGAGACGCTGGCCCAGGCGTTCCGGGCCGGCGACCGCGTCCTGCTGGTCTCGGGCAACGAGGTCGGCAGGCGGGTGCCGCAGCACACGGCCGTGATCGGGGCCGCCGAGGCCGCGGGGGTGGCCCAGCTCGCGTACACCGGCGTCCTGGGCGGGCCGGACGCCGACTTCCAGCTGGCCGCCGACCACAAGGCGACCGAGCGGCTGATCCTCGACTCGGGGCTGCCCTACACCTTCCTGCGCAACGGCTGGTACACCGAGAACTACACGGCGAACCTGGCGCCCGTCCTGGAGCACGGCACCGTCGTGGCCAACGCCGGTGACGGCCGGATCGCCTCCGCCACCCGGGCCGACTACGCCGCCGCGGCCGCCGCGGTGCTCACCGGCGAGGGCCATCTCGCCGCGACGTACGAGCTGAGCGGTGATGTCGCCTGGTCCCTGGCGGAGTACGCCGACGCCGTGGCGGCGGCGGCCGGCAAGGAGATCACCTACTCCGACGTTCCCGCCGCCACCCACCAGGAGATCCTCGTCCGGGCCGGGCTGCCCGAGGGCTTCGCGGCCATCCTCGTCGACGTCGACGAGGCGGTCCGGCGCGGGCTGCTCGCGGGGACGAGCGGCGACCTCGCCCGCCTGATCGGCCGCCCGACGACGCCCATGGCCGAGACGGTGGCCGCCGCGGTGGCCACCATCTGAGAACACTCCGGAACGCTCCCCGCGAACCGCCCTTCGAGACGTCCCACGACCGGCATGTCACGACCGTCGCCGTGAGACGGGTATGACACGGGGCCCTCGCGGCGCTACCGTCGTGCGGTCGGCCGATCGCCGGCGCCAGGGAGTGCCAGGAGGGCCCGTGAAGGGGAAGAACGAACAGCGGGCAGGGCTGCTGTACGGAATCGGCGCGTACGGGATGTGGGGCCTCGTCCCCCTCTTCTGGCCGCTGCTGGAGCCCTCCGGGGCGATGGAGATCCTCGCCCACCGGATGGTCTGGTCACTGGGCGCCGTCGGGATCGCCCTGCTGGCCGTGCGCCGCTGGGCCTGGATCGGCGAGCTGCTCCGGCAGCCCCGGAAGCTGGCACTGATCACGACCGCCGCCGCCGTCATATCGGTCAACTGGGGCCTGTACATCTGGTCCGTCAACAACGGCCATGTCGTCGAGGCGTCGCTGGGCTACTTCATCAATCCCCTCGTCACGATCGCGATGGGTGTCCTGCTGCTCGGCGAACGGCTGCGGCCCGCACAGTGGACGGCGGTGGCGACCGGATGCGCCGCGGTGCTCGTCCTGGCGATCGGGTACGGGCAGCCGCCGTGGATCTCACTGACGCTGGCCTTCTCCTTCGCGACGTACGGCCTGGCGAAGAAGAAGGTCGACATGGGCGGCCTGGAGTCCCTGGCCGCCGAGACCGCCGTCCTGTTCGTGCCCGCACTCGGTTTCCTGCTGTGGCTCGGCGCACGCGGTGACGCCACGTTCCTGGCCGGCGGCGCGGGGCACGGCGCCCTGCTCGCCGCGACGGGGCTCGTCACCGCGATCCCGCTCGTCTGCTTCGGCGCGGCGGCGATCCGGGTACCGCTGTCCGTGCTCGGGCTGCTGCAGTATCTGGCGCCGGTCTTCCAGTTCGCCCTCGGCATCCTGTACTTCCACGAGGCGATGCCACCCGAGCGGTGGGCCGGATTCGCACTGGTCTGGGTGGCACTGATGCTGCTGACCTGGGACGCGCTGCGGACGGCGCGGCGCACGAGGGCGGAGGCGCTGCGCCTGGCCGTACGGGCGGCGGAGGCCTCGGCGCCGACCGGTACGGATTCCGCCTACCCGGCGGGCACCGGCACGGACTCCACCACCCCCTCGGGACAGGCGACGGGTCCGGCCACCCCTCGATAGCCCGCCTCCCCCACCTGGGCATTACTCAGTTGCATTTTTTACTTGGTTGCGTTTTCCTGGTCCCCGGACGACGTGAATCGAGGAGCAGGCATGACCGATGTACTGATCGTGGGCGCGGGCCCCACCGGACTGACCCTGGCGTGCGACCTCGCACGGCGAGGAGTCGCCGTCCGGATTCTGGAGAGGTCACCGCGATACCCGCGCAGTTCGCGGTCGAAGGGCCCCAATGCCCGTTCCCTGGAGGTCCTGGAGGACCTCGGGGTCGTCGACGCGGTGCTGGCGGCGGGGTCGGCGCCCCTGCCGATGCGCAAGTACCGCGACGGCTCGGCGGTGGCCGAAGCCGACCCGTACGCGGAATGCTCACCGACACCGGACGCGCCGTACGACCGGGGCCGGCTGATCGCCCAGTGGCGCCTGGAGGAGATCCTGCGCGACCGCCTCGCCTCGTACGGCGTGCACGTCGAACTGGGCGCCGAGGTCGTGGGCATCGCTCAGGGTGCCACCGCCGTGACCGCCGAGCTCGCAGACGGCTCCCGCGCCGTGGCGCGGTACGCGGTGGGCTGCGACGGGGGTCACAGCTCCGTACGGAAACTGCTCGGCGTCCCGTTCGACGGGAAGACGGACGAGGAGCAGGTGATGGTCTGCGGCGACGTCGAGATCACGCCGGGCGTCCTGGACCGGGGCGTCTGGCACCAGTGGTTCGACGAGGACGGCGCGGTCATGCTGTGCCCCGTCCCCGGCACCCGGGCGGGCTGGTGGTTCCAGTCCGGCCCCGAGCGGGACGCCGCCGGTCGGGCCGTGGCTCCCTGCCTCGAAGGCTTCCGGCGACTCTTCGCCCGGCACACCCGGCTCCCCGGCGAGCACCTCACCGAGGCCACGCTGCTCTCGACGTACCGCGTCAACGTGCGCATGGTGGACCGCTACCGGGTGGGCCGGGTGTTCCTCGCGGGTGACGCCGCCCACGTACACGCCGTCGCGGGCGGCCTCGGCATGAACACCGGTATCCAGGACGCCCACAACCTGGGCTGGAAGCTCGCCCAGGTGGTGCGGGGCCGCGCGGAGCCCGAACTGCTGGACACGTACGAGGAGGAGCGGCTCCCGGTCGCCGCCTGGACGCTGGACCTCACCTCGGCCCGGCTGCGGGCCACGCTCGAAGCGATCAGGAAGCCGGGCGGCGGACTGGACAGCGCGATCACCTCCGAGACGGCCGGACTCGACCGCGGCTACCGGTGGAGCTCACTCTCCCGCCCAGGACGGGAAGACCGCGACCTGCGGTCCGGCGACCGGGCACCCGACGCGCCGTGCCGCGCCGCGGCCACCGGCACCCCGACCCGCCTCTTCCACACCTTCGCCGGGCCGCACTTCACCGTGCTCGGCTTCGGCGCACGCTCGGCCCGGGCGCTGGAGGAGGCGGCCACCACCCACGGCGACGCGGTACGGGCCTACCGGGTGTACGGCCCCGGGGATGACCGGGCGGTCTCCGCCCCCACGGGCGGCCCCGACGGGCTGCACGACGACGAGGGGCACGCACGGTCGGCGTACGGCGTCGAGGAGGACACCGTCGTCGTGATCCGCCCCGACAACCACGTCGGGCTGATCGCGGAGGCCGGCGACACCCTGGCGGTGCGGCAGTACCTCGACGCGCTCGACCGGGCACCCCGACGGGACCGGACGGGTACGGCAGACATGGTGGACGGCGCGCGCAAAGGCTGATTGAGTGCCCGGGATGGGGATAGTTCTGGGGGACATGAGGCACGTCCAGTGGCATGAGCTGCGCCATGCCCAGGGTTCCGCGTCCCAGGTCCCCGGCCTGTTGTCGCGGATCGCCTGGGGTGACGGCGAGTCCGCCGAGGACGCGCTGGGCGACCTGAGGCGGTGGATAGGCGCCATGGCGCTCTTCGATTCGACCGTCGCCACCGTCCCGTTCCTGTGGGAGCTGGCCGGCACGGAGACGGTGAGGGACCGCGCGGGGGTGCTCGACCTGCTGCGGACGATCCTCGCCCGCGGGCACGCGCACCAGCCGGAGTGGGCGCGGGCCGCGCACGTCGCGGTACTGACGGGCCGGCCGACCGCCGAGCGGCTGGCCGGGGACGGCGATCCGGCGGTGCGCGAAGCCGCCGGGACGTTCCTCGCCTCCGCCGACGGGCACGCGTGCGGGGTCTGCCCACCGGCCTGAGCGCCGTCCGGCCCCCTCGCGGCGGAATTCGTCCCGCTCCCGGCGATTTTGTTGCCGGTCAGGTCGCGCACCCACTATGAACGGTCACATGACCCTGCACTGGAAAGTCGTCATCGACGCAAGCGACCCGCACGGCCAGGCCGACTTCTGGGCGGAGGCCCTCGGCTACCTGGTCGAGGACAACAGTGTTCTGATCGGGCAGCTGCTCGAGGCCGGGGCCCTGCCCGAGTCGGCCACGGTCGAGTCCCACGGGCGCCACGCGTTCCGCGATCTCGCGGCGGTGCGGCATCCCGACGATCCGTACGAGGAGAGGACCGGCACCGGTCTCGGGCGGCGCCTGCTCTTCCAGCGCGTACCGGAGCCCAAGACGGTGAAGAACCGCCTCCACCTGGACGTGCACGCGGCCCCCGGGCAGCGCGACGCGGAGGTGGAGCGGCTGGTGTCCCTGGGGGCCGGCGTGCTGCGCAGCGTCGAGGAACCGGGCGGTTCCTGGCAGGTGCTCCTGGACCCGGAGGGCAACGAGTTCTGCGTCCAGTGACCGGCTGACCGCCCACCCGTGACCAGGACGGGAGGCCCCGAGCGGGAGGCACCCCGGAGTGGGAGGGTCCGAGGCGGGAGCCGACCGCCCGAGGCCGGAGCGGGCGGGCCGAGGCGGGCGGCGTCCGCCCGGGGGCCGATCTCTCTAGTCTGACCCCATGTTCACGCAACCCGCCTACGCCCTCGTCGCCACGGACCTGGACGGCACCCTTCTGCGCTCCGACGACACCGTGAGCGCCCGCTCGCGCGCCGCCCTGGCCCGTGCCACGTCGGCCGGTGCACGGCATCTGATCGTCACGGGCCGGCCGGTGCCCGGCATACGCGCCCTGCTGGCGGACCTCGCCTACGAGGGCCTCGTGGTCTGCGGGCAGGGCACCCAGGTGTACGACGCCGGCTCCGCGCGGATGCTGAGCTCGGTCACGCTCGACCGGGAACTGGCCGACACCGCGCTCGGCAAGATCGAGGCCGAGGTCGGGCCGGTGTTCGCCGCCGTGGACCAGGACGGGCCCGAGGGCAGGACCCTGATCGAACCGGGTTACCGCATGCCGCACCCCACGCTCCCCGCGCAGCGGACCCGGCACCGCCGCGAGCTGTGGGAGGCCCCGGTCATCAAAGTCCTGGTACGCCACCCGCGGCTGACGGACGACGAACTGGCCACCGCCGCCCGCGCGGTCGTGGGCGAACTGGCGACCGTCACCATGGCGGGCCCCGGCACGGTGGAACTGGCGCCGTACGGCGTGGACAAGGGGACCGGGTTCGTGCTGGCCGCCGAGGCCCTGGACCTCGACCCCGCAGGCGCGGTGGCCTTCGGCGACATGCCGAACGACCTGCCGATGTTCCGCCGTTCGGGTCACCGGGTGGCGATGGCGGGCGCCCACGCCGAGCTCAGGGCGGTGGCGGACGAGATAACACTGTCGAACGACGACGACGGCGTGGCGGTGGTCCTTGAGCGACTGTTCGGCCAGGACTGACGGCCGTAGGACTGACGGCCGCAGGGCTGACGGCCGCACGGGCCTGCCCCGGGCCGCCGGTCACGGCGCCGACCGTGCGGGGCGCCGGCGGACGGCAGGGCGCACGGGCACGCGGACGGGGCGGGGCGGAAGCCCTGCCCCTCAGCCCGTGTCCCCCGGGGCCGCCCCCAGCGACCGCAGGACATGGGCCACCAGCGCGGCGACCGTCTCCTCGTCCTGGGCGGGCTTGCGCAGCACGTGGCGGTAGTAGACGGGACCGTAGAGCATCTCCACCGCGAGCGGGAGGTCGGCATCGGCCGGGATCTGCCCCTGCTCCTGCGCGCTGCGGAGCCGTCCCACCGCCGCCTCGAAGCGGGGGTCGACCAGCTGCGCGCGGACGGCCCCGGCCAGCTCGTCGTCATGGTGCATCTCGGACAGGATGCCCGCGTAGGCCGGTCCGTACGGCGGCGTCGAGATGAGCTTCACCGCGCTGTTGATGTGGTTGCGCAGGTCGGCCGCGATGTCGCCGGAGTCGGTGAAGGGCGTGGCTCCGACGAGTGCCTCGGTGAAGGCCTCGAGCAGGACCGCGCCCTTCGACGGCCACCAGCGGTAGATCGTCTTCTTGCTCACGCCGGCGCGGGCGGCGATGGCCTCCACGGTGACCCGGCCGTACCCCTTCTCCGTACACAGTTCCAGCGCGGCGTCCAGCGTCGCCCGTCGTGATCGCTCGCTGCGGCGCACGGAACTCGGCGATGTGATCATTCGGTGAGCATAGGGGGATTCCGGCCACCGCTTATTGACAGCTCGTCGCCAGAAGTCGAACAATGACGAGGCAGAAACGGAACGTACCGTGTCGTGAACGTTCCGTGCCTCACACCGTTCGTGCCGTTCGTGCCGCGACGAGCCGATCGGGGGACGGCTCGACCGGCCAACGGCGCGAACCGGCCACCCGGGCTCTCTCAGACGGTGATGTCCTTGCCCGTGAAGCGCGCCCAGGCCGCCGAGCCGAACACCGCCGCGTACAGCGCCTGCAACCCCAGGTTCCTGACGATCTCGTCCCAGCGGACCGGATCGCGCAGCAGGTCCGTGAAGGACAGCCAGTAGTGCGGGAAAAGGTAGGGGTGGATCACGTCCAGCTGCGGCATCGCGTCGAGGATCTGCACGGTGATCAGCACCCCCACGGTGGCGGCCATCGCCGCGATCCCGCTGTTGGTGAGTGTCGAGACGAACAGTCCGAGCGCCGCGAACCCTGTGAGTGAGGCCGCCACCGTCACCGCGATCAGCCCGGCCCGCAGGAGCCCTTCCCCGAATCCGATCCGGGTACCCGAGATCGTCGTGACCTCCCCCACGGGGAAGAGCAGAGCCCCCACCGCGAGCGCCGACACCGCCACGACCAGGGTCGCGACGAGGCAGAACGCCAGCACCGACGCGTACTTCACGAGGAGCAGCCTGGTCCGGCCCGCCGGAGCGACCAGCAGGTAGCGCAGGGTCCCGCCGCTCGCCTCGCCCGCGACGGAGTCGCCGGCGACCACGCCGACCGCCATCGGGAGGAAGACGGGAAGCGTCGCCGAAAGGGCCGCGAAGACCAGGAAGAGGCCGTTGCCGGTGACCTGGGCGAGGAAGGCCGGGCCGCCGGGACCGCCCGGGCCCGCCGACGAGCCGTCCCCCGTCTCGATCCGCACGGCGATCCCGACGAGCAGGGGCACGGCGGCCAGGACACCGAGCAGGGCCAGGGTGCGCCACCGGCGCAGGGTGGTGGTCAGTTCGGAGCGGAGGAGCCCGAAGGTCCACAGGGCACGGCGAGGTGCCGCGGGTACGCCGCCCTCGGCGGCCGCGGTGACGTCAGCCCGCGACATCGAAGCCCTCCCCGGTGAGTGCGACGAACGCGTCCTCCAGCGAGGCCCGTTCGACGCCGAAGGACCGTACACGGACGCCGCCGCGCACCAGAGCGGCGTTGAGGTCGGCCAGTTCCACGTCACCGGGCGGGGCGTCCGCGCTCACCCGGTCCCCGTCGCTCACGAGGCCGGTCGCGCCCTGCTCCGTCAGGATGCGGACTGTGTCGCCCGGGTCGGGGGTGGTGACGGCCAGTCTGCCGCGGGCGCCCGCCGCGAGGTCGGCGACCGGGCCCTGGGTGAGGAGCCTGCCGCGCGCCATCACCGCGGCGTGGGTGCAGACCTGTTCGATCTCGTCGAGCAGGTGGGAGGAGAGGAAGACCGTGGTGCCCTCGGCCGCCAGGTCCCGGACGAGGGCCCGGATCTCGCGCATGCCCTGGGGGTCGAGGCCGTTGGTCGGTTCGTCCAGGACGAGCAGCCTGCGCGGCCGGAGCAGCGCGGCGGCGAGCCCGAGGCGCTGCTTCATGCCGAGCGAGTAGGCCTTGGCCTTCTTGCCTGCCGCGGCGGCGAGGCCGACCCGGTCCAGGGCGCCGTCGACGCGTGCGCGCCGGGTCCGCGGATCGGCCGACGGGTCGGCGCAGTCGTAGCGCACGAGGTTGTCGCGGCCGCTCAGGAACCCGTACGGCGCGGGCCCCTCGATCAGTGCGCCGACGTGCGGGAGGACCGTACGGGTGGCGGCCGGCATGGGACTGCCGAGGACGCGCGCGGTACCGGAGGTCGGGTCGATGAGGCCCATGAGCATGCGGATCGTCGTGGTCTTGCCCGAGCCGTTGGGGCCCAGGAAGCCGAAGACGCTGCCGCCCGGAACACTGAGGTCGAGCCCGTCGACGGCCAACTGCCCGCCCCGGTAGCGCTTGGTGAGGCCACGGGTCTCGATCACCGCGCCCTCTCGCGGCCGCCCGGCCGGCTCCCTCGCCACCGCCCCGGGCGCTGTGCCGGTCATACGCACTCCCGTCCCTTCCCGCCGTGTGCGGACACGACCGCCATGGCCGCGCCGCCCCGCCGTACGGAGCGTACGGCGGGGCGGCGCGGCGCGGACGGAACGTCCTACTCGGCGGTGTCGGCCGCCTTCACCAGCGCGTCCTTGGTGACCGCGCCGACGTACACCTTGCCGTCGTCCGTCATCAGCGCGTTGACCAGGCGCGTCCTGAAGACCGTGCCGGAGCCGAAGTCGCCGGTGACCTTGTCGCCGAGCGCGTCCAGGAACTGCTGCGCCTGGGCGGGCATGTCCCCGGAACCGTCGGCCGGGAGGCCCGCGCCGCCCGGGAGCTCGATCTCGGCGACCGCGTTCCAGCCTTCGCCGATGACGTTGACGCCCTTGAAGTCCTCCAGGGCGCCGAGGTCCTGCTGCGCCTTGTCCGTCGCACCCTTCTTGCCGGCCTCGGCCTTCAGCTCGTCGGCCTCGGTGACCTCGGCCCCCTTGGGCGGGGTGAAGGAGAAGGAGGACGCGTCGGGCTTCGCGAAGTCGACCTTCGTGAAACCGGCGTCGATCGCGGCCTTGCCACCGCTGCTCGGGGACAGGGTGAACTTCAGGGGTACGCCGGTCGAGGCGTCGACCGCGACCCGGACGGATCCGATCGTCGAACCGGACTGCTTCGGCTTGATCAGCAGCTGGTACGCGTCACGTCCCGCCACCTGCGCCGTGCCGTCGACCGTGACCGACGTGGTGTCGTCGGCCGCCGCGAGGGCTTCCTCGGCCAGCTCCTTGGGAGTGGTCGGCACCCCCTTGGGCGCCGTGTGCTTCCCGGCCTTCCCGCCGGTCTCCTCGGACCGCGCGTGGTAGACCTCGTTGCTCTCGCTGTCGTACGCCCAGACGTCGTCCCCGTTGTGGACGACGCTGTACTCGGAGCCCTCGCCGAGGATCGACAGGCGCTGCCGGTCGGGGCCGTCGGCCGCCACCCGCAGCGTGTGCGTGCCGGACGCCAGCTCCATCAGCTTCGCGTCGGGGGCGGCGCTCGACGTGCTGTCGCTCCCCTGGCCTCCCGGCGCGAAGGAGCCCGCGAGCCCGCCGAGGGAGGGGATACCGAGGTCCGTGCTGATCTTGACCGTGCCGGACAGCTGCTCCTCGTCCGAAGCGGCGATCTTCTCGACGAGTTCCTGCGCCGTGATCTTCGGCAGGTCCGGGTCGCCGGAGTCCGCCAGCGCCGGGACGAGTCCGATCGTCACCGCCGCCACCCCCGCCACCGCGACGGGGACCATGTAACGTGCCGCCTTCCGGCGGCCCACGACAGTGCCCGTGGCCTCGCCGGTCGTCTCCGCGCTGTCGTTCGATGCCATGTGTGCTCTACCTCCGTGGTCGGCGGCTGCCATCCCGTTGCACTCGTCCACCCCTCGCCGCCATTCTCACCCGATGTGGTCAGGAGTGGTTGTTCTCCATCTGACCAAATCGGGCGGCGACAAGCGTCAACCCCCGGGAGCAACTGTCGCTACCTCTCCGGGATGACAACGGGGGGGTCGTAGCCCCTAGGGGGAGCCGCCGACGCGGGGTCAGCCCGCGCGGTGCACCACGGCATCGCACAGCTCTTCGAGCGCGGCCTTCGCGTAGCACTCGGGGAGGGGCGCCAGGGTGGCCCTCGCCTCCTGTGCGTAACGGACGGTGTCCCGCCGGGCCTGCTCCAGTGCCGGGTGCGCGCGGAGACGGCTCAGGGCCGTGGCGAGCCGGTCGTCGTCGGCGAGGTCGCCGTCCAGCAGCTCCACGAGCTCGAGGTCGTCCGGCTTGCCCTCGGCCGCCGCCTGCGCGCGCAGGTGGAGGACCGGGAGCGTGGGGATCCCCTCACGCAGGTCGGTGCCGGGTGTCTTGCCGGACTCGTGCGAGTCGGAGGCGATGTCCAGTACGTCGTCGGCGAGCTGGAAGGCGATGCCGAGCCGTTCGCCGTACTGGGTGAGGATGTCGACGACCGATTCGTCGGCCCCCGCCATCATGGCGCCGAAGCGGCCGGAGACGGCGACCAGGGAGCCGGTCTTGCCGCCCAGCACGTCCATGTAGTGGTCGACCGGGTCCCGGCCGTCGCGCGGGCCGGCCGTCTCCAGGATCTGCCCGGTGACCAGGCGTTCGAACGCCTCGGCCTGGACGCGGACGGCCTCGGGGCCGAGGTCGGCCAGGATGTGCGAGGCGCGGGCGAAGAGGAAGTCGCCCGTCAGCACGGCGACGGAGTTGCCCCAGCGGGTGTTCGCGCTGTCCACCCCGCGGCGCACGTCCGCCTCGTCCATCACGTCGTCGTGGTACAGCGTGGCCAGGTGCGTCAGTTCGACCACCACGGCCGCGGGCACGATCCCCGGCGCGTCGGGGTCCCCGAACTGGGAGGCCAGCATCACGAGCAGCGGACGGAACCGCTTGCCTCCCGCGCTGACGAGGTGCTGCGCGGCCTCCGTGATGAACGGGACGTCGCTTTTGGTGGCGTCCAGCAGCCCCGCCTCGACAGCGGCCAAACCGGCTTGGACATCGGCCTCAAGAGCCTGGTCCCGCACGCGCAGTCCGAACGGCCCGACGACGGTCACGAGGGGATCTCCTGTCTGCTGACGATCACACGGAATGTCGATGTGTCGCTGTCTTCACCCAAGCCAGCGTATCCGGTCCCCTTTGGATCACCGTGGGCGCCTTCCCGCCACCGCCGGTATGTTCGGGATCAGCTCATACGATCAGGAGTTGCCGCTTTGTCCCACACCGTGATCGGTACCGAACCGGCGCAGCCACCACCCGAGGACGACCGGGCCTTCTCCGGCCGGGCCCGGGGGCTGACGACCCTGTCCGGGCCGGAGGTCCGGAAGCGCTTCTCGTGCCCCGGGACGCAGGCGATCCTGGTCCTCTTCTTCGCCGGCTTCCTCGCCGACAAGGTGTCCGACGGCGGCATGGGGCATGGACCCGGGCACCGGCGCCTCGGTGTCGGCGGCCTACGGCACCCTGGTCCACCTGGTCTCCGTCAGTACGTGGCGGGCCGGCGTCACCTGGCCGGGCGAAAGCACGCCGCGGCTCGGCGACATCCTGCTGGAGACCTCCGGCATGCCCGCCACCACCGAGCTCGCCCCACGGGCGTTCGTCAGCCGGACGACGGCGCTGTGGCCCCTGCCCCTGGCCCTCGCCCACGGCATCCAGGCGCAGATCGTGAAGCTGTACGGCGAGGTGTCCGACCCCGCCCACTTCGGTGTCAATGGCGCTATCGCGGTGGCGGCCGGTGTGGCCGTCATCGCCGCCGCTCCCTGGCTCGAGCGCACCATGCACCCCGTCCGCTGAGGTATCGCCATGCAGATCCGCACCGAGTTCCCGTACGAGACGACCCACGAGGACCTCTACATCCCGTTGCCGGACGGCACCCAGCTGTACGCACGGATCTGGCGGCCGGTCACCGACGAACCCGTGCCCGCGCTGCTGGAGTACCTGCCGTACCGGCTGAGCGACCGGACGGCGCCGCGGGACTGGCAGCGCCATCCCTGGTACGCGGGTCACGGCTACGCCTCCGTACGCGTGGACGTGCGCGGGCACGGCAACAGCGAGGGGATGCCGGGCGACGAGTACGACGCGACCGAGCTGGCCGACGGGGTCGCCGTCGTGCACTGGCTCGCCCGGCAGGAGTGGTGCTCGGGCCGGGTCGGCATGTTCGGCATCTCCTGGGGCGGCTTCAACTCGCTGCAGATCGCCGCCCTCGCCCCTGAGCCCCTGAAGGCGGTCGTCACCGTCTGCTCGGCCGACGACCGCTACGACAACGACGTCCACTACATGGGGGGCTCCGTCCTCGGCGTCGACATGCACGCCTGGGCCGCCACCATGCTGGCCTTCGTCTGCCGCCCTCCGGACCCCGCGGACGTCGGCGACGACTGGAGGGACATGTGGCTGGGGCGGCTGGAGGCCGTGGAGCCGTTCATCCACACCTGGCTGGCTCATCAGACCCGTGACGACTACTGGAAGCACGGCAGCGTCTGCGAGGACTACGGCGCCGTCGAGGCGAGCGTGCTGGCGGTGGGCGGCTGGCACGACCCCTACCGCGACACCGTCCTGCGGCTCGTCGAACACCTGGACCCCGGCAAGGTGCGCGGGCTCATCGGCCCCTGGTCGCACCAGTACCCGGACCGCGGGCTGCCCCCCGGCCCCGCGATCGGCTTCCTGCAGGAGACGCTGCGCTGGTGGGACCAGCACCTCAAGGACAAGGACACCGGGGTGATGAACGAGCCCCTCCTGCGGTCCTGGATCAGCGGTTCGCACCGTCCGGCCACGGCGTACGAGACGCTGCCCGGGCGCTGGGTCGGTGACGCGACCTGGCCGTCGGCGAACGTCGCCACCGTCGCGTACGCCCTCCAGGGCGGCCCGCAGACCGTCCGCTCGCCGCAGCGGACCGGGCTGGACGCCGGCCGCTTCGTCCCGTTCGGCAACGAGGCCGACCTGCCGCCGGACCAGCGCGACGAGGACGCCAAGTCGGTGTGCTTCGAGTTCCCGGTCGAGGAGGCGCCGATCGAGATCCTCGGCAGGCCCCGGGTGAGGCTCCGCATCCGTATGGACGTGCCGCGCGGCCAGGCCGTCGCCCGGCTCTGCGACGTGTCCCCCGACGGCGCGTCGACCCTGGTGACCTGCGGGGTCCTCAATCTCTCGGCCCGCCACGGGCGCGAGCGGTGCGACGACTGGCCGGCCGGGGAGACCGAGGACGTGACCTTCGAACTCAACGGCATCGGGCACACCTTTCCGCCCGGCCACCGGATCAGGCTGGCCGTCTCGTCGGCGTACTGGCCGTGGATCTGGCCGCAGGCGGGTTCGGACGGCTTCACGCTCGAGGCGGACGGGAGCCTCGTCGAACTCCCGGTGCGCCGGCACACCGAGGACCCGGCCATCACCTTCGGCGAACCGGAGCAGTCACAACCGCTCAACGTCGTCTTCCCGGTCACGCTCGACGAACAGCGCCCCGAGCGCCTGGTGGTCCGGGACGTCGCCAAGGGCGAGTGGCGCCTGGAGGTCGATCCCCGCTACGGCGGCACGCGTGTCCACCCGGACGGGTTGGAGTACACCGAGGACGCGGTGGAGACGTACACGATCCAGGAGGACGACCCGCTGTCGGCCCGGGCCCGTTCGGACTGGACGATCCGGCTGCACCGGCCGGAGATGTCCTGGGACGTGCGCATCGAGACCCGGTCGGAGACCGGTGCCGACGGGAACGACTTCATCACGTCCGACGAGGTCGTCTGCAAGGACGGCGACGAGATCGTCTTCCACCGGACCTGGGAGAAGCGGATCCCGCGCACGGCGGGGTGACGGCGGGCCCCATACGGGACCAGGGGGTAACTTTCCGGGCATCACGCCTACTTGAGGCCCTGCCACCGGCCGGCCCGACCGACGTAACGTGTCCCCCAAGCGACCTGGAAAGCGAGGCAGCAACAGATGCCCGAGCAGAGCAGCCCGCTCGATCTGGCCGAGGGCGACCCCTTCGGTCCGCACAACCTTCCGTACGGCGTGTTCTCCACCCCCGAACACCCGCACGACCGCAGGGTCGGTGTCCGCATCGGCGGGCATGTGCTGGACGCCGGAGCGGCCGCCCACGCGCTCGGTTCGCCGTACGCCCGGCTGCTGGCCCGGCCGAACCTGATGCCGCTCCTCGCGGCGGGGCGCACGGCGTGGCGGGACGTCCGGCGGGCGATCACGGCCTGGGTGACCGTGCCGGCCCACCGGCCGGACGTCGAGCCCCTGCTGCACCCCGTGGACTCGGTGACCCTGCACCTGCCGTACGAGGTCGCGGACTACGTCGACTTCTACGCCAGCGAGCACCACGCCACGAACGTCGGCAGGATCTTCCGCCCGGACGGCGCGGCACTCACCCCCAACTGGAAGCACCTCCCGATCGGTTACCACGGGCGGGCCGGCACGGTCGTCGTCTCGGGCACGGACGTGGTGCGCCCCTCCGGGCAGCGCAAGGCGCCCACCGACCCGGCCCCGGTCTTCGGCCCCTCGGTGAAGCTGGACATCGAGGCCGAGGTCGGCTTCGTCGTCGGTGTGCCCTCCGAGCAGGGCTCCCCCGTCGCGCTCGGCGACTTCCGTGAGCACGTCTTCGGGATCGGCCTGCTCAACGACTGGTCGGCCCGGGACATCCAGGCCTGGGAGTACGTCCCGCTCGGGCCGTTCCTGGGCAAGTCCTTCGCCACCTCCGTCTCCGCGTGGGTGACCCCGCTGGAGGCCCTGGACGCGGCCCGCACGGCACCGCCCGCCCGCGACCTCGACCTGCTGCCCTACCTCGACGACACGGACGAGGAGGAGCCCGGCGGCTTCGACATCCGGATCTCCGTCGCGATCAACGGCCGGACGGTTTCCGAGCCGCCGTTCGCCTCCATGTACTGGACGGCCGCCCAGCAGCTGGCCCAGATGACGGTGAACGGCGCCTCGCTGCGGACCGGTGACCTGTACGGCTCCGGCACGGTCAGCGGCGCGGAGCCCGGACAGCGCGGCTCCCTTCTCGAACTGACGTGGAACGGCCGCGACCCGCTGGACCTGCCCGAGGGCAGGCGGACGTTCCTGGAGGACGGCGACACGGTCACCCTGACCGCCTGGGCGCCCGGACCGCACGGCACGCGGGTCGGGCTCGGCGAGGTCACCGGACGGATCGTGCCGGCAACGTGACCACCCCCGCGCCCACGCTCCCCGAGGAGCTGCTGCTGCTCGCCCTGGATCCCGTACGCGGCAAGCCGTACTGCCGCGGCCGGTTCCTGGAGTACGGAATCGCCGGGGCCGCGCTGGCGGAGCTGGAGCTCCAGGGCCGGATCGCCGAGAAGCGCGGCCGGGTGGTGGTCGTCAATCCGCTCGACCCGCCGGACCCGCTGCTCGCGGTGTTCCTGCGCAGCCTCCCGCCACCCGGTAAGGGCCGATTCGGCTCGGGGGTGTCGGCGCGGCGCTGGGTGCGGCAGTCGGGGCGGCGTGCCGAAGGGCTCTACCTGGACGCGCTCGTGGAGCGCGGTGTGCTGCGCAGGGAGACCCACCGCTTCCTCGGCCTGTTCCCGTACCACCGCCACCCGGCGGGCTCCGCCTCGCCCGCGGAGGAGGTGCGGCAACGCTTCGATGCCTCCCGTGCGGCGGGTCATCCCGACCGCCGCAGCCGGCTGCTCGCGGCTCTGGGCGCGGCGGTCGAGCTGCCGTCGGTGGTGAGGCACGGTGACCGCCGCACGCGCGCGGCGGTGCGGGCCCTGGCCCGTGAGGAGTGGCCGGCGGCGGCCGTGCACCGCAACGTGCGCCAGGACAAGGCCGCCCAGGCCGGTGGCGGAGACGGCGGCGGAGGCGGAGACGGCGGCGGGGGCGGCGGCGACTGACGCCCCCCAGTGTCCGAAGGGTGGTCGCCCGAGTGGCAGATCTTCGCCGACCGGACTGAAAACAGCAGGTCACAGCGGTGCGTCCCGGATCCTCAGGTGGCGCAACACTGTGGCAACACCACCGCGGGCACGCCGTCGGTATGGTCCAGCGCATGCCAGCCGAACGCACCCGTGAGCACACCGTGCCCGTCGCCGCCGCCCGTCGGCGCCGGCTGCGCGCGGACCATGCCCGGCTGCTGGCCGACCTGCTGCGCCATCAGCTGCGCACCGGCGGCTTCCCGGGGGGTGTGCTGCCCTTCGAGGACGCGATCGGCAGCGACTACCGCGTCTCGCGCAACACCGTCCGCCAGGCCCTGGATCTGCTGCGCGCCGAGGGTCTGGTGGAACGTCAGCCCGGCGTCGGCACCGTCGTCGTCGGCGAGAAGTACCCGCACCGCCTCGACCGGCTCCAAGGGCTGGCCGAGACCCTCCGCGGACACGGCCGGGTCACCAACGAGGTCCGTACCGTCGGCCCCGTGCCGGCGCCGGGGCCCGTCGCACGGCGACTGCACATCGCGGAGCACACGGACGTGCTCTACATCGAGCGGCGGCGGCTGCTGAACGGGTTGCCGCTCTCCCTCGACCTCACCTACGTCCCCCTGGACCTCGGGACCGGCCTGCTCGGCTGCGACCTGGAGAACACCGACGTCTTCCGGCTGCTGGAGTCCCTCGCCGGGCAGCCGCTCGGCACCGCCGAGATCACCATGGAGGCCGTCAACGCCGACGCGCACTCCGCCGCCGTGCTGGAGGTCCCGCAGGGTTCCGCCGTCCTGATGCTGGAACGGCTCACCCACCTCGATGACGGCCGCCCCGTGGACCTGGAGTTCATCCGGTTCCGCGGCGACCGCATCAGCATGAGCGGCCTGCTGCACAGGTCCGACTGAGTCCCCTCATCCCTTCTTTCCTGGAGACCGCCATGCCTCTGGCGCCCCAGCGGGCCGACGTGCCCGTGACCATCGACGAGTCCAAGTGCATCGACGGCTGCACCCTCTGCGTCGACATGTGCCCGCTCGACTCCCTGGCCATCGACCCGGCCAGCGGCAAGGCGTACATGCACGTCGACGAGTGCTGGTACTGCGGCCCGTGCGCGGCCCGGTGTCCCACCGACGCGGTCACGGTCAACATGCCCTATCTCCTGCGGTGAAAGGCTCCTCCTCCCATGCGACGCACGGCAAGCCGTACTGCCGGGGCCCTGCTGGCCTCCGCTCTCCTCGTCCCGCTCACGGCGGGCTGCGGCGGCGGGGCGAGCGCGGGTGACGGTGACACGGTCACGGTGACCGTCGGCTACCAGTCCAGGACCATCAACACCGTCACGGCGGGCACCCTGCTGCGCTCGCTCGGCTACTTCGAGGACGAACTGCGCGCCCGCGGTGAGCGGGAGGGCGTCACGTACGAGGTGAAGTGGCAGGACTACGCGACCGGCGCGCCGATCACCGCCCAGATGACCGCGGGGAAGATCGACATCGGTTCGATGGGCGACTTCCCGCTGCTGATCAACGCGGCCCGCGGCAAGCAGCTGAACCGTCCGACGAAGCTGGTGTCGGTCACCGGCTACAACCTGCGCGGCGGCCTGAACACCGTGGTGACCGGGCCCGACTCGGCTCTCGGTTCCTTGGAGGACCTGCGTGGCAAGAAGGTCTCCACGAGCGTCGGTTCGGCCGCCGACGGAACACTCGTCCGCGCGCTCCGGCAGGCCGGAATCGATCCGGAGAAGGACATCCGCAAGCTCAACCAGCAGCCCGCGGTGGGGGCGTCGGCACTCCAGGCGGGCAGCGCCGACGCCCTGTCGCAGTTCGTGGCGTGGCCCGGCCTGCTGGCCTTCCAGGGCCGGGCGAAGGCCCTCTACGACGGCGCGGAGCTGAATCTCCCGACCTTCCACGGGGTCACCGTCGTCGAGGACTTCGCCAAGGAGCGGCCCGCCGTGCTGGAGGACTTCCTCCGGGCGCAGGGCCGGGCCACCGACTACCTGCACGAGCACCCGGTGGCGGCCTCCGAGTCGGTGGCGAAGGCGACGGGCCTCCCGGCCGAGGTCGTCCACCTGTACAACGGCGCCCAGGGCATCGCCACCTTCGACCCGACGGTGAAGCCCGCGCTGGTGGCCGCGCTGAAGAAGGACGTCCCGGTCCTGCGTTCGGCGAAGCTGGTCGGGGACGTGGACGTCGACTCCTTCGTCGACGAGACCTACCTGAAGCGGGTGTACGGCTCCGCCTACGCGAAGGCGCGGGCTGCCGGTCCGCCCGTCGCACGCGGCGGCGAGGTCTGGCTGAAGGGCGAGGACACCACGTCGGCGTTCGCCACTGCCGCCGAGGTCCTGCGGTACACCGCCGGACACGGGGGCCGGGTGCGCGCCGCGTACGTCCCCGACGCGAGCACCGGGACCCTGTGGTTCGCGGACCGGGCGGTCTGGGTGTCGGACGGGACGGAGCTCCGGCCGTACGTCACCGGCTCCGCGGCCCGCGCGGACATCGCCGCGCATCCCGGCGCCCGTGTCGTCCCGTACGCCACCGCGCTCGACCTGGCCCGCGCGTCATGAGGGCGCGGCGGTGGTCGGTGGTGCTGCGGGTGCTGTCGCTGGTGGCCGCACTGGGCACCTGGCAGCTCCTGACCTCCTACGACGTCGATCTTTGGCTGCGCTTCGAGCAGTTCCCCACGGTGACCGATGTGGCCCGGGCGTTCGGGGACCGGGTGGGCGGTGAAGCGTACTGGCAGGACCTCACCGACAGCCTGACCAGGATCGTGACCGGGTTCGCGCTGGCCGCCGTCCTCGGCGTGACGGTCGGCACGGCCGTCGCCCGGTCCAGGGTGGCCTCGGACCTGCTGGACCCCGTGCTCGAAGTGATCCGCCCCGTACCGGCGATCGCCCTCGTGCCCGTGGCGATCCTGCTCTTCCCCAGCAACGAGCAGGGCATCGTCTTCATCACCTGCACCGCGGCGTTCTTCCCCGTCATGGTCTCCACCCGGCACGCGGTACGGGCGCTCACCCCGATGTGGGAGGAGGCGGTCCTGACGATGGGGGGCGGCCGGTGGCGGATCCTCGGCTCCGTCGTCCTGCCCGGCGCGCTCCCCGGCATATTCGGCGGGCTCTCCGTCGGCATCGGCGTGGCATGGATCTGTGTGATCTCCGCCGAGATGATCTCCGGAGAGTACGGGGTGGGCTACCGCACCTGGCAGGACTACACGGTCGTCGACTATCCGGGGGTCTTCGTCGGCATGGCCACGATCGGCCTCCTCGGCCGGCTCACCTCCACGGCGGTGGAGCTGCTGGGCCGCCGGCTCACCCGGTGGCTGCCGCGCACGGAGGGCAACCGGCCCCCCTCCCCCGCGCGGCACCGGGCCCGGGCCGTGCCCCCGGTGGCAGTGCCGGTCCCCCTGCCGAAGGAACGGGTGCACCCATGACCTCGCCCACTACTCCCCCGGGCGTCCGGCTGAGCCTGCGCCGCGCCGTGCTGGGCCGGGCCGGGGCCCCCGTGCTCGACGGGATCGACCTCGACGTCGTGCCCGGCGAGATCCTCGCCGTCGTCGGCCCGTCCGGCTGCGGCAAGTCCACACTGCTGCGCACCCTGGCCGGGCTGCTGCCCGTCCTCGGCGGCGACGTCACCCAGGACGGCGAGGCGATCACCGCGCCCCACGCCGAGCGGGCCCTCGTCTTCCAGGACGACGCCCTGCTGCCCTGGCGCACGGCGCGGGCCAACGTCGAACTGCCCCTGGCCATCCGGGGCGTCGCCCGAGGCGAGCGCAGGACGCGCGCCGAGTCCTGGCTGGCCCGGGTCGGCCTGGACGGCCACGGCACCAAGCTGCCGCACCGGATCTCCGGCGGCCAGCGCCAGCGCGTCCAGCTGGCCCGCGCCCTGGCGGCCGAGCCGCGCGCGGTCCTGATGGACGAACCCTTCGGCGCGCTGGACGCCCAGACCCGGGCCGGCATGCAGCAGTTGCTCGTCGACGTCCTGCGGGGCACGGGCGCCACGGTCGTCTTCGTCACGCACGACGTCGACGAGGCCCTGTTCCTCGGCGACCGGGTCGCGCTGCTGCCCTCCGGGCGCGTCCTGGACGTGCCGCGTCCCCGGGAACGCGCCGCGCACGCCGATCCGGCGACCGTCGCGCTGCGCCGCGAGGTCCTGCAGTCCCTCACCCCCGCCACCTCCTCCTGAAAGGCTCCGACCGTGCAGATCCCCGCCCTCGCCGACGCCGAGGAACTCTCCTGCGACGTCCTGGTCGTCGGGGGCGGCACGGCCGGCACGATGGCCGCGCTCACCGCCGCCGAACACGGCTCCTCCGTCCTGCTGCTGGAGAAGGCGCACGTCCGCCACTCGGGCGCCCTCGCCATGGGCATGGACGGCGTCAACAACGCCGTGATCCCCGGCCGGGCCGAACCCGACGACTACGTCGCCGAGATCACCCGTGCCAACGACGGCATCGTCGACCAGTCCACCGTCCGGCAGACCGCCGAGCGCGGGTTCGGCATGGTGCAGCGGCTGGAGTCGTACGGGGTGAAGTTCGAGAAGGACGAGCACGGGGAGTACGCCGTCCGGCAGGTGCACCGCTCCGGCTCGTACGTACTGCCGATGCCCGAGGGCAAGGACGTCAAGAAGGTCCTCTACCGGCAGCTGCGGCGCCGGGAGATGCGGGAGCGGATCCGGATCGAGAACCGGGTGATGCCGGTCCGCATCCTCACCGGAGACGACGGCCGGGCGATCGGCGCCGCGGCCTTCAACACGCGTACCGGTGCGTTCGTCACCGTGCGCGCCGGAGCCGTCGTCCTCGCCACGGGACCGTGCGGGCGGCTCGGCCTGCCCGCTTCGGGATACCTCTACGGCACGTACGAGAACCCCACCAACGCGGGCGACGGTTACGCCATGGCGTACCACGCGGGGGCCGAGCTGACCGGCATCGAGTGCTTCCAGATCAACCCGCTGATCAAGGACTACAACGGGCCGGCCTGCGCCTACGTGGCCAATCCCTTCGGCGGCTACCAGGTGAACCGGCACGGCGAGCGGTTCGTCGACTCCGACTACTGGTCGGGGCAGATGATGGCGGAGTTCGCGGCGGAGGTCGCCTCGGACCGCGGACCGGTGTACCTGAAGCTGAGCCACCTGCCCGAGGAGTCCGTCAGCGCCCTGGAGAGCATCCTGCACACCACGGAACGGCCCACACGGGGCACGTTCCACGCGAACCGTGGCCACGACTACCGCACGCATGACATCGAGATGCACATCTCCGAGATCGGCCTGTGCGGCGGGCATTCGGCCTCCGGCGTCCGCGTCGACGACCGGGCCCGCACGACGGTGCCGCGCCTCTACGCGGCCGGGGACCTGGCGTGCGTCCCGCACAACTACATGATCGGCGCGTTCGTCTTCGGCGATCTCGCCGGCGCCGACGCCTCGCAGTACACCGCGTACGAGGGCGAACTGCCCGCGGAGCAGCTGCGCGAGGCCCACGAGCTGATCTACCGGCCGCTGCGCAACCGGGAGGGGCCGCCGCAGACCCAGGTCGAGTACAAGTTGCGCCGTTTCGTGAACGACTACGTGGCCCCGCCCAAGTCGGGGGCACGGCTCTCGCTCGCCCTGGAGTCCTTCGAGCGGATGCGCACGGACATCGCGGAGATGGGGGCGACTTCCGCGCACGAGCTGATGCGGTGCGCGGAGGTGAGCTTCATCCGGGACTGCGCGGAGATGGCGGCGCGCTCCTCGCTGGCCCGCACGGAGTCCCGCTGGGGGCTCTACCACGAGCGTACGGACCATCCCGAGCGCGACGACACGGACTGGTTCCACCACCTCGACCTGCGCAAGTCGGCCTCGGGCGCGATGGAGTTCACGGCGCGGCCGGTGGCGCCGTACCTCGTGCCGGTGGACGGTTTCGAGCCGGTCGGCGGGGCGTCCAGGGAACTGGGCGAGGTCGAGGCGGAACAGGTCGCGACGGCGGGAGCACGCGAGTCGGCCCCGTCCGGATCGACGGCGACCGTGCGCACCAGGGCCGCCGCCTCCGACCCCGCCGGCCCGTCCCCCCGCATCCTGGAACTCCTCGCGCTGGCCGAGGACCAGCCGGAGCTGCCCGACCTCGCCCCGTATCTGACCGACTCCGACCCGGCGGTCCGGCGGGCCGCCGTGGCCGCGCTCACCGAGTCGACCCCTGCGGGCGCGGGACCGGCGCTGGCGGCGACGCTCGCCGACCCGGCGCCGTCGGTGCGGGCGGCGGCCGCCGCCTCGCTGCGGGAGCTGGTCGAGGTACTGCCGGCCGAGCCGGCCCTCCGGGAACCGCTGGTGGCGGCCCTCGGCTCGGACGACCCGGTCGTCCGGGCCACGGCGCTGGACACCCTGCGGGCGCTGCGGCTGGGGGAGGCGGAGCTCTTCGCGGGCACGCTCGGCGATCCCGACATCGCCGTACGCCTCCACACGGTGAGCGCGCTGGTCTCGGTGGACGCGGCCGATCTGCTGGCCGAAGCGGTGACCGACCCGTCCCGCGAGGTCCGGGTGGCCGTCGCGAAGGGCCTCGGGGCCACGCGGTCCCCCCGCCCGGAACCGCTGACACCACTGCTCGAGGACCCGGACCCGCTGGTGCGGGCCGCAGCCCTGGCGGCGCTCGCCGCGACGGGATGCCCCGCGCCGTACGCCGTCCGGGCCACTGCGGCATTGACGGATCCGGCCTGGCAGGTCCGGGCAGGAGCGGCGGCGGCGCTCTCGTCTGCGGACCCGGTTCCGGCTGTCGCGGCGCTGGCCGGGGCGCTGGGAGACCCGAACGCCGACGTCCGGAAGGCGGCGGTCCTGGCGCTGCTGCACCACACGTCCCACGACGCCGCCCGGGAGGCCCTGGCCGGGGTGCTCACCGACCCGGACGCGGACGTGCGTGCCTATGCGGCCAGGGGTGCGGCGGTCAACGGGGCGTGAGGCGTTCGCACGTGCGGGGGACCCCATCTCGTTGCCTGCGGATACGCTGAACAGACCCGCGAGACTGCGTTCATGGGAGCACTGATGAGCATCGAACCCGAGGCCCCCCAGCCGCGGTGGGCGGTCCCGCCCGTGGGCGGCTGGACCGCCGATGACCTGGACACACTCCCGAATCTGCCTCCGCACACGGAGCTGATCGACGGGAGCCTCGTTTTCGTGA
This sequence comes from Streptomyces sp. B1I3, assembly GCF_030816615.1. NCBI lineage: Bacteria > Bacillati > Actinomycetota > Actinomycetes > Kitasatosporales > Streptomycetaceae > Streptomyces > Streptomyces sp. B1I3. Next base: position 3,424,439 of record NZ_JAUSYD010000001.1, read on the forward strand.
GTCCGCAGACCGTGTTCCATGAGCGTGCAATCGACTATCTCAAGTGGCAGTTGCAGTCGGTCGCGCCACTCGACCTGGAAGTCTTTCGCGAGTTCACCATCGACGTCGACTTCCAGAACCGGCCTGAACCCGATGTCGTCGTCGTCCGTGCGGACGCGGTCGAGAGCCTGCGGCAGACGCGGTTCCCCGCAGACAGTGTGGTGCTGGCCATCGAGGTCGTGTCCGACGAGTCCGTCACCCGTGACCGGGAGACCAAACCCGTGAAGTACGCGCGCGCGAGAATCCCTCACTACTGGCGGGTGGAGAACCAGGACGGCCGCACGGTCGTCTACGTCTTCGAGCTGGAACCCGCCACCGGCGTATACACATCCACCGGGATCTTCCACGATCAGATGAAGATCTCCGCGCCCTTTCCCCTCGATCTCGACCTGACCGCGATCGTCTCCCGCCGCCGGGCGGCGGACCCCCGGTAGGGACCCGCCCCAGCTCACTCGTACTCGGGCGGCTCCTCGTCCCAGCCGAACTCCGGGTCCGGTGTCCCGGCGGCGGGCTGAGCCGCCGGGGCCGGTGCCCGGGCCGGTGCGGGGACGCCCGCTTCCGGCGCTGCAGGCGGGGCGACCGTCTCCCGTGCGGGGGCAGCCGCTTCCGGGGCTGCGAGCGGGGCCGCGTCGCCCAGCCCCGCCAGCACCTCCAGCACCCCCTCGCCGTAGGTCGCCAGCTTCTTCTCGCCGAGTCCGCTGACCCCGCCCAGCTCTGCCAGGGAGCCGGGGCGCAGGACGGCGATCTCCCGCAGCGTCGCGTCGTGGAAGATCACGTACGCCGGGAGGCCCAGCTCCTTCGCCGTCGCCCCGCGCCAGGCACGCAGCGCCTCGAAGACCGGGACGGCCTCCGCCGGGAGGTCGGCCACCGCGGCGGCCGACTTCGCCTTGCGCTCGCCCGGGCCACCACCGGACCGGGTCGTCGGCCGCTTCGGCTCCTTGCGGAGCAGGACCTCGCGCTCCCGGCCGAGCACGGAACCGCTCTCCTCGGTCAGCACCAGCGTGCCGTACTCACCCTCGACCGCGAGCAGCCCCTGAGCCAGCAGCTGGCGCACCACGCCCCGCCACTCCGCCTCCGCGAGCTCCTCGCCGATACCGAAGACCGAGAGCTGGTCGTGGTCGAACTGGATGACCTTCGCGGTTTTGCGGCCCAGCAGGATGTCGATGATCTGCCCGGCGCCGAACTTCTGGTTGCGCTCCCGCTTCAGCCGGACGACGGTGGACAGCAGCTTCTGGGCGACCACCGTGCCGTCCCAGGTCTCGGGCGGGGTGAGGCAGGTGTCGCAGTTGCCGCAGCTCTCCGCGCCGGGTTCCTGGCCGAAGTACGTCAGGAGCTGGGCGCGGCGGCACTGCACGGTCTCGCAGAGCGCCAGCATCGAGTCGAGGTGCGAGGCCGCCCGGCGCCGGAACGCCTCGTCGCCCTCGCCGCCCTGGATCAGCTTGCGCTGCTGGACGACGTCCTGGAGCCCGTAGGCCATCCACGCCGTGGAAGGCGCCCCGTCACGGCCCGCACGGCCCGTCTCCTGGTAGTAGCCCTCGACGGACTTGGGCAGGTCGAGGTGGGCGACGAAGCGGACGTCGGGCTTGTCGATGCCCATGCCGAAGGCGATGGTCGCGACGACGACCAGGCCCTCCTCGCGGAGGAAGCGCGACTGGTGGGCGGCGCGCGTCGCGGCGTCCAGACCCGCGTGGTAGGGCACGGCCTCGATGCCGTTACGGCTGAGGTATTCGGCGGTCTTCTCCGTGGAGTTGCGCGAGAGGCAGTAGACGATGCCGGCGTCCCCCGGGTGCTCCTCCTTGAGGAACGTCAGCAGCTGCTTCTTCGGGTCGGACTTGCCCACGACGCGGTACTGGATGTTGGGCCGGTCGAAGCTGGCCACGAAGTGCCTGGCGTCGGGCATGCCCAGGCGCTGGGTGATCTCCCGGTGCGTGGCGTCGGTCGCCGTGGCCGTCAGCGCGATGCGTGGCACGTCGGGCCAGCGCTCGCCCAGGACGGAGAGGGCCAGGTAGTCGGGGCGGAAGTCGTGGCCCCACTGGGCGACGCAGTGCGCCTCGTCGATGGCGAAGACGGAGATCTCACCCCGGGCCAGGAGGGACAGGGTGGAGTCCAGGCGCAGCCGCTCGGGCGCCAGGTACAGCAGGTCGAGCTCGCCCGCCACGAACTGGGCCTCCATCGAGCGGCGCTCGTCGAAGTCCTGCGTGGAGTTCATGAAGCCCGCGCGGACACCGAGTGCCCTCAGAGCGTCCACCTGGTCCTGCATGAGGGCGATCAGCGGGGAGACCACCACGCCCGTCCCCGGCCTGACCAGGGCGGGGATCTGGTAGCAGAGCGACTTGCCGCCGCCGGTGGGCATGAGCACGACCGCGTCCCCGCCCTCGACGACATGCTCGATCACCGCGCCCTGCTCACCGCGGAACGCCTCGTACCCGAACACCTTGTGCAGGGTCTGCTGCGCGGCGCTCTCGGTCGTCACACTCATCGTTCCGCCCGTTCCGTTCCGTCCTGCACCCGTCCACAGCAACCATAGGCGCCTCCTACGACAACGCCGGACGGGCTTGACTTCCCAAGGCCCGTCCGGCGTGTGCACCGCTCCTCGCTCCGCCTACCGGACGAAGACCCCCGCCTGGCTCGCGAGGTCGAGGAAGTACTGCGGGGCGATGCCCAGCACCAGGGTGACGGCGACGCCGACCGCGATCGTGGTCATCGTGAGCGGGGACGGGACGGCGACCGTGGGGCCGTCCACCTTCGGTTCGCTGAAGAACATCAGGACGATGACCCGGATGTAGAAGAACGCGGCGATGGCCGACGAGATCACACCCACCACGACCAGCCCGGACGCGCCGCCGTCCGCCGCCGCCTTGAAGACGGCGAACTTGCCGGAGAAGCCCGAGGTGAGCGGGATGCCGGCGAAGGACAGCAGGAACACCGCGAACACCGCCGCGGTCAGCGGGGAGCGCCGGCCGAGCCCGGCCCACTTCGACAGATGTGTCGCCTCCCCGCCCGCGTCGCGCACCAGGGTGACGACGGCGAAGGCGCCGACGGTCACGAAGGAGTACACCGCGAGGTAGAAGAGGACCGACGAGATCCCTTCGGGGCTGGACGCGATGACGCCGGCGAGGATGAAGCCCGCGTGCGCGATGGAGGAGTAGGCCAGCAGCCGCTTGATGTCGGTCTGGGTGATCGCGACGATCGCACCACCCAGCATCGTGACGATCGCGACGCCCCACATGACGGGGCGCAGGTCCCAGGTGAGGCCCGGCAGCACCACGTACAGCAGGCGCAGCAGGGCGCCGAAGGCCGCGACCTTGGTGGCCGCCGCCATGAAGCCGGTGACCGGGGTGGGGGCGCCCTGGTAGACGTCCGGGGTCCACATGTGGAACGGGACCGCACCGACCTTGAAGAGCAGACCCATGAGGATCATCGCCCCGCCGATCAGCAGCAGCGCGTCGTTGCCCATGGTGTCGGCGAGTGCCGGGTCGATCTGCTGGACCGTGCCGTCGACCACGTTGGCGATGCCGGCGTACGAGACGGAGCCCGCGTAGCCGTAGAGGAGGGCGATCCCGAAGAGGAGGAAGGCCGAGGAGAACGAGCCGAGCAGGAAGTACTTCACCGCCGACTCCTGCGACATCAGCCGCTTGCGGCGGGCGATGGCGCACAGCAGGTAGAGCGGGAGGGAGAAGACCTCCAGGGCGACGAAGAGCGTCAGCAGGTCGTTGGCCGCGGGGAAGACGAGCATGCCCGCCACGGAGAAGAGGACCAGCGGGAAGACCTCGGTCGTGGTGAAGCCGGCCTTGACCGCCGCCTTCTCGCTGTCGCTCCCCGGGACCGACCCCGCCTGGGCGGCGAAGGAGTCCACGCGGTTGCCGTGCGAGGCCGGGTCCAGGCGCCGCTCGGCGAACGTGAAGACCGAGACCATGGAGACCAGCAGGATGGTGCCCTGCAGGAAGAGGGCCGGACCGTCGACCGCGACGGCACCCATCGCGGCGATGTGCGCGTTCTTCGTGGCGTACCCGTCGGCGGCCAGGCCCACCACCGCGGCGAACGCGGCGGCGAGGGCGACGACGGTCAGGAACACCTGCGTGGTGTACCGCGCCCGGCGTGGGACGAAGGCCTCCACCAGGACGCCCAGGACGGCGACGCCGACCACGATCAGGACGGGCGCCAGTTGGGCGTACTCGATGGTCGGTGCGGTGAACGTGTCGCCCGGGGCGGCCGAGGTCACCCCGCCCGCCGTCGTCCACAGGCTGTGGACAGCTGTTGCGCTCACTTGGCGGCCTCCACCTCGGGCTGGGGGTCCTTCTTCTGTACGTCGTGCATGGTGTGCCGCACCGCCGGGTCGACGACCTCGGTGAGGGGCTTCGGGAAGACACCCAGGAAGATCAGCAGCGCGATCAGCGGCAGGGCCACGGCCAGCTCACGGACCCTGAGGTCGGGCATACCCCTCACCCCCTCCCTGACCGGTCCCGTCATCGTCCGCTGGTAGAGGACCAGGACGTAGAGCGCGGCGAGGACGATGCCCACGGTGGCGATGATCCCGACCGCCGGGTAGGCGCTGAAGGCGCCCACCAGGACGAGGAACTCACTGACGAACGGGGCGAGTCCGGGCAGTGACAGGGTGGCCAGGCCGCCGATCAGGAAGGTCCCCGCCAGCACGGGCGCCACCTTCTGCACCCCGCCGTAGTCGGCGATGAGCCGCGAACCGCGGCGGGTGATCAGGAATCCGGCGACGAGCATCAGCGCGGCCGTCGAGATCCCGTGGTTGACCATGTAGAGCGTGGCACCGGACTGGCCCTGGCTGGTCATCGCGAAGATGCCGAGCACGATGAATCCGAAGTGCGAGATCGACGCGTAAGCGATGAGCCGCTTGATGTCGCGCTGGCCGACGGCGAGCAGCGCCCCGTAGATGATGGAGATCAGCGCCAGTACGAGGATCACCGGCGTCGCCCACTTGCTGGCCTCCGGGAACAGCTGGAGGCAGAAGCGGAGCATCGCGAAGGTGCCGACCTTGTCGACGACCGCGGTGAGCAGGACGGCCACCGGGGTGGTCGCCTCCCCCATGGCGTTGGGCAGCCAGGTGTGCAGCGGCCACAGCGGGGCCTTCACCGCGAAGGCGAAGAAGAATCCGAGGAACAGCCACCGCTCCGTGCCGGTCGCCATCTCCAGCGAGCCGTTGGCGCGGGCCTCGGCGATCTCCGAGAGCGAGAAGCTCCCCGCGACGACGTAGAGCCCGATGACGGCGGCCAGCATGATGAGGCCGCCGGCCAGGTTGTAGAGGAGGAACTTCACGGCCGCGTAGCTGCGCTGCGCCGCCGCGTTCTCGTCGCTGCCCGAGTGCGCCCGGTCCCCGAAGCCGCCGATGAGGAAGTACATCGGGATGAGCATGGCTTCGAAGAGGATGTAGAAGAGGAAGACGTCGGTGGCCACGAAGGAGAGGACCACCATCGCCTCCACCATCAGGATCAGGGCGAAGAAGCCCTGGGTGGGACGCCAGCGCGAGGACGAGGTCTCCAGGGGGTCGGCGTCGTGCCAGCCGGCCAGGACGACGAAGGGGATCAGCAGCGCGGTGAGCGCGAGGAGCGCCACCCCGATGCCGTCGACGCCCAGTTCGTACCGGACGCCGAAGTCCTTGATCCAGGCGTGCGATTCGGTGAGCTGGTAGCGGTCGCCGCCCGGTTCGAAGCGGGCGAACACGATGCCGGTCAGGACGAGCGTGGCCAGCGAGACGGCCAGCGCGAGCCATTTGGCCGCGGTGCGCCGTGCGGCCGGGACGGCGGCGGTGGCGATCGCGCCGATCGCCGGGAGCGCCGCCGTCACGGTCAGGAGGGGAAACGACATGGGATCAGACCGCCCTCATCAGCAGGGTGGCGGCGATGAGGACCGCCGCACCGCCGAACATCGAGACCGCGTAGGAGCGGGCATAGCCGTTCTGCAGCTTGCGCAGCCGGCCGGAGAGCCCGCCCATGGAAGCGGCCGTGCCGTTGACGACGCCGTCGACCAGGGTGTGGTCGACGTAGACCAGGGAGCGGGTGAGGTGTTCGCCGCCGCGGACCAGGACCACGTGGTTGAAGTCGTCCTGGAGCAGGTCCCGGCGGGCCGCCCTGGTGAGCAGCGAACCGCGCGGGGCGACGGCCGGCACGGGCCTGCGCCCGTACATGGCCCAGGCGATGGCGACACCGACGACGAGCACCACCATGGTGGCGGCGGTCACGGTGCTCGCGCCGACCGGGGCGTGGCCGTGGTCGTGCCCGGTGACGGGCTCCAGCCAGTGCATGAACCGGTCGCCGATGGAGAAGAAACCGCCGGCGAACACCGACCCGAAGGCGAGTACGACCATCGGGATCGTCATCGACTTCGGTGACTCGTGCGGGTGCGGCTCGCTGTGCTCACCGGCCGTCTCCGCGGCGGGCTCCACATCCGGCTCGGCGGGCGACGGAGTCGCCGAACGGCGCCAGCGCTCCTCGCCGAAGAAGGTCAGCAGCATCACGCGCGTCATGTAGAACGCGGTGATCGCGGCGCCCAGCAGGGCGACCGATCCGAGGATCCAGCCCTCGGTGCCCCCCTTGGCGAACGCGGCCTCGATGATCTTGTCCTTGGAGAAGAAGCCGGACAGGCCGGGGAAGCCGATGATCGCGAGGTAGCCGAGGCCGAACGTCACGAAGGTGACCGGCATGTACTTCCGCAGACCGCCGTACTTGCGCATGTCGACCTCGTCGTTCATGCCGTGCATGACCGAACCGGCACCGAGGAAGAGCCCGGCCTTGAAGAAGCCGTGCGTCACCAGGTGCATGATCGCGAAGACGTACCCGATGGGGCCGAGGCCCGCGGCCAGGATCATGTAGCCGATCTGCGACATCGTCGAACCCGCGAGGGCCTTCTTGATGTCGTCCTTGGCGCAACCGACGACGGCACCGAAGATCAGCGTGACCGCGCCGACGACCACGACGACGAGTTGCGCGTCCGGTGCGCCGTCGAAGATCGCGCCGGAGCGGACGATGAGGTAGACGCCCGCGGTCACCATGGTGGCGGCGTGGATGAGGGCCGAGACGGGGGTCGGGCCCTCCATCGCGTCACCGAGCCAGGACTGCAGCGGCACCTGGGCCGACTTGCCGCAGGCGGCCAGGAGCAGCATCAGGCCGATCGCCGTGAGCTTGCCCTCGCCCGTCTCCCCGGTCGCTTCCAGCACCGGGCCGAAGGCGAAGGTGCCGAAGGTGGTGAACATCAGCATGATCGCGATCGACAGGCCCATGTCGCCGACCCGGTTGACCAGGAAGGCCTTCTTCGCGGCGGTGGCCGCGCTGGGCTTGTGCTGCCAGAAGCCGATGAGCAGGTACGACGCCAGGCCGACACCCTCCCACCCGACGTACAGCAGGAGGTAGTTGTCGGCGATGACCAGGATGAGCATCGCGGCGAGGAAGAGATTCAGGTAGCCGAAGAAGCGGCGGCGCCGTTCGTCGTGCTCCATGTAGCCGATCGAGTAGATGTGGATGAGCGTGCCCACGCCTGTGATCAGCAGGACGAACGTCATCGACAACTGGTCGAGCTGGAAGGCCACGTCGGCCTGGAAGCCCTCGACGGGGATCCAGCTGAACAGCTTCTGGTGCAGGGCCCGGTCCTCGGCGCCCTTGCCCAGCATGTCGGTGAACAGCACGACGCCGACGACGAAGGACGCGCCGGCGAGCAGGGTGCCGATCCAGTGGCCGACGCGGTCGAGGCGCCGGCCGCCGCACAAGAGGACCGCGGCTCCGAGCAGGGGCGCCGCGACCAGCAGCGCAATCAGGTTTTCCACGACTGCGACCCCTTACAGCTTCATCAGGCTGGCGTCGTCGACCGAGGCCGAGTGGCGTGAGCGGAACAGCGACACGATGATCGCGAGCCCGACGACGACCTCCGCGGCGGCGACGACCATCGTGAAGAACGCGATGATCTGGCCGTCGAGGTTGCCGTGCATCCGGGAGAACGCGACGAACGCGAGGTTGCAGGCGTTGAGCATCAGCTCGATGCACATGAACACCACGATCGCGTTCCGCCTGATCAGCACACCGGAGGCGCCGATCGTGAACAAAAGGGCCGCGAGGTAGAGGTAGTTGACCGGATTCACTTGGCGACCTCCTCCTCTTCTTCTGCGTGGTCACGGCCCAGCCGCTCCTCCGAGCGCTGTTCCAGCGCCTTGAGGTCGGCGAGCGATTCGTTCGACACGTCGCGGATCTGGCCGCGCCGGCGCAGCGTCTGCATGACGGTGAGCTCGGACGGGGTGCCGTCCGGGAGCAGTCCCGCGATGTCCACGGCGTTGTGCCGTGCGTAGACACCGGGGGCGGGCAGTGGCGGGACGTGGTTGCTGCGCACCCGCTCCTGGGACATCTCCCGCTGGGTCTTGGCGCGTTCGGTGCGCTCCCGGTGGGTGAGGAGCATCGCGCCGACGGTCGCCGTGATCAGCAGGGCGCCGGTGATCTCGAACGCGAACACGTACTTGGTGAAGATGAGGTTGGCGAGGCCCTCGACGTTTCCGCCGTGCCGGGCGTTCGCCGTGGCGAGGCCGTTGAAGCTCGTCAGGGAGGCCTGCCCGATACCGGCGATCAGGAGGATGCCGAAACCGAGCCCGCACGCGGCGGCCAGCCAGCGCTGGCCCTTGAGGGTCTCCTTCAGCGAGTCCGCCGCCGTGACGCCGACGAGCATGACGACGAAGAGGAACAGCATCATGATCGCGCCGGTGTAGACGACGACCTGGACGATGCCCAGGAAGTAGGCGCCGTTGGCGAGGTAGAAGACCGCCAGCACGATCATGGTGCCGGCGAGCGAGAGCGCGCTGTGCACCGCCTTCCTCATGAGGACGGTGGAGAGCGCGCCGATGACGGCGACGGTGCCGAGCAGCCAGAACTGGACGGCCTCGCCGGTCGAGGTGGCGGAGGCCGCTGCGGCCAGGGTGGCACTCACGCGTCCACCTCCTTGTCCGCTTCTTCCTCGGAGACGGCCCTCTGGCGTTCCGTGCCGGCGGCGGCCTCGGTCACCAGGCCCCGGTAGTAGTCCTGTTCGTCCATGCCGGGGAAGATCGCGTGCGGGCTGTCCACCATGCCTTCCTCGAGACCCGCGAGCAGCTCGTCCTTGGTGTAGATGAGGCTCTCGCGGGTGGTGTTGGCGAGCTCGAACTCGTTCGTCATGGTCAGGGCGCGGGTGGGGCAGGCCTCGATGCAGAGCCCGCACAGGATGCAGCGCGCGTAGTTGATCTGGTAGACGCGGCCGTAGCGCTCCCCCGGGGAGTAGCGCTCCTCGTCGGTGTTGTCCGCGCCCTCCACGTAGATCGCGTCCGCGGGGCACGCCCACGCGCACAGCTCGCAGCCGACGCACTTCTCCAGCCCGTCCGGGTGGCGGTTGAGCTGGTGGCGGCCGTGGAAGCGCGGGGCCGTCACCTTCTGCGTCTCCGGGTACTGCTCGGTCAGCCGCTTCTTGAACATGGCCTTGAAGGTCACGCCGAAGCCGGCCACCGGATTCATGAACTTGTCCCCTGAGGGCTCCGATGACTCAGACACCGTCAGCCTCCTTTCCGTTACCCGCGGAGTCGTCACTCTGAGTATCCGACCCGCCACTGACAACGAGCTCCCGCTCGCGCCGTGGCGTGCGGCGCGGCACCGGCGGCAGGGTCTGGCCGGGCAGTGGCGGCACCGGGTATCCGCCCGCCATCGGATCGAACGCCGGTTCCGGACCGGCCGCCTCCTCGGCGGACTTGGCCTTGCGGTCGCGGAAGATGTCGGCCACGAACGAGACCAGCAGAACCGCGATGACGGCCCCGGCGACGTACAGCAGGATCCTCGAGAAGTCGTACCCCTCGTTGCGCAGCGCCCTGACCGTGGCCACCAGCATCAGCCACACCACGGAGACCGGGATGAGCACCTTCCAGCCGAGCTTCATCAGCTGGTCGTAGCGGACCCGGGGCAGCGTGCCGCGCAGCCAGATGAAGAAGAAGAGGAGCAGCTGGACCTTGATGACAAACCAGAGCATCGGCCACCAGCCGTGGTTCGCGCCCTCCCAGAAGGTGCTGACCGGGTACGGAGCCCGCCAGCCGCCCAGGAAGAGGGTCACCGAGACGGCGGAGACGGTGACCATGTTGACGTACTCGGCGAGCATGAACATCGCGAACTTGATGGACGAGTACTCGGTGTTGAACCCGCCGACCAGGTCGCCCTCGGACTCCGGCATGTCGAACGGGGCGCGGTTGGTCTCACCGACCATCGTGACGACGTAGATGATGAAGGAGACCGGGAGCAGGATGATGAACCAGCGGTCCTCCTGCGCCGCGACGATCTCCGAGGTCGACATCGACCCCGAGTAGAGGAACACCGAGGCGAACGCGGCGCCCATCGCGATCTCGTAGCTGATCATCTGGGCGCAGGAGCGCAGGCCGCCGAGCAGCGGGTACGTCGATCCGGAGGACCAGCCGGCGAGCACGATGCCGTAGATGCCGACGGAGGCGACCGCGAGGATGTACAGCATCGCGATCGGCAGGTCGGTCAGCTGCATCGTCGTGCGCTGGCCGAAGATCGAGACCTCGTTGCCGGACGGGCCGAACGGGATCACCGCGATCGCCATGAAGGCGGGTGCCGCGGCGACGATCGGTGCCAGGACGTAGACGACCTTGTCGGCCCGTTTGACGACGACGTCCTCCTTCAGCATCAGCTTGATGCCGTCGGCGAGCGACTGGAGCATGCCCCAGGGGCCGTGCCGGTTGGGGCCGATGCGCAGCTGCATCCAGGCGACGACCTTGCGCTCCCAGACGATGGAGAACAGCACGGTCACCATCAGGAACGCGAAGCAGAACACCGCCTTGACGACGACGAGCCACCACGTGTCCGTGCCGAACACCGAGAGGTCCTCGGCTGCCAGGACGGTGCCCCGGGGTGCCGCGGCGAGTTGAGCGAGGGCGGTCACTCTCCTACCTCCGATGTCACGACGTGGGAGCCCGGTGCGGCCGGACCGATCCGCACCAGACCGCCGGGCTGGGCGCCGGTGTCGGCGGGGACGCCCCGGCCGACGGAGTTGAGCGGCACCCAGACCACCCGGTCCGGCATGTCGGTGACCGCGAGCGGGAGTTCGGTCGTGCCGGTGGGGCCGGTGACGGCCAGCAGGTCGCCGTCCTTCACCCCGGCCTCGGCCGCGGTGGTGGCGGAGACCCTGGCGAGCGCCGCGTGCCGGGTGGCGGCCAGGGCCTCGTCGCCCTCCTGCAGCCTGCCCCTGTCGAGCAGCATGCGGTGGCCCGCGAGGACCGCCTCCCCGTCGCCGGGCCGTGGCACCGGACGGGAGACCGCGTGCGGGTCGTCGGCGTACGGGCCGGGCCGGCCGCCGAGGCGGTCGAGCTCGCGGCGGGCCGCCCGCAGGTCGGGCAGCGCGAGGTGTACGTCCAGCGCGTCGGCGAGCATGTGCAGGACCCGCGCGTCGGTCGGGCAGAGCGTACGGGGCAGCTGCTCGGGCTTGAGCGCGGCCTCGAACATCCGGGCCCGTCCCTCCCAGTTGAGGAAGGTGCCGGGCTTCTCGGCGACGGCGGCGACCGGAAGGACCACGTCGGCCCGCTCGGTTACCTGGCCGGGCCGCAGTTCGAGCGAGACCAGGAAGCCGACCTCGTCCAGCGCCTCCAGGGCCCGAGCCGGGTCGGGCAGGTCCTCGGGGTCGACACCCGCGACCAGCAGCGCGGCCAGCTCACCGGTGGCGGCGGCCTCCACGATCTGGCCGGTGTCGCGTCCGAAGCGGGTGGGGAGCCGGGCGACGCCCCAGACGGACGCCACCTCCTCCCGGGCCCGCGGGTCGGTCGCCGGACGGCCGCCGGGCAGCAGCGACGGGAGCGCGCCCGCCTCCAGCGCACCGCGTTCACCGGCCCGCCGCGGGATCCACACCAGCGCTGCGCCGGTCGCCGCGGCGGTGCGTACGGCGGCGCTCAGCGCGCCGGGCACCCCGGCGAGCCGCTCGCCCACCACGATCACGGCACCTTCGCCGTGGAGCGCCTCGGCAGCCACGGCGCCGTCACCCTCCAGGCCGACACCGCCCGCGAGCGCGTCCAGCCACTCCGTCTCGGTGCCCGGTGCGGCGGGGAGCAGCGTTCCACCCGCCTTCTCGAGGCCGCGCGTGGCGTGCGAGGCGAGGGCGAACGTCCGCTGCCCGTGCTTCCGGTGGGCCTTGCGCAGCCGCAGGAAGACGCCGGGGGCCTCCTCCTCCGACTCGAAGCCGGCCAGCAGAACGGCCGGGGCGTTCTCCAGCGAGGTGTACGTGCCCCCGCTGCCGTCCAGGTCGCGTCCGCGCCCGGCCACCCTCGCCGCCAGGAAGTCGGCTTCCTCACCGCTGTGGACCCGGGCCCGGAAGTCGATGTCGTTGGTGTCGAGGGCGATCCGCGCGAACTTGCTGTACGCGTAGGCGTCCTCGACGGTCAGCCGGCCGCCGGTGAGGACCCCGGCCCTGCCTCGAGCCGCCGAGAGGCCGGCCGCCGCGGCCGCCAGCGCCTCGGGCCAGCTCGCCGCTTCCAGGACTCCGTCCGCGTTGCGCACGAGCGGGGTGGTGAGCCGGTCGCGCTGCTGGGCGTAGCGGAAGCCGAAGCGGCCCTTGTCGCAGAGCCACTCCTCGTTGACCTCGGGGTCGTTGAGGGCCAGGCGCCGCATGACCTTGCCGCGCCGGTGGTCGGTCCTGGTCGCGCAGCCGCCCGCGCAGTGCTCGCACACGGACGGCGTCGACACGAGGTCGAAGGGCCGGGAGCGGAAGCGGTACGCGGCGGAGGTGAGCGCCCCGACGGGGCAGATCTGGATGGTGTTGCCGGAGAAGTACGACTCGAAGGGGTCGCCCTGCCCGGTACCGACCTGCTGGAGGGCGCCGCGCTCGAGGAGCTCGATCATCGGGTCGCCCGCCACCTGGTTGGAGAACCGGGTGCACCGCGCGCAGAGCACGCAGCGCTCACGGTCCAGCAGCACCTGGGGGGAGATCGGGACGGGCTTCTCGAACGTGCGCTTCTTCCCGTCGAAGCGGGAGTCGGTGCCGCCGTGCGACATCGCCTGGTTCTGCAGGGGGCACTCGCCGCCCTTGTCGCAGACCGGGCAGTCCAGCGGGTGGTTGATGAGCAGGAGCTCCATCACCCCCTTCTGGGCCTTCTCCGCGACGGGCGAGGTGATCTGCGACTTCACGACCATGCCGTCGGTGCACGTGATGGTGCAGGACGCCATCGGCTTGCGCTGGCCCTCGACCTCGACGATGCACTGCCGGCAGGCGCCGGCCGGGTCGAGGAGCGGATGGTCGCAGAAGCGCGGGATCTCGATGCCCAGGAGTTCGGCGGCCCTGATGACCAGGGTGCCCTTCGGCACGCTGATCTCGATGCCGTCGATCGTCAGCGTGACCAGGTCCTCGGGCGGGATGGCCGCCTCGCCGCCCCCGGAGGGCGCACTCGTGGTGACTGTCATGCGTTCACCCCCCGGTGAGCGTTCTTGTCGTCGGCCCAGACGGTCGACTTGGCGGGATCGAAGGGGCAGCCCTTGCCGGTGATGTGCTGCTCGTACTCCTCGCGGAAGTACTTCAGCGAGGAGAAGATCGGCGAGGCGGCGCCGTCGCCGAGGGCGCAGAAGGACTTGCCGTTGATGTTGTCGGCGATGTCGTTGAGCTTGTCGAGGTCGGCCATCTGCCCCTTGCCCGCCTCGATGTCGCGGAGCAGCTGGACGAGCCAGTAGGTGCCCTCGCGGCAGGGCGTGCACTTGCCGCAGGACTCGTGGGCGTAGAACTCCGTCCAGCGGGTGACGGCCCGCACCACACAGGTGGTCTCGTCGAAGCACTGCAGTGCCTTGGTGCCGAGCATGGATCCGGCGGCGCCGACGCCCTCGTAGTCCAGGGGGACGTCGAGGTGCTCGTCGGTGAACATCGGGGTGGACGAGCCGCCGGGCGTCCAGAACTTCAGACGGTGCCCGGCCCGCATGCCGCCGCTCATGTCGAGCAGCTGGCGCAGGGTGATGCCGAGCGGGGCCTCGTACTGGCCGGGGCTGGTGACGTGCCCGCTGAGCGAGTACAGCGTGAAGCCCGGGGACTTCTCGCTGCCCATGGACCTGAACCAGTCCTTGCCCTTGTGCAGGATCGCGGGAACCGAGGCGATGGACTCGACGTTGTTCACCACGGTGGGGCAGGCGTACAGGCCGGCGACCGCGGGGAAGGGCGGCCGCAGCCGGGGCTGGCCGCGCCGTCCTTCGAGGGAGTCGAGCAGCGCGGTCTCCTCTCCGCAGATGTACGCCCCGGCACCCGCGTGCACCGTGAGTTCCAGGTCGAGTCCCGAACCCAGGATGTTCGCCCCCAGATAACCCGCCTCGTACGCCTCACGCACGGCTTCGTGCAGCCGCCGCAGTACGGGCACGACTTCGCCCCGCAGGTAGATGAAGGCGTGCGAGGAGCGGATCGCGTAACAGGCGATCACGATGCCCTCGATGAGGCTGTGCGGATTCGCGAAGAGGAGCGGGATGTCCTTGCAGGTTCCGGGCTCCGACTCGTCGGCGTTGACCACGAGGTAGTGCGGCTTGCCGTCGCCCTGCGGGATGAACTGCCACTTCATGCCGGTGGGGAAGCCCGCGCCTCCGCGTCCGCGCAGACCGGAGTCCTTGACGTAGGCGATGAGGTCGTCCGGCGACATCGCGAGGGCCTTGCGCAGTCCCTCGTAGCCGTCGTGGCGCCGGTAGGTCTCCAGGGTCCAGGACTCCGGCTCGTCCCAGAAGGCGGACAGGACGGGAGCCAGAAGCTTCTCCGGGCTGGTCCCGTTCTTGCCGATCTCGGCTGCCAAGGTCATCACTCCCCCTCCTCGGCTACGGGTCCGGCCGGGTTCTCCGGGTCGGAGGCCGAGGTCTGCTGCGGCGCGTCGTGCGAGCTGAGGTGCTCGGACGGCGACGGGTCGTGCGGCGGTGTGTCCCGGGGCGCCTCGCCCCGCTGGCCGACCACCCGGGCCTGCGATCCCGCCTCGCCCTTGGCGAGCCTGAGTCCGGCCAGTGAGGCGGCGCCCGCTCCCCCGGACGCCTCGACGGCGCCGGGGCGCGTGTCGGGGAAGCCGGCCAGGATCCGGGCCGTCTCCTTGTAGGTGCACAGAGGGGCGCCGCGGGTGGGCTCGACGGTCCGGCCGGCGATCAGGTCGTCGACGAGCTGCGTCGCGCTCTCGGGCGTCTGGTTGTCGAAGAACTCCCAGTTGACCATCACGACGGGCGCGAAGTCGCAGGCCGCGTTGCACTCGATGTGTTCGAGGGTGACCTTGCCGTCCTCAGTTGTCATGTCGGACCCGTCGTCGCCGACGCCCAGGTGGGCCTTGAGCCGGTCGAAGATGGCGTCGCCGCCCATGACCGCGCACAGGGTGTTGGTACAGACCCCGACCTGGTAGTCGCCGCTCGGCCGGCGCCGGTACATCGTGTAGAAGGTGGCGACCGCGGTGACCTCGGCTGTGGTGAGGCCGAGGAGTTCGGCGCAGAACGCCATGCCCGTACGCGAGACGTACCCCTCCTCCGACTGCACCAGGTGCAGCAGGGGCAGCAGTGCGGAGCGGCTTCCCGGGTAGCGGGCGATCACCTCCTTCGCGTCCGCCTCGAGCCGGGTGCGCACCTCGGCCGGGTAGGCGGGGGCGGGGAGCTGCGGCATCCCCAGGCTGACTTCTTGACTGGATGCGGTCACCGGTCGACGCCTCCCATCACGGGGTCGATGGACGCGACGGCGACGATGACGTCGGCGACCTGGCCGCCCTCGCACATCGCCGCCATGGCCTGGAGATTGGTGAAGGACGGGTCGCGGAAGTGGACCCGGAAGGGGCGTGTGCCGCCGTCGGAGACGACGTGCACCCCCAGCTCGCCCTTGGGGGACTCGATGGCGGTGTACGTCTGTCCGGCCGGGACCCGGAAGCCCTCGGTCACCAGCTTGAAGTGGTGGATCAGGGCCTCCATGGAGGTGCCCATGATCTTCCTGATGTGGTCGAGCGAGTTGCCGAGCCCGTCGGGGCCCAGCGCGAGCTGCGCCGGCCAGGCGATCTTCTTGTCGCCGACCATGACCGGGCCCGGCTCCAGCCGGTCCAGGCACTGCTCGACGATCCTGAGCGACTGGCGCATCTCCTCGAGCCGGATGAGGAAACGGCCGTAGGCGTCGGCGGAGTCGGCGGTGGGCACGTCGAACTCGTAGTTCTCGTAGCCGCAGTACGGGTCGGACTTGCGCAGGTCGTGCGGGAGTCCGGCGGACCTGAGGATCGGGCCGGTCGCGCCGAGCGCCATGCAGCCGGCCAGATCGAGGTAGCCGACGTCCTGCATGCGCGCCTTGAAGATCGGGTTGCCGGTCGCGAGCTTGTCGTACTCCGGCAGGTTCTTCTTCATGGTCTTCACGAACTCGCGGATCCGGTCGACCGCGCCGGGGGGCAGGTCCTGGGCCAGTCCGCCCGGCCGGATGAACGCGTGGTTCATGCGGAGGCCGGTGATCAGCTCGAAGAGGTCGAGAACGAGTTCACGGTCGCGGAAGCCGTAGATCATGATCGTCGTGGCGCCGAGCTCCATACCGCCGGTGGCGACGCAGACGAGGTGCGAGGAGAGCCGGTTGAGCTCCATCAGGAGCACCCGCAGGACGGTGGCCCGGTCGGGGATCTGGTCCTCGATCCCGAGCAGCTTCTCGACCCCGAGGCAGTATGCGGCCTCGTTGAAGAACGGGGTCAGGTAGTCCATGCGCGTCACGAAGGTGGTGCCCTGGGTCCAGTTCCGGAATTCGAGGTTCTTCTCGATGCCGGTGTGGAGATAGCCGATGCCGCAGCGGGCCTCCGTGACGGTCTCGCCGTCGATCTCCAGGATGAGCCGCAGCACGCCGTGCGTGGACGGGTGCTGGGGGCCCATGTTGACGATGATGCGCTCGTCGTCGGACGTGACCGCGGACTCGACGACCTCGTCCCAGTCGCCGCCGGTGACCGTGTACACGGTCCCCTCGGTCGTGGCGCGGGGCGTCGAGTGGGGCGTTGCGTGTGGAGTGGTCATCAGCTGTACGACCTCCGCTGGTCCGGAGCCGGGATCTGGGCGCCCTTGTACTCGACGGCGATGCCGCCGAGGGGGTAGTCCTTGCGCTGCGGGAAGCCCTGCCAGTCGTCCGGCATCATGATCCGGGTCAGGGCGGGGTGCCCGTCGAAGATCAGCCCGAAGAAGTCGTAGGTCTCGCGCTCGTGCCAGTCGTTGGTCGGGTAGACCTCGACGAGGGACGGGACGTGCGGGTCGCTGTCCGGGGCGGACACCTCGACCCGGATCAGCCGCCCGTGGGTCAGTGATCGCAGGTGGTAGACCGCGTGCAGTTCGCGGCCCTTGTCCCCGAGGTAGTGGACCCCGCTGACGCCCGTGCAGAGCTCGAAACGCAGGGCGGGGTCGTCGCGCAGGGTGCGGGCGACCCGGAGCAGGTGTTCGCGGGCGACGTGGAAGGTGAGCTCGCCCCGGTCGACGACCGTCTTCTCGATGGCGCTCTCGGGAAGCAGGTCCTGTTCCTCGAGGGCTCCCTCCAGCTCGTCCGCCACTTCGTCGAACCAGCCGCCGTACGGGCGGGACGCGGCGCCGGGCAGGGTCACCGTGCGGACGAGTCCGCCGTAGCCGGTGGTGTCGCCGCCGTTCTCGGCGCCGAACATGCCCTTGCGGACGCCGATGACCTCACCGGAGTCCTCGCGCGGGGCGGGTACCTGGCCGCTGTTCGTGTTCGGTTCGTCGCTCATCGAAGCAGCCCCTTCATCTCGATCAGGGGCAGTGCGTTGAGGGCCGCCTCCTCCGCCTCGCGGGCGGCCTCCTCCGCGTTGACCCCGAGCTTGGAGCCCTGGATCTTCTGGTGGAGCTTGAGGATGGCGTCGATCAGCATCTCGGGTCGCGGCGGGCAGCCCGGCAAATAGATATCGACCGGCACAATATGATCAACACCCTGAACAATGGCGTAATTGTTGAACATTCCACCCGATGACGCGCAAACCCCCATGGAGATGACCCACTTGGGGCTGGGCATCTGGTCGTAGACCTGCCTCAGGACGGGCGCCATCTTCTGGCTGACCCGCCCCGCGACGATCATCAGGTCCGCCTGCCGCGGCGAGCCGCGGAAGACCTCCATGCCGAAACGGGCCAGGTCGTAACGCCCGGCCCCGGTCGTCATCATCTCGATGGCGCAGCAGGCGAGGCCGAAGGTGGCGGGGAAGACGGAGGACTTCCGCACCCATCCGGCAGCCTGCTCGACAGTGGTCAGCACAAAGCCGCTCGGCAGCTTTTCTTCGAGTCCCATGGTGTGCCCCTCAGCCCCTCAGTCCCATTCCAGACCGCCCCGGCGCCACACATACGCGTAGGCGACGAAGACGGTGAGCACGAAGAGCAGCATCTCCACGAGCCCGAAGATCCCCAGGGCGTCGAAGGTGACCGCCCAGGGATAGAGGAAGACGATCTCGATGTCGAAGACGATGAACAGCATCGCCGTCAGGTAGTACTTGATGGGGAAGCGGCCGCCTCCGGCCGGCGTGGGTGTGGGTTCGATACCGCACTCGTACGC
Source organism: Streptomyces sp. B1I3 (assembly GCF_030816615.1). NCBI lineage: Bacteria > Bacillati > Actinomycetota > Actinomycetes > Kitasatosporales > Streptomycetaceae > Streptomyces > Streptomyces sp. B1I3. Next base: position 3,442,988 of record NZ_JAUSYD010000001.1, read on the forward strand.
GTCGAGCTTTGCCCGGTTGTAGCGCTTGGGGCCGATAAGCGTGGCCATGACCACGGAGAAGATCGCAAACCCTGCCCCCAGGGCGCCGAGCACGAGGATGGGCGCGTAAGCATTCACGCTCCTCGCTCCTTCCAGTCGTCCTTGACCGTTGGACCGCATCGGGCGACCGGCTCGCCACCTCACCAAGATCGTGCACATGTGAGGCAGTTCACAAGCCCGACTGCCCCGCATCCTATGCCTGCCGTCCTGTGATCTGCGACACGGGGTACGTCACCGACTTTGTGATCTCCACCACCCGGCGAACGATCATGAAGTCGGATGAGCGGTGATCTACGTACGCGAAGCGGCCGAGCAGTTACGAGACGTGACATTTGGCGGCGTTGTTGCTGGTCAAAGCCGTGCAGCACTATCAATCGTAGGCCTCTACATGCAAATTGGCGATGGACGGCAGGAGGGTGATATAGGAGGTGCCTTCATTTTCCGCCCACCCGGAAGAGGGGCCGCCCGGACCGAGGTGGACAGTGGCAATGCGCGCCCGTTCACTAACTCTCCGGATGCGAGGCCGGGGATGGCGAACGGTTCGTACGCGCCACCCTCGGCGACGCGTACGAACCGGATCGCCCGACCCCTCGGCCGGCGCGATCGGGCGGCGTCCGGATGGCAGGCGGGACGGTGGACCGGACAGTGGGCCGGACGGCGGGCAGGCCGGACCGCACGGCGGGCCGTACGGAGGGCCGTACGGAGGGGACGGCGGACCGAAGGAGAGGCGGCGGGCCGGAGGAGCCGGCGGGGCGACCGGACGACGGGCGGGGCGGCGGATCACCGCGAGACCGCGCCGGCTCATCGGGCGGCCCGCCGGCAGCTCACCGGAGCGCCCCGAGGAGAGCTCCCGGGAGCACCCCGGGAAGCGCCCCACGGAGAGCGCCCGGGAGAGCCGCTGCAGGGCATTCCCCGGAGGATCCACCGGAAGCCTTCGCGACCCCTTCGAAAGCCGCCCCGGCAAAGCGGACATGACTCGTCAATAGGTCACGGGGCGACAAGTGGCGAGCCGGCCCGCGTCCGGACTCGCGGCCCGGGCGCGCGGTTGCCTCTCACAGCAGACCCACACTGTGACCTGCGTCACTCCGCGCGTCCTCCGATTAAAGCGGGCTTGGCCAACCGTGTGAACGGATGGTAAGCCACGGGCAATTCGGGCGTATTGCTGAAAACCCGTGATCACGCCCGTGATCGGGTGCGACCGTTTTGTCCGTTAAGGCGTCAATAAAGGTGGGGACTAAGCGGATTCACAGATTCCGAACGTAACTGTGTCGCAACACACGTTTCTTGATGGGACCCCTACCGCCCTGATAGCGCTAGTACTCATGTCCCACACCGCTCACATACCCAGCCACCGGAAGCCCCGCCAGAGTGCCTCGAAGACTGCGCTGCGGGCAGGAGTTGCCGGTGGCGTCCTCAGCACCATCGCGGTCGCCGGTGCCGCCGGTCCGGCTCAGGCCGAGCCGGTGACCCAGACCATCGAGATGCCCACGATCACGGCCGGGCTCTCCACCACCGTCGCCGCATCCGCACAAGCCACGCAGCAGGTCGCTCTCGACATCGAGACGCAGGCCCACGAGGACGCGGCCGCGGCCTACGCCGCCAAGACCGCCAAGAAGGCCAAGGCCGAGGCGGTCCGCAAGGCCGAGGCCGAGAAGAAGGCCCAAGCAGCCGCCGAGGCCGAGGCCAAGGCGGAGGCCGCCGAGCGCGCCTCCCGTACCGCCGAGCGCACGACGCTCAGCGCTTCCTCGGACTCCTCCGATTCCTCCGTCTCCTCCTCCTCCTCGCCGTCCTACTCCTCGAACGCCACGGGCTCCGCGGCGTCCGTCGTCGCGTTCGCGCAGTCGCAGGTCGGCGACGCGTACGTCTCCGGCGGCACCGGCCCCAACTCCTGGGACTGCTCCGGCCTGGTCCAGGCCGCGTTCCGCACGGTGGGCGTCGACCTGCCGCGCGTCTCGCAGAGCCAGTCGACCGCCGGCACCCAGGTCTCGCTCAGCAACCTGCAGCCCGGCGACATCCTGTACTGGGGCGGCGCGGGCAGCGCGTACCACGTCGGGATCTACATCGGCGACGGCCAGTTCGTCGGTGCGCAGAACTCCTCCACCGGTGTGGTCCAGAAGTCCCTCGACTACGACCCGCCGTCGGGCGCCGTCCGCGTTCTCTGATTCACAAGCGCCGGTCGCGCACGTGCCGCTACCGCACGCACCGGAACGCCTGAGTACGACAGCGGGCCGTCGCTCCCCCTCGGGAGTGACGGCCCGTCATCGTGCTGTGGTCCGGGTACCGGGGGCCGTGTCCGCCACCGGCGTGTCCGCCGACGCGCCCCTGTCCGCCGACGCGCCCCTGTCCGTCTCGGTGGCAGCCTCGGCCGGGCGGCGCGGCCCCGGTACTCCGGCGGTCCCCACCGCCGCCCCGTCGCGCCGCAGGAGCAGCACGCCCACCACGCACGTGAGGCCCGCCAGCACGAAGCCGTACGCGGGGGTCGACCCCGAGGGCTGGGTCTCGTAGACGAGCGCCGCCGACAGCACGGTCACCGCGCTCCGCGCCCGGCCCTCGCCCGCGGTGGCGGCGAGCACGACCGTGCCCCACAGCAGGTACCACGGCTGCACCATCGGCGAGAGGGCCACCAGCGCCACCAGCGCCAGGCCCAGGGCGTGCACCGGTTCGGTACGCCCGGTCGCCGAGCGCCACGCCAGGTGGGCGATCAGCACGAGGGCCGCCGCCAGGCCCAGGTTCTGCACCGCGGTCCTGACCGGGTCCGGGTCGGTACCCGCCACCAGCCGCAGCAGGTGCCCCAGGCCCAGGCCGAGGTCGCTGCTGGCCGACAGGGCGGTGTGGATGCGGCCCGCGACCCCCTGGGTCGCCAGCCAGCCGAAGCCCGTGCCGCCGAGCAGGGTCGCCCCCAGGGCGACCGCCCCGGCGACCAGCCCTGGCGCCAGCAGCCCCTTGGCCACCCGGCGTACGAGGGGACCGGCCGCGGCCCTGCCCACCAGCACACCGACGAACAGCAGCGCCAGCGCCGCCGGGGACTTCACCGTCATGGCGAGCCCGATGAGCGCGGAGCCGGCGACCCACCGCCCCCGCAGGGCGAGGACGGCGCCGGCCAGCATCAGACCGGCCATCAGTCCGTCGTTGTGGACGCCCCCGACCACGTGCGTCAGCAGCAGCGGGTTCAGGGCGCCCAGCCACAGCGCGGCGCTCTCGCTGCGGCCGTGCTCCCGGGCCAGGTGCCGCAGGGAGTGGACGACGAGCACCAGCGCGCCCAGCGCGACGATCCGCATCCCCAGCACCGCCGGGACGATGGTCCCGCCGGTCGCCCATGCCACGCCCCGCGCGAGGATCAGGAAGAACGGGCCGTAGGGCGCGGGCGTATCGGTCCAATGCCCTCCGACACTCGCCGCCGCGTCCCCGCCCGGCCCGGCGGGGTCGAGCACCGACGGCCCCGCGCTGTAGACGTCGTGGCCCTCGAGGACCATCGCCCCCTGAGCGATGTAGCTGTAGACGTCGGCGCTGTAGAGCGGCGGTGCCAGGACGAGCGGTGCCGCCCACCAGACCAGGGTGACCAGGGTGTGACGGACGGAGGCCCCCGCCCTGCCGTACAGCCACCAGGCCACGACGAGCAGCGTGAGGCCGCCGTACGCCAGGGCGTGACCCGCGGCGCTCACCAGCGGCCCGTGCGGGACCCACAGTCCCCACGGGTCATGGGCCGGCAGTGTGCCGACGGCCCAGCCGCCCAGGGCGGCGGCGGCCGATGCTGCCGCGCCCAGCCGGCGGTATCCGCCGGCGCTCCACGCCCCCATTGCCCGCATGGCCGAAACCTACCGCAGCGTGTGCGGGGCGCGGTCCACAGGACCGGGCCCCGGGCGCCGGGCGATCAGGCCTTCGGGGCCACCTTCGAGAGTCCGTTGATGATGCGGTCCATGGCGTCCCCACCCGTCGGATCGGTCAGGTTGGCGAGCATCTTCAACGTGAACTTCATCAGGACCGGGTGGGTCAGACCGCGCTGGGTCGCGATCTTCATGACCTTCGGGTTGCCGATCATCTTCACGAAGGCACGGCCCAGCGTGTAGTAGCCGCCGTAGGTGTCCTTGAGGATCTTCGGGTAGCTGTGCAGGGCCAGTTCGCGCTGGGCGGGGGTCGCCCGGGCGTGGGCCTGGACGATGACGTCCGCCGCGAGCTGCCCGGACTCCATGGCGTACGCGATGCCTTCGCCGTTGAAGGGGTTGACGAGGCCGCCCGCGTCACCGACGAGCAGCAGGCCCTTGGTGTAGTGCGGCTGGCGGTTGAAGGCCATCGGGAGGGCGGCGCCCCGGATCGGCGTCGTCATGTTCTCGGGGGTGTATCCCCAGTCCTCGGGCATGGAGGCGCACCAGGCCTTGAGCACCTCGCGCCAGTCGAGCTCCTTGAAGGCGGACGAGGAGTTGAGGATGCCGAGGCCGACGTTGGAGGTGCCGTCGCCCATGCCGAAGATCCAGCCGTAGCCGGGCAGCAGGCGGTCCTCGGCGCCGCGGCGGTCCCACAGCTCCAGCCAGGACTCCAGGTAGTCGTCGTCGTGGCGGGGGGAGGTGAAGTACGTACGGACCGCGACGCCCATCGGACGGTCCTCGCGGCGGTGCAGGCCCATGTGGAGGGAGAGCCGGGTGGAGTTGCCGTCGGCGGCGACGACGAGCGGGGCGTGGAAGGTGACCGGGGTCTTCTCCTCGCCGAGCTTGGCGTGGACGCCGGTGATGCGGCCGGTGCGCTCGTCCTTGACCGGTTCGCCGACGTTGCAGCGCTCGTAGAGCCGGGCGCCCGCCTTCTGGGCCTGACGGGCCAGCTGCTCGTCGAAGTCGTCGCGCTTGCGGACCAGACCGTAGTCCGGGTACGAGGCGAGATCCGGCCAGTCCAGCTGGAGGCGGACGCCTCCGCCGATGATGCGCAGGCCCTTGTTCCGCAGCCAGCCGGCCTCTTCGGAGATGTCGATGCCCATGGAGACGAGCTGCTTGGTGGCGCGCGGGGTGAGTCCGTCGCCGCAGACCTTCTCCCGGGGGAAGGCCGTCTTCTCCAGGAGGAGGACGTCGAGTCCGGCCTTGGCGAGGTGGTACGCGGTCGTGGAGCCGGCTGGGCCCGCTCCGACGACGATCACGTCCGCGCTGTGCTCGGAGAGGGGCTCGGTCACGGTCGGATCTCCCGAAGACTCGAAATCGCGTGCCGCGCGGCACATGTCGCGTGCAGTCTATGGGTGCCTGCTGATCCGTTACCGAAGGGCTCCCCGATGTCGCTCGCGCCCCCCGCCGCCCCCTCCGTACACCTGCGTGTCCCGACCGACGAGGACACCCTGGCCTGGCACCGCGTCTTCGACGACCCCGAGGTGATGGAGTTCCACGGCGGCCGGCCGGCCGAGTACTCGGTCTACGAGGAGCTGACGGCCCGGCAGCGCCGGCACGACGCCGAGCTGGGTTACTGCCTGTGGACGCTCACCGACGACACCGGGCAGGTGCTCGGCTTCACGGGTGCACAGCCGTGGCCGCACACGTCCTTCGGCCCGGTGGGCGCCACCGAGATCGGGTGGCGGCTCGGCCGGGCCGCCTGGGGGCGCGGCTACGCCACCGCCGCGGCGCGCGCCACGCTGGAGCGGGTGCGCGCGGCGGGCGTCACCGAAGTCGTGGCGATGATCAACGCGCGCAACGAGCGTTCCCTGGCGGTCGCCCGGCGGCTCGGCATGCGCAGGGCGGAGACGTACACGACTCCGGTGACGAAGCAGGAGGCCCACTGCTTCCGGCTGGAGCTGTGAGGACCGCCCCACCGCGCACGCACGGTGGGGCGGTCCCGGGTTCAGGCGCGCACGCCCCGGTGCAGCGCCACGACGCCTCCGGTGAGGTTGCGCCAGCCGACTCCGGACCAGCCGGCCTTCTGCAGCAGGCCCGCGAGTCCGGCCTGGTCGGGCCAGGCACGGATCGACTCGGCGAGGTAGACGTAGGCGTCCGGGTTGCTGCACACCGTGCGGGCGACCGGCGGCAGCGCCCGCATCAGGTACTCCGTGTAGACCCGGCGGAACGGCGCCCAGGTCGGCTGCGAGAACTCGCAGATCACGACCCGGCCACCGGGCTTGGTCACCCGGTACAGCTCACGCAGCGCCTGGTCGGTGTCCTGGATGTTGCGCAGGCCGAAGGAGATCGTGACGGCGTCGAAGGTCTCGTCCTTGAACGGGAGCCTGGTGCCGTCGCCCGCGGTGAACGGCATCCACGGGTGGCGCTCCTTGCCGACCCGCAGCATGCCGATCGAGAAGTCGCAGGGCACCACGTAGGCGCCGGCCTGCGCGAACGGCTGCGAGGAGGTGGCGGTTCCGGCGGCCAGGTCCAGGATCTTCTGCGCCGGGCGGGCGTCGACGGCCCGGGCGACCTCCCTGCGCCAGAGCCGGGCCTGCCCGAGGGAGATCACATCATTGGTGAGGTCGTAGTTCGCCGCGACATCGTCGAACATCGAGGCGACTTCGTGCGGCTGCTTTTCCAGGGATGCTCGGGTCACCCACCCATTGTGCCGGTCGCGCCCCGGCGGGGGCCGGGCAGGACCGTACGTGGCGCGACCCCCTCGGGTTGCCCGTCCGGATCCGGGGGGACAGAGGGATCAGCGGGACAGGGGGGCAGGGGGACAGCGGAACGGGGGTCAGCGGGACAGGGAGGGGCAGGGGGTCACGTCCCGCGAGCCCGGCACGATCCGGACGGGAAGCCCCTGGGCCGCCGTACGCGTCCGCGCACCGGAGCGGACGGCCCCGCGCCACCGCGGCGCCCCCGCCCCGTTCACCGGTGGCAATATCCATCCGTTCGTATTCGCCTTCAACCTTTTCGGCTCCGCCCCTCTCTGTAAGGAGTGGGAGCCGGTACCGACGGCGCCCTGGTGGTCGGAGGCGGAGGGAGGGCAGATGCACGCGGACGCGGAAGGGGCGGTCACGGACAGCGACAGCTTCGGGGCATACGTGCTCGGCGACGTGCCGCCCGACACGGCCGGCGTCGTCCGCCCCCCTGGACAGCGACGTCTCCCTCACCGTCCCGCCACCGCAGCCGGCTCACGTGACGAAGCCGGCGCACTCCGCCCGGCCACCGACCGCCTCCGTGGGATCCGCTCCGCTCACACCGACCCAGCTGTTCCGCGCGGTGGACGACGCGCGGTTCCAGGCACTGGTGAGGTACGCCGACGCGCATCCCGTACTGAAGAGTGGAAATGACCAGTGCCGACCGACCGACACCTCCCCGACCGTGACCCGCGGCGTTCCGGACACACCTCGCGCCTCCCGGGCCGGGCGCTGCGAGGGCTCCGCGGCCGGCGCCGCGTCGGCCTCGCCGTGCTGGCGCTGGTGGCCGGTGTCGTCCTGGCCGCGGCGCTCCTCGACCTGCTGCCGGGCTCCGGCGGCGGAGCGGCGGTCGCGGAGGGGTCCTCACCGGCGCCGTCCCACCCCGCCTCCCCGGGACACGGGTCCCCGCCGTTCGCGTCCGCCGAGGACACCGTGCCCGCCTCCCCGCCCGCCTCTTCCGAGGCCCCGGCCACGGGGCCGGACGTGCCCGGGTCGGGACCGGGAACCTTCACCGTCGCCCGGGCCGGGCTCTCGCGTGCCACGGGTGGGAACCACTACCGCGTGGAGGTGGAGGACGGCCTCGACGTCGATCCGGACGAGGCCGCCGACGACATCGGGGAGATACTCGCCGACCCACGTGGCTGGGCCCACGGGGGCAGGACGTCCTTCCACCAGGTGGCCGACGCCTCGGCGGGACTGGTGATCAAGATCGCCACCCCGGACACCACGGACGAGATCTGCGGCAGGTACGGACTGGACACCGGCGGTGAGGTCAACTGCCGCGTCGGCGAGACGGTCATGGTCAACCTGAAGCGCTGGGAGCTCGGTTCACCGACCTTCGACGGTCCGGCATCGGAGTACCGGGCCCTGATCATCAATCACGAGGTCGGCCATTGGCTCGGGCACGGTCACGAGACCTGTCCCGGCGCCGGCCGTCCGGCCCCCGCGATGATGCAGCAGATCAAGGGACTCAAGGGCTGCAGGTCCAACGCCTGGCCGTACGACGAGCACGGCCGCTACCTGAGCGGCCCGTCCGTACCGTAGGCCGCCTCCGCCCTGGGTGGCCGGACCGGGCCCACGCCGGCCCGGGGCCCGCCGGCCCGGGGCCACGCCGGCCCGGGGCCACGCCGGACCGCGTCGGCCCCGGCGCCCCGTGCTCACCTCCGCCGGTGGACCAGCCGCCCGCCGAGCACCGTGGCCACGCAGGTCCAGGCGCCCGCCACCTCCAGCGCGGCCTCGTCGGGCACGTCGAAGACGGCCAGGTCGGCGCGGCCGCCGACGGTGAGGGGGCCGTGCACGGAGCCCGGCAGGTCGCGGCCGTGGACGAACGGGTCCAGGGACGGCTCCCCCGGGAGGCCGCCGGGAGGCCCGGCGACCGCCGTGAGTCCCGAGCGGGCCACGGCGGTGCGTACGGCCTGGTCGCCGAACGGGCCCGCGAGGTGCGTGGTGCCGTGGCGCAGCATCCGCTGCAGCCCCCTGCGCACGCTGCCGGTCCGGCGCGGTTCGTCCAGCCGGCCCGCCAGCCGTTCGAACTCCGCGCCGGTCAGCGGTTCTTCGCCCAGCTCGTCCGCCTCGCGGGGGTCGGGGTGGTAGCAGCGGGTCAGCAGGGGGGCGCCGTGCCACTGCCGCAGGCCGGGGGTGAGGACGCCCGGCCATCGGCGGACGCGGGCCGTGGGGTGCGCGTCCATGACCGCTTCGTACGGCCCGAGGGCCACGACGCGGTCGCCGTCCACGGCGACCGCACCCGCGGACACGGCTGCCGCGCCGACCGGAAGAACCAGCGGCGCGGCATGAACGGTCAGCACGGCTGGCTCAGTTGGCGCTCAGGAGCTTCAGCTCCGGATGCGCCGTACCGCCCGAGATCGCCGTGGACGAGATGTGCGAGACGACGCGCTCGTCGACCGGGTCGTTCGCCGGGTCGTCGTGCACCACGAGGTGCTCGTACGTCGTGGCGCGCTGTGCCGGGACGCGGCCCGCCTTGCGGATCAGGTCGATGATCTCCTGCCGGTTCGAACGGTGCTTGGCACCGGCCGAGGAGACGACGTTCTCCTCCAGCATGATCGAGCCGAGGTCGTCCGCGCCGTAGTGCAGCGACAGCTGGCCGACCTCCTTGCCGGTGGTCAGCCACGAGCCCTGGATGTGGGCGACGTTGTCGAGGAAGAGCCGGGCGATGGCGATCATCCGCAGGTACTCGAAGAGCGTGGCCTGCGTCTGTCCCTTCAGCTTGTTGTTCTCCGGCTGGTAGGTGTACGGGATGAAGGCGCGGAAGCCGCCGGTCCGGTCCTGCACGTCGCGGATCATCCGCAGGTGCTCGATGCGCTCGGCGTTCGTCTCGCCGGTGCCCATCAGCATGGTGGAGGTGGACTCGACGCCCAGGTTGTGCGCGATCTCCATGATCTCGAGCCACCGCTCGCCGGACTCCTTGAGCGGGGCGATCGCCGTGCGGGGCCGGGCGGGCAGCAGTTCGGCGCCGGCGCCCGCGAAGGAGTCGAGCCCGGCGGCGTGGATCCGCCGGATGGCCTCCTCGGCGGTCACGCCGGAGATACGGGCCATGTGCTCGATCTCGGAGGCGCCCAGCGAGTGGATGACCAGCTGCGGGAACGCCTTCTTGATCGCGGAGAAGTGCTCCTCGTAGTACTCGACGCCGTAGTCCGGGTGGTGGCCGCCCTGGAACATGATCTGCGTTCCGCCCAGTTCGACGGTCTCCGCGCAGCGGCGCAGGATGTCGTCGAGGTCGCGGGACCAGCCCTTGGCGGTGTCCTTGGGGGCTGCGTAGAACGCGCAGAACTTGCACGCCGTGACACAGACGTTGGTGTAGTTGATGTTGCGCTCGATGATGTACGTCGCGATGTGCTCCGTACCGGCGTAGCGGCGGCGGCGTACGGCGTCGGCGGCGGAGCCCAGCGCGTGCAGCGGGGCCGACCGGTACAGGTCGAGGGCCTCTTCCGGAGTGATCCGCCCGCCTTCGGCGGCGCGGTCGAGGACGGGCTGAAGGTCGGCCTTCTCGGTCACCGGGCTGTCACCTTTCGGCGGTTTTTCAACGGATCTACGGACCGATCCAGCCTACGCCAGCCCTTGCCGGGGTCAGCCGCCGGACCGGGTGAGCGTGCCCTTCGGGTTGCCCGCGGCCTCCTCGTGGGACTGGTAGCGCAGGGTGCCGGCCGAGGTGAGCGTGAACACGAGGTCGGCGTCACCGCCGGTGCACAGGGCGCTGCGGGCGTTGTCCGGGTCGGTGCGCTCCCGGACCTTCAGCTCCACGGACGTGGCGGAGACGAGCGTGCCGACGCCCTTGCAGACGACGCTCGTGCCGAGCGCGTCGAGCCGGTGCGTCAGCCGGACCACGTCCTCACCCTCGGCGCCCTCGGTGAACACGGCGGTGACCGTGCCGTGCGGCAGCCCGCTGCGTTCGGTGGCGGAACCCTGCCAGGTGCCGACGAACGCCGGGGGGAGCGCGCCGGCGGACGCGGACGGCCGGGGCGAACCGGAAGCGGTGGCCGCCGGGGGCTGCGCCGCCCCCTCGTCACCGTGCTGGTCACTGCCGGCGCCCGGGAACCAGTCCCCCAGCGTCGCGGCGCCGACGGTCACGACGGCGAGCGCCCCGGCGACGGCCAGCGCGACGGTGCAGCTCACCCGCCGCCCCCGGCGAGCCCCTGACTGCGGGCCCGGCTGCGCGCCGGAGTCCATGGTGAAGGCGATACGGGCGCCGGAGCCGCCGCCGTCCCCTGTGACGGACGGCGGCAGGTCCGGCGGTGGCGGTGGGAGCGGGGGGCCGAAGGTGCCGAGCGGCGCGCTCGGCAGGGACGCGTTGCTGAACGGGACCGGACCCGACTGCACCGGCGCCTCCTGGGGCTCCAGGTCCAGCAACGCCACCGCCGCGCGGCTGACCTCGCGCTCCAGGGAAGTCGGCAGCCACCCGGCCGCCACCAGTACGGCGGCCCCGCCGGGCGCGAGCGTGCGGGCCAGCTCCGCCGGGGCGGGCCGGTCGGCCGGGTCCTTGGCGAGGCACCCTGCGACCACTTCGCGCAGTTCCCCTTCCAGGTCGCCGAGTTCGGGTTCCTCGTGCACCACCTTGTAGAGCAGTACGGCGGAGGAGTCGCCCGGGAAGGGGGCGTTGCCGGTCGCCGCGTAGGCGAGTACCGCTCCGAGTGAGAAGACGTCGGCCGCGCCCGAGATGTCCAGGCCCCGGATCTGCTCCGGCGCCATGTAACCGGGCGAGCCGACGGAGACCCCGGTGGAGGTGAGGGAGACGGTGGCGCCGAGGGCCCGGGCGATCCCGAAGTCGATCAGCCGGGGGCCGTCGAGGGCGAGCAGGACGTTGGACGGTTTCACGTCCCGGTGGATGAGACCGTGCGCGTGCACGGCGTGGAGCGCCTCTCCGAGGCCGGCCCCCAGGGTCCGTACCGCGTGTTCGGGCAGGGGGCCGTGCCGGGTGACCGCGTCGGAGAGCGGCGGCCCCGCCACGTAACCCGTCGCCACCCAGGGCACGGGGGCGTCCGGGTCGGCGTCCAGGACGGGAGCCGTCCACTGCGCGCCGAGCCGGCGCGCGGCGTCGACCTCGCGCCGGAATCTCGCGCGGAACTGCTCGTCGAGTGCGAAGTGGGGGTGGACGACCTTGACGGCGACGGTCCGTCCACCGGCGCTGCGGCCGAGATAGACACGGCCCATGCCGCCGGCGCCGAGCCTGCCGAGCAGCCGGTAGGCGCCGATCGTCCGCGGTTCGCCGGCTTCCAGCGGCTGCATATGGTCTCCCCCTGTGGACCGTGGGACCTCCGAGGCAGCCTAGAGGCCCCGGGTCGCACGGTCACAGAGAACCCTTCTGCCGATTTCACCCCTAACGGCACGAAGCGCGGTTTTCGCCACCGCGAAAGGCGTGAATACATCGTTCGCAGGTGCGTATCGGCGTTCACCGGCGGGATACCGGAACGCAGACCGGGGGGTGCGCGCCGCGGCATCCGCTATTCGCCGCCCCGGCCGCCCCGGCCATTCGCGGCTTTGCCGGGGGAACGGAATGCGGGCCGCACTCCGGGGGAAAGGAGAGGGGCTGCGAGCAGGCCGGAGAGGAAGCCCGGAGAGGAAGGCAGGGAAGGGGGGAGAGGCCGGCCGGTAAGGCCGACCAGAACGCCGGCCGGGAAGGTACGGGATTCACCTTCCCTCCCGCACCATTCCCGTGCGCCGGTCTCAGCCGCCGAGCAGTTCCACCCGTACGTCCGCGGGGAAGCCGGTCGTGGGGCCCGTCCTGCGGGCGAACTCGCGCACGCCTGCCAGCTGGTCCGGACCGAAGCGGAAGTCCAGGGTGGTGAAGTAGCGCTCCAGCACCTCGGCGTCGAAGAGCTCCCAGCGGGCCGCCTGCTCCGCGACCTTGGTGACCTCCTCCAGAGACAGGTCGCGTGAGGCCAGGAACGCCTCGTGCACCTTCTTCACCAGGAGGGGATGCGAGGCCAGGTAGTCCTTACGGGCCGCCCAGACCGCGAAGACGAACGGCAGCCCCGTCCATTCCTTCCACATCTGCCCCAGGTCGTGGACCTGCAGCCCGAGCCGAGGGGCATCGTGCAGATGCGCACGCAGCGCGGCGTCGCCGATGAGGACGGCCGCGTCGGCCTCCTGCATCATCAGACCGAGGTCGGGCGGGCAGGTGTAGTAGTCGGGAGTGACGCCGTAGCGCTCGGCGAGCAGCAGCTGGGCCAGCCGCACGGAGGTGCGGGAGGTCGAGCCGAGCGCCACCCGGGCCCCGTCGAGCCTGTCGAGCGGCAGCTGCGAAACGATCACGCACGACATCACGGGACCGTCGCAGCCGACCGCGATGTCGGGGAGAGCGACCAGGTCATCGGCGTTGCGGAGGAACTCGACCAGGGTTACGGGAGCGATGTCCAGGTCCCCTCTGATCAGCTGCTCGCTGAGTCTCTCCGGGGTGTCCTTCGAGAGCTCGAGATCGAGCAGGGTTCCGGTCCGTGCCAGGCCCCAGTACAGGGGCAGGCAGTTGAGGAACTGGATGTGGCCGACGCGCGGCCTGCTGCGACGGTCGTCGCCTTCCACGGGAGAGACGGTTGAATTGTCCACATCGTGAGGCTAGACCCGTGTCCGCCGACGGCCGTCATCGGGGCCGTCCGGAGAGTCTCCGGGAGTCTTGTCCGTCAGCTCTTCGGCGACCCGGTCGAACTTCCGGGTGAAGTGATCTTTCCCTCTACCGCTCCCCGCGGAGTGCGTGCTAGGCTCGCTCGCAAGTTGCAGTTTGGTTTCCCTTGCAGTACAGAGCCTGCGGAGCATGTAACCCGCAGGCTTTTGTAGTTTTCAGACTTGTTTGCAGGTTCTGGAGCAGGGCAACCCTTTGGCCCAAGGAGGGCTTATGGCTACCGGAACCGTCAAGTGGTTCAACGCTGAAAAGGGCTTCGGCTTCATCGCCCAGGACGGCGGCGGCCCGGATGTCTTCGTTCACTATTCCGCGATCAACGCGGCCGGGTTCCGCTCCCTCGAGGAGAACCAGGTCGTGAACTTCGACGTCACTCAGGGACCCAAGGGTCCGCAGGCTGAGAACGTCACCCCGGCCTAGTTGCCCGGGTCGGCCGATCGCGGCCGGCTGGTAGTACCCAAGGAGCCCGGCTCCTCCGCCCCGGCGGAGGAGCCGGGCTCCTGCCTTGTGGCACGCGGCGGGACCGCTCGGCCTTGTCACCGGCCACGATGGCCGCCGCGGCGGCGGCACGGCCGGCCCTGGTCGAGGCGAGGCTCCGGTCCATCGGGAGCGAGGGGCGCGTGCCCGGGAACGACGTCGTCGTGCGGAGGCCCCGACGGTCCGGATCGCCGAGCCGACCGCGACGGCCGCGGGTCGCCGGCCGCAGGACATCACCCCGGCGTCAGGCTGCTGTACGCCGGTCCGTTCCCCCTGCCGGCCACGGCGGGCGTCGCCCACACCGGCCCGGGGCATCGCCTGGCACGAGGACGCCCCGGCCGGGGACGGCCCGGTCACCGCCCCCGCCGGCATGACCGCCCGGGCCCCGCCCGGACCGCCCGGCCCGCTCGGCGGCACGGACGGCACCGCCGTCGAACCGCCCGCGTCATAGGCCGCGGCCGTCGTCCACCACGGCGCCTCGGACCACGGCCCGGCGACCGGGCAGGCTCCTGCCCGCCGGACCGACGGGCAGGGCCGGCGTCCCGCCGCCCTGCCCGGGAGGTGACCCCCGGCCACGCCCGGGAGGTGACCTGGAGTGTCCGGCGGATTTCGAGCAGTGGGTCACCGAACCCCCGTCTGTGTCCTGTCGGCTGACCCGCCGTCACCTTCCGTGCGGTCCCTCCGCCCCCCATCATGTCGAGGGCCTGTGCAGAGCGTCACCCGATGCTGACGAGCCCGCCCATAACAAGGCAGACTGTTGAGGGCGACAGCAGCGGTACGGAGCAGAGCGGGATCAGCAGGACCGGCGGGGCTAGCAGGACAGGGGGCATCATGGACCGCGACAACAAACCCGGCGTGCGCGTTCCGGGGCAACGCGCCCCGCGGGAACGGGTGGCCGTCACCGACCTGCGCTTCACCGTGCTCGGCCCGGTCCGCGCCTGGCGCGGCGGCGAGGCCCTGCCCTCCGGCTCCCCGCAGCAGCGGGCCCTGCTGGCCGCCCTGCTCCTGCGCGACGGCCGTACGGCCACCGCTGCCGAACTCATCGACGCTCTCTGGGGTGACGACCCCCCGTCCCAGGCGCTGGCGACGGTACGGACGTACGCCTCCCGGCTCCGCAAGACACTGGGCCAGGACACCCTGGTCAGCGAGGCGGGGGGCTACGCGGTCCGGATCCCCCGCGAGGCCCTCGACCTGACGCTCGCCCAGGACCTGGCCACCGAGGCGGAGAAGGCCCGTGGCGCCGGGGACCGCTGCCAGGCCCGCACGCTGATCAACAAGCTGCTCGGCCTCTGGGACGGCGAGGCGCTCGCCTCCCTGCCCGGGCCGTACGCGGAGAACCGGCGCACCAGCCTCGAGGAGTGGCGCCTCCAGCTCACCGAGACCCGGCTGGACCTGGACCTGGAGGTCGGCTGCCACGCGGAGGCCGTCTCCGAGCTGACCGCGCTCACCGCCGCGCACCCCTTGCGTGAACGGCTGCGCGAACTGCTGATGGTCGCCCTGTACCGCAGCGGCCGGCAGGCCGAGGCCCTCGCGGTGTACGCCGACACCCGCCGCCTGCTCGCGGAGGAACTGGGCGTCGACCCACGGCCGGAACTGGCCCAGCTCCAGCAGCGGATCCTCCGGGCGGACGAGGAACTGGCCCGCCCGGCAGACGAACCGGCCACGGCCTCCGCCCCGGTCCGTCCCGCCCAGCTCCCGGCCACCGTCCCGGACTTCACGGGCCGCGTCTCCTTCGTGCGCGAGCTGGGCGACCGGCTCGTCACCGCCGAGGGCTCCGTGATGTCGGTCTCCGCGCTCGCCGGCATCGGCGGCGTCGGCAAGACGACCCTCGCCGTGCACGTCGCCCACCAGGCACGCCCGCACTTCCCGGACGGCCAGCTCTACGTCGACCTCCAGGGCGCGGGGGCCCGGGCCGCCGAACCCGAGACCGTGCTCGGCTCGTTCCTGCGCGCCCTGGGCACGCCCGACTCCGCGATTCCGGACTCCCTGGACGAGCGGGCCGCGCTCTACCGCTCCACCCTCGACGGCCGCCGCATCCTGGTCCTGCTCGACAACGCCCACGACGCGGCCCAGATCCGGCCGCTGCTCCCCGGCACCGAGGGCTGTGCGGCGCTGATCACCAGTCGTGTCCGCATGGTCGACCTGGCCGGCGCGCACCTCGTGGACCTGGACGTGATGTCGCCCGAGGAGGCCCTGCAGCTCTTCACCCGCATCGTCGGCGACGAACGCGTGCGCTCGGAGCGTGAGGCCGCCCTGGACGTGGTGGCCGCGTGCGGCTTCCTGCCGCTGGCCATCCGCATCGCCGCCTCCCGGCTGGCCGCCCGCCGCACCTGGACGGTCTCGGTCCTGGCCGCGAAGCTCGCCGACGAACGCCGCCGGCTCGACGAACTCCAGGCCGGCGACCTCGCGGTGAAGGCCACGTTCGAGCTCGGCTACGGCCAGCTGGAGCCCGCCCAGGCCCGTGCCTTCCGCCTCCTCGGCCTGGCGGACGGCCCGGACATCTCCCTCGCGGCGGCGGCCGCACTCCTGAACCTGGGCCCCCACACGGCGGAGGACCTCCTGGAGTCCCTGGTCGACACCAGCCTCCTGGAGTCGGCGGCCCCGGGCCGCTACCGCTACCACGACCTGGTGCGCCTCTACGCGCGTTCGTGCGCGGAACGCGACGAACAGACCCCGGTGGAACGGGAGCTGGCCCTCTCCCGCCTGCTGGACTTCTACCTGGCGACGGCGGCGGGGGTGTACGCGCTGGAGCGGCCGGGGGAGCGGGTACTCGACCACTTCGCGCGCACCGAATACCCCGGGCTCGCTTTCCAGGTCCGTGAGACCGCGCTGGACTGGCTCTTCTCGGAGTCCAGCGCACTGTTGGCCTGCGCGACCCAGTCAGCGGGATCCCGTATGCCGCGGCGTGCCGCGGACCTGCTCATGGCCGTGGTGGACCTGGGTGAGTCCGGTGCCAACTCCCACCAGTTCGCCACGACGGCGAAGGCGGTGAGCGACGCGGCACGGACAGCGGGAGACGCACAGGCCGAGGGCAGGGCACGCACGATGCTGACCCACGCCCTCAGCGTCTCCGGACGGTTCGCGGAGGCGGAGACCGAGGCCCGGCGCGCGCTGGAACTCGGCCGGCTGGCCGATGATCCCGTCTCCCTCGGACAGGTCCCCAACCAGCGGGGAATCATCGCCCTGTACGAGAACCGGCACGCGGACGCGGAGAACCACCTCAGTGAAGCGCTGGCCGCCTTCCGCGAGGACGGCAACAAGCCCGGTGAGGCCTCCGCCCTGTGCAACCTCTCCCGCGTCCACCTGGCCACGGGGAGAACGGCGAGCGCTGTGGACCTCGCCCAGCAGGGCGTCGGCATCTACGAGGCGGACACCTCGGGGCTGGCCCTGCGCCTCGCCAACGGGAAGTACGCCCTGGGGCTGGCGCTCACCGGTACCGGGCGGACGGCCTCCGCCCAGGAGGCGCTCACCGAAGCCATGTCGATCTTCCGCGACAGCCGGCAGCAACTCTGGCACGGCATGACCCTGTTCCGGCTGGCCGAGTTGCACCTCGCCATCCGTCAGCCCGCCCTCGCGGCGTCGCACGCCGAGCAGGCGCTGGCGATCCTGCGCGGTATCGGCGGTGACTGGCGCCGCGCGAACGTGCTCACCGCGCTGGGACGCGGGCTCGCGGGCATCGGCCAGACGGACCGCGCCCAGGTCTGCTGGAAGGAGGCGCTCTCGATCTTCGACGACCTCGGCTCACCCGAGGCCGCCTCCGTGCGCGAACTCCTGGCACCGGCCCCCGTCGCGAGGGCATCCTGACCGGCGTTCATCAATCGTTTATCGCCTGACGGCACTCTCTACTCATCGATCCGTCGCGTCGGGGGGCAGACGGATTGGCGAGTGGCCTCACCAATAAGGTGATCGGCCCTGGGAGCCCGCCCGGCGATCCACGGGGGAACCGCCGGGCGGGCTCCTCATCCGCTGTCACAACGTTTCAGGAGTTGAACTTCATGGCCGACAAGAGCGACATCCTCAAGCCGACGGACGCGCACGCCACCGGCGGGGACATCACCACCCAGGACGCGCACGCCACCGGTTCACCGCTCAAGCCGACGGACGCGCACGCCACCGGCGGGGACATCACCACCCTGGACGCGCACGCCACGAGTGAGCCGGCCAACTAGACCTCAATCGCACGGGGGAGCGGCCGCGGCGGCGCGGAGGGGGAGCCGTCGCGGCCGCCGCATGCGCGTGTGCGGATGGGGCGCCGCATGCGCGTGTGCGGATGGGCCGCCGCATGCGCGTGTGCGGATGCGGCCGCCGCATGCGCGTGTGCGGACATGCGCCTCAGGCCGGCACGGCTTCCGCATGCCGTCCTCCCGCGAGGTCGCGTACGCGCCCGGCCGCTCCCGCTCATGCCGGCACTCCGTGGCACGAGCGCCGTACGCGCCGAAACACGCCCGGGCCGACTCGCCGCCGATCCCCTCGGCGAGTTCGGCCGAGGACGGTCAGTAGCGCAGCTCCGCCGTGACCTGGCAGCGCTTCACGCGGGAGACCAGGCGCGGGCTGTCCATGGCGACGGTGATGATCTCGGCCTCACCGGCACCGACCTCGACGTCGGCCTCGCCCGTGTCGACGGTCAGGCCCTTGGCGTCGAGGAACGTCACGTCCACGTCGTAGAGGTGTGTGCCCGCCGCGGTCGACCTGATCTCGATCGACGACGTGGTCAGGGCCCTGCGCTTGCCGCTCTTGGGCCGGGCGCAACGGATGACGCGGAGGGCGGGCGCCTCCGAGGCGGTGCTGACGGGCGTCTGCGACGCGTACGTCGTACCGCTGGAGGAGCCCGACGAGCCGTCGCCGTAGTCGTCATCGTCGTCGTAGTCGTGGTAGCTGCCGTTGCTCTTCTTCGAGTTGGAGCAGCCGCCCCCGGAACCACTGCTCTTGCCGCTCCGGCTCTTCCCGCTCTTGCCGCTCTTGCCGCCATGACTGGACGTCGAGAAACCGGTGAGTGCGAGCACCACCACGACCAGTACCGCTGCGAACCTGATCCGTCGCCGCATCATCGATGCAGCCCCCCTTGTTGTTGTCGGCTCTCCTGGCCGTCGCACGGCCGCGCGACACCGTAACGCACAGCATTCCGGCTCCGGACCCGCAGTCCGGTCATGGCCCTGTCACAGTCCGGTCATGGTCTGGTGGCGGGGCCAACCCGCACGGCGTAGCGTCGCAGGAGGGATCCGTACACGTCCGCAACGCCGGCCCGGGGGTTAGCGAACGCCGCAGGAGGCTGACCGATGATCCGCAACGTCCTGGGCTCGGTGATCGCTCTCATCGGAGCGGCGGCTGCCGTCCTGAGCCCTTTCCAGCACTGGTACGGCAACCGTCTCGGGCGGGACTACCGCATCCAGGACCTGTTCGGCGGCATCACCGGCGCGCACGCGGCGGTGATGACGTCGATCCTGCTGCCCTTCATGTTCGCCGCCCTCGTGGCCCTGATCGGCGTCGTCCTGCGATCCCGTGCCGTGGTGGCGGTCGCGGGGCTGATCGTGCTCGGCTTCACCGTGCTCTGGATGGTCCGCCAGGGGCAGGCGGCCGGAAGCCTGTCGGTCGGCGGCGACGGGTCCGGGCTCCGTCCGGGCGTCGCGTACGCCGCGGCGGGCGGGCTGCTGCTCCTGCTGGGCGCCGTCCTGATGTCGGGCCGCCCCCGGAAGCGTGGCCGGCGGCGCCGAGGGGACCCCGAGCCCTACGCGGCTCCCGGGGACGACCACCCGGACACCTGGCCGCCCACGCAGGAGCCCGGTCCGGCCGCGCAGACGTCACCCTGGCCGGAACAGGAGCGGAACCCGTACACGGGCCCGGACCCGCACGCCCGGCGCGAGGACCAGGGACAGTTCCATGAGGACCAGGGCCAGTTCCGTGAGGGTGAGGGCCAGTCCCGTGGCCCTCACCCGGCGCAGGACCGGGGCGAGGAGCAGGACACCGCCGCGTACCCCGTATGGGACAAGGACGTCGACCGCGACCAGCGGGACCAGGGCCGCTAGGGCCCTAGGGCGTGTTTCGAAAGTCCCGCCTGCCCGGGGGCGTCTGGCACGCACGCTCGCCGTGTTGTCGGGATCACCCCGATACACCCGGTATCGGGGCGACCCTCCGCCTTGCGATCGCACGCACCAGACGCCCCCGGGCCTGCCCTTCGGGCAGACGACGCTACTTTCGAAACACGCCCTAGGCCCGCGGTGCCCGGCTCCCCGTGCCCGTGCCCTTCAGCGCGTCCAGCGCGTACACGCACCGGTCCTTGCTGCACGCGTACACGACGCCCGCCTCCGCGACGGGTGAGCCGGTGATCTCACCGCCCGTGGCGAGCTTCCAGCGGAGCTGGCCGCCCGCCGCGTCCAGCGTGTAGAGCACGTGGTCCGCCGAACCGAAGTGGACCCGGCCGTCGGCGACCACCGGAGCTCCCACGACCTCGCCGCCCGCCGCGAACCGCCACTTCGGCGTACCGGTGACCGCGTCCAGCGTGTACAGCGCGCTGCCGCTGCCGACGTGTACGTTCCCCGCCGTGACCAGCACCGGCTCGATGGACTGACGGCCTTCCGTCGCGATGCGCCACCGGTCCTTGCCGGTCGACGCGTCCAGCGCGTAGACGGTGCCCAGGTAGTCCGCGAGGTACACCCCGCCGCCCGTGACCGCCGGCCCGGGGGCGAACGCGGGCGGGGAGAGGAAGACGGCCGGCGACTCGAAGTGCCAGCGCACCCGGCCCGAGACCGTGTCCACGGCCAGCACCCGGGTCCCCGCGGCGACGTACACGAAGCCGTCCGGCGCCGGTGACACCCGCACCGGTACACCGCCGCAGGAGGCCGCGTCACCGATGGGGTAGGACCACCGCTCGATGCCCGTGCGCGCGTCGACGGCCCGCAACCGGGCGTCCTGCCACAGGTACACCGTGCCGTCGTGGATGACGGGCCCTGCCTCCGCTGTCTCGAAGTCCGTCTGGACTCCCCCGGTCTCCCACAGCTTCTCGCCGCTCGACGCCTCCCAGGCCTGTACGCCGCCGCCCCGCGTCGCGGTCAGGACGGTGCCGCGGTCGGCCTTGAGGGAGTACACCCAGGCGTCGGTCTGCAGACGCCACCGCTCGTTGCCGGTGCCCGCGTCCAGCGCGTACAGGGACGGGCCGTCCGAGGCGTGGATCCGGCCGCCGTCGACGGCCATCGCCCAGGCCACGTCGCGGGTCTTGAACTGCCGTCGGCCGTTGCCCACGTCCAGCGCGTGGACCTCGAACGACGTCACGTACAACAGGTCGCCGACCACGACGGGGGTGCCCCACACATCGTTCGACATGCGGAAGCGCCAGGGCCGCCAGCGTTCCGGCCCGGCGGGCGCGGCTTCCGGGGACGGGGTGGGCGCGGGCACCGGCGCGGTCGCGGTACCCGCCGCACCGTTCGCCCCGGGAGCGCGCACCCAGCCGGTGGCCGGGTCCGCGTGCGCCGCGGCCGGACCGCGTACCTCCGCCGGACGCGGCCCGGGGCCGATCGGCACCTTGGCGCCGGGCAGCCGCACGGGGCCGCCGTCGGACGAGGGCGCGGGTGCGGTGCGGACGTCACCGCCGCTGCGCCATGCCCCGTCCCGGCCGGTACCCGGCGGGGGCTGCTGCGGAGGTGGCGGCACGGCCACCGGCGCGGGGGCGGCCACGACGGCGCGGCCACCGCCCCTGCGCTGCTCGATCATCGCCGTCGCCGAGGTGGGCAGCCAGGCGGACGCCGTACCGCTGTCGTCGCTGCCGGAGGCGAACAGGTGCGGGGCCAGCTGGGACTGCAGGTCGGCCGGGCTGGGCCGCCGTGTCGCGTCCATCTGCATGCAGGACTCGATCAGCGGGCGCAGATCGTCGGGCAGCCCCTCCGTGTCGGGGCCCTCGCGCAGCAGCATGAAGACGGTCTCCACCGGGTTCGCGCCGTGGAAGGGCGCGTGGCCCGTCGCCGCGAAGACGAGCGTCGAGCCGAGCGAGAACACGTCGCTGGCCCCCGTCACGCTGCGCGAGTCACGGGCCTGCTCGGGAGACATGTACGCCGGTGTTCCCACCGCGACGTTCGTCATGGTCAGCCGGGTGTTGGAGACGCCGGACGCGATGCCGAAGTCGATCACCCGGGGCCCGTCCTCGACGACGAGCACGTTCGACGGCTTGAGGTCGCGGTGGACGAGTCCCGCCCCGTGGATCGACTGCAGGGCCTCGGCGATCCCGGCGGCCAGCCACCGCACGGCCTGGGTCGGCATCGGCCCGCACTCGCTCACTATCTCCTCGAGCGAGGGAGCGGGAACGTAGGCGGTGGCCAGCCACGGGACGGCCGCCCGCGGATCGGCGTCCACCACGGCCGCGGTGTAGAAGCCGCTGACGGCGCGGGCCGCTTCCACCTCACGGGTGAAGCGGACCCGGAACAGCTGGTCCTCGGCCAGTTCCGTACGGACCGTCTTGATCGCCACCCGCCGGCCCGACGCCGACCGGGCGAGGTAGACCAGCCCCATGCCTCCGGCGCCGAGCCGTCCCAGCACCTCGAACGGGCCGATCCGCCGCGGGTCATGCTGCGTCAGCTGCTCCACTTGCCTGCCACCTCCCCGTACGGGCCCCAGGAAACGAAGCCCGCGAAATCCCGCCCTGTGCAGCGTCTCACCACTGAGCACCACCTGGCGGTGCGCACCTGATTCTTCCTGGCTCGGGGCCTGGTTGCGAACCCGGGGGCGGATCGGGGTGTCTTGTGGCACTCCACCCGTTTCAGGACAGCCGAAACGGAGCCGGAGAACGGCCGGAGTGCACCTCGGGCGCCGGCCGCAGCCCGCTAGGGCAGCAGTTCGGTCGGCTGAAGCACCGCGAAGGCGGCACCCTGGTCGTCCTGGAGCACCGCCATCCGGCCGTACGGGGTGTCGAAGGCCGGGGCCGAGATCCGGCCACCGAGGCGTACGGCCGTCTCGGCGGCCCGGACGCAGTCGGCCACGGCGAAGTAGCTCAGGAAGTAGCTCGGCAGCATCGCGGGGGACGCGTCCGGGATGACGCTGCGTCCGCCGATCGCACTGTCCGGGCCGGGCTCGGTGCCTGCCGGGGACCACATGCGGAAGTCCGCTCCGGACCCTTCGGTGCCGGGGTCGCCGTCCGGCGCCCCGTCCAGGTCCGTGCCGAGGAAGCCGAAGACCTCTTCGTAGAAGGCGTCGACCCGTTCGGGCTGCCGGGTGTGGACCTCGGTCCAGCAGAAGGCGCCCGGCTCGCCGTACTTCTCGAAACCCGCACGGTCACCGGCCTGCCAGAGACCGAAGACCGCACCGCCCGGGTCGGCCGCCTGGGCGAGGATTCCCGCCCGGCCGGCCCGTACCGGATCGGTGATCACCTGGCCGCCGGCCTTCCGGATCAGGGCCACGGTGGCGAGGATGTCGTCGGTGGAGAAGTAGACGCCCCACTCGGTCGGCATGCGCCCGTCCTGCTTGGCCGCGAGGGCGGCGACGAGCTTCCCGTCGCTGTACGCGTCGGCAAAGGGCATCCCGTCCTCCGCGTGGAAGGTCCAGCCGAAGAGCCCGCCGTAGAAGCGCTTGCCCGCTTCGAGGTCGGAGAGCGACACGTCCACCCAGCACGGCACGGACTGCGCGAATGCGGCCATGGCCCGGGTCCTTCCGTTGCGGTGACGCCCGTCACACTCAACGTATCGCCGGGCGTCGTGCCGCGCGCCCCGAAATCCCCTGGCGCACGGCCGCCACCCGCAGGAATAGAACTTCTGCGCGCATCGTGAAGGTGGCGCGCGCAGGGTGGACGAGCGTTGTCCACCGAAGTTATCCACAGGCTGTTGATAAGAAGATCACGTCGGCGGGCCTCCGCTGCGGGCACCGCCCGGACACCCCGCCCACGGGGCGGAACCGCCTCCGCGACCGCCTTCCGGGACGCCTGGAAAAGCGCCTTCCGCCCTGTGCGGACTGGGGCGTTCCCCATTTGCAGTCGGTCAGATCGCGCCCCGATCACCCCTCGGTAAGCTGACTGCATGACAGGACAAGTACGCACCGTCGACGGCCGCGTGGCCGGTCGGCGAGGCCAGGCGACGCGGCAGAAGCTGCTCGACTGCCTCAGCGAGATGCTCAGCTCCTCGCCGTACCGGGACGTCAAAGTCATCGACGTGGCCCGGAAGGCGGGGACTTCGCCCGCGACGTTCTACCAGTATTTCCCCGACGTCGAGGGCGCCGTCCTCGAAGTCGCCGAGGAAATGGCCAAGGAGGGCTCCGGGCTGACCGAACTGGTCACCGGCCGCTCCTGGGTCGGCAAGGCCGGCCGGCAGTCCGCCGAAGAACTCGTCGACGGATTCCTCGACTTCTGGCGGCGCCACGACGCGATCCTGCGCGTCGTCGACCTCGGCGCGGCCGAGGGCGACAAGCGGTTCCACAAGATCCGCATGAAGATCCTCACCTCTGTCACCAGCCCGCTGACGGAGTCGGTCAAGGAACTGCAGGCGAAGGGCAAGGTCGACAAGGACGTCAGCCCCGCCGCGATGGCCGGTTCGCTCGTCGCGATGCTGGCAGCGGTCGCCTCGCACCAGAAGGGCTTCAGCACCTGGGGCGTGAAGCAGGCCGACCTCCGGCCGAACCTCGCGCTCCTGGTCCACCTCGGCATCACCGGCAAGAAGCCGGCCAGGTAGGCGCCGGTAGCTGAAGACCCCCGAACCCACCGGGCGCCGTACGGACACTCCGTAGCCCGCCACGTCCTGTCTCACCGACGGCGGACCACCCACGTGGTCCGCCGTCGGTGCTTTTCCACCCCGCACCGGGCGACCCCGTCGGCGGCACGGTGGAATAGGACCATGAGCGATGCACAGAAGGCCTTCCGCGACCTGCTCCGCACCCAGCGCGTCTGGGACGCCCCCCTCCCCCGTTTCGATACCTCCACCGCGCCCGCGGACCCGCTCGCCCTGTTCCGCGACTGGTTCGCCGAGGCGGTGGCGGCCGGGCAGCCCGAGCCGCACACCATGACCCTGGCGACCACGGACGCCGAGGGCCGACCCGACGTACGGACGCTGATGCTGCACGACGCCGACGAGCGCGGCTGGCACTTCGCCACGCACGCCACCAGCGAGAAGGGCCGCCAGCTCGCCGCCCGCCCGCACGCCGCCCTCGGTTTCTACTGGCCCGCCCAGGGGCGCCAGATCCGCGTACGCGGTGCCGTCACCCCGGCGAGCCCGGCGGAGAGCCGGGCCGACCTGCACAGCAGGTCGGCAGGTGCGCTGGCCGCCGCGCTGACCGGGACCCAGAGCGAGGTGCTCCCGTCGTACGAGGAGCTCGTACGGGCCTCCGAGGCCGCCTGGGAACGGGCGCGGGCGGAGCCGGACGCCGAGGTGGAGACCTGGACGCGGTACGTGGTCGAGCCGCGCGAGGTCGAGTTCTTCCAGGGCGACGCCGAGCGGCGCCATGTCCGGCTGCGCTACCGCCGGGGCGGCGCGGACTGGACGCGGGAGCTGCTGTGGCCGTAGGGCTTCCGCCCGATTTACCCCGTTCATTCGCGAAAGGGGCATGATGGGAGGCAGGCGAACTGCTGGAGGCACCCATGGCACGAGCCCGTTCCCGTTATGCCCCTGACCGCGGACTGACCACCCGCATGGTGAGCACGATGTTCTTCATCGGGCTGCTCTACGTGGTCCTGGTGGGTGTGCTCGTGGCCGTCCTGCGCGGCGCCTGGCCGGTCATCCTGATCATCACGGGCGGTCTCTTCGTCGCCCAGTTCTGGTTCAGCGACCGCATCGCCGCCTACGGCATGGGGGCCCGCGAGGTCACGCCGCAGGAAGCGCCCGAACTGCACGGGGCGATCGACCGCATCTGCGCCCTGGCCGACATGCCCAAACCGCGGGTCGCCATCGCGCGGAGCGACGTGCCGAACGCCTTCGCGACGGGCCGCAGCGAGAGGACCGCACTCGTCTGCGCCACGACCGGGCTCCTGCGCAGACTGGAGCCCGACGAGCTCGAGGGCGTCCTCGCCCACGAGATGTCGCACGTCGCCCACCGGGACGTGGCCGTCATGACGATCGCGTCGTTCCTCGGTGTCCTCGCGGGCATCATCACCCGCGTCGCCCTGTGGGGCGGTTTCGCACGCAACAGCCGGGGCAACGACCCGGCCGGCATCATCATCATGCTCATTCCGCTGATCAGCGCGGTCGTGTACGCCCTGAGCTTCCTGCTGACCCGGTTGCTCTCCCGCTACCGCGAGCTGTCCGCCGACCGCACGGCCGCGCTGCTCACGGGCCGGCCCTCCTCGCTCGCCTCGGCCCTCACCAAGGTGAGCGGCCAGATGGCCAGGATCCCGACGGAGGACCTGCGGAAGGCGGAGCCGTACAACGCCTTCTACTTCGTGCCCGCCTTCGCCGCCAAGGAGAGCCTGGGCCGGCTCCTCTCCTCGCACCCGACGCTGGAACAGCGCCTGGACCAGCTGGCCCGCATCTCGGCCGGCCTCTCCCGCCCGTAAGGAGCTCCTGTGGGCCTGCTCGACAGCATCCTGGGCCGCAGCAAACCGGTCCGCCCCGACCTCGACCAGCTCTTCGCCCTCCCCTCCGCCGCCCTCACCCTCCAGGCGGGCACCGGCCTCACGCCCACCGGCCTCGGCTCGGTGTGCTTCGCGGGGGTTGAGGGCGGCACGTTCGCCCGTATCCAGCAGGACGTACGGGAGTTGCTCGACGCGGACACGGGACGGGGCGGAATCCCCGTGGAGTTCGGCCGGGACCCCTACGGCTACACCTGGTTGCTCGCCCGGCAGGCACCCGACGACACGGCCGCACTGGTCAACGACCTGCACGCGGTCAACACCCTGCTCCAGGACGGCGGATTCGGCCCGCACCTGCTCTGCTCGATGATCGGCTTCCGGAGTGCGGAGGGGCGCTCGCTGGCCCTGGTCTACCTCTACAAGCGCGGCACGTTCTACCCCTTCGCGCCGGCGCCGGGCGGCGGCGAGAAGCGCGACAACCGACTCGAACTCCAGGTGCGGGCGGTGCTCGGCGACGACCTCCGGGTGGAGAGCGACCTCGCCCGCTGGTTCCCGGTGTGGGGGGCGCCGGGGCTCTGAACGGCCGGGAGGTGCGGACCGTGATCGTTTCGCAACCGATTCCGGCCTTGACCGAGACCCATCAAGCTCAGGGCGGATTACGCTCCGAACCATGCCAGACAGCACGTTTTCCGCCGGTGACGCCCTTCCCGCCATCGACCGCACCGAGGACCGGCCGGTCTACGTGATCGGCGGCGGGCCGGGCGGTCTCGCCGCCGCGGCCGCCCTGCGGGCGCGGGGCGTCCGGGCGGTCGTCCTCGAGAAGTCCACCGAGGTCGGGGCGTCCTGGCGGCGCCACTACGACCGGCTGCACCTCCACACGATCCGGCGCTGGTCGGCGCTGCCGGGGCTGGCGATGCCCCGCCGGTTCGGGCGGTGGGTGTCGCGCGACGACATGGTGCGCTACCTGGAGAAGTACGCCGAACACCACGACCTGGAAGTGGTCACGGGCGTCGAGGTGTCCCGGATCGACCGGACCGCCGACGGCACGGGCTGGCAGCTGAGCGCCACCGGGGGCCGGGTGCTCACCGGGCGGGCCGTGGTGGTGGCCACCGGGTTCAACCACACTCCCCGCCTGCCCGGTTGGCCAGGCCGTGCGGGCTTCACGGGGGAACTGGTGCACGCCGCGGAGTACCGCGGCCCGGCCCCGTACGCCGGCCGGGACGTCCTCGTGGTCGGCATCGGCAACACCGGCGCGGAGATCGCCGTGGACCTCGTCGAGGGGGGCGCGTCCCGGGTGAGGATCGCGGTCCGCACGACTCCGCACATCGTGCGCCGCTCCACGGCGGGCTGGCCCGCACAGGCGACCGCCGTCCTGGTCCGCAGGCTGCCGGTCCGGCTCGTCGACCGGGCGGGCCGCCTGATGAGCCGTGTCTCCGTCCCCGACCTGGCGGCCCAGGGCCTCCCCCGCCCGGACACGGGCCTGTACTCCCGGGTCCGGGAGGGTGCGATCCCCGTCCAGGACGTCGGGCTGATCGACGCGGTCAGGAGCGGCAGGGTGGTCCCGGTGGCGGCCGTCGAGTCGTTCGACGGGGACGATGTGGTGCTGGCCGACGGGTCCCGGATCACCCCCGACGCGGTGATCGCGGCGACCGGCTACGAACGTCGCCTCGAAGGTCTGGTGGGCCACCTCGGCGTACTGGACGCCCGGGGCCGCCCCGTGGTGCACGGTGGCCGCACCCCGAAGCAGGCGCCGGGGCTGTACTTCACGGGCTTCACCAACCCGATCAGCGGGATGCTGCGGGAGATGGCCCGGGACGCCCGGAAGATAGCCAGGAAGCTGGCCGCCGCGGGGTAGGGGTGCGTCCGGCGTCGGGACTCCTCCCGACGCGCCAGGATCCGGACCTCGCCGTCCCCCGGGCGCCGATCCGCCCGTACCGCGTCCACGCGTCGCGCCCCGCCCGCCCCTCGACGGTCAGTCACCCAGCGCCGACCGTCCGAGCGGGTGCCCAGGGGCAGCGGCCTGCTTGCGGCGGATCACCAGGGCCATCAGAGCCGCGGTCGCGCACAGGGCGCCCGAGGCGTACCAGACCACGTCGTACGAGCCGAACGCATCGCGAGCCACGCCGCCCAGGAACGCCACCAGGGCCGCCCCCACCTGGTGGGAGGCCAGGACCCAGCCGAAGACGATCGCGCTGTCCTCGCCGTACTGCTCGCGGCACAGGGCCAGGGTGGGCGGGACGGTGGCGACCCAGTCCAGACCGTAGAAGACGATGAAGAAGACCATCGGCGGATGCACGGAGGGGCTGGTCATCAGCAGGGGCAGGACCAGCAGGGAGGCCCCGCGCAGCGCGTAGTAGACGGCCAGCAGCCTGCGGGCGTCGAAGCGGTCCGTGAGCCAGCCGCTGAAGACCGTGCCGATGATGTCGAAGATGCCGATGAGGGCCAGCAGGGAGGCCGCCGTGGTGATCTCCATGCCCTCGTCGTGGGCCGAGGGCACGAAGTGGGTGCGCATCAGGCCGTTGGTGGAGGCGCCGCAGATCGCGAAGGAGCCGGCCAGCAGCCAGAACGGCCCGGTGCGGGCCGCGTCCCTCAGGACGCGGACCGTGCGGGTCGCGGCACCCACGGCGGGCGCCGGCTTCTCCACGTACGCGCCGCCGTAGGGGGCGAGGCCCACGTCGGCCGGGTGGTCACGCATGAGGAGCCAGACGAAGGGGACGACCACGAGCGCGGCCAGGGCGACCGTCACCGAGGCCGGACGCCAGCCGTGCGCGTCCACGATCCAGGCGCACAGCGGCAGGAAGACCAGCTGGCCGGAGGCACCGGCCGCGGTGAGGATGCCGGTGACCAGGCCGCGTCGGGCGACGAACCAGCGGTTGGTGACGGTGGCGGAGAAGGCCATCGCCATCGAGCCCGTGCCCAGGCCGACGAGCAGGCCCCAGTAGAGCATCAGCTGCCAGGCCGCCGTCATCCAGACGCTCGCCAGCGCACCCGCGGCCACCGCGCTCAACGCGACGACCACGACCCGGCGGATGCCGAACCGGTCCATCAGAGCCGCGGCGAACGGCGCGGTCAGCCCGTAGAGCGCCATGTCGAGGGAGACGGCGAGCCCGATCTCACCGCGCGACCAGCCGAACTCCGTGTGAAGGGGGTCGATGAGGAGGCCCGGCAGGGAATTGAAGGCCGCACCGCCGATGATCGTCACGAAGGTGACGGCGGCGACGATCCATGCCCGGTGGATCCGCGGGCGGGACGGGCGACGAGGCGGGACGGCGGCGTCGGCCGCGCTTTCGGTTTCGGCTGTCCGGTTCACGTGGCCCAGCATCCGGTCCCGGGCCTGCGCCGTACGAGTGGCTGGGAGGACACGGTTCGCAAGAATCGGGCCAGGAGGTGACGCGTGAGACCGGCGAGCCCCACGGGTGGGGCGGGGGGGTTCGGCGCCGAGGCAGGACGTGCCGCCCGGCGCCGGAGCAGGACGTGACGGTGCCGGTCAGCGGCTCCCGGCGGGGGCGGCGCGACCGGCCTGAGGTACGGCGGGCATCATGCCGGACGCGCAGGGACGACCCGACCGGCCGGGGAGACGGGCATCATGACCTGCGGCGCCCGCGCCGGGCCGTGGCTCCGGCGTGGGCCGCCCGGGCGAGCCCGGCTCCCGCCACGTACCAGAACAGGTCCGGGGCGTTGAAGGTCGACCCCAGGACCAGCCGGGCCACGGCACTCCCCCGGGACAACTCGGCCGGTACACCGGTCAACTGGGCGAGCTCCACCGCCCAGCTGGACGCCAGGGCCACGCCGGCGGCCGTCAGCGGCCTCACCCGGGGCACGACGAGGACCACGACCGCGTGGATCAGCACGGTGTACAGCGCGTCACCCGCGTACTTCGCCAGGACGCCGCCCACGACCGAACGGACGCCGAGCCCCGCGGCCACGGTCACGAGAGCAGCGGCCAGCGCCGTCGCACGGACAGCCGCCGTCGCACGGACAGCCGCCGTCGACCGGGCAGCCGCCGCACGGGCAGCCGCCGCCGGAGGAACGGTCGTACCGGAGGCCGTCCGGAGGGCCGCACCGGAGGCCGGAGGGACGGTCGTGGCGGAGACCGGATTTTCCTTCACGGCAGTGACCTCCATCAGCTTAGAGTCGGTGGCGGCCGATCCACCGGCCGCCACCGCCGGGGAACAGGAGACCGCATGCGGCACCGTGTCGTCGTACTCGCCCTCGACGGACTGCTCCCCTTCGAACTCGGCATTCCCCAGCGGATCTTCGGCCGTTCGCTGGGCTCCGAACCGCACGGCAGGCGGGAGTTGTACGACGTCGTGACCTGCTCGGTCCGCCCGCCGGGCCCGGTCCGTACCGACGCCGACTTCAGCATCGTCGTCGAGCACGGCCCGGAGGCGCTGGCCACCGCCGACACCGTCGTCGTCCCGGCGTCGTACGAACTCGGCCCCGTGTACACGGAGGGCAGACTCACCGACGAGCTCGCCGCCGCCTTCGCCCACGTCCGGCCCGGGACCCGGATGGTGTCCATCTGCACGGGCAGCTACGTGCTCGCCGCGGCCGGATACCTCGACGGCCGTCCCGCCACCACCCACTGGTCGGCCGCCGACCACTTCCAGGAGCTCTTCCCGGAGGTCCGGGTCGACCCGGACGTCCTCTTCATCGACGACGGGGACGTGCTGACCTCCGCCGGGGTGGCCGCCGGGATCGACCTCTGTCTGCACATCGTGCGCCGCGACCACGGCACCGCCGTCGCCAACGACGTCGCCCGCCGCACCGTGGTGCCGCCGCACCGCGAAGGGGGCCAGGCGCAGTACATCCAGCGGCCCGTCCCCGAGGCGCGGTCCGCCACGACGACCGCCGCTCGGGTCTGGGCACTGGGGCGGCTGGAGCAGCCGATCTCGCTGCGCGACATGGCCCAGCAGGAGTCGATGAGCGTACGCACCTTCACCCGCCGCTTCCGCGAGGAGGTCGGCGTCAGCCCGGGGCAGTGGCTCACCCAGCAGCGGGTGGAGCGGGCACGGCAGCTGCTCGAATCCACGGACCTGTCGATCGACCAGGTCGCCCGGGACGCCGGGTTCGGCACGGCGACCTCCCTGCGCCAGCACGTGCAGGCGACGCTGGGCGTACCGCCGACGGCCTACCGGCGGGCGTTCCGCTCGACGATCGCGAGCCGGACCCCGTAGGCCGGGCATCGTCCGGGCCCACGGGCCGCCCGGGCTCAGATACGGGCGCAGTCGCCGGGCTGGTCGTCGATCACCGGAACCATCACCGGATCGCCCCGGTCGACCTCGCACCAGATTTGCTTCCCGGCCCCTTCCGGCTGCCATCCCCAGCGGTCGGCCAAGCCGTCCACGAGCTCCAGGCCCCGGCCGCCCGTGTCCTCGCCCACGGCGTGGCGCTGCTGGGGCGGGCGGCAACTGGTGTCGGCCACCTCGACCCGTACGGTTCCCAGCGATCCGGATCCGAACAGCATCCGCAGCACGGCCGGGCAGCCCGTGTGGACCACCGCGTTGGTGACGAGCTCCGAGATCAGCAGGATGAGCGTCTCGGCGAGCGGCTCGTCATCCGCCACGCCGGACCCGATCAGCCGTGACCGCGCCCATCTGCGGGCCCGGCCCACCTCCGCGGGATCCGGCCCGACCTCCAGCTGCACCTGAAGCACCTGCACCGCTCACACCATCCGAACCGGCGGACACATCGCCTCGCGCCTCCTCAGGGTCACAGAACGTGACTCCCCTGCGAGACAGCATGGTTGACGTACAGTCACCGCAACAAGCGCTTCAGGCATATTCCAGCGCGAAGGAGTACGCGTGGTACATACTGTGCGACGCACTCTGCGGAGAGTCGAACAGGAGCGCGCCCCGACTGCGGAAACCGACTCCCCGGCAGGCCCGGCGCATCTCCGGGGGCCACGAGCGGGGCACCGCTCCCGGACCGGAGTCGCCGCACGGGCCACACCCGGATCCTTCGGTTCCAGAACCACTCGCATCCACCGGAGCCTACCGGAGCGGAGCAGTCGACTCCGCCCCGTCACCACCTGCCCGCCCCGGCGACCGGGTGCCGACTGCACAGGGTCACGTGCCGCCGCGCCGCCCGAAGCGCCCCCGGTCAGCCACGACGGTGAGAGCGCCGGGCCGTGCGCCAGGTCCCGGCGGTCCGCGGAACCTGCCGCACGGGGGCGCGAACTGGTCGCGCGCTTCGGCGTGTTGACGTCCGCGCGGGCGACGTGCCGAGCGGTCTCAGGCGTCCGGCTCGATCACGGTGAAGTACGCGGAGAGTGCCGCGACCGCGTCCGTCTCGGCCACCCGGCCGTCGTGGTCGGCGTCCAGGCTCTGCGCCGCGACGCTCGCGACGTCGGCTCCGGCCCCCAGGACCCTCAGGGCCCGCTCCACGGCCGCGACGGGGGCCGAGGCGGGTGCGGCCCCTTCGTGGACCCCGGAGTCGGCGACGGCGATCGCCGCCCGCAGGAAGGGGCGAGCGATCTCCGCGAAGCGTCCGGGGTTGTCGCGCAGCCGCTTCACGGCCCCGCCCACGAACTCCTCCCGGGTGACGCGCTGGTCCCCGTCCACGTCGGCGATGCCCGCCATGCCCTGCCAGAAGGCCTCGGCACCCGTGTAGAGGGCCTGACCCTTGTCACAGCGGGCCGTCGTACCGAATTCGGTGAGCAGACGTGCCGCCGCGGCGTTGAAATCGGCGCGATCGATGTAGCCGTTGCCGTCCTGGTCGAAGGCGGCGAACCGGTGTGCGATCTTGCGCTCGTACTCTGCACTGTCCATGCGGGGAGCGTACGACGCCGACGGTCGTCACGTGTCACCAACTCCCGTTGGAGGTGTTACAACCTCGTACTGACCCGTGTGTCACTCGGCCGCATCCGGCCCGCGTGTCAGGCGCTGAGCGGCCGGGCGTCCCCGTCGGTGGCGGAACGCGCGTCGGGGTAGACCTCGAAGAGCCTGCGTACGCCGAGGGCACCGAGCACCTTGTTGACGTGGGAGCCGTCCACCGCGCCGCGGGCCGGGAGGATCAGCCGCAGCCGGCCCCCGCACGACTTCATGAGACGGCGGGTGGCGATCAGCACGTTGACACCGCTGGAGTCGCAGAAGAGCACACCGGAGAGGTCGAGGACCACGTCGTGCCGGCCCTCGGCCACCGCTCCGTGGACGGACTGACGCACGACGGGTGAGGTCACCAGATCGAGTTCACCGTGGGCCCGCAGTACGGTCCACCCGCCTTGCTCGGTCTCGTCCACCTTCAGCGTCACGCGATCGGACCTCTCGTTCCGGCGGGATCCGGAGGATCATCCGGAAGTTTCCGTTCCTCCTCGCGGCTGCCCCCGTCACGCACCCGCGAAACACGGAACGGCCCACCGGTACGGCACAGGATTCATCCAGGAATGATCACATGGGCTGCGATCACCCGGTCAGGAATCGGCAAAGCGCGTCATATTCCCTATCAGCCGGCGCCACTCGGGGGACGTACTTGGTGCAAAGGTACGTGACGGCCCGATGCCGCCGACTACATTCGGCGTGACGAGGAGCACAGGGCTGGGGGCCGGATGGCGAAGGACGTACCACCGCGCTGGGACCGCCGCATGCAGCAGCGGCTGGTGCGGGGCGAGGCGGCGGCGCTCGGCGAGCTCTACGACCGGTTCGCCGCCCTCGTGCACACCCAGGCCCATCGGATGCTCGACGACGAGGGCGCCGCGGACCTGGTGACCCGGGAGGTCTTCGGCTACGTCTGGGAGAACCCCGACGCCTACGACCCCAAGCAGGGCTCCATGCGGTCCTGGGTGGCGCAGCTCACCCACCGACGTTCCGTGCAGCGGCTCCGCGACACGCACGGGGAGCCGTCGGGGCCCGACGCGGACGCGCACGCCGAGGAGCTGGAGCAGCGGGTCCGGAAGGCCACCGCCGCCGCCCGCGCCGACTACATCGTCGCCTCCATGCCCGCACCACTGCGCGCCGCTCTGGAGCTCGCCTACGTCCAGCGCCGTGACTACCGGCAGGCCGCGGCCGACCTGGGCGTCACCGGGGACGAGGCCAGGCGCCGGCTGCGGCTCGGGCTGCAGCTGCTCTCCACGGCGAACACCCGCCCGCCCGCGGGCTCCGCACCACCGGGATACGGACGGACACCGTGACGGAGGACGAACGCGACGACGGGCGGGACGAGTGGCCCACGGACGAACGGCGGATACCGGGACAGCGGACCGGCGGCACGCAGGACCAGGGCCGCGGGGACCCACCCGCGCTCCCCGGACCGCACCCCGATGTCTCGACGGCCCGCACGGCGGCGCTCGCGGAGAGCGTCGCGGCACCCTTCGCGGAGAGCGTCGCGGAGACCGGCCCGGAGAGCGCCGCTCCGGGCGCGGTCCTGTCCCACAAGGTCCTCACCTCCCTCCTGGGCGCATGGGCCCTGGCCGCCTGCTCCGTCGAGGAGACGGCGGCGGTCGAGGAGCACCTCACCTCCTGCGCCCCCTGTGCGGACGAGGCACTGCGGTTGCGCGACGCGGTGGGTCTGCTGCACACCGACGGCAGCCTCGACCTGGAC
Organism: Streptomyces sp. B1I3; assembly: GCF_030816615.1. Taxonomy (NCBI): domain Bacteria; kingdom Bacillati; phylum Actinomycetota; class Actinomycetes; order Kitasatosporales; family Streptomycetaceae; genus Streptomyces; species Streptomyces sp. B1I3. The sequence continues at coordinate 3,477,686 of NZ_JAUSYD010000001.1, forward strand.
CCGAAGCTGCGGGCCCGGGTGCTGGAGGGCTGTCTGGGCCGCCGCCCGGCGCGCATCCCCGTCCCGTCCTGGGCCGCTCCGTACGACGCCGAGACCGCCAGGCTCGACGCGCTGCTGCGGGACATCGGGGACTCGGAGTGGCATGCGCCGGTGCGGCTGAAGTGGTTCGAGGGCGAGCGGCCGGTCACCCGCAGGACGACGGTGGCCGGAGTGATCGGTCACCTCATGACCGTCGACGGCCTGGTCTCCACGGCTCTGGGCCTGGACGACCCGCTCGGGAGCGGTGACAGGCCCTCGACACCGACCGCGCGCACCGAGACCTGGTGGTCGGCCCATTCCCGGCCGCCCACCAGGGCCGTCCGGGAACCCTGGCGCGACCAGAGCCACACCCTCGTACGCACGGTGTCGTTCGCCGGCCGGGGCGTCGCGGAACTCTCCGTGCCGTACGGGGACTTCGCCCTGCCGCTGCGGGACTCGCTCCTGGAGCGGGCCTTCGAGTGCTGGGTGCACGGCGGCGACATCGCGGACGCGGTCCACTATCCGTACGAGCCGCCCGCCGCCGCCCATCTCCACGGGATGATCGACCTGGCGGCCAGGCTGCTGCCCGCCGCCCTCGCCGAGCGCCGCCGCACGGGGCTGGCCGGACCGGCCCGGGGGCTGGTGACGGCCGGGGCCCCGGGGCGTTCGCTGCACCTGGAGATCGAGGGGCGGGGCGGCGGCGACTGGTACGTCGCGCTGGACTCACCGGCCGCCCTCGGCTCGCCCGGCCACGCGGTGGCGCAGGTGGCGCTCGACGGCGTGGAGTTCTGCCGGCTCGTCGCCGGGCACGTCCCGCCGGAAGAGGCGGCGGCGGGACAGGAGGGTGACCGCGAGGCCATCCGCGACGTGCTGTCCGCCGCGGCCTCCCTCAGCAGGCTGTGAGCGCGCGCCCTACGCGAAGACCACCGTGCGTCGGCCGTTGAGCAGGATGCGCCGCTCCGCGTGCCACTTCACGGCGCGCGCCAGGGCCTGGCACTCGACGTCGCGCCCGACGGCGACGAGCTGGTCCGGTGTGACCCCGTGCCCGACGCGCTCGACCTCCTGCTCGATGATCGGCCCCTCGTCGAGGTCGGCCGTCACGTAGTGCGCCGTCGCCCCGATCAGCTTCACGCCCCGCGCGTGGGCCTGGTGGTAGGGCTTGGCCCCCTTGAAACTCGGCAGGAAGGAGTGGTGGATGTTGATGATCCGGCCGCTCAGCTGCTTGCAGAGGTCGTCCGACAGCACCTGCATGTAGCGGGCCAGGACCACCAGTTCGACGTTCTCCCCGCGCACCAGCTCCAGCAGCTGCGCCTCCGCCTCCGGCTTGTTCTCCCGGGTCACGGGGATGTGCCTGAAGGGGATGCCGTACGAGGCGACGAGCTCGGCGAAGTCCGTGTGGTTGGAGACGACGGCCACGATCTCCACCGGCAGGGCGCCGATGCCGGACCGGAAGAGCAGATCGTTGAGGCAGTGCCCGAACTTGCTCACCATCAGCACGACCCGCATCCGGTCCGCGACGCGGTGTATCTGCCAGTCCATCCGGAAGGCGTCCCCGATGGCGGCGAAGCTGGCCCGCAGCTTGTCCAGGTTCACCGTGGCGTCGGCCGAGAAGTGGACGCGCATGAAGAAGAGACCGGTGTCGTGGTCGCCGAACTGCTGGCTGTCCTCGATGTTGCAGCCGGTCATGAAGAGATAGCTCGACACGGCGTGCACGATGCCCTGTTTGTCGGGGCACGAGAGCGTGAGGACGTACTGCTCGGCGGCGGCGTCCGAGGCAGCGGCGGTAACGGGTTCGGCAGGCTGCGGCGCGGTCATCCCCGTAGGGTGCCACACCGCCCGCTGATCAGGCCGATCCGGTCATCATGCGGAGCACGTCCAGGGAGCGCGGCGGGATGTCGGGGTCCTCGCCGTCGTTGCCCGCGAGCATCACATGGGCCTCACGGGCGGCCAGGACGGCCTCCTGCCAGCCGGGGTGCTCCAGGTAGGCGGAGACGGGGGCGTCCGCACCGACCTGGTGCATGATGCGCAGCACCCGCAGAGCGGCGACGTCCACGAGGGCGGCCTCGGCGGAGTCCCGGAAGATGGTGCCCACGTACTTCTCGGCGGACCAGTTGTCCAGCCAGGTGTCCTCGACCAGGCGGTACACGGCGTCGGTCACGTCACCGTAGCCCTCCTGGCCGGCCAGCCAGCACTGCTGGTGGAAGACGGGGTCGGAGAGCATGTGCAGCGCTGAACGCACGTTGCTGCGCCAGCGCCACCACGGCATGTCGTTGAGCGGCATGCCGCCCATGGTGGAGGAGCGACGGCCGCGACGGGAAGAGTTCTCCGAACCTTGCTGCACGATTGTCGATCGTACGTTCCCTTTCGTCGTGTACGCACGGGCCCCCGGAATTCACCTGCGTGTCACCGAGCGTTGAGCACTGCACACCGTTCCGTTACCTCCGGCACGCAACAGTTCATGCTCATGACCGGATGGCAACGCCTCAGCTCCCCCCGCACCTCAAGGCTCCTGACATGCGCGGTGACGGCCGGCGCGCTGCTGTCCGGCTGCGGCGTCCTCCCTGGCGCGTCGGGGGATTCCAGGGAGCCCGTCACCGTCATGACCTGGGCCCCTGACGCGTCCGGCGCCGACGCGGTGAACATGGCGGGCATGCCGGCCATGGCGCGGGCCTACGCCGCCTGGATCAACGAGCGGGGCGGGATCGACGGGCACGAGCTGCGGGTCCTCACCTGTGACGACAACGACACCCCGGTCGGCGCGTCCCGGTGTGCCCGGCGGGCGGTCGACGAGGACGTGGTCGCCGTCGTCGGCTCCTACAGCCGGCACGGGCGGGCCTTCCTGGCCCCGCTGGAGGCGGCCGGGATCCCGTACATCGGTGGTTACGGCGCCTCGGCCGACGAGTTCACCAGCTATCTCTCCTACCCCGTCAACGGCGGCCAGCCGGCGCTCGTCGCCGGAAACGGCAAGCAGCTGGCCGCCAGGTGCGACCGGGTGTCCCTCGTGCGGCCCGACTCGCTGGTCGGCGACAGCATGCCCGGCCTCCTCGACACGAGCCTCACCCGGGCCGATCTGCCCGCCTCCTACGACATCAGGGCCCCGGAGGAGGCCACCTCGTACGACGCCCAGGCGGCCAGGGCGCTCGACCGGGCGGCCGACGGCTGTGTGACGGCCGTGCTCGGCCAGGGGACGGAGACGTTCTTCGACTCGTTCCGCCGCCTCGAACCGGAGGGCGGCAGGGTGCGGATCTCGTCCGTGCTCGGCAGCATCGAACAGCCGCTCATCGACCGTACCGGCGGCCGGAACAGCCCCTTCGAGGGGGCGTACGTCACCGGCTGGTACCCGGACTCCGGGGACGCCCGCTGGGACGCCATGCGCCAGGTGATCGGCGAGTTCGCCTTCGGTGACAACCGGGTCGACCCCGAGGACACCGGCGTGCAGACCACTTGGATCGCGTACACCGTGCTCAAGGCGGTCATCGAGGCGATGGACCGGCCGGAGATCACCGCCGGCGGCATCAGCGTCAGCCTCAACCGCGGCGCCGAGGTGGACACCGGCGGACTCACGCCCGTCCTGCGCTGGCGCTTCAAGGACATGGTGGGCACCGCCGCGTATTCACGCATCGTCAACGGGCGGGTGACGTTCCAGGTGGTGCGCGAGGGCCGGCTGGTCGCCGAGAAGAAGGGCTTCGTGGATGTCACGGAGACCTTGGTGGACGCCCGGCTCGGCAGCTGACGCCCGGCCTCCCGGACTCCGGCGGCCGCGGAGGACGACCACGGCCTCGCCGGCCGGTGTCCGGGCGGGTGTGAACCCCGGGGCGGGTGTCGCACCGGGGCGGGCGTGGGACCCGAGGCGTGAGCTTCGGGCGCGAGGCCAGAGGCCGTGGGCCCGAGGCCGTGCGCCCGACGGGCCGCCGGGTGTCAGAGCTGCTGAGGGGTCCTCTTCGTCAGCCCGTACTTCGCCGCGATGGAGTTCCAGATGCCCGAGGCCTCCTGCTTGGCGCGGGTCGCCTCGCCGCTCGACGCGTCGGCCCTGGCCTTCTCGTCCGTCGACCTGGCCTTGCCGCCCTTGCACACCTTCTTGCCGTTCTTGGCCTGTCCCGCCCACGCGGCGTAGTGGTCGTCGGCCTCGGCCGACGCCTGCCACGCCTTGGTCAGCGAGGACTTCAGACCGGCGTTGTCGGGGAGCTTGTCCACGGCGAGCCCCTCGAGCCGGGTCACCAGATCGCGGCGCTGCGTGGCGGCGCCCTTCAGATCGGCGGCCGCCTGGTCGAGCGCCGTGCAGCCCTTGATCTTCTCCACGGCGCTGATCACCGCCGCACGGCTGTTGTTGCTGTCGGCGAGCAGTTTGTCGAGCGCCTTCGCCTGCGGCTCGGCGGGGTCGGCCGCCGCCTGGGTGGAAGGGTCCGCCGCGGAGGAACTCTGGGCGGCCACAGGCTGCTTGTCGTCCCCGGAGCCTTCGTCGCCCCCGCTCATCAGGGCGCCGGCTCCGAGCCCGATGACGGCGCAGCCGACCACGACCGCGGCGATCAGCGGGATGTGCGCGGACCGCCGGCGCTGCGTCCCCTGTCCGTGGTCCTCGGGCTCCTGCGCGCCCCGCACGCCCTGCAGTCCCGACTGGTACGGCTGGGGCGCCGAGGCGGGTTGCGGCTGCCCCTGCACTCCCGGATACGGCTCCTGCGACTGTCGGCGGGGCTGCTGCTGGTGGGGCTGCTGCTGGTGGGGCTGCTGCTGGTGGGGCGGCTGCTGGTGGGGCGGCTGCTGGTGGGGCGGCTGCTGGTGGGGCTGCTGCTGCCCGGCGTCGAAGCGCGGCATCTGCTGCGTGGCGCCCGCGGGCCCCTCGCTGCGGAAGAGGCTGTCGAATTCCGCGGGCGGCTGCCGCTCACCGGGGGTTCCCGGCCGGATGCCGTACGGGGCCCCGCCGGGTACCGGCGGTATGTACTGGGTCGCGTCGGCGTCGCCCCCCTGGGCCGGCCTGCCCAGGTGCTGGGTGGGTTCCGCGGGGCGTTCCGGCGGCAGGCCGCCGGGCCCGTGCCCGCCGGGGACGGGGGCGATGAACTGCGTGGCGTCGGCGTCCCCGCCGGGCGCGGCCTCCGGCGGCAGCGGCTGCGCGTACTGCTGGTGCTGCGGGGCGTAGGGCTGCTGGAACTGCTGCTGGTACGGGTCCGGCTGAGGCGCGTAGGACTGCTGCGGCGCATAGGACTGCTGCGGCGCGTAGGACTGCTGCGAGGGCTCGTACGGCCCGGGCTGCGGCGCGTACGCGCCCGGCGGGGGCTGCTCGGGGGGCAGCTGCCCCGGGAGCGGTCCGGCCGGACCGGCGGCCTGCGGGCCCCAGGGCGCGCCCCACGGCTGCCCGCCCGCAGGGACCGCCCCGTCGTGCGCCGGTCCTCCTGCGGGCCCACCCGCGGCCCAGGCACCACCCTCCGCGGGCAGCACGACACCTTCGTGCGCGGGCCGTACAGCAGGGAGCTGCTGCTCGTCACCCTGTCCGCTCTGCGTCACCGGGACTCCTACGTGTCAACCTACGGAATCGTCGGCTCACGCTATCGGGTGGCTGCCGCCCCGCGCCAAGCGCCCATGAGCGCTCACCAGCCCTTCACACCGCGGGTGACACGGGACGGCACGCCGGCGCTGATCATGGCCGATCGCCGGATCGCAGGTCAGGCGGCCTGCAGTTCCAGCCTGGCACCGAACTCCCGGACCGCGGGCTGGTCCCCGTACGGCACCAGCCGCTGCTGGAGGTCGTCGAGGTATTCGGCACCCCGGCTGGAGCGCACCGTCCCCAGCAACTCCACGGCCCGCAGCCCCGTGTGGCACGCCTGCTCCACCTCGCGCTGCTGCACCTGAGCCGTGGCCAGCAGCACCAGGCCGATGCCGCGGCGCCGGGTCCGCGACGCGGGCAGGGCCGCCAGCGCCTCCTTCGCCCGGCGCGCGGCCGGTTCCGCCTGCCCCAGGTCGCGGTGGCAGTGGGCGAGTTCGTCCGCGAGATAGCCGGCGTCGAAGTGGGCGATCCAGTCCGGGTCGTCCCCGGTGTCCGGGTCGGTCCGCTCCAGGGCCGCCGACGCCTTGGCGGCCACCACCTGGAAGGTGCGGGCGTCTCCCATGAGGGCGTGGCCCCGGGCCTCCGCCGCGTGGAACATCGCCTCCGCACGCGGGGTCACCCGCCCCCGCGTGCCCTCCTGCGCGGCCCGCGCCAACTGGGCGATCTCCCGCGGATTGCCGAGCTGGGCGGCGAGGTGGCTCATCGACGCGGCCAGCACGTAGCCGCCGTACGCCCGGTCGCCCGCGGCCTGGGCGAGGCGCAGGGCCTGGATGTAGTACCGCTGCGCCAGACCCGGCTGGCCCGTGTCGACGGCCATGTAGCCGGCGAGTTCGGTGAGCCGGGCCACCGCGCCGAACAGCTCCCGGCCGACCGCTTCCCGGTACGCCCCCGAAAGGAGCCCGGACACCACGCTGTTGAGGTAGTGCACGAGGACGGGCCGCACGTGTCCGCTGCCGAACCGGTGGTCGAGGTCGACGAGGGCGACGGTCATCGCCCGCACCGCCTCCACGTCCGGCATGCCGACCCTGGCTCCCGTCGTCCGCGCCACCTGGGGGTCGGCGCCCGTGATCAGCCAGTCCCGGCTGGGCTCGACCATGGCGGAGGCGGCGACCGCCGACCCGGCCAGCAGGTCGCGGCGGCCCACGTCACTGCGCCACAACTCGCAGACCTGCTCGATCGCACCGAGCACGGTGGGGGCGAACCGCAGGCCCACCCCCGAGGCCAGGTTCTTCCCGTCGGCCATGCCGATCTCGTCGATCGTGACCGTACGGCCGAGCTTGCGGCCCAGCGCCTCGGCGATGACCCCCGGCGCCCTGCCGCGTGGTTGCTGCCCACGCAGCCATCGGGCCACGGACGTCTTGTCGTAGCGGAGGTCGAGTCCGCGCTCGGTCCCGACCATGTTGACGCGGCGGGCGAGGCCCGCGTTGGAACAGGCCGCCTCCTGGATGAGCGTCTGGAGCCGTTCGTTCGGCTGGCGGGCGACGAGAGGCCTGGCTGCCATATTTCCCCCTGGGACCGCAGTGATCGGAAGGGATCACTGCCCGGCACTTACACAAGAAATGCGCATATTCGTCTTCATTCGGTACGGACGTCAGCGTGCGGGCACGCCCTGCGACGAGCGCCTCGGCACAGTCCTGCAAGTGGTTACCCGCGCATCGGTGCACTGCCGCATGCGCGCCCCCGTCCATGCACCCGTGCGCCCCATATGCAGGATCGATCCGCCGTGACGGGCGGCAGTGCGCCCGTAACCCCGGGTTGCAGGGGTAGTTGTGCTGTGCGTGGAAGAGCCCATCGGAGTGACGGAAGCCGCCCAGGTCCCCCAACAGCGAGGTGAGCAGCTGCTCGACGCGGCGGCGCGGTATGCGGAGGAGCGGCACTGGGACGTGTTTCCCGGCACGTGGCTCGAAGCGGTGGAGGGCACCGAGCGCTGCTCGTGCGGGGACCCCGGCTGCCCCGCCCCCGGAGCCCACCCCGCGCGGCCCGACTGGGCGGGGCAGGCGACCGGGAGCGCCGCTGCCGCCCGCCGGATGTGGTCCAGGCAGCCCGGTTCCTCGGTCCTCCTGCCGACCGGCCGTGCCTTCGACGCGCTCGACGTCCCGGAGTCCGCGGGTTTCCTGGCTCTGGCCCGGATGGAGCGGATGGACCTCACGCTCGGCCCGGTGACCCGCACCCCCGACCGCCGGATGGTGTTCTTCGTGCTGCCGGGCGCCGCCGCCAAGTCCCCTGACCTCGTACGCCGCCTGGGCTGGGACACCACGGCGATCGACCTGGTGGGCCTGGGCGAGGGCCACTACGTGGCCGGGCCCCCGACCCGCGTCGGCGGGCGCGGTGCCGTGCAGTGGGCCCGGCGCCCCACCCACGCCAACCGCTGGCTGCCGGACGCGGAGGAACTGATCAGTCCGCTCGCCTACGCCTGCGCGCGGGAAGCGGCCGACGCCCGGGCCCGCGTTTCGTAGGGTGGTCCCCACACGTGGGGACCACCGAAAGGCAGTGCCATGCCGGACCAGGCGGACAGCGCAGGCGGAGCGGACCAGGCCGGTGCGGCGGAGCGGGCCGGTGAAGCGGGCCGGGCCGGTGGGGCGCCGACGCCACCGCCCGCCGTCCGGATACAAGGGCTGTGGAAGCGGTTCGGGGAGCAGATCGCGGTCGGTGGCATAGATCTGGAGCTGCCCGCGGGCAAGTTTGTCGGCCTGGTCGGGCCGAACGGCGCGGGGAAGACCACCACGCTCTCGATGGTCACCGGACTGCTCAGGCCCGACATGGGGAAGATCGAGGTCGGTGGCCACGACGTGTGGCGGGACCCGGTCGAGGTGAAGTCCCGGATCGGGGTGCTCCCGGAGGGACTGCGGCTCTTCGAACGCCTCTCCGGCCGCGAACTCCTCGCCTACACCGGGCGGTTGCGGGGCCTGCCGGGTGCCGAGGTGGACAAGCGCGCCACCCAGCTGCTCGATGTCCTGGACCTCGCCGGCGCTCAGCACAAGCTGGTCGTGGACTACTCGACCGGGATGCGCAAGAAGATCGGCCTGGCGGCCGCGCTCCTGCACAACCCCGAAGTCCTCTTCCTCGACGAACCGTTCGAGGGCGTGGACCCGGTGTCCGCCCAGACCATCCGGGGCGTGCTGGAGCGGTACACCCGGTCCGGTGCGACCGTCGTCTTCTCCAGCCATGTGATGGAGCTCGTCGAGTCGCTCTGCGACTGGGTGGCCGTCATGGCGGCGGGCCGCATCCGGGCGCGCGGCACGCTCGCCGACGTACGCGGGGAGGCGTCCTCGCTGCAGGACGCCTTCCTGGAACTGGTCGGTGCGAACGCCCGGGACACCGGGGAGTCCCTGGACTGGCTGGGCGGTGCCCGATGACCGTGCTCGACACCCCGGTGGGCTCCGCCGTGCCGGCGGCGCGGGGCCAGGGCCTCGTCCCCGTCTTCGTGCGGCTCAAGCTGACGCTGCTGCGCAACGGCCTGCGCCAGTCGTCCGGGCGGCGGGCCGCCTATGTCGCGTCCCTCGTCGTCACGCTGCTGTTCGCCGTGGGCCAGGTGATCGGCCTGGTCGCGCTGCGCGGCCACGCGCAGGCGGGCACCCTGGTGGTCCTGCTGACCGCCGTGGTGGCGCTCGGCTGGGCGGTGATGCCGCTGTTCTTCCCGAGCGGCGACGAGACCCTCGACCCGAGCCGGCTGGTGATGCTTCCGCTGCGGCCCCGCCCGCTGATCGGCGCGCTGCTGGTGGCCTCGCTGATCGGGATCGGCCCGCTCTTCACGCTGGCCCTGGTCCTCGGTTCGGTGATCGCTCTCGCGCACGGCCCGGCGGCAGCGGTGGCCGGCGTGATCGCCGTACCGCTGACGTTGCTGATCTGCCTGGCGCTGGCGCGGTCGGTCGCCACGGCCAACATCCGGTTGCTCACCTCGCGCAAGGGCCGTGACCTCGCGGTGCTCAGCGGTCTGGTGATCGCGGTGGGAATCCAGTTCGTCAACTTCGGCGCTCAGCGCCTCGGCCGGGCGGGCGGGCTCTCCTCGCTCGAACCGGCCGCGGACGTGGTGCGCTGGCTGCCCCCGGCATCGGCGCTCGGCTCGGTGGAGTCCGCCTCCGACGGCGCGTACGGGAGCGCCGCGGTACAGCTGCTGTCGTCGGTGCTCGCCCTCGTGGCCCTGATGTGGCTGTGGCACCGGAGCCTGGTGAAGCTGATGACGTCACCGGACGGTTCCACGATCGCCGCGGCGGAGCCGGCCCGCGGCAGCTCGTCCGGGACGGACCGCCCAGGGTTCTTCGCCCTGCTGCCCGAGGGGCGCACGGGTACGGTGATGCAGCGGAGCCTGCGCTACGTCGTACGGGACCCGAAGACCAAGGCGGCCTGGGTGACGGCGCTGGCGATCGGCCTGATCGTGCCGGTGCTCAACGCCGTGCAGGGGGCGGGATCGGTCTACTTGGCCTGCTTCGCGGCCGGCATGCTCGGCATGCAGATGTACAACCAGTTCGGCCAGGACACCTCCGCCTTCTGGATGGTGGCGCTCTCGATCTCCTCCGCGCGGGACGCCCGTCTGGAACTGCGTGCGCGTGCGCTGGCTCTGCTGGTCATCACGCTGCCGTACACGATCCTGGTGACCGTGGTGACGGCGGCGGTCCTCGGTGACTGGGCGGCGCTCCCGGGGGTCATGGGGCTGTCGTTCGCCCTGCTCGGAGCGATGCTGGCGACGGGTGCCATGGCTTCGGCGCTGTTCCCGTACTCAATCCCGCAGGACGGCGCGTTTAAGAACGTGGTGCCGGCGCAGGCGGGGCTCGCCTGGATCTCCATCTTCGGCGGAATGGTCGCGGCCGCACTGGTCAGCGCGCCCGTGATCGGGCTGACGGTGTGGCTGCACGTGGCGGATCTGCAGGGCTGGTTGTGGCTGCTGCTGCCGGTGGGAGCGGTGTACGGGACGGCCGTCGGCCGGCTCGGGCTGCGGCTGGCCGCGACCCGCACGGCGGACCGGCTGCCCGAGATCCTGGCCGCGGTCAGCAAGGGCTGAGCCGGCGTCCGGCCCGGCACGCGCGGGGCCGGACATCCCCGGGCGTCCGGGACGGGAACACCCCAGGGCCTGCCGGCAGGCGTGCAGGCGGGGGCCGGGGCTCCCGGAACGGTGGCCGCCGGGTCAGGGGCTGACGGGCTCCCGGTCGTCGCGCCAGTCCTCGGCGAGCTGTTCCAGGAACGGCTCGACCGCCGTGCGCCAGCCCTCCGGCTGGTCGTAGTGGACGAGGTGACCGGCGTCAGCTACCTCGGCGTACTGCCCGCGCGGCAGGACGCGGACCATTTCCTGCGCCTCGGCCCTGCCCAGCTGCCCGTCGATCCCCCGCAGGACCAGGGTCGGGCACCGCACCTGGGCCAGCTCCTCCCAGTGGGCGTCGTAGACCCAGGTGGCCCGCGATTCGAGCATCTGCCTGCGGGAGAAGACGGGCCGCCAGCCGTCGGCGCACTCGGCCATCACCTCGGCGAAGAACTCTCCGCGGGACGGATTGGGCCGCTCCACCCAGGGATCGTCCTCGCCGAACCACTTCCGCACCTCGGCGAGCGTGGCGAAGGGCACCGGCCACGCGTCGAACCAGTCCTCCCATTCCCGCTGGGAGGCCGCCCCGAGGGCCGAGGCCCGCATGTCGCAGACGACCAGCGCCTTGACGAGGTCGGGGCGCTTCGCGGCGAGCTGCCAGGCGGTGAGGGCACCCATCGAGTGCCCGATGAGGGTGACGGGAGCGAGATCGAGCTGTTCGATCGCGGCCTCGACGTCGGCGACGTAAGCGTCACGCGTGTAGGGGCCGTCGGCAGGCTTCTCGCTGCGGCCGTGCCCCCGCTGGTCGAGGCCGACCGGCCGGTGACGCTCGGAGAGCCAGCGGGCGGTGGAGGCCCAGTGCGCGGCCCGGCCCATCAGCCCGTGCAGCAAAAGGATCCCGGGGGCCCGCTCGGCCTCCGCGCGCCCTTTGGGCGGATCGGCGAACTCCCAGGCAGCCAGGCGCACGCCGTCGGAGCCGGTCACATCAATGCGCCGCACCATAGGTTCGGGCACCCCCTTCAGGTTCTCGGTCACCGCGTGCTCGCGTCCGCCAGACTATCGAACCTTTATTCGAAAACCGGCTCCCGGCTCGGAACTTCCCACGTTCGAGTGACAGCTGCGCAGGATTGACGTCCGTCACCGGGGGGAGATCTTCAGCGGGAAGCGGACCACTCGGGGACAGGGGTCCGCGGGGACTGACTTCGAGAGCTCGGGGCTCCAGGTCAGCGCAGGGGAGGACAGGCCCCGGCACCCTCGGGTGCCGGGGCCTTCCCCGTGTTCCGGCACCGGTCCGTCCGCAGTCGGCCCCCGCCCTAGGGGCGGCGCACCGGGGTGCTCCCGCGGCCACCGGGGCAGCGAGGCACCCGGCAGTCACCTCGCGCTGCACATGCCGGTGCGACAGGCGCATTCCCCGCTCCCTCCCCGACCGCGCGGCGGTATCAGCCGGACCCTCAGGTCATATGCCTGGCCACAGCCTGGCACGCGATTCGCCCGGGCGCTGCGATTCCGGACGGAAAACAGAAAGCGGGCCGTAACCGGTCACTTCTGCACGTGCATCTGCACCGGTGCCTGCAACTGCAACACCCGTAACGGTGGTCGCGCAGTGCCCCGAACGCACCGCGGCCACCTTGCGTACGCAAGGTGGCCGCACCACATCCGTGCTGGTCAGCGCCGTTTCTGCGGGCTATGGGCCGAGGCGGCAGGGCGTCCGTGCCGACGACCGCAGGCTCAGCGCTTGGCGACGAAGACGTGAGAGGCCACGTCGGCGTTCAGTTCGGCCGCTTCGCCGCTGGATCCGACCAGCACACCGCCGGCCGACTCCGTCACGCTGACGACGGACCCGGGCTGCACGCCCGCACGACGCAGCGTGTACATCAGCTGCGCGTCGGTCTGGATCGGCTCGCCGATCCGGCGCACCACCACGGTCTTGCCCTCCGGGCCCGGGTCGAGCTCGGACAGGCTCACCATGCCCTCGTCCAGGAACGGGTCGGCCTCCGCCTCCTCGCCCAGCTCCTCAAGACCCGGGATCGGGTTGCCGTAGGGCGACTCCGTCGGGTGGCGCAGCAGCTCCAGCACCCGGCGCTCCACGGCCTCGCTCATCACGTGCTCCCAGCGACACGCCTCGGCGTGGACCTGCTCCCACTCCAGGCCGATCACGTCGACGAGCAGGCACTCGGCGAGCCGGTGCTTGCGCATGACACGGGTCGCGAGGCGACGGCCCTCGTCGGTCAGCTCCAGATGGCGGTCACCCGCGACCTGGACCAGCCCGTCCCGCTCCATGCGCGCCACCGTCTGGCTGACCGTCGGACCGCTCTGGTCCAGCCGTTCGGCGATCCGGGCGCGCATCGGGACCACGCCTTCCTCTTCGAGCTCGAGGATGGTGCGGAGATACATCTCCGTTGTGTCGATCAGTCCGGACATACGTGCCCCTCGATGCTGTGACATGAAGTCGTCGTGCGATGGCCCTGCACCAATTCTGACGCATGGGGCCGACAACCGTGCCGTACCGGTCGCAGGCGGTGTGCAGGCATGCCCCGGAGCGGTATTGACAGGTCACTGGTCCAGACCGCAACGTGATCCGCGGCACGGTCCACCACTCCCGCAGGAAAGGCCTCCTCGATGAGCGACAGGAAGCTGGCCGGTCAGTTCTTCGACGCAGCGATCGGCCTGCTTGAGCGCGTTCGCGACGAGGAGGCGGGCTCGATCGCGGCAGCGGGTACCGCGATCGCCGACACGGTCGCGGCGGGCGGCCGGCTCTTCGCCTTCGGCGCCGGGCACTCGTCCCTCGCCGCCCAGGACGTCGTCTACCGGGCGGGCGGATTCGCGCTGATGAACCTGCTCGCCGTGCCGGGCACCGTGGGCGTCGACGTCATGCCCGCCACGCTCGGCTCGGCCCTGGAACGGGTGGACGGCCTGGCGAGCGCCGTGCTCGACTCCAGCCCCGCCACCTCCGGCGACCTCCTCGTGATCATCTCCCTGTCCGGGCGCAACGCCCTGCCGGTGGAGATGGCGCAGAACGCCCGGGCACTCGGCCTCACGGTCGTCGGGGTCACCTCGGTCGCCTACGCGACGGGCACCAGGTCCCGGCACGCCTCGGGCGGGTTCCTGCGGGACCACTGCGACATCGTGCTCGACAGCAAGATCGCGATCGGTGACGCGGAGCTGACCACGGAGGGCATCGAGGCGCCGTTCGCCCCCGCGTCCACCGTCGTGACCAGCGCGCTGATGCAGGCGGTGATGGCCACCGCCGCGGAGGAGCTCGTCGCCCGGGGGATCGAACCGCCGCTGCTGCGGTCGGGGAACGTGGACGGCGGCCACGAGTGGAACGGACGCGTGATGCGGGAGTACGGGGACCGCATCTTCTACCGGCACTGACCGGTACTCCGGAGCCGGCAGGCACGGCCCGGCAGTCCGGGACACGGCTGCGGCGGCCCCGGCGGGGTCCGGTCCGGGACACGGCCGCGGCGGCCCCGGCGGGGGCACGGCACACGCCACCACGCGCCCCCGCACCCCGGGTGTCCGCCCCGGCGGGCCCCGCCGTCCGCCCTCACCCGCCGGAGGGGTCCCGGGGGCCGTCCCGGCTCGTCAGCCGGGCCAGGTCGACGGCCGAGGCGACCCGCACCGCGACGCTCTCCGCGTACATCACGTCCGGGCGCTCGAAGGCGCTGCGGTGCGCCGCCCGGAGGAACGTCACCACACCCAGCGTCCGGCCCCGGCTCCGCAGCACCGTGCACAGGGCGTGCGCCGAGTCCCGGGGCCACCGGCGCTCCACCGCCCACTGCTCACCCGCCCCGGGACCGGCGCTGGCGCGGACCGAGCCCCTGCGCTCCACCGCCTGGACGGCGGGGTGGCCGGCCCCGTACCCCACCGGGATCGAGCCGCCCGACACCAGGAGGCAGGGGCCCGGTGCGTCAAAGGGCGTCGCGGCGGTCCGTACCAGCCGCTCCCCCGCCAGCAGGTCCACCACCACGTGGTCGGCGAACCCGGCCAGGGCGTAGTCCAGCGACGAGGTCGCCGCCTCCATCGGGTCCTCGCACTCGGCGGCCTGGCGGGCCGCCCGGTGCAGTTGGCCGGACCGGAAGCGCACCCGGTCCGCCTCCTGCTCCGCGAGCTTCGCCGCCGTCACGTCCGTGAACAGCCAGCCGACCCCGAGCGGAACCGGCTCTTCGGCGAGCGGGGAGGACAGCCGGAGGAAACCGCTGCGCCAGCAGCGCCGCCGGTCACCCTCCGCCGTCCGCAACGTCACCCACAGCTCGGCCGGAGCGGTCGGCGCCCCCTCGGCGAGCACGTGCTGCAGGGCGCCCTCCAGCTCCTCGACGCCCTGCAGGATCAGCTCGCCCAGCGGGCGGCCCAGCAGCGCCGTGCGCCCGCCGCCCAGTGCCCGGGCGGCGTGGGCGTTGACGACGGTCGGGCGGAGATCGACGTCGACGAGGACGACACCCCAGGAGGCGTCCTCGAGCAGCGCCTCGCTCAGCGCGATGGAGCGCTCCAGGTCGATCTGGGTGTGCACCTCGCTGAACGCGCAGTACACCCCGGCGGGCTTCCCGTTCTCGCCGCGCACCCCCGACGACTGTGTCCGTACGAGCACCCGCCCGCCGTCCTTGCGCAGCAGTGCGAACTCGTGGACCTGCCGCCCCGGGGCGTCCATCACGGCCATGAGGCGGCCGTGCACGTCGTCCGCGTCCGCACTGCGCACGGCCCATCCGGCGAACCCGGTCCGGCCGACGGCCTCCGCGCTGGTCCAGCCGAGAATGCGCTCGGCCTCCCGGTTCCAGTGGGTGATCGTGCCGTGCGCGTCGAACGCGCACAGCGCCGCGTCCATCCCGTCGAGCAACGCGGCCAGCAGCCGGGACCCCGGAACCGCCCCCGCCGGGGACCCGGGCCCGGATCCGCCGTCGGAACCGGGCGCGTCGGGGCCCTCGTCGGGATCGAGCGCGTCGGTGGTTCCACTGCTCCTGGAAGCACTCACTCCGTACCCCCGCAGGACGTATCCGTCATGGCTGTCCGCATTACCGCACGTCAGACCATTGAACTCGAACGTGAGCCACCACACATCCACTTCCCGGAAATCGGATGGCCACGTCCCCCGATAAATCACTTGTGCCGCTCCGGGGCGAGTTCCTACTCTGTACGCACACGTTGAAAGGAGGTGATCCGAAAAGTGCAGTCTTATCGGATTCGTGAGGTGGCTGCGGGCTGACAGCCCGTCGTCGCACACAGTGCACCTCGGCAGCTGTCTGCCGAAACCCAAGCAGTCACCGACCCGCAGGCTCGCCGGTAAGTCCGGCCGGCTCCTCAGCAAGGAGGGACCAGAGCCTGCGGGTTTCTGCGTGTCCGGGCCCCGGTCAGGTCGCGTGTCCGGGCCCCGCCGGATCCGCGGGGCCCGCCGCCGCTACGGGCAGAGCCGCTCGACCTGCCAGCCGGCGCCCTCACGTACGTACCGCAGCCGGTCGTGCAGCCGGTTCTCGTGGCCCTGCCAGAACTCGATCGTCTCCGGTACGACCCGGAAGCCACCCCACTGCGGAGGCGCGGGGACCTTCTCGCCCTCCGGGTAGCGGGCGGCCAGCTGCTCGTAGCGGTCCACGAGCTCCTGCCGCGAGCCGATCACCGTCGACTGCTCGCTCGCCCACGCACCCAGCTGCGAGCCGTGGGGGCGGGTACGGAAGTACGCCACCGTCTCCTCACGCCCCACGCGGGCCGCCGTGCCGTTGACGACGACCTGGCGGGCCAGCGGGTGCCAGGGGAAGAGCAGCGAGACGTACGGGTTGGCGGTCAGCTCGCGGCCCTTGCGGGAGCCGTAATTGGTGAAGAAGACGAAACCGCGGTCGTCGTAGTGCTTGAGCAGCACCGTGCGGGAGGACGGCCGGCCGTCGGGCGTGGCCGTGGACACGACCATCGCGTTCGGCTCGTGGAGCATGCCTCCCCCCGCGACCTGCCGGAACCAGTGGGCGAACTGCTCCATCGGGTCGGCGGCAAGGTCCTTCTCGGTGAAGTCCTCGGAGCGGTACTGCTCGCGCATCGCGGCCGGATCGGTGGTGCAATCGGAAGCAGAGGCGCGGGAGGAGGCGGAAGCGGAAGACGGAGTGGCATCAGCTGTGGGCA
The DNA here is from genome assembly GCF_030816615.1 of Streptomyces sp. B1I3. Taxonomy (NCBI): domain Bacteria; kingdom Bacillati; phylum Actinomycetota; class Actinomycetes; order Kitasatosporales; family Streptomycetaceae; genus Streptomyces; species Streptomyces sp. B1I3. The sequence continues at coordinate 3,494,359 of NZ_JAUSYD010000001.1, forward strand.
CGGGGCCATCCTGCCGCAGAGGGACGGGGTGCCCGGCGGGAAGGGGGCGTGGAAGCCGGACCGCGCCACCGGAAGACCGGCCGGGACCGGGATGTTGTGCCGGATGTCACCCTTCCGCACACCGTGCGTACCCGCCAGTATCGTGGGCAGGCCCCGTGGTACCAGGGGTCCGTACACAGCCGCCGAGCCGAGGGAGCCGCCTGATGTCCGACTTCGTACCCGGACTTGAAGGAGTCGTCGCGTTCGAGACGGAGATCGCCGAACCCGACAAGGAGGGCGGCTCGCTCCGCTACCGCGGCGTCGACATCGAGGACCTCGTCGGCCAGGTGTCGTTCGGCCACGTATGGGGCCTGCTGGTGGACGGGGCGTTCGATCCGGGTCTGCCGCCCGCCGAACCGTTCCCGATCCCCGTGCACTCCGGCGACATCCGTGTCGACGTGCAGTCCGCGCTCGCGATGCTGGCGCCCGTGTGGGGCCTCAAGCCGCTGCTGGACATCGACGAGAAGACCGCGCGCAACGACCTGGCGCGCGCCGCCGTGATGGCCCTGTCCTACGTCGCCCAGTCGGCGCGTGGCCAGGGGCTTCCGATGGTTCCGCAGAGCGAGATCGACAAGGCGCAGTCCGTGGTGGAGCGGTTCATGATCCGCTGGCGCGGCGAGCCGGACCCGAAGCACGTCAAGGCCGTCGACGCCTACTGGACGTCGGCCGCCGAGCACGGCATGAACGCCTCGACCTTCACCGCCCGTGTCATCGCCTCCACCGGCGCCGACGTCTCCGCCGCCCTGTCCGGCGCGGTGGGCGCGATGTCCGGCCCGCTGCACGGCGGCGCCCCGTCCCGGGTGCTCGGCATGATCGAGGAGATCGAGCGGACCGGCGACGCCACGGCGTACGTCAAGCAGGCCCTGGACAAGGGCGAGCGCCTGATGGGCTTCGGCCACCGCGTCTACCGCGCCGAGGACCCCCGCGCCCGCGTCCTGCGCCGCACGGCCAGGGAGCTGGCCGCCCCCCGCTTCGAGGTGGCGGAGGCCCTGGAGAAGGCGGCCCTGGAGGAGCTCCACGCCCGCCGTCCGGACCGCGTCCTGGCGACGAACGTCGAGTTCTGGGCGGCGATCGTGCTGGACTTCGCCGAGGTCCCGGCGCACATGTTCACCTCGATGTTCAGCTGCGCCCGTACGGCGGGCTGGTCGGCGCACATCCTGGAGCAGAAGCGGACCGGGCGCCTGGTGCGCCCCTCGGCGACGTATGTCGGCCCCGGCCCCCGCGACCCCCGGGAGATCTCCGGGTACGACCAGCTGGCGAACCTGGGGAACTGACCGGACAGGACACGGACCGATCGGGGGCCCAGGGCGGCCGCCGATCGGTCCGTGTGCGCGGCGCACAGCCCCACCAAGCGGTCCATGCCGGCCCAGCCCGCCCCGGCGCACACGGCTTCGCGCTCCTGCCCGAACGCGATCGGTACGGGACACCCGGCCTCCCGGAGGCCCTACGCGAGCGGTACGGGACGCCCGGCCCTCCCGGAGGCCCTCCCCGACGGCCTCTGCCGCTCCTGCCACCGGCCCGGCTCTTCCAGCCGGCGGCCCTCCCGCCCGGGGTGCTCACCGAGTCCGGCGTCCGTAACCGCGCGGGTGAGGTCCGCGAGCTGCTCAGGGCCCGGTGAGCGAACGCCCCGCCACCGCTCGGACGCGCCGTCCCGGCCGGGCGGTGGCGTCCTCAGTCCAGTACGTCGTCGAGCACGGCCGCCCACTGCGCGACGACCCGGCGCCGCCTGGCCGTGTCGTCGGTCAGCAGGTTGGCGAGGCCCAGGCCGCGGGCCATGTCGAGGAGGCCCTGGACCGTCTCGCGGACGCCGGGGCGGCTTTCGTCGGCGTCGAGCAGCTGTACGGCGATGCGGTGGGTCTCGCGGCCGACCCGGGCTTCGAGTTCGGTGACGCGGGGCCGTAGCTGGGCCTCGTTGGAGGCGGCGACCCAGAGCTGGAGCGCGGCGCGGAAGAGGGGACCGGTGTAGAGGTCGACGAGTGCGGCGACCACCGCCGTGCGGCCCTGGACGGGCAGGGCGCGCAGGGCGGCGGAACGTTCCTCGGCGACGTACTCGACGGCACCGGTGAACAGGTCCTCGCGGGTCGGGAAGTGGTGCTGGGCCGCGCCGCGCGAGACCCCGGCGCGCTCCGCGACGACGGAGACCGTGGAGCCCGCCCAGCCGTGTTCGGCGAGGCAGGCGACGGCGGCCTCGAGGAGACGCTGACGGGTGGCGCGGCTGCGGTCCTGCTTGGGGGTCTTCGCGGAGGGGGGTGTCACACCAGCCATGCGGGATCCCGTCGTTCCAGGAAGGCCGTCATCCCCTCCCTGGCCTCGTCGGAGGCGAAGAGTGCTGCCGAGCGGGCGATGAGGTCTTCGGCGTGCCGGTCGAAAGTCTCCAGCACAGTAGCCGTGACCAGCTCCTTCGACGCGGCCAGCCCCTGGGGTGAGGCCCTGCGCAACCCGTCCAGTACCGGTACGAGCGCCTTGTCCACATCATCGGCGGAGCCGGCGGACGCGGCGGCCAGGGAGACGAGGCCGATGCGGACGGCCTCCGCGGCGTCGAAGCGTTCTCCGGTGAGGTAGTAGCGGGCGGCGGCTCGGGGGTCCAGGCGGGGCAGCAGGGGCAGCGAGATGACGGCGGGGGCGAGGCCGAGGCGCGATTCGGTGAGGGCGAAGGTCGCCTCCGGGCCGGCTGCCGAGATGTCACAGGCGCCGAGCAGCCCGAGGCCGCCCGCCCGGACGTGCCCGGTGACCCGGGCCACGACCGGCTTGGGCAGCGCCACGATGCGGCGCATGAGCCCGACGAGGGCGTGCGGGTCGGGCGGTGCGGTGAGGTCGGCTCCGGCGCAGAACGTGTTGCCGGTGTGGGTGAGGAGGACCGCCCGTACGGCCGGGTCGGCCGCGCAGCCGGCCAGCGCGTCGTCCAGCTCCTCGACGAGCGGCGCCGAGAGGGCGTTGCGGTTGGCCGGGGAGTCGAGGGTGAGGGCGGCGACGCCCCGGTCGTCGGCCCGGTGGACGAGGGTCATCGCTGCTTCTCCCGGTCGCGCAGTTCCCGCCGCAGGATCTTGCCCGAGGTCGCCCGCGGGACGGCGTCCACGAACTCGACCCGTCTGACCTTCTTGTACGGGGCGGCGCGCTCGGCGACGTACGCCATCACCTCGTCCTCGGTGAGGTCCGGGGTCTGCGGGGAGCGGACCACGAAGGCCTTCGGGACCTCGTTGCCTGTGTCGTCGAGGACGCCGATGACGGCCGCGTCCGCGATGGCGTCGTTGCCCAGGAGCAGGGCTTCGAGCTCGGCGGGGGCGACCTGGTAGCCCTTGTACTTGATGAGCTCCTTCACCCGGTCGACGACGTACAGCCAGCCGTCGGCGTCGACGCGCCCGACGTCGCCGGTGTGGACCCAGCCGTCGCCGTCGATCATGTCGGCGGTGGCGTCGGGGCGGCCGAGGTAGCCCTTCATCACCTGGGGGCCCCGGATGAGGATCTCGCCCTCGGTGCCGGTGCCGACGTCCGCGCCCGGGTCCACCAGCGAGACGATGCGCATCTCGGTGCTGGGCAGGAGCTTGCCGACGGTGCCGGGCGGCGGGTTCGGCTCGTCGAGCGGCACGACGTGCGTGCCGGGCGAGAGTTCCGTCATCCCGTACGCCTGCCGTACGGGTGGCAGGCCCAGGCGCGCCGAGCAGGCGGCGGCGAGCTCGGCGTCCAGCGGGGCGGCGGCGCTGACGATGTAGCGGAGCGAGGAGAGGTCGTACTCACCGACCAGGGGGTGCTTGGCGAGGGCGAGGACGATCGGCGGCGCCACGTACAGGCCGCTGATCCGGTGGGTCTGGATCGCTTCGAGGAACTGCGCGAGGTCGAAGCGGGGCAGCACCACGACGGTGGCGCCGTAGCGGAGCGGGGCGTTCATCAGGGCGGTCAGCCCGTAGATGTGGAAGAAGGGGAGCACGGCGAGGATGCGGTCGCCCTGGCCGATGGGGACGAAGGGGCGCAACTGCTCCAGGTTCGTGCCGATGGAGCGGTGGGTGAGCATGACGCCCTTGGGGACGCCGGTGGTGCCCGAGGAGTAGGGCAGGGCGGCGATGTCCTCGGCGGGGTCGATCGTGACGTCGGGTTCGGGGGCGGTCGAGCCCAGCATGTCCAGGACGGAGGTGTGACCCTCAGCCCGGTCGCAGACGAAGATCTCCCGGACGCCGCCGGCCAGTTCGGCCGCGCGGCGGGCGACCTCCAGGAGCGGGGAGACGGTGACGATCCAGCGGGCGGCGGAGTCCCCCAGCTGCTTGGCGAACTCCTCGGGGGTGGCGAGGGGGTGGATGGTGGTGACGGTGGCGCCCGCCCGCGTCGCCCCGTAGAAGACCGGTGGGTAGGCGATCGTGTTGGGGCTGTGCAGGGCGAGTACGTCACCCTTGCGCAGCCCCGCTTCGGCGAGGGCGGCGGCGATGCGGCGGTGGAAGGTGTCGAGCTGGGTGTAGGTGACGCTCGTGCCGTTCGTCGCGTCGATCAGGGCGGGGGTGTCACCGAAGTCGGCGGCGGCCCTCCCGAGGACGGCTTCGTGGATGGGTGTTGCCAGGGCCGGGACATCTGCGTACTCGCTGCGGAACACTGTGGCGGTCCCTTCGACGCGGGTGGACGGGCAGTCAGCATCCCCTCCGCACCGGGGCGTGGGAACCCCGCGCGGCAGTCACCGGAAGCGGTGGTCCGGCTTCCGCCGGATCGGCGCGGGGCGCCCGGCGGGGTCGCCCACAAGGCGCCGGAGACCCCTCGCGGGGGAGCCGCCAGGGCGTTTCGGCAACGCCGCGAGCGGCCGCGCCAGGCGCTCCGCGCCCAGCGGGAGGTGGAGGCCGGCTTCCCGGGGAACCTTCAGTAGGACTTCGGCAGGCCGAGGGTCCGGTGGGAGACGTAGTTGAGGATCATTTCCCGGCTGACGGGAGCGATGCGCGCGACACGCGAGGCCGTGATCAGGGAGGCGAGGCCGTACTCGCGGGTGAGCCCGTTGCCGCCGAGGGTGTGGACGGCCTGGTCGACGGCCTTCACACAGGCCTCGCCGGCCGCGTACTTGGCCATGTTGGCGGCTTCGCCGGCGCCGGCGTCGTCGCCGCTGTCGTAGAGGGCGGCCGCCTTCTGCATCATGAGCCGGGCCAGCTCCAGCTCGATGTGGGCGACGGCGAGCGGGTGCGCGATGGCCTGGTGTGCGCCGATGGGGGCCTTCCACACCTGGCGGGTGCCCGCGTACTCGACGGCCCTGCCGAGCGCGTACCGGCCCATCCCGATGCCGAACGCCGCGGTCATGATGCGTTCCGGGTTCAGTCCGGCGAAGAGCTGCAGCAGGCCCGCGTCCTCGTCACCGACGAGGGCGTCGGCGGGGAGCCGTACGTCGTCGAGGACCAGCTCGAACTGCTTCTCGGCAGCCTGCAGTTCCATGTCGATGGGGGTGCGCGTGAAGCCGGGGGTCTCGCGCGGCACGATGAAGAGGCAGGGCTTGAGGCTGCCCGAGCGGGCGTCCTCGGTGCGGCCGACGACGAGGGTGGCGTCGGAGACGTCGACGCCGGAGATGAAGACCTTGCGGCCGGTGAGGACCCAGCCCCCGCCGTCGCGGCGGGCGGTGGTGGTGATGCGGTGCGAGTTGGAGCCCGCGTCGGGTTCGGTGATGCCGAAGGACATGGTCAGGGTCCCGTCGGAGAGTCCGGGCAGCCACGCCCGCTTCTGGGCCTCGGTGCCGTAACGGGCGATGACCGTGCCGCAGATCGCCGGGGAGACGACCATCATGAGCAGGGGGCTGCCGGCCGCGCCGAGCTCTTCCAGGACGATGGAGAGTTCGGCGATGCCGGCGCCCCCGCCGCCGTACCGGGCGGGGAGGTTGACCCCGAGGTAGCCGAGCTTGCCGGCCTCCGCCCACAGCTCCCGGGGGTGTCCGCCCTCGCGGGCCAGGGCGGTGATGTAGTCCCGGCCGTACCGCTTGCCGAGCGCGGCCACGGCGGCGCGGAGGGCCTTGTGCTCTTCGGTTTCGAGGACGGTGCTCATGGTTTCGTCTCCTCCTGGCGCACGGGGGCGTCCTGTACGACGGCGAGCAGGGTGCCGACCTCCACCTGGAGACCGGGTGCGGCGTGGAGCGCGGTGAGCATGCCGGCGGCGGGGGCGAGGATGCGGTGCTCCATCTTCATCGCCTCCAGCCAGATCAGGGGCTGCCCGGCCTCGACGGCCGCACCCGGCGCGAGCCCGTCCGCGAGGCGGACGACGGTGCCGGGCATGGGTGCGAGCAGGGAGCCGGGTTCGGTGCGCGCGGTGGGGTCCGTGAAGCGCGGCAGGACGGTGAAGGTGTACGAGCCGCGGGCGCCGTCGACGTGGACGCGGTCGCCGTGCGGGGTGATCGTGAAGTGCCGTGTGACGCCGCCCGATTCAAGGCCGACGCGGCCGGGCCCGGCGGTGGTGACCCGTTCGCCGGTGACGGGTGCCGGGCCGTCCCGGCCGGTGCGGTAGGCGATCTCGTGTTCGGCCCCGTCGGGTTCGACGCGGTAGCGCTTGGTCTGGTGCTGCGAGGGCAGGTTGCGCCAGGCACCGAAGCGGGTGGGGGCCGAGGCGGAGGCGAGGGCGGCGGCCGTGGCGGCGAGGCGGCGGTCGTCCTCGCGGACGGGGGCGGTGAGCGTGGCCAGGTGCCGGTCGTAGAAACCGGTGTCCAGGCGCGCCGCCGCGAAGTCCGGGTGGCGCAGGGACCGGACGAGCAGGTCGCGGTTGGTGACCGGCCCGTGGATGCGGGCGCGTTCCAGGGCGCGGGCGAGGAGGCGTACGGCTTCGGCGCGGGTGGGTGCGTGGGCGATGACCTTGGCGAGCATCGGGTCGTAGTGCACCCCGACCGTGTCGCCGCCGGTGTACCCGGTGTCGAGGCGCAGGCCGGGCCCCTCCGGTACGTCCAGGGTGAGCAGTGCTCCGGTCTGCGGCTGCCAGTCACGGGCGGGGTCCTCGGCGTAGAGCCTTGCCTCGACCGCGTGGCCGCGGAGCGGCGGGGGTGCGGGGGCGGGCAGCGGCTCCCCCTCCGCGACGCGCAGTTGCAGGGCCACGAGGTCGAGCCCGGACACCGCCTCCGTGACCGGGTGCTCGACCTGGAGCCGGGTGTTCATCTCCAGGAAGTACGGGCGTCCTTCGGCCGACACGAGGAACTCGACGGTCCCCGCGCCCCGGTAGCCCACGGCCCGGGCGGCGGCGACGGCGGCGTCGTGCAGTTCCTGCCGGAGCGCGTCGCCGAGGCCGGGGGCGGGAGCCTCCTCGATGACCTTCTGGTGGCGGCGCTGGAGCGAGCAGTCGCGGGTGCCGAGCGCCCACACCGTGCCCTGGGCGTCCGCCATGACCTGGACCTCGACGTGCCGGCCGCGTTCGACGTACGGCTCGGCGAAGACCTCGCCGTCCCCGAAGGCGGCGGTGGCCTCGGCGACCGCCGCCGTCAGCTCCCCGGGCAGCTCGCCGAGGTCCCGGACGATCCGCATCCCGCGCCCGCCCCCGCCGGCCGACGCCTTGAGCAGCAGCGGCAGGTCCTCGGCGGTGGCGCCCGCCGGGTCGACGGGGGCCAGGAGCGGTACGTCCGCGGCGGCCATCAGCTCCTTGGCGCGGGTCTTGGACGCCATCAGCTCGACGGCCTCGACCGGTGGGCCCACCCAGACGAGCCCCGCGTCCCGCACGGCGCGGGCGAACCCGGCGTTCTCGGAGAGGAAGCCGTACCCGGGGTGCACGGCGTCGGCGCCCGCCGCGAGGGCGGCGGCCACCACCAGGTCGCCGCGCAGGTAGGTGTCACCGGCCGCCGCCCCCGGGAGGCGTACGGCGGTGTCGGCCTCCCGCACGTGCAGGGCGCCGGCGTCCGCGTCGGAGTACACGGCGACGGTGGAGATGCCCAGCTCGCGGCAGGTGCGGAAGATCCGGCAGGCGATCTCGCCCCGGTTGGCCACCAGGAGCGTACGAATCATGGCTGGCACAGGAGAAGCTCTTTCCACTAGGACACCGCAACCGTCGGTCGAGGGGCTCCCACGGCGAGCGGCCACCTCCGCGGGAGCGGCGGCTGTTCGGCCGCGAGGGGGCCGCCTCACATCCGGAAGACGCCGAAGCCGCCGCGGGCGCCCTCGACCGGTGCGGTGTGGATCGCGGACAGGCAGATCCCGAGGACGGTCCGGGTGTCACGCGGGTCGATGACCCCGTCGTCGTACAACCGCCCCGACAGGAACACGGGCAGGGACTCGGACTCGATCTGCTGCTCCACCATGGCGCGCAGGCCCGCGTCGGCCTCGTCGTCGTAGGGCAGGCCCTTCGCGGCGGAGGACGCCCGGGCGACGATCGACAGGACGCCGGCGAGCTGCTGGGGACCCATGACGGCGGACTTGCTGCTGGGCCAGGCGAAGAGGAAGCGGGGGTCGTAGGCGCGACCGCACATGCCGTAGTGCCCGGCGCCGTAGGAGGCGCCCATCAGCACGGACAGGTGCGGGACCCGGGAGTTCGACACCGCGTTGATCATCATGGCGCCGTGCTTGATGATGCCGCCCTGTTCGTACTCCTTGCCGACCATGTAGCCGGTGGTGTTGTGGAGGAAGAGGAGCGGGATGTCCCGCTGGTTCGCGAGCTGGATGAACTGCGCGGCCTTCTGCGACTCCTCGCTGAACAGCACGCCCTGCGCGTTGGCGAGGATGCCGATCGGGTAGCCGTGCAGGCGGGCCCACCCCGTGACCAGGCTGGCCCCGTAGAGCGGCTTGAACGCGTCGAAGTCCGATCCGTCGACGAGCCGGGCGATGACCTCGTGCGGGTCGAAGGGGGTCTTGAGGTCGCCCGGGACGATCCCGGCCAGTTCGTCCTCGTCGTACTTCGGTGGTTCGGCGATCCCCGGGTCGGGGTGCGCCTTGCGCCAGTTGAGGCGGGCGACGATCCGCCGGGCCTGCCGGATAGCGTCGTGCTCGTCCACGGCGAAGTGGTCGGCGAGCCCGGACGTACGGGCGTGCATCCCGGCGCCGCCGAGGGATTCGTCGTCGCTCTCCTCACCGGTGGCCATCTTCACCAGGGGCGGGCCGCCGAGGAAGACCTTCGACCGCTCCTTGATCATCACGGTGTGGTCGGACATGCCGGGGACGTACGCCCCGCCGGCGGTCGAGTTGCCGAAGACGACGGCGACGGTCGGGACGCCGGCCGCCGACAGCCGGGTGAGGTCGCGGAAGAGCGCCCCGCCCGGGATGAAGATCTCCTTCTGCGAGGGCAGGTCGGCGCCCCCCGACTCGACGAGGCTGACGCAGGGCAGCCGGTTGGCGAAGGCGATCTCGTTGGCCCGCAGGGCCTTCTTCAGCGTCCAGGGGTTGGAGGCGCCGCCGCGGACGGTCGGGTCGTTGGCGGTGATCAGGCACTCCACCCCCTCCACGACGCCGATCCCGGTGACGAGCGAGGCGCCGACCGTGTACGCGCTGCCCCAGGCGGCGAGCGGGGAGAGTTCCAGGAAGGGGGTGTCCGGGTCGACCAGCAGCTCGATCCGCTCCCGGGCCTGCAGCTTGCCGCGCTCCCTGTGCCGCGCCACGTACTTCTCGCCTCCGCCCGCCAGGGCCCTGGCGTGCTCGGCGTCGAGCTCGGCGAGCTTGGCGAGCATGGCCTCGCGGTGGGCGGCGTATTCGGGGCCGGTGGTGTCGAGTGCGGTGGGCAGGACGGTCATGGGGTCACCTCCGGTGGGTCGAGCAGCGCCACGGGGACGGGGAGGTGCCGGGAGCGCAGCCACTCCCCCACCGCCTTGGCCTGGGGGTCGAACCGGGCCTGCGCGGCGACGCCCTCGCCGAGGAGGCCGTGGACCACGAAGTTGAGCGCCCGCAGGTTCGGCAGGACATGGCGTACGACGGTGAGCCCGGCGGTCTCAGGCAGCAGCTCCCGTAAGCGTGCGACGGTCAGCTCGTGCGCCAGCCACCGCCAGGCCTCGTCGGTGCGGACCCATACGCCCACGTTGGCATCGCCGCCCTTGTCGCCGCTGCGGGCGCCGGCGACGCGGCCGAGCGGGACGGTACGGGTGGGTCCGGCGGGCAGCGGCTCGGGGAGCGGGGGCTCCTCGACCGCCTCCAGTTCCCTGTACCGGCCGGCCGGCGGCACGGTCTCCCGCCGCCCGTCCGGCAGGACGGCCGCGTGCTCCACCTCTTCCGCGGGCACCCGCCCGGCCTCGAACACCCCGTACGGAGCGCCCTTTCCCGGTGGCGCGGTCACGTGGAAGCCCGGGTAGCTGCCGAGCGCCAGCTCGACGGCCGCGCCGGACACCGCGCGCCCGACCGCCTCGGCGTCCTGGTCGCGGACGACGAGCCGGAGCAGGGCGCTGCCCGTCTCCTCGGTGGGCGCGTCCGGCCGGTCGGTACGGGCGAGCTCCCACCGCACGTCGGCGGGTGGCCGTTCCGTGCGGGCGAGGGCGTCGGCGAACTGGTCCCGCACGAGCCGCGCCTTGGCCTCGATGTCGAGGCCCGTCAGCACGAAGACGACCTCGTTGCGCCAGCCGCCGATCCGGTTGAGCCCGGTCTTCAGCGTGGGCGGTGGGGCCTCGCCCCGTACGCCGTCGATCCGCACCCGGTCGGGCCCGGCCCCGGTGAGGGTGACGGTGTCCAGCCGGGCGGTGACGTCGGGTCCGGCGTACCGGGCGCCGGCGGTCTCGTACAGCAACTGCGCCGTGACGGTGCCGAGGTCGACGACACCGCCCGTGCCGTCGTGCTTGGTGACGACGCTCGACCCGTCCGCGTGGATCTCGGCGAGCGGGAAGCCGGGGCGGCGGACGTCGTGTTCGCCGAAGAACGCGTAGTTGCCCCCGGTGGCCTGGGTGCCGCACTCGAGCACATGCCCCGCGACGACGGCCCCGGCCAGCGCGTCCAGGTCACCGGGCCCCCAGCCGAAGTGGGCGGCGGCCGGGCCGGTGACCAGGGCGGCGTCGGTGACGCGCCCGGTGACGACGATGTCCGCCCCGGCCCGCAGGCAGGCTGCGATCCCGGCGCCACCGAGGTAGGCGTTGGCGGTGAGGTGACCGTCGGGCACGGGGAGGCTGTCGCCCTCGACATGGGCGACGCGCACGGGCACGGACAGCTTGCCGGCCAGCTGCCGTACGGCGTCGGCGAGTCCGGCCGGATTGAGCCCCCCGGCATTGGTGACGATCTTGACGCCCCGGTCGTGCGCGAGGTGGAGGTTCTCCTCCAGTTGCCGCAGGAAGGTGGAGGCGTATCCGCGGTTCGTGTCCTTGAGCCGGCTGCGGCCCAGGATCAGCATGGTGAGTTCGGCGAGGTAGTCCCCGGTCAGGACGTCGAGGGGGCCGCCGGTGAGCATCTCGCGTACGGCGTCGAAGCGGTCGCCGTAGAAGCCGGAGGCGTTGCCGATACGGAGCGGCCGGGTCACCGCTCCCCCTTCCTGGGGCGCCCCTTTCCGGGCGGGCCGGCGAAGGCCTGGGCGATGTCCAGCCATCGGTCGGCGTCGGGGCCCACGGCCTCGAGGGCGAGGTCGTCCCGGTGGGCGCGCCGGGTGACGAGCAGGCAGAAGTCGAGGAGCGGCCCGGTGATCCGCTGGGGGGCGCCCTCGGGGCCGTACACGCTCGACGTTCCGTCCTCGGCCCGGAGTTCCACCCGGAACTGCTCGGCGGGCGGTTGCATGCCCCGCACGGAGTAGGCGTAGTCGCGCGCCCGTACGCCGATCCTGGCGATGTGCCGCAGCCGGGCGGACGGCTTCCGGGCCACCCCGAGGGCGTCGGCGACGTCCTGGCCGTGGGCCCAGGTCTCCATGAGCCGCGCGGTGGCCATGGAGGCGACGCTCATGGGCGGTCCGTACCAGGGGAACTTCGCCCCGGCGGGAGCCTCCCGCAGCGCCTCCTGCAGACGGGCCCGCCCCTCCCGCCACTCCACGAGCAGCGCTTCGGGCGGCAGGGCGGTCGCCGCCTCGTCGGCCGCCTCGTCGACGAAGGTCTCCGGGTCGGCGGCCGCCTTGCCGGCCTCGTCGGCGAAGGCCCCGGGGTCGGTGACGGCGAGCAGGGCGACCTCGTCGGTCCAGTTGAGATGGGCGATCTGGTGGGCGACGGTCCACCGTTCGGCGGGGGTGGGCAGGGCCCATCCCTCCGCGTTCAGCCCGGCGACCAGCAGGTCCAGTTCGTCGCTCTCCTGACGCAGATCGTCGAGCACGGCGACGGTCACGGCCGAAGCGTCGGACACGGTGCGCTCCCCTCGGGGCGTGGCGGTGTGCCCTGGAGCATGGCAGCGACCCGCGAAACAAGCAAGCATGCTTGCATGATTTTATCGCCCGCCCGCACCTCGGCGCGGGCGCGATGCGGGATCCACCGGTCGCCGCGCCCGCGCCCGCGAGGGGCCGAGAATCGGCCTCGTCGTGGACGCGGTGGCGTCATCCCGGCCGGCCGGAGCGGACCGACCGCGTCGGCACCGTCGGCCCTCCGGTCAGCGGGACTTCACGTGCGTGACACCGCCGGCACCCGGCTTCCCGGGCCCCGGACGCCGCCCGCCGGCGGCCGGTCCGCTCTCAGCGGCTAATCCGCACGTTCGCCCTCGGCCTGCGAGGGTTCCGTCCTGGAGACGTCGGGATGCGTCTCGGCCGCCTGGCCGCGTTCGGTGGGCTCGTCGCGTTCTCCCTCGGCCTGCGAGGGGGTGTGGGCGTACAAGCCGTCGTACTCGTCGGTTCCCTTGGTGGAGCCCATGGACAGGCCTCCTTCCTCCGGTCCCTTCCATCGTGCCTCCCCCGCCCCGTCCCGGCGCGGCGACGCCGTCCCGGCCGTCCGGCTGCGCACGGCGCCGACACTCGCGCCGATGACCAGGGCGATGGCCAGCGCGTCGGTCGTGGACAGGGCCTGATCGAGGACGAGGAAGCCCGCGGTGGCCGCGATGGCGGGTTCGAGGCTCATCAGGACGGCGAACGTGGGAGCGGGCAGGCGGCGCAGGGCCATGAGCTCGAGGGTGTACGGCAGGACCGAGCTGAGCAGGGCCACGGCGAGGCCCAGGCCAAGCGTGGAGGGGACCACGAGTTCCGCGCCCGACTCCATGATGCCGAGCGGCAGCGAGAGGACCGCGGCCACGACCATCGCCAGGGCCAGCCCGTCGGCCTGCGGGAAGCGCCGGCCGGTCCGGGCGCTGAAGACGATGTACGCCGCCCACATGGCTCCCGCGCCCAGGGCACACGCCGCTCCGACCGGGTCCAGCCCGTCGAAGCCCTCCCCGAGCTCCCCGCTCCGCCCGAACAGGGGAGACGCCATCCCGCTGAGCAGGACGACCCCGCACAGCGCTAGGCCCGCCCAAAGGAGGTTGACCAGACGGCGGGAGGCGACCACGGACAGGACCAGCGGGCCGAGGACCTCCAGGGTGACGGCGGCGCCCAGCGGGATGCGGTCGGCAGCCTGGTAGAAGAGCGTGTTCATGGCGCCCATCGCGATGCCGAACGCCACCACGGTGCCCCAGTCGGCCCGCGAGTGCCCGCGCAGCTTCGGGCGGCAGACGGCCAGCAGCACGAGCGCGGCGGCGACGAGGCGCAGGGTGACCACGCCGAACGCGCCCGCCTTCGGCATCAGCAGGACCGCGACCGCCGCTCCGAACTGCACGGAGAGTCCGCCCGCGACGACGAGGGCCACCGGGCCGAGCGTCGCCCGGCGGCTGCCACCGCCGGGCCGCCAGTGACCCGGTTCGTCGAGCGCGGAGACCGCCTCGGGTACGGCGACGGCTGCGGCGGGCTGCACGGCGCTGCGCGGGTCGTTCACCTGGGACCTCTCGAAAAGTTCACTGTAATGTACCGAGCATCCACAGTACGGTACTGCCCGGACGCTTCCTCCCCCTCACCGTAGAGACCCGTGCGCGTCCCCGGAAATGCCGGTTGCGCTCCCGTTATGCTCGGCGGACATGAGCACTGGACAGGGCACGGAACAGGGTGGCGGACGCGGAATCGAGGTCCGGCACCTGCGGGCTTTCCTGGCGATCGCGGACGAGGGCAGCGTCACCCGGGCCGCCACCCGCCTCCGCGTGACCCAGCCCGTCGTCTCCCGTACGCTCGCCGCCCTGGAGAGGCATCTGGGGGTGCGGCTCGTCGACCGGTCCACCCACCACCTCGCCCTCACCCCCGACGGCGTCGCCTTCCGCGACAAGGCGGCCGCGGCCGTCGGCGCCTTCGACGAGGCCCTCGACCCGGGACGGCTCCGCCGCCGGCCCCTACGGCTCGGGCACGCCTGGTCGGCGTTCGGCCCCTACACCACACCGCTGTTGCGGACGTGGCAGCGGCTCCACCCGCGGACCCCGCTCGAACTGCTCCGCATCGACGACCGCACGGCCGGGCTCACCCGCGGCGAGGTCGACGCGGCGCTCCTGCGCGGGCCCGTGGAGACGCCGGGGCTCGTCACCGAGGTCCTCTTCACCGAGGACCGGGTGGCCGCCGTCACCGCCGACGGGCCACTCGCCGCCCGTGCCTCACTGTCGCTGGGCGATCTGACGCAGGACGCCGTCGTCCTGAACACCGTCTCCGGGGCCACCACCCTCGACCTCTGGCCGCCGCACGCCCGGCCCGTCGCCACGCTCACCGTCGCCAACACCGACGACTGGCTCACCGCCATCGCGGCGGGACGCGGCAGCGGGGTCTCGGGCACGTCCACCGTCGGCATGCACCCCCACGCCGGGGTCGTGTACGTGCCGCTGGACGATGCCCCGCCGCTCCCCGTCCTCCTGGCCCGCCGGGACGGGCCCGGCCATCCCGCGCTGCCCCACCTGGTGGAGCTGGCCCGGGAGATCGTCGCGCGCGAAGGACGGACACCGCCCCGGACACCGCCCCCAGCTACCACCTGACGGCGGGGAGGGGAGCTTCGCCTACGGGCATGGGGGGCCGCGCACCGACCGGGGCCGGCCATTCAGGAGTGTCCCGCTCCGAGGGCGGCTCCTTCACGGGGCGGCTCCTTCACGGGGCGTCTCCTTCACGGGGCGTCTCCTGTCACCCCACCCCTGCGGTACCCGGGCCTGCGGGCCGGCCTCACGCGTCCAGGCCCTCCGCCAGGACCTCGGCGAGGTGCCGGGCCCGGCGGCCGGCCAGCTGGTCGAGCTGGGTGCGGCAGGAGAAGCCGTCGGCGAGCAGCTCCGTACCGGGCCCGGCCTCCCGTACGGACGGCAGGAGGCGGTCCTCCGCACAGGCCACCGAGACGTCCCAGTGGCCCTTCTCGAAGCCGAAGTTGCCCGCCAGACCGCAGCAGCCACCGCTCAGCTCACCCGTGAGGCCCGCCTTCTCCCTGAGCCGGCGCTCGGCCGCGTCCCCGAGGACGGCGTGCTGGTGGCAGTGGGTCTGGCCGGCGACCGGGCGGTCCAGGCGGGGCGGGTTCCACTCGGGGGCGTACTCCTCCAGGTACTGGGCCAGGGTCCGGACGGAGGCGGCCAGTCCGGCGGCGCGGGGGTCGTCGGGGAGGAGCTCCGGAAGGTCCGTACGGAGGGTGGCGGCGCAGCTGGGTTCCAGGACGACGACCGGCTCCCCGAGGGTGGGTCCCAGCCGGTCCAGGGTGCGGCGCATGACCGTGCGGGCACGGTCGAGACGGCCGGTCGACACGTAGGTGAGGCCGCAGCAGACGCGGCCGGCGGGGTACACGGGGGTGCGGCCGGCCGCCTCCAGCACACGGACCGCGGCACGCCCGACCTCGGGCGAGAGGTGGTCGGTGAACGTGTCCGGCCAGAGGATGACGGCCGGTCCCCCCGCCGGTGCCCGGCGCGCGCGGGCCCATGCCCGGAACGTCTGCCGGGCCAGGACCGGGATGGACCGCTGCGGCGCGATCCCCGCGAGCCGCTTGGCGAGGGCCGCCGGCGGGGCGAGCCGCGCCAGGGCGTTGAGGACGCGTGCGAAGGGGGCGGCCGGCCTCAGCCACTGCGGAAGCCCGCCCATGACGTAGTGGGCGGCGGGCCGCAGCCGCCCCCGGTAGTGGTGGTGCAGGAACTCCGCCTTGTACGTGGCCATGTCGACGCCCACCGGGCAATCGCTGCGGCAGCCCTTGCAGGACAGGCACAGGTCGAGGGCGTCGCGCACCTCCGTGGACCGCCAGCCGTCCTCGATCACCTCTCCGGCGAGCATCTCGTGGAGCAGTCGGGCGCGGCCCCGGGTGGAGTGGGCCTCCTCGCCGGTCGCCCGGAAGGACGGGCACATCACGCCGGAGCCCGCCGCCGTCGTCGTGCGGCACTTGGCGACCCCGACACAGCGGCGCACGGCCGCCGAGAAGTCGCCGTCGTCGTCCGGGTAGCCGAAGGTCACGTCGACGGGCCGCTTCGGGAGCACGTCGAAGCGGAGGTTCTCGTCCAGCCGGGCAGGGCGGGCGAGCATGCCCGGGTTGAGGCCGGCGTCCGGGTCCCAGAGGTCCTTGAACCGGGTGAACAGCTCCACGACCTCGTCCCCGTACATCCGGGGCAGGAGCTCGGCCCTGGCCTGCCCGTCGCCGTGTTCGCCGCTCAGTGACCCGCCGTGCGCGACGACGAGGTCGGCCTGGTCCTCGGAGAAGCGGCGGAAGCGGGCCACTCCGTCCGTGCTCAGCAGGTCGAAGTCGATGCGGACGTGGATGCAGCCGTCGCCGAAGTGGCCGTACGGGGTCCCCCGCAGTCCGTGCGCGGCGAGCAGGGCCCGGAAGTCGCGCAGGTAGGGGCCGAGCCGCCCGGGCGGCACGGCGCAGTCCTCCCAGCCGGGCCAGGCCTCCGTCCCGTCGGGCATGCGCGTCGCGGTGCCGGCGGCGTCCTCCCGGATGCTCCACAGGGCCCGCACCGCGGCGGGCTCGGTGACGACGGTGGCGTCCAGGGCGTCGGCCGCGCGCAGGATGCGGGTCGCGTGGGCGTGCGCCTCGGCGGGTGTGGCGCCCCCCGTCTCGACGAAGAGCCAGGCCGCGCCGCGGGGCAGGCCGGCCGGCCGGCGCACGAGGTCGGCGGCCATGCCCTCGACGGTGAGCGGGTGGTACGGGAGGAGGCCGGGGGCGGCGTCGGCCGCCGCGGTCTCGTCGGCGTACCCGAGGACCGCGAGGGCGCGGGCGTTCGGGACCTCGACCAGCCGCACGGTCGCCTCGGTGACGACGGCCAGGGTGCCCTCGCTGCCGCAGAGGGCACGGGCGAGGTCTCCGCCGTGCTCCGGGAGCAGGGCGTCGAGGGCGTACCCGGAGATACGGCGCGGGAGCGCGGGGAAGCCGGTGCGCAGGAGGGCGCGGTGGGTGTCGGCGAACTCGCGGACTCCCGGGGGCGCTCCGGTGAGACCGCGGCCGAGGTCGAGGGCCGTCCCGTCCCCGTACCGCAGGACTCGCAGGCCGTGGACGTTGTCGGCGGTGGTGCCCCAGGCCACGGAGTGGGAGCCGCAGGAGTTGTTGCCGATCATGCCGCCGAGCGTGCAGCGGCTGTGGGTGGAGGGGTCGGGCCCGAACGTCAGCCCGTGCGGCGCGGCCGCCGCCCGCAGATCGTCCAGGACGACGCCGGGCTGGACGACGGCGGTGCGGCCACCGGGGTCGAGCCCGACGATCCGGCGCATGTACCGGGTGAAGTCGAGGACGACTCCCGTGCCGGTGGCCTGCCCTGCGATGGAGGTGCCGCCGCCCCGGGGCACGACCGGCACGGAGTGTTCCCGGCAGACGCGCAGGGCGGCGGCCACGTCCGCGGCGTCGCGGGGGGCGACGACTCCTCGGGGGACACGGCGGTAGTTGGACGCGTCCATGGTCGTCAGCGCACGGGCGGTGCGGGAGAAGTCCACGTCGCCGCGGACGGCCGCGGTGAGGTGGCGGGCGAGGTCGGAGTGCGGGGCGGGCATGGGTCCAGCATGCCGTCGCCGGCCGCCCCGCTCGTCGTCGCTCGCCGGACGGGGCGCGGGGGGCGGCACACCGACGCCCGCGCCGACGGGCTACTTGGCGCAGACCGCCTTGTCCGCCCCGACGCGCTGGATCTCGTCCGGGGCCTTGCGCGGAGCCGTGAGCGGGGTGCCGCCCTTCTGGAAGTCCGGGCCCAGGGTCAGCACCATCGGCTCCATGGCTCCGGCGTCCGTCGTCGTCGGCTTCATCGCCGAGGCCGACATGCCCATCATCTCGGCCAGGGTGCGGGCCTGGTCCGCCTGGTTGGGGGCGTAGACGAGCTGGGTCTTCTTCACGTCCTGCGGGGCGTTGGCCTTGTTGGTGGACTTGAGCACACGCTTCTCGTTCTGCAGCCAGTCCAGGGCGTTCTGCGCGGAACCGGCCGGTGCGCCGCCGTTGTAGACGTCGACCCGGACGTCCGCCGGGTCGGCCGTCTTCCCCTGGAGCTTGGCGGCGTCCCTGGCCTTCGCGTCGGCCTTCTCCTGCTTCTCCACCGCGGTGAAGGAGACGTCCTCGCGCATCATCGAGAACACCTGCGGGGCCTTGGTCTCGTCGAGGACGACGGTGGCCTTGACCTTCTCGGCCGGATTGTCGATCACCGGCACGGTCGTGAAGGTGATGTTCTTCGGCTCGACCGAGGCCAGTTCCATGCCCAGCTTGCGGAGCTGGTTGATGTCGCTGATCTTGTCGTCGACGGTGAGCGCCTTGGTGGCCGCCTCCGCGAGGCTCCACATCCGGGTGGGGCTCGTCAGCGTGTCGTTGGACTTGAGCTTCCTCATCAGGGAGCCCAGGAACTGCTGCTGGATCTCGATCCGGCTCAGGTCGCCGCCGAAGCCGACGGAGTGCCTGGTGCGCAGGAAGGCCAGGGCCTGCTCCCCGTCGAGGGTGTGCTCGCCCTCGGAGAGCTTCAGGTGGGAGTCCGGGTCGTCGATGTCCTTGGCGAGGCAGACGTCCACGCCCTCCACGGCGGCGGTCAGGGTCTTCACCGCGTTGAAGTCGGCCACCATGAAGTGGTCGACCTTGATGCCCGTGAGTTCGGTGACGGTGCGCATGGTGCAGCTGGGGGTGCGGTCGTACTGCCCGAGGCTCTCGTTGAAGCGCTTGCCCGGTGTCGCCGGGATGTCCTTCGTCGAGCCGTCGCTCTGGTTGGTCGGGCAGTCCGGGATGTCGGTTATCAGGTCGCGCGGGATGCTCAGTGCGGTCGCGTTCGTACGGTCCTTGGAGACGTGGAAGAGGATCGTGGTGTCGGCGTGACCGACGCTGCCCTTGTCCCCGTACCCCTCGTTGCCCGCACCGGTCCGCTTGTCCGTCCCGATCACCAGGACGTTGATCGCACGGTCCTTGCTGAAGCCGCCCGTACCGGCCCCGTCGCTGGAGACGGAGGTGATGTTGCCGTTGAAGTGCTCGTAGACGAGGTAGCCCGTCGTACCGACGCCCACCAGCAGGAGGGCCAGCACGCCGCCGGTCCACACCAGCGCCTTCTTCCTCGCGGGCTTCTTCGGCTTCGGCCTGCGCCGCCCGGTGGGCGGGGCCGCGGCCGCACGGCCCGCCGCGCGGCCACCCGCCCGGCCGCTCCCGTCCCGGTCCCCGCGGCCGCCCGCGCTCCTTCGCCCACCACGCTGGCCCGGTACGGAGGTCCGCTCGCCGGCCGGCGGGGTCGTGGGGGCCTGGTCGCGGCGCCGGCCCGGAGCGGACGCTCTCGAGGCGGACGGTGCGGCGGACCCGGACGGTGCGGCCGGTCGCCCTGCGGAGGGCGTCAGTCGCAGTTCGTAATCACCGGTGTCCGGGTTGAGTACCCACTGGTCTGCGGGGTCGATGTTCTCGTCCCGCCCACGGCCTTGCGCGTCCACGGTTGCCTGCGTCCTCCGTCGGGGCCCACGCGGCACCTCCCCCTCAAGGTGCGCGGGGTGTCTTACGGCAGTGCCGCGACCTGGGGTCGGCTGCACCGGAGCGCTCACACTAGTCGCCCTCCCGCCCGTGGGCGACGATCGCGGCAATTCAAGCTGCACATCGGAGACATATCGACTCAATCACCACCGGCCCCCCGGCCGTCCCGCCGGTTCCGTCGCCACGGGTCACCCGGCTCACACCTCGCAGGCGCCCGCGGAATCCGGCCGAAGTCACATTCAAGCCACGTTCCAAACAGAAGTGGCCACAAGGAAACCCCAAACAACCCATCAATTCTCCTATAGTTGCCGTTGCTTGATCAGGAACAATCAGGTCCAGTTGTGGTTCTTTCATCACCGCAACGCCGAAACATCCGGATCGTCCCTTCCCCCGCACCGTCCGCCCCGAGGACTCCGATTGCGCCCTTCACTCCGGCCAACCGCACTCGCCCTGCTGATCTCGGCAGCCGTCACCGGTGCCCTGTCCCTGTGGGCGGTCGCCGCCGCTCCCGATTCGGTACGGACCCCGCTGGCGTGGGGGGCGGGCGCCGCTGCCGTACTGGTCTGCGCGTCGGTCACCGTCGCCGTCCACACCCTCGCCACCGCACGCAATCTGCGGGCCCTGCGCGCCGCCGACGCCGAACGCTTCACGGCCGAGACCTCACGCCTCGTCTCCTCCTCCGCCGCGGAGGCGCAGCGCTTCACCGCCGAGACGGCCCGCATCCGGTCGGCCGCGGCCGCCGAGACCGGCCGGGTCACGGCGGCGGCCGACGACATGGTCGCGCGGGTGACCGCGGAGGCCGCCGAGCAGCACACCCGGCTCACCGCTGAGGTCGCGCGTCTCACCGCCCGGGCCCGGCGCAGCGAGACCGAGCGTTCCGCGGCGATCGCCGCCTGCGCCAACGCCGCCGGCCGCATGCAGGCCCTGGCCACGAGCATGCTGGCCGACCTGCGCGAGATGGAGCACCGGCACACCGCCGAGGACGTCCTCGGCGACCTGCTGCACCTGGACCACCGCACCGCCCAGGCGGGCCGTCTCGCCGACTCCATCGCCGTCCTGACCGGTGCGCGCTCCGGGCGGCGCTGGGCGAAGCCGATCGTGATGGAGTCCATCCTGCGCGGCGCGATGGGCCGGATCGGCGGCTACCAGCGCATCCGCCTGCACTCCACCAGTGACGTGGCGATCGCCGGTCACGCCGCCGAGGGTGTGATGCACGCCCTGGCCGAACTCCTCGACAACGCTGCCAACTTCTCGCCGCCCACCGCCGAGGTCCATGTGTACGTCGAAGAGGTCCCGGCGGGCATCGTCGTCACCGTCGAGGACAGCGGCCTGGTGATGAGCGAGGTGCAGCTGCGTCGCGCCGAGCGCGCGGTGTCCACCGAGAACCAGGACCTCACGGGCCTCTCCGGTACCCGCCTCGGCCTCGCCGTCGTCGGCCGGCTGGCCCGCAAGCACGGTCTCACCGTCTCCTTCCGGCCGTCGGCGCGCGGCGGTACGGGCGCGCTGATGATGCTGCCGCAGGAGCTCATCTCCCGCACCGCCGTCCCCGCGCCCCCGCCCGCCCCCGCCCCGGCGGCCGCCCCCGAGCCGGAGCCGGACCACGCCTCGGCCGCGGCCCCGGAGGCCGGTTCCCCCGGGCCCGCCCCGGAGTCCCCGTCCGAATCGACCGGTGCCGTCCCCCAGTTCGGCGAGAGCGGGCTGCCCAAGCGCCGCCGCGGCCGCACCCTGGCCGCCGCCGAATCCCGTACCGGCAACGCCGCCCCCGGCGGTGCCGACTCCTCCCGGCCCCGTACCACCGACCCGAAGGTCCAGGCAGCGCGCTTCAGCACCTTCAGCCAGGCGGTACGAGCCAACTCCCCGCACCCGGAAGGCAACACCCGATGACCGCGACCACCGACGAGAAGCTCAACTGGCTGCTGGAAGGGCTGCTGGAACGCACGCCCGGCGCCCGGCACGCCCTGGTCCTGTCCCGGGACGGCCTGAAGCTCTGCCGTACCCCCGAGCTCTCCGTCGACCAGGCCGACCAGCTGGCCGCCATCTCCGCCGGGATCCAGAGCCTGTCGCACGGCGCGTCCATCGAGTTCGGTGACGGCACCGGTGGCGTGCGGTCCGCGATGGCCGAGTTCTACGGCGGTGTGCTGTTCATCGTCGAGGCGGGTGCGGGCGCGCACCTCGCGGTCGTGGCGGCGGAGGACTCCGACGTCGGCCTCGTCGGCCACAACATGAGTGAACTCGTGGAGCAGCTCGGCGAGTACCTCGTCGCTCCGCCGCGCTCGGCGCCCGAGCCCCGGGCAGCGGCCACGTCCGCGGAAACCGCGGACGTATGACGTCCCTACCGCGCCCCCGCCCCGGACGCGACGACGATCCGGACCGGCTGTACACCCTCACCGGGGGCCGCAGCCGGTCCGACTCCGCCGCGTTCGACCTGGTGACGCTCATCGTCGCCGAGTGCGATCCGAACCCCGGCATGCAGTCGGAACACACCGCGATCCTGCGGATGTGCCAACGCCCCACCGCGGTCGTCGAGATCTCGGCCACCCTGAATCTGCCCGTCAGCATCGTCCGCATCATGCTCTGCGACCTGCTCGACACCGGCCGGATCAGCGCCCGTCACCCCCGTAATGCCCGTGTCGCGGACCGGCTCCCCGACACCGACACCCTGGAACAGGTGCTCGTTGGACTCCGCAACCTCTGACCGTGCCGCCCTGCAGGCGACAGCCGACAACGGACTGAAGATCGTCGTCGTCGGCGGCTTCGGGGTCGGCAAGACCACCATGGTCCGTTCGGTGAGCGAGATCCGTCCGCTCAACACCGAAGAGACGATGACCCGCGCGGGCGAAGCAGTCGACGACCTCGACGGTGTGCACTCCAAGACGTCCACCACGGTCGCCTTCGACTTCGGCCGGATCACCCTGGACGCCCGCTCGGTCCTCTACCTCTTCGGCGCGCCCGGGCAGGAACGCTTCTGGTTCCTCTGGGACCGCCTGTTCTCCGGGACCCTCGGTGCCGTCGTCCTCGTCGACACCCGGCGGCTCGCCGACTCCTGGTACGCGATCGACCGGCTGGAGCACCACGGCACGCCGTTCATCGTCGCGTGCAACGACTTCGGCGGTCCGCTCCACACCGAGCAGCAGATCCGCGAGGCGCTGGACCTCTCCCCCGACGTCCCGCTCGTCGAGTGCGACGCCCGGGACCGGTCCTCCAGCAAGTACGTCCTGATCACGCTCGTCGAACACCTCCACGCACTGTCCGTCGCCCGCGCGGGGGCCGCGGACGCGGCCCTGGCGGGGAGCGCCGCCTCCGTGTCGGCCGCACAGACTCCGGAGCCCACCCTGTGAGCGGATGCCCCGTGCCCCACGGTTCCGTACCCCTGTCCGGACCACGGTTCCAGACGGACCCCGTGCAGCTGTACCGGGACATGCGGCGCGACCACGGCGCCGTCGCCCCGGTCGTGCTCGACGGAGACGTGCCCGCCTGGCTGATCCTCGGCTACCGCGAGCTCCACCAGGTCACCGGCGACCCGGTCCTCTTCAGCCGCGACTCCGACCTGTGGAACCGGTGGGACACCATCCCGGACGACTGGCCGCTGCTGCCGATGATCGGCCGTAAGCAGCCGTCCATCCTCTACACGGTCGGGGAACGGCACACCGTCCGCGCTGCGATGATCAGCAACGCCCTGGAGGCTGTCGACCCGTTCGCCCTCAAGCGGTACGCCGAGGAGTTCGCCGACGGCCTCATCGACCGGTTCTGCTCCGTGGGCCGCACCGACATCATCGCCGAGTACGCGATGCTGCTCCCCGCCCTCGTCCTCGCGAAGCTCTACGGCTTCGGCAACGAGGTCGGCGCCGCACTCGTCGGCGCGCTCAACGACATGATCGACGGCCGCGAGCGCGCCCTGGCCGGGCAGCAGTACCTCGGCTCGGCCATGGCACAGCTCCTGCTCGACAAGCACGCCGAGCCCGGTGACGACGTCGCGACCAGGATGCTGGAGGATCCGGGCGGCTTCAGCGACGAGGAGATCGCCCAGGACCTCATGGTCATGATGGCGGCGGGCCACCAGCCGACCGCCGACTGGATCGGCAACTCGCTGCGGCTGATGCTGACGGACGACCGTTTCGCCGCCTCGCTCTCCGGCGGCCGGCACAGTGTCGCCGAGGCGATGAACGAGGTGCTCTGGGAGGACACCCCCAGCCAGAACGTGGCGGGACGCTGGGCCTCCCGCGACACCCACCTCGGCGGACGCCACATCCACGCCGGCGACCTGCTCCTCCTCGGTATCGCCGCCGCGAACGGGGACCCCCAGGTACGCACCGACGGCTCCACGCTGACCGGGGGCAACAACGCCTTCCTCTCCTTCGGCCACGGCGAGCACCGCTGCCCGTTCCCGGCCCAGGAGACCGCCGAGGTCGTCGCCCGCACAGGGATCGAGGTGCTCCTGGACCGGCTCCCGGACGTCGACCTCGCCGTCCCGGAGGAGCAGCTGACCCGCCGCCCGTCCCCGTGGCTGCGCGGCCTGACGGACCTGCCGGTGCAGTTCACTCCCACTCCCGCCCTTGGAGGCCAGTCATGACCCGGATCGCCCTCGATCCCCTCGTCACCGACCTGGACGGTGAGAGCGCCGCGCTGCGTGCCGCCGGGCCGCTGGCCGAGGTGGAGCTCCCCGGCGGGGTGCACTGCTACGCGGTGACCCACCACGCCGAGGCACGTCAGCTGCTCACCGACAGCCGGGTGGTCAAGGACATCAACGTCTGGAACGCCTGGCAGCGGGGCGAGATACCCATGGACTGGCCACTGATCGGCCTCGCCAACCCCGGCCGCTCGATGCTCACGGTGGACGGTGCCGACCACCGCCGGCTGCGCACCCTGATCGCGCAGGCGCTGACGGTGAAGCGTGTGGAGCGGCTGCGGGCCGGCATCGAGGCGCTGACGAACGCGAGCCTGGACCGGCTGGCGGCCCTGCCCAAGGGTGCGACCGTCGACCTGAAGGCCGAGTTCGCCTACCCGCTGCCCATGAACGTCATCAGCGAGCTCATGGGCGTGGACCCGTCCGACCACCCCCGGCTCAAGGAGCTGTTCGAGAAGTTCTTCTCGACGCAGACGCCGCCGGAGGAGGTCCCGCAGATGATGGCGGACCTCGGCGCCCTCTTCACGAAGATCGTGGACGACAAGCGCGCGAACCCGGGCGACGATCTGACCAGCGCGCTGATCGCGGCCTCCGAGAACGGTGACCACCTCACCGACGAGGAGATCGTCAACACGCTGCAGCTGATCATCGCGGCGGGTCACGAGACCACGATCAGCCTGGTCGTCAACGTGGTGGAGGCCCTGCAGACCCACCCCGAGCAGCGCGAACGCGTGCTGAAGGGCGAGGTGCCGTGGGAGAACGTGATCGAGGAGACGCTGCGCTGGAACACACCGACCTCGCACGTCCTGATCCGCTTCGCGACCGAGGACATCGAGGTGGGCGACTCCGTCCTGCCCAAGGGTGAGGCCCTGATCGTCTCCTTCGGCGCGCTCGGCCGGGACGAGAAGCAGTACGGGCCGACCGCCGGTGACTTCGACATCACCCGCTCGCCGAACCGCCACATCGCCTTCGGGCACGGCCCGCACGTCTGCCCGGGTGCCGCCCTGTCCAGGCTGGAGGCCGGCGTGGCCCTGCCCGCGCTGTACGAGCGCTTCCCCGAGCTGGACCTCGCGGTCCCGGCGTCCGAGCTGCGCAACAAGCCCATCGTGACCCAGAACGACCTGTACGAGCTCCCGGTCGAGCTGGGCTGATCCACGTATCGCACGGTTGTCCACGAGCTGGAGCGTCCGTCTCATCCGACGGACACGGTTCCCGGTCCTCGTCCGGGAGGGACTACGCTCCGGCTCGTGGCCGACATCCAGATTCCCGCTGACATCAAGCCCGCCGACGGACGATTCGGCGCCGGGCCCTCCAAGGTGCGGACGGAGGCGCTCGACGCGCTGGCCGCCACCGGCACCTCTCTTCTCGGTACGTCCCACCGCCAGGCCCCGGTCAAGAACCTGGTCGGCGAGGTGCGGGACGGCGTGCGCAGCCTCTTCTCCCTCCCCGAGGGTTACGAGGTCATCCTGGGCAACGGCGGATCCACCGCCTTCTGGGACGTCGCGACGCACGGTCTCATCGAGTCGAAGTCCCAGCACCTGAACTTCGGCGAGTTCTCGTCCAAGTTCGCGAAGGCCGCCAAGCTCGCCCCGTGGCTGGCCGACCCGACCGTCATCGCCTCCGACCCGGGCACCCACCCGGACCCGGAGGCCGAGGCGGGCGTCGACGTCTACGCGCTGACGCACAACGAGACCTCCACGGGTGTCGCGGCCCCCGTCAAGCGGGTCGCGGGCGCCGACGAGGGCTCCCTCGTCCTGGTGGACGCCACCTCCGGCGCGGGCGGCCTCCCGGTCGACATCACCGAGACCGACGTCTACTACTTCGCCCCGCAGAAGTCCTTCGCCTCCGACGGCGGTCTGTGGATCGGCGTGTTCTCCCCGGCGGCCCTGGACCGCGCCGCGCGTGTCCACGCCTCCGGCAGGCACGTCCCGGAGTTCTTCTCGCTGCCCACGGCGATCGACAACTCCCTGAAGAACCAGACGTACAACACCCCGGCGCTGGCCACCCTCTTCCTGCTGAACGAGCAGCTGAAGTGGATGAACACCCAGGGCGGCCTGGACTTCACCACCGGTCGCACGGCGGCCTCCTCGCAGGCTCTGTACGGCTGGGCCGAGGAGTCCAAGTACGCCACGCCGTTCGTCACCGACCCGGCGAAGCGTTCACAGGTCATCGGCACCATCGACTTCGAGGACGGCATCGACGCGGCGGCGGTCGCGAAGGTGCTCCGCGCCAACGGGATCGTGGACACGGAGCCGTACCGCAAGCTGGGCCGCAACCAGCTGCGCGTCGCCATGTTCCCGGCGATCGACCCGGCGGACGTCCAGGCGCTCACCGCCTGCATCGACTACGTGATCGACAAGCTGTAACGGACACGCGCACGAGACGGCCCTGCACCCGTGAGGTGCAGGGCCGTTCGCGTTCCACTCGGACGTCGGCCCGTGCCCGAGCGACGGCCACCGGGACCTGAGTGCCGGCATCGGTGTCGGTGCCGGTTGCTACGTTCCCCGGCATGACGAAGACCGTGCCGTACACCGGCGGCGAGAAGGAATCCCTGCACGCGAGCCTCGACCGGCACCGTGACGTGGTGCTGTGGAAGCTGGAGGGGCTGGACGACGAGCAGTTGCGCAGGCCGATGACCCCGACGGGGACGAACCTGCTGGGCCTGGTCAAGCATCTGGCCGCCGTCGAATACGGCTGGTTCTGCAGCACGTTCGGGCGCGGGACCGAGGACTTCTGGTTCGACCCGTACAAGGACGACATGACGATCGCCCCGGACGAGACGACCGGGCAGATCCTCGACTTCTACGCCCGCGCCCGCGCCGCCGCCGACCGGTCGATCGAGGAGACGGACCTGGACACCACGGGCACCTCCTGGAACGGCACGACCGTGTCCATGCGCTGGGTGCTCGTCCACATGCTGGAGGACGTGGTGCGGCACGCCGGCCACATGGACATCGTCCGCGAGCTGATCGACGGGTCGACGGGCTCCCATCCCGCTTCCTGAGCCCGGCCGGGACGCGGCGGAGCTCTGCGATGCCCTCGATGGCTCCACCGCCGAAACGGGCGAGGGTCAGGGCGCGTCCCGGCGCCAGCGCACCTCGCCGTCCTCCCACTCCCGCGTCGGCGCCAGCCCGGCCGCCCCGGCCACGGCGGCGGACGCGGCGTGGCCGGGGTGGATGTGGGCGACGACGGTGCGGACGCCAACGCCCAGGAGGTGTCCGACCAGTGCCTCCGCCGCCTCCTTCGCGTAGCCCC
Organism: Streptomyces sp. B1I3; assembly: GCF_030816615.1. Lineage (NCBI taxonomy): Bacteria > Bacillati > Actinomycetota > Actinomycetes > Kitasatosporales > Streptomycetaceae > Streptomyces > Streptomyces sp. B1I3. Next base: position 3,521,928 of record NZ_JAUSYD010000001.1, read on the forward strand.
TGCCCTGCCGGCCCGCCCCCACCACCCAGGCGACCTCGGCCCGTTCACCGCGCACGGTGGCCTGGACGTATCCGGCCAGGCGGCCGTCGTCGCGCACCCGGAGCACCCAGTTCCACCACAGTTCGCCGGGGTCCGGCGAACCGGCGGTCTGGCGTTCGTAGCGGGCGCGCAGTGCGTCCGGGTCCTGCGGGGCGCCTCCCGTGTACGCGTACAGCGCGGGATCGGCGAGGACCACCGCCATCTCCTCCGCGTGCACGGGGTCGAGCGGTATCGCGTCCAGGCGGGGTGTGGAGAAGGGCTCGGCCTGCATGGGCCGAGCGTACGGGGCGGCTCAGCGGCCGAGGCGCCCAAAGCCCTCGTGGTCGGCGCCCCACCCGGCACGTGTCACGGTCATGCCCTGTATCGCCCGATTCGTGCACCATGGGACGTATGGAGACGATCAGTGAACTGGAGCCGTTCGTGAAGCAGTACACCGTCCTGCTCAGCAGTCGCCGGCCGGACGGATCGGCCGCCCACACCCCTGTCAGCATCGCCGTCGAGGGCGATCACGCCTACGTCCGCACCTTCGCCTCGGCGTGGAAGGTGGACCGCATGCGCAACCACCCCGTGGTGGACATCTCCCCGTGCACCGTGCGGGGCGCACCGACGGGCCCGCCCATGAAGGCCTGGGCGCGGCTCCTGCAGCCCGGGTCGAAGGAGGACACCCACGCCGCCCGGACACTTTCCCGCAAGTACCCGGCGCTGCACGGCGTGGTCGTTCCCCTCACCCACCGGCTGAAGCGCGACCGGACCCTGCACTACGAGCTGCGGCCCTGCTCGCAGGAGCGCTGAAGGCCCGCCCTGCGGACGCAGGCGGGCCCGGCGCCGGCCACGCGGGACCTCACTCCCCCTCGCCCGCGGTGGCCGTCCCCGCGAGGGCGAACGGCCGCTGGGGCGGGCCCACCTGGCCGGCGCGAGGGACCTGGCGGCCGGTACGGCGACCTGATCCGGCGGGCACGAGCCCGCGGCCTCGTCCGGCAGGCACGAGCCCGTACGAGCCGGCCGCGAGCCCCGCAAGGTGCCCCGCCCCCGCCCGGAGCCTCCGTGAGCGCCGGAGCTCCGTACGGCCCGGCACTACCCGCGCCGCCTCCTGAACCCGATCACGGCCACGGCGGCGACCGCCAGCAACAGGGCGCCCCCGGTCACGGTGATCTTCTGGGAGCCGTCGCCGCCGCTCCCGCTCGCCCCGGACGACGATCCACCGCCCCCGTCCGAGGAGGGTGACGTGCCGCCGCCGCGCCCCCCGCCCTCGACCTCCACGCGCACCACTTCGCTCCGTTCCCCCTCGGAGCCGAACATCATCGCCGAGCCGTCCGACGTGTACGTCACCGACTCGGCCTGTCCCTGGAGCGGCACGGTCACCCGGTGGTCGGCGCCGAGCCGCCCGTTCGCGAAGGCGTAACCGCGGGTGCTGAAGTAGGAACGGAGCACCAGCTCCTTCCCGTCCGGGGAAAACGCCCCGTCCGTCACCCACGGCACCTCGCCCACGCGCCGGAACACGTTGTTCCCGCCGGTGGCGAGCTTCGCGGGCCCCTCGTAGAGCCCGCCGCCGTCCTCGTTCTTGGAGGCGATGTAGACCCGCCCGGTCTTGGGATGGACCATCATCGCCTCGGCGTCGCGCGGCCCGTCGGCGTACGTCACGTCGAACTGCGTCGCCCGCACCGTGGCGTCCGCGAGCTTCACGGGCTCGGGGAAGCGGTAGATCCAGACGTGGTCCCAGGACCCGTCGAGGTTGTCGCCGATGTCACCGACGTACAGATTGCCGTCCGGTCCCAGGGATATCGCCTCCACGTCCCGGGGCTCCCCCACCCCTCGCATGGTGATCGTCGCGACGGTCTTCCCGGTCCGGGAGTCGACGGCGTAGACGTACGGCCCGTCCTCGCTGTCGTTGTGCGTCCAGTAGACGCCCGGGTGCAGGCGGCTGGCGGCAAGGCCGCTGGACTCGGTGATCCGGGGGTCCTCGATGGTGAAGGTGCGGTCGGCCCCGTCCCCGTCGTCCGCCACGGCGGGTGCCGCCGCGACGAGCAGGAGGGCGGCGGCGGAGGCGGCGAGCAGCGATCTCATGGGACAAGTGTCCACTGTCACGTATCAGGCCGGAGCAGTGATCGGCCATGATGTCGCCATGCGTTTTCTCTTCGTCGGCGACTCCATGACCATCGGGCGCTCCGGCGATTTCACCTGGCGCTACCGCATGTGGCAGCACCTCGAAGCCACCCTCGGCGCCGGTGGGTACACGATCACGGGCCCGCGCACCGAGTTGTACGACACCGAGGCGAACGCCCCGCTCTCCCACGCGTACGGCGACCCGGCCTTCCCCGCACCCGCGCGGCGCCACCTGGCCGGCTGGGGCGAGGGCTGGCTGCACATGGCGCCTGTCGTCGCGGACGCCGTGGCGGCTGCCCGCGCCGACGTCCTGCTCGTCTCGCTCGGCCTGATAGACCTCGGCTTCTACACCGGCAGCGAACAGACGGCCGTGAACACCCGGGCCTTCGTGACGGCGGCCCGTGCCGCGAACCCGAACGTCAAGATGGTGATCCTCCCCGTCATACCGAACATCCGGGCCGAGTCCGACGCCCTCTTCGCCGCCGAGTGCGAGCGCTTCAACCTGCTCCTGGCCGAGGCCGTCGCCGATCTGGACACCCCCCGTTCCCCCCTCGTGCTGGCCTCGCACCCGGCGGACTACGACATCCACACGGACACCTACGACGGCACCCATCCGGGCCCCACCGGCGAGCACCGGCTGGCCGGGGCCTTCGCGGACGCGATGCACCAGGCCTGGGCCGTGGGCGGCCCGTACGCGGGAGCCCTGGCGGCCGCCTGAGAAGGCCCGATGCCGCCGCCGCGCGGGACCGGGCTTTCGGCCTGCGGAACCGGGTTTCCTGCCGCCGCGTCGTCGTGTCGAGTGACGCCGTTCCGTCCGGAACGGCGCGAAGGGAAGCCGACCGGACAGGCGGGCCATGACGGAACCGGGGACCAGCCCCTCGGCCTGGGGCTGGAAGCGAGGGCGCGTCCTGGCGTCGCTCGCCGTGGTGGCCGCCTGTCCTCCGGTCTTCCACGCCGCCGTACCCAATGCCCCCGGCCGGGTGGGCAGCCTGCTGGAAACGTTCCTCCCCTGGTTCGGGCTGTCCATCCCTCTCCTGTTGGTCCCGGCTCTCGTGCGCCGCTCGTACCTCGCAACGGCCGCGCTGGTACTGCCCGTTGCCGCATGGGCCGGTGTCTTCGGGGGACTTCTGCTCCCCGGTGACGCCGGGGCGGAAGGCCAACTCACCGTGCTCCAGCACAACGTCAGCGACGTGAACCCCGATCCGGCGGCCACCGCCCGGGCGTTGGCGGGGGCCGGGGCCGACCTCGTCGCCCTGGAGGAGCTGACCCCGTCCGCCCTTCCGGAGTACGAAGCGGCGCTGGCCGCAGGGCTTCCTCATCACGCGACCAGGGGGACGGTCGGGCTCTGGTCGAAGTACCCCCTGACGGACGTGCGCCTGGTGGACCTCAGGCCCCGGGGAGTCGGTGAGGGCTGGAACCGCGGGCTGCGGGCCACCGCCCTGACACCGCAGGGCAAGGTCGCCGTCCACGTCGCCCACCTGCCGTCGGTCCGTCTCGGGCCGGGCAGCGGGTTCGCTTCCGGGCTGCGCGACGAGAGCGCCGTCCTCCTCGGGAAAGCCATCGCCGCCGAGCCCCTGGACCGGGTCGTACTCCTCGGTGACCTCAACAGCACGGTGGACGACCGGGGCCTCTCCCCGGTCGTCTCACAGATGAACCACCCGGAATCGGGGTTCGCGTTCAGCTGGCCGGCCGCCCTCCCCCTGGCCCGTATCGACCAGGTCCTGGCCCGGTCCGCGACGGTCACCCACATCCGGTCGCTGCCCGCGGCGGGGAGCGACCACCTGCCCGTCGCCGCCCGCATAAGCCTCGGGCGACGCGACACCTGAGGTGGCGGACGCGCGCCCCGGAGCCCCGGCGGTCGCGAAGGGCACATGCGGTAACGCCGAGTCGTTACCATGGGAAACATGACGCCCGGACCTTCCGCCACCGCGGACACCAACCGCGACCGCATCCTCGCCGCCGCCATGCGGCTCCTCGCCGAGGGCGGGCGCGAGGCGGTGTCGACCCGGGCGGTGAGCGCGGCGGCCGGTGTCCAGGCACCGACCCTCTACCGGCTCTTCGGGGACAAACAGGGCCTGCTCGACGCGGTGGCGGCCCACGGTTTCGCCACCTACCTGAGCAGCAAGGTCGCCCTGGCGCCCAGCGCCGACCCGGTGGAGGACCTGCGCGCCGGCTGGGACCTGCACGTCGGCTTCGGACTGGCCAACCCGGCCCTGTACTCGCTCATGTACGGAGATCCCCGCCCCGGCGCGTCCTCGCCCGCGGCCCGCGCCGCCATAGAGGTCCTGGCCGGTCACGTCCGCCGGATCGCCGAGGCCGGCCGGCTACGGGTGGACGAGCAGCGTGCCGCACACCTCGTCCACGCCGCCGGCGGCGGTACGGCACTCGCTCTGCTCGCCATGCCGGAGGACCGCCGCGACCTCGGACTGTCCGTGCTGGCCCGCGAAGCCGTCATCACCGCGATCACGACGGACACCCCTGCCGTGGCCGAACCGGGCCCGGCCGGAGCGGCGGTCGCCCTGCGCGCGGCGCTCCCGCAGACCTCCGCACTGACGGCCAACGAGCGCGCGCTGCTCGCGGAGTGGCTGGACCGCATCGCCGCCCGGGCCAGATAACGGCTTCGCGCGCCGCCCGGAGGCCGTACACCGCCACGCGAACGCGCGCACCACACCGCGTGCCCTGAGCGGGCCGGGTCCGCTCAGCCGGCCGGGTCCGCTCAGCCGGCCGATTCGGTTCCGAGCATGGCGAGCCCCAGCTGGGTCAGCTCGGCCGAGACCTCTTCCGGGCGGGCCCGGCGGGGGCGGCGGGCGTGGTGGGCCATGAGTTCGTGGACGGTGCCGACCATCACCATCACCACGACCCGGTGGTCCCGCTCCTCCGCCTCGCCGCGCACCGCGGCGCGCTCGGCCTCACCGGTCAGGAAGTCGGCCCACAGGTCGCGCCACCGCTTGCAGTGCTCGTCGACCGCCGGGCTCACGCCCAGTACCTCGACGAACGTCACCCGGGCCTCACGCAGGTCCCGCGTCACCGCGGACACGTACGCGTCGAACAGGCGCCGGAAGCGCTCGGCCATCGGACAGTCGTCCATCCCCTCCGAGAGCAGGGCCCGCTCGGCGGCCCGCAGCCCGTTGGTCGTGACCTGGTTGTGCAGGGCGGTCAGCACCCCTTCCCGGGAACCGAACTCCTCCCGGAGCACCTCCTCAGGCACCCCGGCCGTCTCGCACAGCGCCCGCTCCGACGTCTGCGCGAAGCCGTACACGCCGAACAGCTCCAGCCCCGCCCCGAGGAGTCGCTCGCGGGCCCGCGTACGTGCCTTGTCGACCGTGCCGGTCACCTGATCCACCGAGACATCCACCACGGGTCCTCCTTCGTCTGCCGCGTCTTCCACTGTTCGCCGCGGCGGCCGAGCGGGGCCGCGAGCGCGGAAGAGGGCGTCACCTCTACTTGGCGCGTGCGCCATTGTCCCGGCCCCCGCGACCGCCCACCCGCTGCGCCGCGCCGCCCGGCGGGTGGCGAACCCCAGTCGCAATTGGCCGCGGCACGTCACCTGCCTCCGCCCGGCCCTGCCCGCCCGCGGGGGGACCCAGGTCACATCCGCCCGTGTCACAGGGGGCCGGGCTGTCTCGTCCCAGGTATGTAGCCACTCACGACCACGGAGGAGCACACCATGGACGCGCGACTGAACCTCTTCACCGGCCCGACCGCCGGCAAGGCCCTCAAGCACTTCATGGCGGCGGGCAAGGCGATCAAGGAATCGCCGCTGCCTGCCGCGACGCAGGAACTGGTGGCACTGCGCGTGAGCCAGATCAACGGCTGCGCCTTCTGCATCGACATGCACACCAAGGACGCCACCGCCGCCGGTGAGAGCCCGGTACGCCTGCACCTGGTGGCGGCGTGGCGGGAGGCCACGGTCTTCACCGACGCCGAACGGGCCGCCCTGGAGGTCGCGGAGGAGGGGACCCGGATCGCGGACGCGGCCGGCGGGGTCGGCGACGAGGTGTGGGCCGCCGCCGCCAAGCACTACGACGAGGAACAGCTCACCGCCCTGGTGGTCCTGATCGCCTTCATGAACACGGCGAACCGGCTGAACATCATCGCCCAGCAGCCGGCCGGGGACTACGAGCCCGGCCGGTTCCACTGAGGGCCCCGGACCCGGCGGACGCCACCACGCCCGCCGGGTCCGGCCGATCACAGGAAGCCGCCTGCGCCGATGAGTACGGTCAGGTGGAGGTGTTCCATACGAGGGGAGTCGGCGTGAGCAAGGTCGGGGACTTCGAGGAGCTGCGGCCGCTGCTGTTCTCGATCGCCTACCGGATCCTCGGCAGTGTGAGTGAGGCCGAGGACGCGGTGCAGGAGACATGGCTGCGTTTCGACGGCTCAGCGACCCTGCCCACCTCGGCCAAGGCTTTCCTCTCGACCACCGTGACGCGCCTCTCGATCGATGTCCTGCGCTCCGCACGGGTGCGGCGGGAGGAGTACGTCGGGCCGTGGTTCCCCGAGCCGCTGCTGAGCGACCCGTATCAGGATCCCGCGCGGTCGGTGGAGCTGGCCGACTCGGTCTCGATGGCGGCGCTGCTGCTGCTGGAGCGGCTCAGCCCGCTGGAGCGGGCGGTCTTCCTGCTGCGGGAGGTGTTCGCCTTCGGGTTCGAGGACATCGCCACGGCGGTGGGGCGTTCGGAGCCGGCATGCCGGCAACTCCTGGTGCGGGCACGGCGGCACATGCAGGCCGGCCGTCCACGGTTCACAGCGGACCGTCAGGAGCGGGAGGAGCTGGCGACGCGGTTCTTCGACGCGCTGAAGGACGGCGACGTGGGCGGGCTGCAGGACCTGCTGGCCGCCGACGTGCAGCTGGTCGGGGACGGCGGCGGCAAGGCCCCGCAGCTGGCCAGGGCCGTCGTCGGCGCGGAGAAGGTGGCCCGGATGCTGGGCGCCTTCCTCCCCTGGCTCTTCCGGATCGACGTGACGCTCGAACCGCACGAGGTCAACGGCCAGCCCGGCGCGATCTTCCGCGACCGGGACGGCAGGATCCTGCACGTCCTGGTCCTGGACGTGCTCGACGGCCGGATCCGGACCATCCGCGCGGTGCTCAACCCCGACAAACTCGGCCACCTGGGGCCGGTCGGCGACGCCTGGGCCGTCGACCGCGAGGTGAAGCGGGCCCGCAGGCGGACGCACCCGTGATCCGGCCGCTGCGGGCCCGCCCCGACTAGACTCGGTACCCCCCGGGGTACCGGGGGGGTACACGGGCAGCGCGGCGAAGGGCCGGACATGGAACTCGAGATGGCGGCCGACGAGCTGAAGTCGGTCCTCAACCGGTTGCGCAGGGCGCAGGGGCAGATCGCCGGGGTCGTCCGGATGATCGAGGAGGGCCGGGACTGCGAGGACGTCGTCACACAACTGGCCGCCGCCTCCCGGGCCCTGGACCGCGCGGGATTCTCGATCATCGCGTCGGGCCTCGAGCAGTGCCTGGCCGACGAGGGGCAGACGCCCGCCGACAGGGACCGGATGCGGGCCCGGCTGGAGAAGCTTTTCCTGTCCCTGGCCTGACAGCCCGGCAGTCCGGCAGTCCGGCAGTCCGACCGGACCGAACGTCCACCCGGGGACACGGCGTGAGAGCACGGTGGCCCGACGGCAGGCAACCGCTTGCCCGGTGCACAGGTCGTGCCGGATCATTCCTGCCCGTGACCCACAACCGGCGGAACGAGCCCGTGACCCACAACCGGCGGAATGAGGACGAGGCCGTGTCCCGTCCCCTCGCACTGATCACCGGCGTCGGCCGCACCGTGGGCATCGGTGCGGGCGTAGCGCGGCAGTTGGCGGCGTCGGGCTGGGACGTCGCCTTCACCTACTGGTCGCCGTACGACGGCCGCATGCCCTGGGGCGCCGAGGGGAACGCCACCGACGCGATCACCGAAATCCTCACCGGGCACGGGGCCGCCACCGTCGCCGTCGAGGCGGACCTCGCGGACCCGGACACCCCCGCAGACGTCTACGACGAGGTGGAACGCCGCATGGGGCCGGTCACCGCCCTCGTGATGTGCCACTGCGAGTCGGTCGACTCCGGGCTGCTCGACACCACGGTCGAGAGCTTCGACCGGCACTTCGCGGTGAACGCGCGCGCCACCTGGCTGCTGATCCGCGAGCACGGGCTCCGCTTCCGTGCCACGCCCGGCACCGGGAGGATCGTCGCCCTCACCAGCGACCACACCGTCGGCAATCTTCCCTACGGTGCGAGCAAGGGCGCCCTGGACCGCATCACCCTGGCCGCCGCCCACGAGTTCGCCCATCTCGGGATCACCGCCAACGCCGTCAATCCGGGCCCGGTGGACACGGGATGGATGACGCCCGAGGCGAAGGTGGGTCTCGTCGGCGCCACCCCGCTGGGCCGTCTCGGCACCCCGCAGGACACCGCCCACCTGGTGGACTTCCTGTGCTCGCCCGAGGGCCAGTGGGTCAACGGCCAACTGCTGAAGAGCAACGGGGGACTGGCCTGAGGGCCGTGCCGGCAGGGGCGGCCGGCAGGGGTGGGTCGTGCGTCGCACTCGGTGCCCCCGTCGACGCTCCCGTCAGCGCTTTCGTCAGCGCTTTCGTCAGCGCGTTCGTCAGCGCTCCGGGAACGGCTCCCCGCACGCGCTGCAGAACTTCGGCGCCCGGTCCGCCGAGAGGCGGCCGCACTCCGGGCAGACCAGGTCCAGCATGCAGGGGGCCTCGCCCCCCTCGTACCCGGCCGGCGGGCTGACGGCCGGCTTGATCGCGAGTCCCGGGCGGCGGCGGTGCACGGTGAGGTAGGTCAGCCCGTCGGGCCCCGCCTCCAGGGCGCGGCGGGAGGTACGGGGCAGCCAGGTGACCGTCATCGGGGCGAGGTCCAGCGTGTCACCGCCCGTGCGCAACCTGCCACCGCCTCGGAGGACGACCAGGAGCACGTCCAGTACGTCCTCCTGGTGCTCACCCACCCCGGCGCCCGGCGGCAGGCGCACGACGTTGGCATCCAACTCGCGTTCCCGCTCGGCCAGGTGCCACAGGGCTCCGCGTTCGTCCGGCGTGGCGGCGGCGAGGAGTTCGTCCAGTACGGCAAGCACCTGAGGGATCGCGTTCACGGCGTCCACGCTACGCCTGACCTCGCCGCCCCACCGCGCCCCGCCCATGGGCTTCGCCGGCCCCGTGTGCGACGCGCTCAGGCCGGCTGTGCCTGCGCTTCGCGGACGGGAAGCACGCTTCGGCCCGTCTCGTGGGCGTACAGCCAGACAAGTGCGGGCCGTCGGCACGACGTGCCGGGCGAGCCAGGCCGGTGTGACCGGCATCCGTGCGTGGAGGCGCACGCCCGTCAGGCCGGCGGAGTCCGGCCTCACGCCAGTGCGCTCCGGAGCGTCGAACCCCACGCCTTTCGCGTCTTCCGAGATGAAATCGAGAATGTGCATTCACTATTGCACGTGAATTCCGTGGGGAAGAGCGGAAATCCGGGCGCTTCCATACGTCACCGTTGTCGTGACACCGATCCGAGGACCTCGGAAAGGGACAATCCGGCCGGGCATCGGCATGACATGTTTCATCGCTTGCGGCGTCGACTCCCGACCGGCGTCCTTCCTGGCCGAAAACCGCCAAAACGGCAGGATGATCGTTGTACTCTCGGCCGATGACCCCCACGACACCATCGACGCCTTCCACGCCTTCGGCCGCGGATACCGAGTGCCTCGCACTCACCTTGAACCTGCGCCGCCGCGGCACTCTGGTCCTGTCGGCGTTCGCCCTCGTCTGGGCCTTCGCCGGGGCATCCGGACTGGCGTCGTCGGGCGTCGCCCTGGCCGTCGAGATCCTGGCGGTGCCGCTCACCGCGGTGGCGGTCTTCCTCGCCTACCGCAAGGGCGCCGCCCCCTCACCCCGCACGGTGAGCCTGCCGGACAACTGGGCGCGTGCGGTCGGCATCGTCAACGTCGTCGAGGTCGCCGCCATCTTCGCGGTGATCGCGGCGTCCAACGCCTCGGGCCACCCCGAGTTCATCCCGGCGGCCATCGCGCTGGTGGTGGGCCTGCACTTCTTCCCGCTCGCGCGCCTCTACGACCAGTGGCAGTACAAGGTGACGGCGATGGCGCTGGGCGTCGTCGCGGTCGTCGGCTTCGCGCTCGTCGCGGCCGGCCTGTCGGGCGAGGGCGTGCGTGCGGTGGTCGGCCTGGCCTCCGCGGTTACGCTGTGGGCGTCCGCGTACCACGTGGCCGTCAAGGGCTGACGAACGTGCGGGCGCAGCCCGCCACTTCCCGCACACACGAGGATGTACCCGCCGGGCGGGCGCATCCTTCTGTGTGCGGTTCAGCCGTTACGGCCGAGCGGCGTTCAGCAGGCGGAGCAGGTGCTCGACGAGGACGACGAGATGCCGATCGAGCCGCTGGAAGCGCCCATCTCCGGCAGCGTCACGCCCTGGTCGACCTCGAGGGTCTCCAGCTCGTCCGCGTCGAAGCCGTCGAACGCGGCGTCGTCGTTGTTCTTGATGTCGTCGGCGGCCGTGTCAGAAATTCTTTTCGATTGTTCCGGGATTTCTCCGACTTTCACGGAGAAATGATTCTGCGAATCCGAAACCGTTCGGTGATTTTCGCTTTCCCGTCCGGCTGCGATATCCATATCGGTCGGTACGCCATCCCCGCACCAGACCTTCCGGCCCCGCGCTGACATTCATCACGGGGCGAATGACGCATGACCCGGGACCGACCGTCCAGGGCTGTTCACCATGTGCCGGTCCGCACCCGGATCGCCGGCGATCGCGGTGTCGTTCCCGGGCGTACCCAGCAGGAAATCGCCGACCGACGCGGTGCTGTCCACGAAGGCGTTGGCCCGGCCCCGTACAGCGCGCGGCCGGGGCCCGCCCGGGAGGCGTTCGTCCGGATCTGCGCCCACTACTTCTCGCCTGCCGCATGGCTGGAGGAAGGGCAGCTGATCCGCGAAGCGGGCCGCCTGGCGGGCATTCCCGGGGTCCTCGTGCACGGCCGCCTCGACATGGGCGGGCCGCTGACACGGCCTGGGAGCCGGCGAAGGCCTGGCCCGACGCGGAGTTGACGGTGATCGACGGCGCCGGTCACCTGGGCGGCCCAGCCACCAGCCACCAGCCACACGGTGCTCGCCGCCCTGGACCGGTTCGGACGGCGCGGATGAGGATCTCGCGGCCCGTCGCCGGAAGCCCCCTCTTGCTTCGAGCGCGCTCGAAGGCGTTGGGTTGGGGGTCATGAAGTACACGCAGCTCGGACGCACCGGACTCAAAGTCAGCCGCCTCGTCCTGGGGACGATGAACTTCGGCCCCCAGACCAACGAGAGCGACAGCCACACGCTCATGGACGCCGCCCTGGACGCGGGCGTCAACTTCTTCGACACCGCCAACGTCTACGGCTGGGGCGAGAACAAGGGCCGCACCGAGGAGATCCTCGGCACCTGGTTCGCCCAGGGCGGCGACCGCCGCGACAAGGTCGTCCTCGCCACCAAGGTCTACGGCAACATGGGCGCCGACGGGGAGGCGTGGCCCAACCACGACAAGCTGTCCGCCCTCAACATCCGGCGGGCCGTCGACGCCAGCCTCAAGCGGCTGCAGACGGACCACATCGACCTGTACCAGTTCCACCACGTCGACCGGGCCACCCCGATCGACGAGATCTGGCAGGCGATCGACGTACTGATCCAGCAGGGCAAGATCCTCTACGCCGGCTCGTCCAACTTCTCCGGCTACAAGATCGCCCAGGCGAACGAGCGGGCCAGGCAGCGCGGCAGCTACGGCCTGGTCAGCGAGCAGTGCATCTACAACCTGATGGAGCGCGGCGCCGAGATGGAGGTCATCCCGGCCTCCCAGGAGTACGGCCTCGGGGTCATCCCGTGGTCGCCGCTGCACGGTGGGCTGCTCGGTGGCGCGATCCGCAAGGAGCGCGAGGGCGGCGGCGCCCGCTCCACCTCCGGCCGGTCCGCCGACGCGCTCGCCGACCCGAAGGTGCGGGCGCAGGTCCAGGCGTACGAGGACCTGCTGGAGAAGCACGGTCTGGAGCCCGGCGAGGCCGGCCTGGCCTGGCTGCTGACCCGTCCCGGGGTCACCGGTCCCATCTCCGGCCCGCGGACGCGGGAGCAGCTCGACTCCGCACTGCGCGCGGTGGAGCTGGAGCTGTCGGACGAGGTGCTGACCGCGCTGGACGAGATCTTCCCCGGCCCGGGCCCGTCGCCGGAGAACTTCGCCTGGTAGGGCCGGCAGGCGAGGGCGGCCGTTCTCGCGGGGGTCAGCCTCCGAGAGCGGCCGCCGCCGCGACGACGACGAACATCAGCACGAGCACGACCGCCATGATGCGGTTCCTGGTCTTCGGGTCCACCCGATGAGCGTAACCGCCCCGCTCACCGTCCCAGCGTCCAGGCCCGCACCACCTCGTACCGCGGCTGTTCCCCCGGAACCCCGTCCACGGGCAGATCGCTGCGTACGAGGCTGAGCTCACCGACTTCCCAGTGCATGCCCTCGAAGCCGCCGAGCGCCTCGGCGAAGGGAGCCAGGTCCGCCGGTTCCCGGCTGCGGGCCAGGGTCAGGTGCGGGGTGTAGCGGCGGTGCTCCTCCATCGGCACACCGGCCCTGCGGGCGGCGGCGTGGGAGCGTTCGGCCAGCAGCCGCAGCGTGTCCAGCCCGCCTGCCGCCCCGGCCCACAGCGCCCGCCCGCCGAACCGTCCGCCGCCGTGGATGCGGAGCGGGAAGGACGGGGTGCGGCGCGCGGCCCGTTCCAGCCGGGTGTACAGGTCCGGCAGCAGCTCCTCGTCGACGTTCCCGAGGAAGGCCAGGGTGTAGTGCCAGCCCGCCCGGGCGGTCCAGCGCAACCCGGCGGCGCCGGGCAGCTCCCGCAGCGCGGCCACGGTCCGGGCCAGCTCGTCGGCTGCGGCAGGGGGCGGGAGGACGGCGGCGAAGAGTCTCTGGCTGCGGCGGCTGCTCATGGGGCGAGTGTCCCAGCGTTCCCGCGGTCCGCCTTGGCGTCCGCCTCCCGCCGTTCCCGGCGCCGAGCGCGCGACTGCCCTCCTCCGGCGCGGGAGGAGGGCAGTCATCCGATCACCCGGCGGCTGTCAGGCCGCGGTGGCCAGCTGCTCGCGCGGCACTATTCGCACGTGCGGGCGACCTGATCGCAGGTCGAGCTTCAGGCGCAGGCCGCCGACGCGGGTCAGCATGAAGCCGACGCCGAGCGCGGCCAGCACCGAGATCGCCCCGCCGGCCGCCATGCCCGTCCGGGCACCGTAGGCGTCGCTGATCCAGCCGACGATCGGGGCGCCCACCGGCGTACCTCCGGCGAAGACCATCATGTACAGGCTCATCACCCGGCCCCGCATCTCGGGATCCGCGGCCATCTGGACGCTCGTGTTGGCGCTGATGTTGGTCGTCAGGCCGATCATGCCGATCGGGACCAGCAGCAGCGAGAACATCCACACGGACGGGGACAGGGAGGCTGCGATCTCCAGCAGACCGAACAGCGTGCCCGCGGCCACGAGCATCCGCAGTCGTGAGGAGCGGCGGCGGGCGGCGAGCAGGGCCCCTGCGAGGGAGCCGGCCGCCATGAGGATGTTGAAGAACGAGTACATCCCGGCGTCACCGTGGAAGATGTCGTCCGCGAAGGCCGTCAGGAAGATCGGGAAGTTGAACCCGAAGGTGCCGACGAAGCCGACCAGGACGATCGGCCAGATCAGCTCCGGTCTGCCGGACACGTAGCGCAGGCCCTCCCGGAGCTGGCCCTTGGCTCGCTTGACGGTCACGGACGCGTGGAGCTCGCTCGTACGCATCATCATCAGGCCGACGAGCGGCGCGATGAAGGACAGCCCGTTGAACATGAACGCCCAGCCGCTGCCGACCGTGGTGATCAGGACACCCGCGACGGCGGGCCCGACGAGCCGGGCGGACTGGAAGTTCGCCGAGTTCAGACTGACGGCGTTGCGCAGCTGCGCGGGGCCGACCATCTCGGACACGAAGGACTGGCGCGCCGGGTTGTCCACGACGGTGACCATGCCCAGCAGGAACGCGATCAGGTAGACGTGCCAGACCTCGACGACGCCGGAGAGGGTCAGGACGGCGAGTGCGATGCCGCACAGGCCGAGCGCGGCCTGGCTGATGAGCAGCAGGCGCCGCTTGGGGAGCCGGTCGGCGATGACACCGCCGTACAGGCCGAACAGCAGCATCGGGAGGAACTGGAGGGCCGTGGTGATACCGACGGCGGCGGCGGACCCGGTGAGGCTCAGGACGAGCCAGTCCTGCGTGATGCGGGACATCCAGGTACCGGTGTTGGAGATCACGGCGCCCGTGGCGAACAGGCGGTAGTTGCGGATCTTCAGCGACGAGAAGGTCCCGCCGGTCTTGCTCTCGTGGGTGGAAGTCGGTGCGGGGGCGGAGTCTGCTCCGGATCCCGTACTCAAAAGAGGTCGCCTCCTCGGGCGTATACGACGTACGTACTGACGAGGACCTGCCGGCGGGCGCCCGGGCCGTGGTCCGGGGCGCCCGCGTGGGTCAGAGGTGGGCGAGCTTCTCCAGCACGGGCGCGGCGGCCCGCAGCTTCTCCCACTCGTCCTCGTCCAGGCCCTCGGCGAGGTCGGCCAGCCAGGCGTTCCGCTTGGAGCGGCTCTCGGCGAGCATGGCTTCCGCCTGCTCGGTCCGGCTGACCATCTTCTGCCGACGGTCATCGGGGTGCGGTTCGAGTCTGACCAGACCCTTGGCCTCCAGCAGCGCCACGATGCGTGTCATCGACGGCGGCTGCACATGCTCCTTGCGGGCCAGCTCACCAGGGGTGGCGGAACCGCAACGGGCCAGCGTGCCGAGCACCGACATCTCTGTGGGGCTCAACGACTCGTCGACGCGCTGGTGCTTCAGGCGCCGGCCGAGCAGCATCACGGCTGAGCGGAGGGAGCTCACGGCGGCGGCTGTGTCGCCGTCGTGGATCAGGTCAGGCATGTTTATTAGCCTAACTCATTAGCTACACTAAAGACCAGTCGGTGGTACGCGCGCGAGAAACTGACCACCCGAACGAGTGAGTATGGGGCGGAAAGACTCCCGGAACGGCCGGGTGTGCCGCGACCCTGCATGGCATGGGATCGACAGTGCTCAGCCTGCGCATAGACGGTGAGCTGCTCGACCGGCTCCGCCGGCACGCCGCCAGACGCGGCATGAGCGTCCAGGACTACGTGGTCCGCACGCTCGTCCGCGACGATTTCGACGAACGCTTCCACGCGGCCGTCGACGCGACGGAGAAGTTCTACGGGGCGGACCCCCGTCAGGTCGACCCGGCCGACCGGGTGACATGACGGGGATCCGCCCCGTAGGGGGTGGTGCGGGGTGCTTACGTGAGGCCGAGCGCCGGCATCGCGTAGTAGAAGACGAAGACCGCGGAGACCGCGTACATGGCCACCGGGACCTCCCGGCCGCGGCCCGCCACCAGGCGCAGCACGCTGAAGGTGATGAAGCCGATGCCGATGCCGTTGGTGATCGAGTAGGTGAGCGGCATCATGAGCATCGCGAGGAAGGCCGGGATCGCGAGCGTGAAGTCGCTCCAGTCGATGTCCCGTACGGAGCCCGCGAGGATCAGGAACCCGACCGCGATCAGTGCCGGAGTGGCGGCCTGGGACGGGACCATCGTCGCCAGGGGCGTCAGGAACAGCGAGACCGTGAAGAGCAGGCCGGTCACGACGCTCGCGATTCCGGTCCGGGCCCCTTCGCCGACGCCCGCCGTGGACTCGACGAAGCAGGTCGTGGCGGAGGAGGAGGTCGCGCCGCCCGCGGCGACGGCGACACCGTCGATGAACAGGACCTTGCTGATCCCCGGGAACTTGCCGTCCTCGTCCATGAGCTCCGCCTCGTCGCCGACGCCGAGGATGGTGCCCATCGCGTCGAAGAAGCAGGACAGCAGCACGGTGAAGACGAAGAGGACACCGGTCAGGAGGCCGACCTTGTCGAAGCCGCCGAACAGGCTGACCTGGCCGAGCAGTCCGAAGTCCGGGGAGGCGACCGGGTTGCCCGGCCACTCGGGGACGGTCAGCCCCCACGCACCGGCGGGCAGGTCCGCGACCGCGTCGATGATCAGCGCGACGACCGTCATGGCGACGATGGAGATGAGGATCGCACCAGGCACCTTGCGGACGATCAGCGCGAGGGTCAGCAGCGTGCCGAGGACGAAGACGAGCACCGGCCAGCCGTTGAGGTGACCGTCGCTCCCGAGCTGCAGCGGCACGGTGGTGTGCGCGGCGTCCGGAATGCGGGAGACGAAGCCCGAGTCGACCAGCCCGATCAGCAGGATGAACAGACCGATCCCGATGGCGATGCCCTTGCGCAGCGATGTGGGGACGGCGTTCATGACCCGTTCGCGCAGCCCGGTCGCGACCAGCAGCATCACGACGATGCCCGCGAGGACGACCATGCCCATCGCGTCGGCCCAGCTCATCCGCGGGGCGAGCTGGAGGGCGACGACGGTGTTGACGCCGAGGCCGGCGGCGAGCGCGATCGGCACGTTGCCGATGACACCCATCAGGAGCGTGGAGAACGCGGCCGACAGCACGGTGGCGGTGACGAGCTGGCCGCCGTCCAGCTGGTGCCCGTACATGTCCTTCGCGCTTCCGAGGATGATCGGATTGAGCACGATGATGTACGCCATTGCGAAGAACGTGGCGAATCCGCCGCGGATCTCACGGGCGACCGACGACCCCCGCTCGGAGATCTTGAAGTAACGGTCCAAGCCGTTGTGCGGCTGGGGAGCCGACGGCGGCACGGAGTCGACCGGAGCGGTGGCCGAGGGGGGCATGGAGGACCTCAGTCATGACTTAGAGGGGAGAAAAGCGGTCAGCCTTGGACTTTCACACGAATAAATCGAGACAGTCGTAAGCGGATTCAGTATGAATACATAAGGCGAAGATCGCTATCTCCGCGCGTAGACCCGTGGGCCGACTGACTCGCGCGCCGGTCCGGGGCCGGGCCCTAGACTGACCTCATGGAGAAGTGGACACCGAAGCACGAGGCGCCCGAGCCCCTTGAGGGCCCCGTCGTCGCCACCGTCACCGGCGGCACGATCCTCTGGTTCGTCCTCTTCCTCGCGCAGCTCCCCTTCTACGGATGGTTCGACGACAACGGCCACACCTGGTGGATCTGGACCTGTCTGACCGGAGCCGGACTCGGGCTGATCGGCATCTGGTACGTCCGGGGGCGGGACGCCGCGATCAAGCGGGCCGCGGCCGCCGGGGAGCCCACCCCGGACGCCTGAGCCCGGACGCCCGGACGCCTGGGCCCCGGACGCCTGGGCCCCGGGCGCCTGAGCCCCTCCCGCGCGGAGGCCCCGGCGCCCCGCACCGGGCCCCGCACCGGCGTACGGCCACGGGAGCGTCCACGTCCTCCCCCTGCCGGATCCTCCGGTCTCCCGACGGGTGAACCGCACCCCCGGCCCGTACGGTCGGAGACATGACGCAGCGGGCACTCGACCCCTTCGGTGAACAGCCGGACCCCGGACCGCCCTCTCCCTTGCCCGTCCCGCCGTCGGGACTGAGCACCTCCGAGGTCGCGGAGCGGGTCGCCCGCGGCGAGGTCAACGACGTGCCCGTCCGCTCGTCCCGCTCGGTCACCGAGATCGTCCGGGCGAACGTCCTCACCCGTTTCAACCTGATCATCGGCGTGCTCTGGGTGATCATGCTGAGCGTCGCGCCGATCCAGGACAGCCTCTTCGGCTTCGTCATCCTGGCCAACACGGGCATCGGCATCGTCCAGGAGTGGCGTGCCAAGAGGACGCTGGACAGCCTCGCCGTCATCGGCGAGGCGAAACCGACGGTCCGCCGTGAGGGGACGTCCGCCGAGGTGTCCGTCTCCGAGATCGTCCTGGGCGACCTCATCGAGCTCGGTCCCGGCGACAAGGTCGTCGTGGACGGTACGGTCGCCGAGGCCGACAGTCTGGAGATCGACGAGTCGCTCCTCACCGGCGAGGCCGACCCGGTGACCAAGCGGCCCGGCGACCCCGTGATGTCGGGCAGCTTCGTCGTCGCGGGCACGGGCTCCTTCACCGCCACCAAGGTCGGCCGCGAGGCATACGCCGCTCAGCTCGCCGAGGAGGCCTCCCGCTTCACCCTCGTCCGGTCCGAGCTGCGCAGCGGCATCAGCACGATCCTCAAGTACGTGACGTGGATGATGGTGCCGACCGCGATCGGGCTGATCATCAGCCAGCTCGTCGTCAAGGACAACGACTTCAAGGAGTCGGTGGCCCGTACCGTCGGCGGCATCGTCCCGATGATCCCCGAGGGGCTCGTCCTGCTCACCTCGGTCGCCTTCGCCATCGGTGTCGTCCGGCTCGGCCGCAAGCAGTGCCTGGTGCAGGAGCTCCCCGCCATCGAGGGCCTGGCCCGGGTCGACACCGTCTGCCTGGACAAGACCGGCACCCTCACCGAGGGTGGCATGGACGTCACCGAGGTCCGCCCGCTGAACGGCGCCGACCAGGACTACGTCAACCGCGTCCTGGGCGCCCTCGGCGCCTCCGACCCGCGGCCCAACGCCAGCCTCCGGGCCGTCATCGACGCCTGCCCGGACGGGCAGGGCTGGGCCGTCAGGGAAGCCCTGCCGTTCTCCTCGGCCCGAAAATACAGCGGCGCCGCGTTCACCGAGGGCGACGGCGAGGCGTCCGCGTGGCTCCTCGGCGCCCCCGACGTGCTGCTGCCCGACGGTGACCCCGCGCTGGCGGACCTCGGGCACCTCGACGAACAGGGCCTGCGGGTCCTGCTCCTCGCCCGGCTCCGGGGCGAGCTGGACGCCCCGGACGCCGCCGCCGGGGCCGTACCCACCGCGCTGGTCGTCCTGGAGCAGCGGCTGCGGCCGGACGCCGGGGACACCCTGGCCTACTTCGCCGACCAGGACGTCGCCGCCAAGGTCATCTCGGGCGACAACGCCGTCTCGGTCGGCGCGGTCGCCCGGAAGCTGGACATGCCGGGCGCCGAACACCCGGTGGACGCCCGCCGGCTGCCCGCCGACCCGGACGACATGGCGAGCGCGATCGAACGCAACGCCGTCTTCGGCCGGGTCGCCCCGCAGCAGAAACGGGACATGGTCCAAGCCCTCCGGACACGCGGCCACACGGTCGCGATGACGGGCGACGGCGTCAACGACGTCCTTGCCCTGAAGGACGCCGACATCGGGGTCTCGATGGGCTCGGGCTCGGAGGCGACCCGGGCCGTGGCCCAGATCGTGCTCCTCGACAACAGCTTCGCGACACTGCCGTCCGTCGTCGCGGAGGGCCGCCGGGTCATCGGCAACATCACCCGGGTCGCCACGCTGTTCCTGACGAAGACCGTGTACTCGGTGCTCCTGGCGATCCTGGTGGTCTGCTTCCAGGTGGAGTACCCGTTCCTTCCGCGCCACCTCACGCTGCTCTCCACCCTGACGATCGGCGTTCCCGCGTTCTTCCTGGCACTCGCGCCGAACAAGGAGCGGGCCCGCCCGCACTTCGTACGCCGTGTGATGCGGTACGCGGTCCCGTCCGGGGTCGTCGCGGGGGCGGCCACCTTCGTCACGTACCTGCTGGCCCGGCACCACTACGCCGGTACGGGCGCGCTGGACGCCGAGACGAGCACGGCGACGCTCACGCTCTTCCTGGTCTCGATGTGGGTCCTGGCGATCATCGCCCGCCCGTACACCTGGTGGCGGGTCGCCCTGGTGACGGCGATGGGGCTGGGCTTCCTGATCGTGCTGGCGGTGCCGTGGCTCCAGGACTTCTTCGCGCTGAAGCTGGTGGGCTCGGTCATGCCGTGGGCGGCCGTGGGGATCGCGGCGGTCGCGGCGGCCCTGCTGGAACTGGCCTGGCGGCTGATCGGCCGCCGCTTCCCCACCTGAGCCCCGCCCGCGGGGCCGCGCTCAGTCGAACCAGCGGTCCCGGGCCAGCTCCTCCGTACGGGACGGGTCCTCCAGCAGGGCCGCCACCTCGAAGCGGCGCGGCCACTGCCCGGCGGCCCAGGCGAGGCCGGCCGCCACGCCCTCCAGGGTGGACGCGTGGACCACACCGTCCGGGGTGCGGCGCCAGTCCAGCTCGACGCCGCCCGCGCGCAGCTCCTCGTGCTCGACGTACGTGTCCGGGGTGCCGGCGCCGAGCAGGACGCGCACCGGATCGGGTACGCGATGCTCCTCGCCCTCCGTCGTGACCTCGGCCTCGACGGTCTCGCCGAGCCGCCGAACCTGGAGCAGGTCCGCCAGCTCCGCCGCCCGGACCGGGGCGACCGGCAGCAGGGGGATCCCGCCGGTCAGCGGCAGCACGTCGGGTGCGTCGGCGATCAGGGCATCCGCCGCGTCGACCACCCGCACCTCGTCGTCGACGACGGCCCGCAGCTCGTCGGGCAGCGTGACCTGCTCCGGTTCCAGCTCGGCGAGCGCCGTGTAGAGCGAGTGCAGCTGTACGGGGCCGACGGGCCGGTCCTCGTCCGCGAGCCGGCCCAGCAGCTCGGCCGCACCGCCGGGCTCGTCCAGCAGCGCGGCCACCGACGTGCGCACGCCGAGGGCGCGCAGCACCTGTGCGTCGTCGAAGCCCGTCGCGTCGGCGGAGTCGTACAGGCCGGCCAGGCGCGGGTCCCCGCCCGCGGCGCGCAGACCCGCCGGCCGCCGGCCGTCCAGGACGGGGTGGTCGCGCAGCCACCAGGCCGTGTACGGGCGTACGGACTGCGTCGTGCCGTCGGGGAGGAGCACCCGCACCGGCTGGGTCAGCGCGTCGCGCAGCGGGGGCCGGGCGAGCATCGCGAGCGCCTGCGGCCAGGCGTCGTCGTCGACGAGGTCCAGGTCGCGTACGGCGACGAGTTCGGTGGCGACCGGCGGCACCGGGGTGTCCGGGAGCTGGTCGAGCACGTCCTCGCACCACACGTCGACGGCGTCGAGCAGCCCCGCGTCGTCGGGCTCGGCGAAGTCACCGTCCCGGGGCTCGAGTTCATCGGGGTCCAGCACGACGTCGGTGGCCCGTACCAGCGCGAAGGTGGCCAGCACCCCGCAGGCGGTGAGCGGCTGCTCACCCCAGCGCTCGGCCAGTTCCGCCTCGCACAGGGCGAGTTCGCCCTCGCGCATGACCTGGGCGAAGGGGCTGCCGGGCAGCACCAGCTCGCCGGCGGGCGCGGGTTCGCCGTCCTCGTCGGGCAGGGCCAGGGCGCCCAGCCAGGGCTCGTCACCCGGTTCGAGGTCCGCGTCCCGTACGAGCGTGAGGACCGTCTCGGCGAGCTCGTCACCGTCCAGGGCGTCCTCGTCCCAGATCTCCCCCGCGTCCAGCGATCCGGCCACGGCGGCCCGGACCTGCGGGGTCGTCAGGACGGCCCGGGGAGTGGCGGGCAGGGCGCCCAGCTTCTCCAGCAGCGGGTGTGCCGCGTCCGGGTGGGCGACCTTCAGCCCGAGCCGGGACAGCCGGGCGAGGACCGGGGCGGTCAGCGCGTCAGGCAGCGGGAGGAGGACCTGGCGGGGCCCGATGGCGGTGCGGGGCGGGTGCGTGTCCGCGGGTCCGGCCAGCGGGACGGGGAGGCCGGAGAGGCGGTCCGGGTCGACACCGGCCAGGCTGTCGTACAGCCGCCGCCACCATTCGGGAGCCCGCTCCAGGCCGGCCAGCCGGTCGATGGCCTCGGTCAGCGGGACGCGGGCCACACCGAGCGTACGGAGTTCGGGGCGGCGCTCCAGCCCGGCGGGCAGCAGGCAGGGCAGGACCTCGGCCAGGACCCGTACGGTCTCGGCGCCCACGCCCTCGACGACCTCGGCCTCGACCGGCCGCAGCCCGGCGGCCGCCTTGGCCGGGGCCCCGGCACCGGTCTCCCAGTCACCCCATTCACCGCTCCCGACCACCTCCGGGTCCCGGGGGGCGGCGGGCTCCAGGAACGCGATCCGGGGCAGCCTCTCCAGGATCGCGGCCCGCAGCGCGCCGTCCAGCACGCCCTTGCCCAGCGGCCCCGGCACGAGCGCGATCGTGGCGATGGACAGGGGCTCCCACCCGGCGAGCAGCTCCGCGTACGCGTCGGCCGCGCGCTGCACCAGGAAGTCGGTCAGCGGCCCGGGCGCGGGGTGCCTGCGGGTGGTGTCCAGCGGCAGCGAGGCGATGAGGAGAGCGGGGACACCCAGAGGTTCGTCCGTGGGCGTCGGCGCGTGCACGACGGGTGCGGTACGGGGGTGCTCGGGTCCCCCGTCCTCGCCGACGGGCACGGCCCACGTCACCGACCAGTGCGGACGCAGCCGCTCCTCGACGGGCCGGCCGGCCAGGAGCGCGGGCTCGACGGGGCCGTGGTGGGCGACGGTGCGCCAGCGGCGCGTCCCGTGCGCCGTGTCGTCGACGTGCGTGTAGGGGCCGTGCTGCGAGCGGCTCAACGTCCGTACGCCGTCCGGCGTTTCGACGACGACCTCGTCGAGGCCGGGGAGCGTGAGCAGAAGTGCGTCGTCCACACCGGCGAGCAGCCGGCCCACGAGGTCCTCGGCGACACCGTCGCGGAGCGGCAGGACGACGACGGTGTCGTACCCGTCGGGCGCGGAGCCCTCGGCGGGCAGCGGGAGCCGGAGCAACGGCACGTGGCCGTCGCGGCGGCGGAGTTCGTCGCCGAGGCCCGGGCTGCCGACGGCGGCCTGCCGGGCGAGGTCGCGGGCCTCCGCGAGGGACCAGCGGACGCCTCCGTGGCGCCCGAGGACGGCGGGCTCGTCGCTGACGGCGAGCACGGCGGCGAAGCCGACGCCGAAACGGCCGACGGACGACTCGTGGCCCTCGCGCTTGGCGGAGGCCCGGAGCGTGCTCAGCGACTCGACGCCGGTGGCGTCCAGGGGGGCGCCGGTGTTGGCGGCGGCGAGGACGGCCGCGGCGTCGCCCGCCTCGTGCAGGGTGAGCCGCAGCCGGCCGGGCACGCCCGCGCGGGCGGCGGCGTCCGCGGCGTTCTGCGCCAGCTCGACGACCAGGCGGTCGCGGTAGCCGCCGAGGGCGAGGTCCTCCTCGGCGTTGGCGTCCTCACGGAAGCGTGCGGGGCCCGCTCCCCAGGCGTCGAGCACGCCGCGCCGCAGCCGTGCCGTCCCGAACGGATCGGCCCCCTCGGTCGCATTCACGCTCACGCTCGTAACTCCGCTCTTCCGGTGACCCACCAACGCCCAGTGTGCGCCCGAAAGGTACCGCGAGCGGAGTCCGCCCGGTGCCGCCCCGCTGCCCGTACCGCGTGGCCGGGCCCCGGGGCGGCCACGCCTCAGGAGTGACCGAGGTCCTCCGTCGTCCCGTCCGGCTGGGACGGGCCCGAGCCGGAGTCGTCCGCCGGCCGCAGCGAGTAGTCGTCCACCTGCATCGTGTCCAGTGCGTGCGGCGCCCGCGGCGACTTCGGCATCACCGCGGCCTCGGAGTGCCCCCCGCAGCCGTACGACAGCGAGACGACGCGGCCGTCCGCCGGAGCGAACTCGTTCGCGCACACCCCGAAGGCCTGCTTCAGCGACCCCGCCATGGGCACCAGGAACGCGCACGTCACGCACGAGGCAGGCGCGGCCTGCGCCATCGGCGTCCTGGCCCCGAACTCCTCGTCCCACCGGTCAGCCGCCAGCCGCAGACCGTACCGGGACAGCACCCGCGCACGGCGCGTGCCGAGCTCTTCCGCGACCGAGGCGATCGAGCCGCGGCTCGTGGACGGCCGGGTCGTCAGCTCCGCGTCCTCCACGTCCACGAGAGCCGCCAGCTCCTGCGACACGTCGGACACCGCGGAGTTCGGCAGCGGCTCGTCCTCGCCGGTCCAGCCCGGCTCCAGGCGGGGGTCCTCCGCCTCGGTGGGGAGCAGGTCGCCGGGGCCCATGTCACCGGGCCGCAGCCGCTCGCTCCACGGCACCCACTCGGGCGCCAGGAGCGCGTCGTCCCCGGGCAGCAGCACCGTTTCGTCAAGGGTGACGTTCTTGGCGCGGGAGGCCCTGGCGACCGTCACCGCCCAGCGCCAGCCCCGGTAACCGGGTTCCTTGCTCTCGAAGTAGTGCGTGACGACCCGGTCCCCCTCGGAGACAAGGCCCACGTGTTCACCGACCACTCCGGGCGCGGCGGCCTCCTCGGCCGCTGCGCGGGCGAGGTCTACCGCCTCGGCGCACAGACGGTCGGGGGCGGGGGTACGGGCCGTACGGCTTCGCGTCGTCGCAGCACTCACAGGTCTCGCTTCTCTCCATACGCCGTCTCGAGCGCGCCAGCAGCTCCATCGATGTCCGATTTCGGCCATGACAGTTGTGGGCGGAGCGGACCTGGGGGCCGCGTCGACGTCCACACCCGTTGTGCCTGCCTCGGGCGCGCCTTCTGCCACCCATTCTGCGGGATCGCGGAGAGGCGCGCGGCCAAGAACAACCGCCGGTGGCGCGTGAGTGCACGCTACCCTCTCCGCCGCCCTGCGCCCACCTGCCCGTCCCGATCCGGACCGGAACGGCATCGGATCGTCAGGTGAGCACGGGTACGGGGCGGGCAAACCCGTCCGTATCCGGACCGATCTCCGGACGCCTCGCCATCGCATCCCGGCCATGTCGCGGCCCCGGACGACTCACCCGACCGAGCCCCCGCCGCCGCGCCCCGGCCCGATCTCGGTTCGTGACGGCGGGCAGTGGGGCACTATGACCACGTGGCTGCCGACAGGTCGTCCGACGGGACCGGTCCGCTCCGCAGGGCGGGCCGGGCGACGGGTCATGCCCTGCGCGCCCCGTTCACGGCCACGGCGCGGGGCGTCCGGAAGGCGACACACGCCCACGGGGCCGGCGAGTCCGGCCTGGGCAAGCTGATCGAACTGCACGCGGTCAACGGCGCGGGCGACGTCATGGTCACCGTCGCCCTGGCCTCCACGGTCTTCTTCTCCGTGCCGACGGACGAGGCCCGCGGGCGCGTCGCCCTCTACCTCGCCGTCACGATGGCCCCCTTCATCCTGCTCGCCCCGGTGATCGGCCCGCTCCTGGACCGCCTGCCGCACGGCCGTCGCGCCGCGATGGCCGGGGCGATGTTCGCCCGGGCGGTTCTCGCGCTCATGATGTCCGGGGCGGTGGCGACGGGCGGCCTGGAGCTCTATCCGGCGGCACTGGGCGTCCTGGTCTCCTCCAAGGCGTACGGGGTCGTGCGCAGTGCCGTCGTCCCCCGGCTGCTGCCACCCCGCTTCTCCCTGGTCAAGGCCAATTCACGGGTCACGCTGGCCGGGCTGCTGGCCACGGGGGCGGCGGCCCCGATCGGGGCCGGGCTGCAGAGCATCGGATCACCCTGGCCGCTCTACGGCGCCTGCGTGATCTTCCTCGGCGGGACCGTCCTCGCCTTCACCCTGCCGCACAAGGTGGACTCGGCCAAGGGTGAGCGCAAGGCCCGCCTCGTCCCCCCGCACGGCGAGACCTCCCCGCCCGCCGCCCGCCCGGGCAACGGCAGGAGGAACGGCCGGAGAAGCGGCCGGGACAAGCCACCGGGGCTGCGGTCGGTCGGGCCGGCCGTTCTGCACGGGCTCCAGGCGAACGCCGCGCACCGCGCCCTCTCCGGCTTCCTGATCTTCTTCCTGGCGTTCCTGCTGCGCGAGCACCCGCTCGCCGGGCAGAGCGCCGCCGTCTCGCTCGGCATCGTCGGCGTCGCGGCGGGGGCAGGGAACGCCTGCGGTACGGCGGTGGGTTCCTGGCTCAGGGCCCGCGGCCCGGAGGTCATCATCGCGACGGTGCTGGGGCTCGCCCTGGGCGTCGCCGTCCTGGCGGCGGTGTTCTTCAGCACCGTGATGGTCGCCGCGCTCGGCGCGGTCGCCGGATTCACCCAGGCCTTGTCGAAGCTGTCCCTGGACGCCATGATCCAGCGGGACGTCCCGGAGGAGGTGCGCACGTCGGCGTTCGCCCGGTCCGAGACCCTGCTCCAGATGGCCTGGGTGGTGGGCGGAGCCGTCGGGATCGCGCTCCCCCTCAACGGAGTACTGGGCATGTCGGTCGCCGCCGGGATCCTCGCGCTCGGCGCCACCACCTCCGTACGGGGCCTCCTGGGGGCCGCCCGGCGCGGCTCACCGCACCCCCGCGTGGCATGAGCGGTGACGACCGATAGCCTTCGGCGCATGACCGTTGCGTTCTTCTCCGGTAAGGGCCGTCGAATCGGCGTCGCTCTCGGTGCCGTGTCCGCGGGACTCCTTGTCCTGTCCGCCTGCGACAAGCCGACGCCGCTCGCCACCGTGACGGTCGGCGACACCTCGGTGAGCACCGAGGCCGCCTGCTACAACGACGGCAAGGCACTCAAGGAGTCCGAGATCCAGGGCTGCCTCAACAAGAAGGCGGACAAGTCCGTCAAGGTCGCGATGGACGACAAGGTCCGCTTCGGCGTCGACCCGGAGATCGCGGACCACGGCTGGACCCTGTTCATCAACGGCCAGCAGGCCGAGCAGGAGCCGTACAAGAAGACCTACCGGTCCATCCCGGGCAGTGCCTTCTTCGCCAGCCAGACCGGCGAGACCACGGCGGACAAGACTCAGGTCAGCATCGTCGAGGCCCAGGGCCGGAAGCTCACGGGCATCTGGCACTTCGAGCTCCGGAAGACCTCCTGACCCCCCGGCTCCGATGACCACCACCGTGCGCGTGCTCGTCGTGACCGCCGTTCCTGCGGAACGGGACGCGGTCACGCGCGCGTTCGGGGCGCCGCGGGTTCGTGACGTGCCGGGTGCCGAGGTGCACCGGGCCGGCCCGTTCGACGTCCTGGCGGGCGGCGCGGGTCCTGCCGCCGCCGCGGCCTCGACCGCCTTCGCCCTCGCGGCCGCCCCGGCCTCGGAGCCGTACGGTCTCGTCGTGTCGGCGGGCATCGGGGGCGGCTTCGCCCCCGCCGCACCCGTCGGCTCGCTCGTCGTGGCGAGCGGGATCGTCGCCGCCGACCTGGGCGCCGAGACCCCGGACGGCTTCGTGCCCGTCACCGGGCTCGGCTTCGGCCGGGACACCTTCCTGCCGCCCGCGGCGCTCGTACGGGACGTGGCGGCGGCCACCGGCGCCGTCCCGGGCCCCGTCCTCACCGTGTCCACCGTGACCGGCAGCGCGGCCCGCACGGCCGCCCTGCTGGCCGCACACCCCGGCGCGGCCGCCGAGGCCATGGAGGGCTTCGGCGTCGCGGAAGCCGCCGGACGGCTCGGGGTGCCGGTCATCGAACTCCGCGCGGTCTCGAACACCGTGGGGCCGCGCGACCGGGGCGCCTGGCGCATCGGGGAAGCCCTGGCCGCGCTCTCCGGGGCCTTCGGGAAGATCGCACCTGTAGTGGAAAGTTGGACCCAGCATGACCGACACGACCCGAACCGGGACTGACACCGCCCCCGACTCCGCCGCGGCGGCACCTCCGGCGCTGCGGATCGCCTTCTCGCCCTGCCCGAACGACACGTTCGTCTTCGACGCCTGGGCGCACGGAAGGGTCCCCGGCGCGCCCGCCCTCGACGTCACCTTCGCGGACATCGACCTCACCAACGGCATGGCCGAGCGCGGTGAGTTCGACGTGCTGAAGGTGTCCTACGCCGTCCTGCCGTGGGTGCTGGACGAGTACGCGCTGCTGCCCTGCGGCGGCGCGCTCGGTCGTGGCTGCGGGCCGCTCGTCCTCACCAGGGAGCCGGGCACGGACCTGACGGGGAAGACCGTCGCGGTGCCCAGCGAGCGCTCCACCGCGTATCTGCTGTTCCGGCTCTGGGCGGCCGAGGTCGTGCCGGGCGGGGTGGGCGAGATCGTCGTCCTCCCGTTCGACGAGATCATGCCCGCGGTGCGTGACGGCCGGGTGGACGCCGGGCTCGTGATCCACGAGGCCCGCTTCACCTATCGCACCTACGGTCTGCACAGCCTCGCCGACATGGGCGAGCACTGGGAGTCGACCACCGGCCTGCCGATCCCGCTCGGGGCGATCATCGCCAAGCGGTCGCTGGGCGATGAGACGCTGCGGCAGCTGGCCGAAGCCGTCCGCACCTCGGTGCGGATGGCCTGGGACGACCCGGAGCGCTCGCGCGGTTACGTCCAGGAGCACGCCCAGGAGATGGACCCGGCCGTGGCCGACCAGCACATCGGGCTCTACGTCAACGAGTTCACCGCCGACCTCGGCGAGAGCGGTTACGCGGCGATCCGCGGGCTGCTGACACGGGCTGCGGCCGAAGGCCTCGTGCCGCCCCTGCGCCCGGACGCGCTGTCGTTCGCCGCCACCCGCTGACACCACCGCCCCCGGCGGAACGCCGGGGGCGGTGCGGGCTCAGACGTCGAGCTGGTCGGCGACCGCCCTCAGCAGGCCGGCGATCTTCGCGCCCGCGGCCTTGTCGGGGTACCGGCCCCGCTCCAGCAGCGGCGTGATGTTCTCCAGGACGGTCGTCAGGTCCTGCACGATCGACGCCAGTTCGTCCGGCTTGCGCCGCTGCGCGGCGGCGACGGACGGGGTGGGATCCAGGATCACCACGGAGAGGGCCTGGTCACCGCGCTGGCCCGCGACCACCCCGAACTCGACGCGCTGACCGGGCTTGAGCGCGTCGACACCGGCCGGGAGCACCGAGGAGTGGACGAAGACGTCGGCGCCGTCGTCGCGCGAGAGAAAACCGAAGCCCTTTTCGGCATTGAACCATTTGACCTTACCCGTGGGCACGTCTGTCCTCGTCCTCGTACTCGTCGGTGAGCGGCGGAGCCGTGAACGGCTCCGGATAGCAGTACAGCGGGTCCTCGTGACCCGCCGGGTCCAAGGCTAGTGGCCCGAGGGCCGGAGACAAGACGTCGCCGGACGGTTACGCCGAGCTGGGAACTACCCTGGCCGGGTGAGTACTACTCCTTCCGGCGCAGGCGACCGGCTCGTTCAGGTCGGCGCGATCGTCTTCTTCATCGGCGCACTCGCCACCATGGTCACCGTGGCCCCACTGTTCCTGGGCACCGATCCGTTCCCGTCCGTCGCTTATGCGGTGTGCATGCTGATGGGACTGGGCTTCCTGATCGCCGCGGCGGGGGTGGTGCGCTCGGTGTGGAAGAACTCCCCGAAGCGCGCCGCCACGCGCTAGAGGCCCGTTCGGCGCTGCGCGGCGAAGGTACGCAGCCAGGCCGGGAACTCCGTGAGATCTGGCAGGATCACGTCGGCACCCGCCGCCCGCAGTTCCGCCGCGTCGCAGGGGCCCGTCGGGACGCCGACCGACAGGGCGTTCGCGGCGCGTGCCCCACGGACGTCCCCGGTGTGGTCACCGACGTATATCCGCGCGCCGTGCTCCAGCAGCGCCTCTGCCTTGGCCTCGGCCCAGAGCCCGCCGATCAGCACGTCCGGCGTGATGCCCAGGTGGGCGAGGTGGAGCTTGGCGTTCGGCTCGTACTTCGCCGTGACGACGAGTGCCCGGCCGCCCAGCTCCTGCACCGCCTCCACGGCTTCCCGGGCGCCGGGCAGAGCGGTCGTCGGCGTGATCGCCGTGTCCGGGTAGAGCGCGCGGTACCGGTCGGCGACCTCGGCGACCTCGTCGGCCGGGAACCAGTTGGCCAACTCCTCCTCGAGCGGCGGGCCGAGCCGGCTCACGACCAGGTCGGTGTCGATGGGCGCTCCGGTCTCGGCCGCCAGGACGAGGTAGGCGGCCTTGATGCCCGGCCGGGAGTCGATGAGCGTCATGTCGAGGTCGAAACCGACCGTCGGGGCAGCTGAGTCCATGCCGCCATTGTGCCGAGGGGGCCGGGCGGGGTGAGAGGCGCCCGCCCGGGGTGGCGGACACGTCGCCGCTTAGGCTTAGCCAAGCCTTACCTCGCTCCACCCAGCTCCCCGCCCGCCTGCCTGCCACCCGATTGGTACCGATGGCCGCCGCACCCCGCCTGTCCGGACGCGCTCCCGCCACGGCCATGGCCGTCGTCGCGCTGCTGGTGGCCGTACTGCTCAGCCTGGCCGTGGGGGCCCGGTCCATCGCACCCGCCGCAGTCTTCGACGCCCTGCTGCACGGCGGCCACTCCGACGCCGCCGAGGTGATCCGGCAGATGCGGGTTCCGCGCACCCTGATCGGCCTCATGGTCGGCGCGGCACTGGCCGTCGCGGGTACGGCGCTGCAGGGCATCACGCGCAACCCCATCGCCGACCCGGGCATCCTCGGCATCAGCCAGGGCGCCTCGGTGGCCGTCGTGCTGGCCATCGCGTACGCCGGAGTCCACACGCTCTCCGGGTACGTGTGGTTCGCGTTCGCGGGGGCCGCCGTGGCGTCCGTCGCCGTCTACACCGTCGCCGCCCGGGGACGCGGTGGCGCCACGCCCGTGAAACTCGCACTGGGCGGTGCGGCGGTCAACGCGCTGCTGGTGTCGGTGACGATGGCCGTACTCACCACCAAGGCGTCGGCGCTCGACGAGTTCCGTTTCTGGCAGGTGGGCTCGGTCGCCGGCCGGGAGGCCCAGGTCGCCCAGCAGATCTGGCCGTTCCTGCTGGCCGGACTCGTGCTCGTGCTGTCGGTGGCGCGCGGGTTGGACGCGCTGGCCCTGGGCGAGGACGTGGCGAAGGGCCTCGGGCGGAACGTGGCGACCGTGCGCGTCGTGGGCGGCATCGGTGCCACGGTGCTCACCGGCGCCGGGGTGGCGGCGGCGGGGCCCATCGCGTTCGTCGGCCTCGCGGTCCCCCACATCGCCCGTGCGATCGTGGGCGGCGACCACCGCTGGGTGCTGCCGATGGCGGCCCTGGTCGGCCCCGTGATGCTTCTCCTCTCCGACGTCGTCGGCCGGGTCGTCCTTCCGCCGGGTGAGGTCCCGGCAGGCGTGATGACGGCACTGATCGGTGTGCCGTTCCTGGTCACCCTCGTACGCCGGAAGGCGGTGCCCGCATGAGCGCGGACACGGCGGTGCCCGCCCGGACGGGGCGGACGCCGGTGCGGCCGGCCGGCTACGGCGTCGTACGGATCGGCAAGCGGGCGGGCTTCCTGTTCCACCGGCGGGGCGGGCTCGTCGCGGTCGTCCTCGCCGTTCTGCTGGCGGCCGTCTGTGTCGCCTACCTCTGCGTCGGCGAGAGCTTCGTCGCACCGGCCGAGGTCGTGAAGGTGGTGCTCGGGCGGCCGTCGCCGGACGAACTGGTCGTGGGCACCCTGCGGTTGCCCCGCCTCGTCGTCGGGCTGCTCGTCGGCGCCGCGTTCGGTGTCGCCGGGGCGCTGATCCAGACGGTCGCCCGCAACCCGCTCGCCAGCCCCGACATCATCGGCATCAGCCAGGGAGCGAGCGCGCTCACGGTCGGCGCGATGACCTTCGGGGTCACCTCGTACAGCGTCCTGCCCTACCTCTCCGTCATCGGCGGAGTCGCCGCGGCCGCGCTCGTCCACGTCTTCGCCTGGCGCGGCGGGCTGCACGCGACCCGGTTCGTCCTCATCGGCATCGGCATCGCGATCGCCCTGCGGTCGGTGACGACCCTGTTCCTGACCGAGGGCGACCACATGGTCGCCCAGCAGGCCCAGATCTGGATGACGGGTTCGCTCAACGGACGCGGCTGGAACGAGGCAGCCCCGATCGGCTGGGCCCTGCTCGTCCTGCTGCCCGCCGTGCTCTGGGCCGCCCGGGCGCAGCGCACGGTATCGATGGACGACGACACGGCGACCGCGCTCGGCGTACGGCTGGACCGCGTCCGGCTGGGGCTGGTGGCCGTCGGTGTGGTCCTGGCGTCGGTGGCGACGGGCACGGCCGGGCCGGTCGACTTCGTGGCGCTCCTGGCCCCGCAGATCGCCCGCCGGACGACGCGTACGGCGCAGATCCCACTGCTGTCCTCCGCCCTGCTCGGGGCGGTCGTCGTGGTCTTCGGCGATCTCCTCGCCCGCAGGCTCTTCTCGCCCACCGAACTGCCCGTGGGCGTCCTGACGGCGGCGGTCGGCGCCCCGTACCTGATCTGGCTGATCATCCGCGGTCACCGTGGCCGCACGGGAGGCAACGCATGAGCACGACCGGCCCCGGTTCCCTTTCGGTTCCCGCTTCCGCCTCCGACGCCGTGACGAGCCGGCTCAGGGCGCGCGGGCTGACCCTCGCCTACGACGGCCGCACCGTCGTGCACGGGCTGGACCTGGCCGTGCCCGACGGGCAGGTGACGGTCATCGTCGGCCCGAACGCCTGCGGCAAGTCGACCACCCTGCGGGCGCTCGGCCGGCTGCTGAAGCCCGCCGGCGGGTCGGTGCTCCTGGACGGTACGGAGCTCTCCCGCATACCCACCCGAAAGATCGCCCAGTCGGTGGGGCTGCTCCCGCAGACGCCCGTGGCACCCGAGGCGATCACCGTCTCCGACCTCGTCGCCCGTGGGCGCCAGCCGCACCAGCACTGGTGGCAGCAGTGGTCGGAGGCGGACGAGCGCGCGGTGACGGACGCCATGGAGCGCACGGACATCACCGCGCTCGGCGACCGGCCGGTGGACGAGCTGTCCGGCGGCCAGCGCCAGCGCGTGTGGATCGCGATGGCGCTCGCGCAGGAGACGGACCTGCTGCTGCTCGACGAACCGACGACGTACCTCGACATCGCGCACCAGGTGGAGGTCCTGGACCTGGTGCGCCGGCTCGCCGCCCCGGCGGCGGACGGCAGGCGCGGGCGGACCGTCGTCACGGTGCTCCACGACCTCAACCAGGCCGCCCGGTACGCCGACCACCTCGTCGCCATGAAGGCGGGCCGGATCGTCGCCGAGGGCCGCCCCGGGGACGTCGTCACCGCCGAGCTCGTACGCGAGGTCTTCGGCCTGGACGCGGTGATCGTCCCGGACCCGGTCACGGGTTCGCCGCTCGTCGTGCCCGGCGCACCCTGGTCCCCCTCTCTGCCCACTTCCGGAAAGGCACACTGACATGCTCCCCTCGCCCCGCCCGCTCGTCGCCGGCTCGCTCGCCGTGACGGCCGCCCTGGCCCTCGCCGCCTGCGGCTCGTCCGGCACGGACTCCGACGCGACCTCCGGCAACGGCACCGCCTCCCCCGCGACGCACACCGTCGCCACCGCGATGGGCAACGTCAAGGTGCCCGTGGCGCCGAAGCGGGTCGTCGTCCTGGACACCGCCGAGCTGGACTCCGCGCTCACCCTCGGCGTGAAGCCGGTCGGCGCCACGCACGCGGACGTCGAGTCGGGCTTCCTCAGCTACCTGCCCGAGGACGAGGTGGCGGGCATCAAGGACGTCGGCGCCATGATGACGCCGAACCTGGAGTCCATCGCCGCACTGAAGCCCGACCTGATCCTGACCAGCAAGATCCGGCACGCCGATAAGTACGACGAGCTGAAGAAGATCGCACCGACGGTGATGACGGAGAACACCGGCTACACCTGGAAGGAGAACTTCCAGACCCACGCCAACGCGCTCGGCAAGGTGCCGGAGGCCGAGAAGGTCATCGCCGACTACACCGCGCACGTCGGAAAGGTCACCGAGGCGCTCGGCGGGAAGGAGAAGGCGGCGGCCACCGAGGTCAACATGGTGCGCTTCGTCGAGGGCGCCGACATCCGCGTCTACGGCAGGCAGAACTACATCGCGACGATCCTCGCCGACGTCGGCCTCGGCCGGCCCGCGATCGTGGACAAGGCCAAGGACGGCTTCTCCTACGACGTCAGCCCGGAGAAGATCGACCTCGCGGACGCGGACGTCGTCTTCCACTCGACGTACGGCGACGCGAAGAAGTCCAAGGAGGCGCAGACCGTCGGCAGCGGGCTGTGGAAGAACATGGCTGCCGTGAAGAACGGCAACGTCTTCCCGGTCGAGGACCAGCTGTGGATCCAGGGCATCGGCTACACGGCGGCGAACAGGATCCTGGACGAACTCCAGGCCGACCTGACGAAGTGACCCGGACCCGGCGAGCGGGTCCCGGGCCCCGCCGCGCACCGGGGCCCCGGTGCGCGGCGGGGTGCGCCTGACCGGCGCATGGTCCGGAGCCGCCCGGTGGCGCCCGGCCCGCCGACGACGCGGAGCCGGCCCGACGCACCGGACCGGCGACCGCACCCGGCCGGCGGATCGCAGCGGGCCGCCCGTGGCGCCGGGGCCGGCGAGTCAGCGACCGAGCCGCCGCGAACGCCACACCAGGTACAGCGCGGACGCCACCGCCGCCGTACGGACGACCACCGGCCACACGTCGGCGATGGCGTCCCCCATGGCGCCCTCCGCGATCGGGGCGCCCCAGCGCCCTTCCATGCGGCCCCAGAGCCAGACGAAGGCCCCGGCCACCACCAGGCCCGGCAGGCCCATCGCGACCCACTTCGCCTCCGCCCGCGAGAACCTGCGCGAGCTGTACGCGAGCAGCCAGCCGCCCGCGAGCGCCAGCCACGAACCCAGGACGGCACCAACCACCAGCAGCGCCGCCGCGAGAAGCAGCAACGGGTGCGCGAACCGGGGGCCGGTGGCCTCCTCGACCGCGACGGCGGCGGGTGTCCGGCGGCGCGGTCGCAGCCGCAGCCGCCTGCGCGGGGGCGTGACCGCCTCCTCCTCCCCGTCCCGTTCCTCCGCGGGTTCCTGCGGGTCCTCCTCGACCGGCCGGGGCGGCACCGGAGGCCGTAGCAGCTCCGGGCTGAGTCCGCCAACGAAGCCGGGCACCGCCGTGTCCAGCGCGCCCGGGCCCCCGCCGAAGGGTCCCGCCTCGGCCTGCCACCACTCGGGCCCGACACCGGCCTCGCCTTCCGCACCCAGCCCCGCCATGTGCGGAGCCGACGCGGACGGCCAGCCGGGCACCGGCTCCCCGTCGGGCACTCCCGGACCCGCGACCGGCACTCCCGGGCCCGCGTCGGGCACTCCCGGGCCCACGTCCGGCTCTTCCGGCCGCGGCTTCCGCGCCGCGGGGCGGGCGGACTCCCCCGCTGCCGGCCGTGCTTCCCGCTGTGCCGCCTCCGGCGACGGGCCGGGCCCCTCCGACGCGCCCTTGCGTGACGCGTCTTTGCGGAGCGCCCCCAGCCGTGGCCGGGGCATCTCGCGCACCTCGGCCGCACCGGTGTCCGTGCCCGCACGCGGCCGGGGCAGCGGAGCCGTGGCGTCGCCCTGCCCGGCCGCCGCCGCGACCAGTTCGTCCGGTGTGCCGAGCCGGCCGAGGATGCGCCGGACCACTGCGGGAGTGTCCGAACCGTCCGTCCCGCGCTGCCGCTCGATCTCGCCCCGCAGTGTCGAGACGAGTCTCATCCGGGCACCCGATGACAGCTGCTGTCGCTGCGCCAGGTCACCGACCCGGCTCAGATAGTCGTAGACAAGCTGGTCGCTCTCGATCCCCACGCGATCGTTCTCCCTCTACCCGCCCTTGCCCCGACGGTAGCGTTCCAGGGGCTACCGTGGGACGGATGGGGACGACCACACCACCGCGCACGCTCGCCGAAGCCCTGCGCGCCCGGGGAGACGAGGCGCTGGCGGGGCTGCTGCGTGCCCGCCCGGACCTGCTCAGTCCCGTGCCGAACGACATCACCCAGCTGGCGACACGGGCCGGTACACGGGCCTCCGTCGTCCGTGCGCTGGAGCATCTCGACCGGTTCGCGCTGCAGACCGCGGAGGCGCTGGCGGTGGCACCGGACCCGGCTCCGTACGCCACGCTGCTCTCGCTCCTCACCGGTGACGGCGCGGACGACGGCGACGGGCGGGGCGACGCCGGGGCGGCGATCACCGCGGCGCTGCCCGCCGCACTCGGCACCCTGCGCGAGCAGGCACTCGTCTGGGGCGAGGACGAGCGGCTGCACCTCGTGCGCACCGCCCGCGAACTGCTCGCCCCGTCCCCGCAGCACCCGTCCCCCACAGGTCTCGGCCCGACCGTCGCCGAGGCGACGGCCGGCATGTCGCCCGGCCGGCTCCAGGAGATCCTGGCCGCCGCCGGGCTGCCGGCCACCCACGACCCGGTCTCCGCCGTCGCCTCGCTGAGCGGTCTCTTCACGGACCGCTCCCGCATGGGCGCGTTGCTGGACACCGCCCCGGTCGAGGCGCTGTCCGTGCTCGACCGGCTGGTGTGGGGCCCGCCGTACGGGGAGGTCACGCCGAATCCGACCCCGCCCGTCCAATGGCTGCGCGACCGCGGGCTGTTGCTGCCCGTGTCGACGCGGACCGTGGTCCTGCCGCGCGAGGCGGCGCTGCACCTGCGGGCCGGCCGCGCCCACCGCGTGCCGGAGCCCGTGCCGCCGGCGCTCGTGGCGGCGGCCGAGCGCGATCCCCGGACTGTGGACAGAGCCGCGGCCGGTCAGGCCTTCACCGCACTCTCCACCGTCGAGGAGCTGCTGAAGCTCTGGAACAACGGCGGTCCGGCGATCCTGCGTGCCGGCGGCCTGAGCGTGCGCGAGCTGAAGCGGGTCGCGAGCGCCCTCGACGTCTCGGAGCCGATCGCCGCCTTCTGGGTCGAACTCGCGTACGCCGCCGGGCTGCTGGCCCCCGACGGAGAGACCGACGAACGGTACGCGGCGACGCCCGCGTACGACCAGTGGCTCGACCTCCCCGCCCAGGACCGCTGGACCGACCTCGCCACCGCCTGGCTCGCCGCCACCCGTACCGCAGGCCTGATCGGCGGCCAGGACGCCAAGGGGCGGGCCCTGTCCGCACTCGGCCCCGATCTGGACCGCTCGGCCGCACCCGAGGTGCGCCACCGGGTCCTGGCCCTGCTCGCCTCCCTCCCCCCGGGCACCGCGCCCGACCCGCAGACACTCCTGGCCAGGCTCCGCTGGGAACGGCCGCTGCGGGCGTCCGCGCCCGGCACGGCGCCGTCCTCCGGTGACACCTCCGACCTGCGTTCCCGGATCGCCCTGTGGACGGTCAACGAGGCGGAGCTCCTCGGCGTCACCGGCCGCGGGGCCCTCTCCTCCCAGGCCCGTGCCCTGCTCGACGGCGGCACGGCCGAGGCCGCCGCCCGCCTGGCGCCGCTCATCCCCGAACCGCTGGACCACGTACTGCTCCAGGCCGACCTGACGGCGGTCGCCCCTGGTCCGCTGGAACGCCCGCTCGCCGAGATGCTCTCGGTGCTCGCGGACATCGAGTCCAAGGGTGGCGCCACGGTCTACCGCTTCACCCCCGGCTCGGTCCGCCGCGCGCTGGACGCCGGCCAGGCCGCGGCCGACCTGCACGCCTTCCTGGCGACCCACAGCCGCACGCCGGTGCCGCAGCCGCTGAGTTATCTCATCGACGACGTGGCCCGCCGCCACGGCCACCTGCGGATCGGCGCCGCCTCCGCGTACGTGCGCTGCGACGACGAGGCCGTACTGAACGAGATCCTGGCCGACAAGCGCTCCGCCGCCCTGCGGCTGCGCCGCCTCGCGCCGACCGTGCTGGCCGCGCAGAGCGACCCGGGCGCGCTGCTCGAAGGGCTGCGTGAGATGGGGTACGCACCGGCCGCCGAATCCGCCGAGGGCGATGTCCTGATCGCCCGCGCCGGTGCCCGTCGGACCCCTCCCCGGGCGGCCCCCGTCCCCGTCCCCGAGGGCCCGCCGGTCCCGGATGCGACGCTGCTGTCCGCCGCGGTGCGCGCCATCAGGGCCGGTGACACGGCCGCACGGGCCGTCCACCCGGACGCCCAGGACGCGGCGGCGGCCGGCGCACTCCCCCGTACGTCCTCCGCCGAGACCCTGGCAACGGTGCAGGCGGCCGCGATGACGGGGTCCGCGGTGTGGATCGGCTACGTCAACGCCGACGGCGCGGCCAGCCAGCGCGTGATCGCGCCGGTCAAGGTCGAGGGCGGCTTCGTCACCGGCTTCGACCACACGGCGGACGAGGTCCGCACCTATCCGCTGCACCGCATCACGGGGGTCGCCGAACTGGCCGACGACCAGTCGGCCTGAGGCGCGGGAAGGACACCGGAGGGCGGGCGCGGGTTCACGCCCGAGCGCCCCGCCTCACGCACGCGCTCCGCCCGCGGCCTCACACACGCGCTCCCGCCCCGCCGCCCGAGCCTCACACGGCGATCCCGCCGAGGCCGGCGGCCTCGCGGAGCACGTCGACGAGCATGGGCATGGTGAGCCTGCCGGTGAACGTGTTGCGCTGGCTCGGGTGGTAGCTGCCGAGCAGGTGCAGCTCCTGCCTGTGGTCCGTGGCGGGCAGCACGACGTGCGCGCCGTGGCCGAAGACGGGGCGGGGCCGAGGCAGCCGCCACCCCGCGTCGGCGAGTACCGGGAGCACGGCCTGCCAGCCGAAGCCGCCGAGGACGACCACCGCACGCAGCCCGGGGCTCAGCAACTCCAGCTCGGCCGCCAGCCAGGGACGGCAGGTGTCACGCTCCTGGGGAGTGGGCTTGTTCGCCGGAGGGGCGCAGTGCACGGGAGAGGTGAGCCGGACGCCGTGCAGGGCGAGCCCGTCACCGGCGTGGAGGGAGTGCGGGCTCGACGCGAGGCCCGCCTCGTGCAGGGCCGCGAAGAGGAAGTCGCCGGCCGCGTCCCCGGTGAACATCCGCCCGGTCCTGTTGCCCCCGTGCGCGGCGGGCGCGAGCCCGACCACCGCCACCTTCGCGTCCACGGGGCCGAAGCCGGGCACCGGCCGGGCCCAGTAGTCCCAGTCCCGGAAGGCGGCACGCCTGACCTCGGCGACCTCCTCGCGCCAGGCCACCAGCCGGGGGCATGCCCGGCACTGCGTGACGAGTCCGTCCAGCTCCCCGGGCCCGGCGCACCGGGGTGCGTGGTGGGCGGGGAAGTCCGGGTCGTCGGGGCCGGGCGCCGTATCCGCCGTATCCGTCGCGTCCATCCGTCCACGCTAAGGGGTGTCCGTGCTCTCCCGCCCCGGACATGATCGCCGCCGCGCGGCCCCCGGTCGCGTCCCCGATGCGGCACACTGGACGTTTGGCCGTTCGCGGCCGACCCTGGCGGCACATCCCGGCAGCAGGGCAGAAGCAGAACAGAAAGGGCCGACGCGCGTGACCGGACCCCTCATCGTCCAGAGCGACAAGACGCTGCTCCTCGAAGTCGACCACGAGCTGGCCGACGCCTGCCGTCGTGTGATCGCGCCCTTCGCGGAGCTGGAGCGTGCGCCCGAGCACATCCACACCTATCGGGTCACCCCGCTCGGCCTGTGGAACGCCCGTGCCGCGGGGCACGACGCCGAGCAGGTCGTCGACGCGCTCGTGGAGTACTCGCGCTACCCCGTGCCGCACGCGCTGCTCGTCGACATCGCCGAGACGATGGCGCGGTACGGACGGCTCACCCTGTCCAAGCACCCGGTGCACGGCCTGGTGCTGACCAGCACCGACCGTCCGGTGCTGGAGGAGATCCTCCGCTCGAAGAAGGTCCAGCCACTGGTCGGGGCGCGCATCGACCCCGACACCGTGGCCGTGCACCCCTCCGAGCGCGGGCAGGTCAAGCAGACGCTGCTGAAGCTGGGCTGGCCGGCCGAGGACCTCGCCGGTTACGTCGACGGCGAGGCGCACCCCATCGAGCTGGACCAGGACGGCTGGGCGTTGCGCCCCTATCAGAAGCAGGCCGTCGAGGGGTTCTGGCACGGTGGTTCCGGTGTCGTCGTACTCCCCTGCGGTGCGGGTAAGACGCTGGTCGGGGCCGGTGCGATGGCCGAGGCCAAGGCGACCACGCTGATCCTGGTCACCAACACCGTCTCGGCCCGGCAGTGGAAGCACGAGCTGGTGAAGCGGACCTCGCTGACCGAGGACGAGATCGGCGAGTACAGCGGTACGCGCAAGGAGATCCGGCCGGTCACCATCGCCACGTACCAGGTGCTGACGACCCGGCGCAAGGGCGTCTACCCGCACCTGGAGCTGTTCGACTCCCGTGACTGGGGTCTGGTCATCTACGACGAGGTGCACCTGCTGCCCGCCCCCGTCTTCAAGTTCACCGCCGACCTCCAGGCGCGGCGGCGCCTCGGGCTCACCGCGACGCTGGTGCGCGAGGACGGGCGCGAGTCGGACGTCTTCTCGCTCATCGGCCCCAAGCGGTTCGACGCCCCGTGGAAGGAGATCGAGGCACAGGGCTACATCGCGCCCGCCGACTGCGTCGAGGTCCGCGTCAATCTGACGGACTCGGAGCGGCTCGCGTACGCGACGGCCGAGGCCGAGGAGAAGTACCGGTTCTGCGCGACGACCGCGACGAAGCGCAAGGTGACCGAGGCGCTCGTACGCAAGCACCAGGGCGAGCAGACCCTCGTCATCGGGCAGTACATCGACCAGCTCGACGAGCTCGGTGAACACCTGAACGCCCCGGTGATCAAGGGCGAGACCACGAACGCGCAGCGCGAGAAGCTGTTCGGCGCGTTCCGGGAGGGCGAGATCAGCGTGCTCGTCGTCTCCAAGGTCGCCAACTTCTCGATCGACCTGCCGGAGGCGACGGTCGCCATCCAGGTGTCGGGGACGTTCGGCTCGCGCCAGGAGGAGGCACAGCGGCTCGGCCGGGTGCTGCGGCCGAAGGCGGACGGGCACGAGGCCCGGTTCTACTCGGTGGTCGCGCGGGACACGATCGACCAGGACTTCGCGGCACACCGCCAGCGGTTCCTGGCGGAACAGGGATACGCGTACCGGATCGTCGACGCGGACGAGCTGCTCACGGAGAACTGACGCCGCCCGGCGCGGGGCGTCGACGCGGGCCGGCGCGCATGGCGGTTACGCGGGCCGGCGCGTACGGCGTCCACGCGGGCCGGCGGGCTCAGCGGTGCCGGCGGACGATGCCCGGCTCCTCGGCGTACTCACCGAGGACGGCCACTCCGAAGGCGGTACGCGCGAAGACGGCGACGGCGCGTACCGCTCCTCCGAGCCGGTGCCCGGAGGGTGAGTGACCGGTGGCCGCCGTCGCGCCGTGCGCGCGGCCGGTCCTGCGTGGGTCGAGGTGGACGGTGCTCATGCCTTCCATGGTGCGCCGCCCGTCCCCGTGGCGGCATCGGCCTGCGGGCGGAAGCGCCCGGGCCCGCGGGTAGTCCCAGGTCCCATGCGGTCCCCAGTGGTCCCCTACGGGACGGACGGGAACAGGCCGGGGCGAGGCCTCTTCAAACGGTTCGCCCCCGCGGACGCCGGTCGATACAATCGCCGGTCTGCCCGCCTCCCGCACCGTGGTACCGGTCCGCCGCACATGAGCGGCCGGCAGCCGGGGGAGCGCCGCCGACCGGACGGAAACCGGCCGACAACAGCCGCACGCGCCCAGGCGCGTTGCGCACCTGTGTGAACGTCCTCAGCGGACCGCGCGTGAGCGCGGTCCGCCGTCCTGCGTCGAAAAGCCGGAGGCAACACCGTGCCCGCGCACGAAGAGACAATCGATCCGCTGGTCAGGGAGCGCACCCACCTCGCCGAGTCCCGCGCCGCGCTGCGCGCCATGCGCGAGGACGTGCAGGCGCTCGACATCCGCGACGTCACCGCGAACTGGGTCAACGCCGCCGTCCTGCAGTCCCAGATCGACGACCGCATCAAGGCGCTCGCCGACCTCACGCACACCCCGCTGTTCTTCGGCCGCCTCGACTACCTGCACACGGTCGGCGCCGACGAGGCGGAGGGCGCCGAGGGGGAGCAGTTCTACATCGGCCGGCGCCACGTCCACGACGCGCACGGCGACCCGATGGTCATCGACTGGCGCGCCCCGGTCTCCCAGCCGTTCTACCAGGCCTCCAAGAACAACCCGCTGGGCGTCGACCGCCGCCGCCGCTTCGGCTACACCGGTGGCGACCTGACCGCGTACGAGGACGAGCACCTCACCGACCCCTCGGAGACCGAGCAGAC
The DNA here is from genome assembly GCF_030816615.1 of Streptomyces sp. B1I3. Taxonomy (NCBI): domain Bacteria; kingdom Bacillati; phylum Actinomycetota; class Actinomycetes; order Kitasatosporales; family Streptomycetaceae; genus Streptomyces; species Streptomyces sp. B1I3. Next base: position 3,563,527 of record NZ_JAUSYD010000001.1, read on the forward strand.
CAGCAAGCTCCTCCAGGCGGAGATCGAACGGCCCCGCGTCGGCCCCATGCGGGACATCGTGGCGACGATCCAGCCCGAGCAGGACGGGATCGTCCGCAGCGGGCTCGGCGGGACTGTCTGTGTCCAGGGCGGCCCCGGCACCGGTAAGACGGCCGTGGGCCTGCACCGGGTCGCCTACCTCCTGTACGCGCACCGCGAGCGGCTCGCCCGCACCGGCACCCTCGTGATCGGCCCCAACCGGTCCTTCCTCCACTACATCGAGCAGGTCCTGCCCGCCCTCGGTGAGCTGGAGGTGAAGCAGGCCACGGTCGAGGACCTCGTGGCGGCGCGGGTCGAGGTGCGGGGCACGGACGAGGCCGCCACCGCCGTGGTCAAGGGTGACGCCCGGATGGCGGAGGTCCTGCGGCGGGCGATCCGCTCGCACGTCACACCCCCCACCGAGCCGGTCGTCGTGGTGCGCGGCTCGCGCCGCTGGCGGGTGCCCGCTCACGAGGTCGAGGAGATGGTCGGCGAGTTGCTGGCCCGCGACATGCGCTACGGCGCAGCCCACGAGGCCCTCCCGCAGCGCATCGCACACGCCGTACTCGTCCGGATGGAAGAGGCGGGCGAGGCTCCCGACGACCGCGTGCAGAACGCGGTCGCGCGCAATCCCGCGGTGAAGGCGGCGGTGAAGGCGATCTGGCCGGCGGTGGACCCGGCGAAGCTGGTGCTGCGGCTCCTGACGGACGCGGAGTTCCTGGCCGTGCACGCGGAGGGGATCCTGACCGGGGACGAACAGAAGCGCATCCTGATGGTGAAGCCCGCCCGCAGCGTGAAGTCGGCGAAGTGGTCCGCGGCGGACGCGGTCCTGATCGACGAGGCAGCCGACCTGGTGGCCCGTACGCACTCCCTGGGGCATGTCGTGATCGACGAGGCCCAGGATCTGTCCCCGATGCAGTACCGGGCGGTGGGCCGGCGCTGCTCCACCGGTTCGGCGACCGTCCTCGGCGACCTGGCACAGGGGACGACCCCGTGGTCGACGGAGAGCTGGGCACAGGCGCTGTTCCACCTGGGCAAGGCCGACGCGGTGGTGGAGGAGCTGACCGCCGGCTTCCGTGTGCCGCGCGAGGTGATCGCGTACGCCTCGCGGCTGCTCCCCGCGATCTCACCGGGGCTGGCCCCCGTGAAGTCCGTCCGTGAGACGCCCGGTTCCCTGGACGTACGGGAGGTGGCGTCGCAGGCCCTGGACGCGGCGGTGGTCGCGGCGTGCGGGGAGTCGCTGCGCCACGAGGGCTCGATCGGCCTCATCGCGGCCGACGCCCGCGTCCCGGCTCTGGCCGAGGCCCTTGCCGCGGCCGGCCACAGCTGGCTGTCCCCCGGCGAGGAGACCACGGCCGCCTCCCGGCTCACGCTGGTCCCGGCGTCGCTGGCGAAGGGCCTGGAGTACGACTACGTGGTGCTGGACGAACCGGCTGCCGTGGTCGACGGCGAACCCGACGAACGCACGGGCCTGCGCCGGCTGTACGTGGCGCTGACCCGGGCGGTCTCCGGGCTGGTGGTCCTGCACGCCGCTCCCCTGCCGGACCGGCTGACCACGGGCTGACGGGGCATCCGCCCCCGGGGCGGCACCGCGTCACCACGGAGCGGCCGGGCGGCGTCAGCCGGCCACGACCTGCCCTCCCCCGGACCGTGGCACACCGGAGGGAGGACGGGTGGCGCCTGCACGGCCGCCCCGGGCGCCCACATGCCCGCCGGGCGCCGGCTGTCAGCGGTCGAGCGCCGTGCGCCACTCCCGTACGGCCGCCTCGTCCACGGGTCCCGTCCAGCCGCCCGGACGCGCCGCGCCTCCGATGTGGAAGGCGTCGATGCCCGCTTCCCGCAGTTGCGGCAGGTGGTGCAGGAGGAGGCCGCCGCCGACCATGATCTGCGGCTCGTAGCCCGGTTGCCCCGAACGGCCCGCCTCGGCCAGCAGGGTCGGGATACCGTCGTCGACCCCGGTCGCCGCACCTGCGGTGAGGTAGGCGTCCAGGCCCGGCAGATCGGCGAGGTGCTTGCGCAGCGCGTCCCGGTCGGCGGCGCGGTCGATCGCCCGGTGGAAGGTCCACCTGCAGCCGTCCAGTTCGGCGATGAGCCGCTCGACGGACACCAGGTCCACGTGTCCGTACTCGTCGAGGAAGCCGAGCACGAACTCCTCGGCCCCTTCGGCGCGCATCTCGTGCGCCTTCGCCACGAGGACCTCGATGTCACCGGCCGCGAACCCGTCCGCGACCCTGAGCATCACCCTGAGGGGGATGCCGACGGCGGACCGGATCCGGCCGAAGGCCTCCCGGGACGGGGTCAGGCCGTCGGCGGCCATGTCGGTGACCAGTTCGAGGCGGTCCGCACCACCCGCCTGAGCCGCGACCGCGTCCTCCGCGTCGAGAGCGATCACCTCCAGGACTGCACGGTTGCTCATGGGATTCCAATTCTTCGGAGCGGCTATAGGTCTAGTCCATTGACCAGCCTACGGGTCGACCGCCCGAAGGCGCAGCTCCCCACGGGGAACGTGCGCACCACCTGGCCCGCGTGAACGCCACGGACCGCCTGGGCCGCCTGGCCGTGAAGATACGCGAGGCCGCGGCGCCATCCGTGGAACGGACGCGCCGCGGCCTCGCGGTCACGGGCGGGAGAGCGTCAGGGCTGGACCGGCATCGACCAGCAGTTGGAGCCCGTGGGCCTGCCGGCGAGGCGGTCGGTCAGCCAGGACACGGCCTTGCCCTGGTCGGTGAGGAGAGGGGCGACGTGGTTGGTCAGGAGCTTGTCCCCGAGGTTGGGCAGGATGACGGCCTCGTAGGTGACGTCGCCGCCCTTGCGGCACCAGTCCACCGCCAGCTGCCGGGCCTGTCCGTGTCCGACGATGTCGTCCTGGACGCCGGTCACCAGGCGTACCGGGCCGGCCGGCCTGAGCCTGCCGATGCGCTGGGCGGCGAGGGCCGCCTGGAGCTTCGGCTCGGCCGCGATGACGTCGGCGATGGACCTGCCGTCGGCGGTCCACTTCTTGCTGCTGGTGAAGCCGTAGCCGAAGATCGCGTCGCCGACGCACATGGTGGACGTGTCCGCGAGCGCGGCCTTGCCGGTCGCGTTGGTGTGGGCGTCGACGACCGCCCGCAGTGACGGGTCGGACTGGGCGAAGCCGTTGATCGACCAGCCCAGCGCACCGGCCAGGGCGCTCCCGTCGATGCCCTTCATCACCTCGGTGAGGTCGGCGGGCGGTGCACCGGCGTAGGTTCCGGCCAGCTCGACGTCGGGCGCGTAGGCGGGCTGCAGCTCGGCCGCCGCCGCGCTCGCGCCGCCGCCCTGGCTGTACCCGTACAGGCCGACGCGCGAATCGCCGGTGACCGAGGCGCCCGCGACGCCGCGCGCGGCGCGTACCGCGTCCAGCAGGGCGTGCGCCTCGTCGACGCGGTTGACGTAGGTGTGGAGACGGTCCGTCGTGCCGAGTCCGGCGTAGTCGGTGACGACCACCGCCGCGCCGGCGGCCAGGAAGCGGTAGGCCGCCAGGTTGTCGTAGCCGATGGACAGGGTCCCCTCGCCCACCGTCAGCGGATGCTGGAGGGCCAGCGAGGGGGCGCACTGATCACCCTGGCCCATGGTTCCCGAGGCCAGCGCCACCAGCGGGCGGGCCCCGCCACCCTTCCAGGTGACCGAGGGTTCTATGTACGCACCGGTGACCGCGACGGGCTGCCCGCCCGCGTCGGTGGACCTGTACATCAGCCGCGTCGCCGTTCCCGGCAGCGGGCGGCCGTCCAGACCGGGCAGGCTGAGGCCGAGCGGCAGCGGCTCCGTCCGGACGAGGGCCCCGTCGGCGGACGGCAGTTCCGCGGGCGGGGTGTAGAAGGCGGGGATGGTCACACCCCGGGAGACCACCGGTCCGGTGGAGGCGGAGGCGGTGGGCACGGCGTAGGCGCCCAGGCAGGCCGCCACCGCGGCCGTCGCGACGATCAGGCGCCCGGCAGCGCCGGGACGCGGGCGGCGACGGGGGACGTGGGGGGTACTCATGGTCGAGCTCGAACGGGCGGTCTTGCGCGGACTCACGGCTCACTCCCTCGCTCTGCTCCGATGAAGGTGAGCGCAAGCTAGCACCGAGCCGTTACCTGAGGTAACTCACCAGTAAGTTACGCTTCGGTAACGTTACTGGGCAGTCAGCTCGCCCCCGCCCGGCCACCGCGGCCCGGAGCCTGCGGCCGTCCGGTCCCTGCGCCCGTCAGGCGCATACGAAGCGGACCGGCGTCCCCGGCGCCGCCTGGGCGGCCCCCGCCAGCGCGGACTCGGCGACGACACCGACCACCGGGTAACCCCCCGTCGTCGGGTGGTCGTTGAGGAACACCACGGGCCGTCCGTCCGGCGGCACCTGGACGGCCCCCAGCACCATGCCCTCACTCGGCAGTTCGCCGTCCCGGGCGCGTTCCAGGGCGGGTCCCTCCGTACGCAGTCCGATGCGGTTGCTCCGCTCCGAGACCCGGTAGGCGGCGGTGGTGAGCGTCCGCAGGGCGGCGGCCGTGAACCACGCCTCGCGGGGGCCGGGGTGCAGGGGCAGGACGAGTTCGGCGGGGACGCCGGGCCAGGGGACGGCGCCGGAGGCCGGGCACGGGCCGCCGGGCTCGCCGAGCGGGAGCACGTCACCGTCCCGCAGGACGGGCGGGCCGAGCCCCGAGAGCAGGTCTGCCGACCTGCTGCCGAGCACCGGATCGGGCACCAGCCCGCCCGCGAACGCCAGGTAGGCCCGCAGTCCGTGCACCGCCGGCCCGGCCTCCAGGACCGCCCCCTCCGGTACGCGCACGGGCGCACCCCAGGCCACCGGACGCCCGTCCACCGTCACCCGGCAGGCCGCTCCGCCGACGACGGCCGTCACGGACCGGGCGCCGGTGAGGCGGACCGCGCAGCCGGTGAGCGTGGTCTCCAGCACAGCCGCGTCCGGCGCGTTGCCCACGAGCCGGTTGGCCAGGTGCCGGGCCGGGGCGTCCAGCGCACCGGCCCGGGGCACGCCCAGGTGCGCCCAGCCGCCGCGCCCCTCGTCCTGCACCGTGGTCAGCGCCCCCGCCCGGACCACCGCGAGCCCCGGGGTCATGCGCCTGCCCCCGTCGCCACGAACCGCACCCGGGTCCCGGGGCTCAGCAGCGCCGCGGGTTCGCGGCCCGGGTCCCACAGGGCGTCCGGCTCCGGCATCCGGCCGATCAGCTGCCAGCCTCCGGGCGACGGACGCGGGTACACCCCGGTGTACGGCCCGGCGAGCGCCAGCGCACCGGCGGGCACCCGGGTACGGGGAGTGGAGCGGCGCGGCACGCGCAGGTGTCCGGGCAGCCCCGTGAGGTAACCGAAGCCGGGTGCGAAGCCGCAGAAGGCCACCCGGAACTCCGTACGTGCGTGGATGCGGGCCACCTCGTCGACGCCGACGCCCCACGCCCGGCCCACGTCGGCAAGGTCGGGACCGTCGTACACGACACGGATCTCCACGGCCTCCCCGGCACCCCTGACCAGCGGCGGCACCTCCCAGGAGGCCAGCTCCCGGGCGAGCTCGGACAACCGCTCCCGCACGGCGTCCGACCGCCCGCCCGCTCCCCCCACCCCGTCCAGGAGTACGGTCCGCGCCCCGGGGACGACCTCCCGCACACCGGCGAGTCCGCCGCCCGCCCGGCGCCGGAGCAGCTCCGCGTGGAAGGCCTGGGCGTCCTCGCCCGAGGCGAACTCCACCAGCAGGGCGTGGGGTCCGGCGGGCAGCACCCGGAAGTCGCTCACGCGAACGCCCTCACAGTGATGCCGGCCTCTTCCAGCGCCGCCCGGATCCGCCGGGCGAGGGCCGCCGCCCCCGGGGTGTCCCCGTGGACGCACAGCGACCTCGCGACGACCGGCACCCGGCTGCCGTCGACACCGGTCACGGCCCGCTCGACCGCCATGCCGACGCTCCGGCGCACGACGGCGTCCCCGTCGTGCACCACGGCGCCCGGTTCACCGCGCGGGACGAGGGTGCCCCGCGGAGTGTAGGCGCGGTCGGCGAAGGCCTCCCCGACGGCGGTCAGTCCCGCGGCCCGCGCGTGGGCCAGCAACCGCGAGCCGGGCAGCCCGAGGACCGCCGGACGGCCGCCGGCCAGCAGCACACCCTCGACGACGGCGGCGGCCTGCGCGTCGTCGTGGACGACGCGGTTGTAGAGGGCGCCGTGCGGTTTCACGTACGAGACCGTGGAGCCGGCCGCCTCGGCGAACACCCGCAGGGCGCCGATCTGGTAGGCGGTCTCGGCGGTGAGCTCGGCGGCGGGCACGTCCATGGAGCGGCGCCCGAATCCGGCCAAATCGCGGTAGGAGAACTGCGCCCCGATCCGTACGCCGCGCTCCGCCGCCCGGTCGCAGACCCGCCGCATCACCGAGGCGTCGCCCGCGTGGAACCCGCAGGCCACATTGGCGCTGGTCACGCAGGTCAGCAGTGCCTCGTCGTCGGTGAGGGTCCAGCGTCCGAACCCTTCACCGAGGTCCGCGTTGAGATCCATCACAAGGGCCGTCCGCGCAGGTTCTGTCACGTCAGAACGCTAACCACCGGTCGCACCACCGACAAGATCTGGCGGCCCTAGAGTCGTCCCATGACCGACGCGCAGACGCTCCGCACCCGCTGGCAGGACACCCTCGTCGCCGTCCGGGGCCAGGCCTCGGGGCCCGACCCGCTGCCGTACGCGGACAACCTCCTGGACCGCTGGGCCGAACCCCAGCGGCGGTACCACACCACCGCCCATCTGGCGCAGGTCCTGGATCGCGTCGACACCCTGGCCGGCCATGCCGCCGACCCGGATCTGGTGCGCCTCGCCGTCTGGTTCCACGACGCGGTCTACCGGCCGGACCGCTCCGAGAACGAGGAGCGCAGCGCCGCGCTCGCCGAACGGGCCCTGCCCGAGGCGGGTGTCCCCGACGCGGCGACGGCCGAGGTGGCCCGGCTGGTCCGGCTGACCGTCACCCACGACCCGGCCGAGGGCGACACCAACGGTGAGGTGCTGTGCGACGCGGACCTGGCGATCCTGGCATCGGCCCCGAAGGAGTACGCCGCCTACGCGGCCCAGGTCAGGCAGGAGTACGGCTTCGTCCCGGACGACGCGTTCCGTGAGGGCCGGGCCGCCGTCCTGCGGCAGTTGCTGGGGCTGCCCTGCCTCTTCCGTACGCTGCACGGGGCGGCGGAGTGGGAACCGCGGGCCCGGCAGAATCTGACGACGGAGCTCGAACTCCTCACCCGCTGAGCCCGCACACCACCCGGAGCGCCCCCGCCCGTGGCCTTCCCCGCCCGGATCCTCCCGCCCCGCGGCTCCCCCTCCCCGGCTCACCCGGTGGGACGGGGGAATGCCGGAGGGCGCGTCCCTGTTGCCCACTGTCATGCCCGACTCCGCCCGCACCGCTGTGCCCGACTCCGCCGCCGGCCGTCCCCGCATGCCCCTGGCCGTCTACATCCTGGGCCTCTCGGTCTTCGCCCTCGGTACCAGTGAGTTCATGCTGTCCGGGCTGCTGCCACCCATCGCCGACGACATGAACGTGTCGATCCCCCAGGCCGGGCTCCTCATATCGGCCTTCGCGACAGGCATGGTGATCGGCGCCCCGCTGCTGGCAGTCGCCACGCTCCGGCTGCCCCGCCGGACCACCCTGATCGCGCTCATCTCCGTCTTCGGGCTGGGCCAGGTCGCGGGCGCGCTGGCGCCGACGTACGAGGTGCTCTTCGTCTCCCGGGTGGTGAGTGCGCTGGCGTGCGCGGGCTTCTGGGCCGTCGGCGCGGCCGTCGCCATCGCGATGGTTCCGGTCGGTGCCCGGGCCAGGGCGATGGCCGTCATGATCGGCGGGCTCTCGATCGCCAATGTGCTGGGCGTGCCGCTGGGCGCGTTCCTCGGCGAGAGCCTCGGCTGGCGCTCGGCGTTCTGGGCCGTGGGCGCCGCGTCCGCCGTGGCGCTGGCAGGGGTCGTCACACGCATCCCGCGCATTCCGCTGCCCGACGAGAAGCCGCAGCTCAAGCGTGAGGTCTCCATCTACCGGGACCGCCAGGTCCAGCTGTCCGTCGTCATCACGGCTCTCGCGGCGGGCGGTGTCTTCTGCGCGTTCAGCTACCTCTCGCCGCTGCTCACCGACGTCGCCGGGCTGAGCTCGGGCTGGGTGCCGTGGGTGCTCGCGCTCTTCGGTCTCGGCGCGCTGATCGGTACGACGATCGGCGGCCGGGTCGCCGACGCGCACCTCTTCGGGGTACTGGTGAGCGGCATCAGCGCGTCGACGGTCTTCCTGGTGGCGCTGGCGCTCCTCGCCTCGAACCAGGTCGCCGTCGTCGTCCTCGCGTTCCTGCTCGGGCTGTCCGCCTTCTACACGGCCCCGGCCCTCAACGCCCGGATGTTCAACGTCGCGGGCGTGGCACCCACACTCGCGGGTGCCACGACGACCGCCGCGTTCAACCTGGGCAACACCAGCGGCCCCTGGCTGGGCGGCGCGGTGATCGACGCCGACTTCGGTTTCCGGGCGACGGCCTGGGCGGGCGCCGCGATGATGGTCCTCGGCCTGGCGGCCGTGCTGGTCTCGATGCGGCTGGGCGGCAGGAGTACGCCGTCCCGGCGCGTGGCGGGCGGGAACGCACCCGCGGACTCGGACGTCGCCGTCACGGTCACCGGGAGGCGGACGGAGCAGGCCGCCCCTTAGGCCTCCGCAGTCCGGCGGCGGTGAGCCGGCGGACGATCTCCTTCGACCCGACCTCCCGCGCCCCGGCGCGCACCGCGTCGGCGTAGCGGGTATCGGGGATGTCGTAGTGGTCGCGTTCGAACGCCTTCGGCGGGCAGCCGATGGAAGCGGCGAAAGTGTGCAGCTCCTCGAACGACACGTCGCTGACCAGGTGCGACCACATGCGCCCGTGTCCCGGCCAGGTGGGCGGGTCGATGTAGACGGTCACCGCCGCAGCACCCGCGCGAGCGCACCGACCGGCGCGACGGACACCGTGGCCTTCGTACAGACCCAGCGCGGGTCGGGGCCGAGCTCCGGCTCGACCTCCAGCGCGTGGGGACCGCCCTCCGTGCAGACGGGGCACAGCGGCCAGCGGCCGTACCGCTCCAGCAGGGCGTCCTGGACGTCCTGCGCTATCAGGCCGGTGACGAACGTGGCACCCTCGGGCCACTTCTCGACCCACCACCGGCGGTGGGTCACCGCGTCCTCCACCAGCGAGACGATCTCGGCCTCGGCCACGTCACCCGCGACGAGGTCGGCCATCACCAGCGCGCGTGCGGTGTGCAACTCCTGCTCCAGGCCGTTCAACTCCATACCCCCCATTGTCCCCCCGCCGGATCACCCCTGGGCCGTTCCGGCGGGATGCCGCAGACGCCGAATCCGGCCGTACCGCCCATAATTTCACCCCTAACCCCCCATAGGCTCCCAAGGGATTGACGGGATGACGGAGTGGAAATAACTTTCAGGTGTGACCAATGACGTGAAGGAAAGTTTCAGCGCCGGTTCCCCGCCCGCGCCCGCCGCTCTCGCGGCCAAGGTGCGGACCCTGGCCCCGTCCATGACCCGCTCCATGCAGCGCGTCGCCGAAGCCGTCGCCGGGGACCCCGCGGGGTGCGCCGCCCTCACCGTCACGGGTCTCGCCGAGCTCACCGGCACCAGCGAAGCGACCGTGGTCCGCACGGCCCGCCTCCTCGGCTACCCCGGCTACCGGGACCTGCGCCTGGCCCTCGCCGGGCTCGCCGCCCACCAGCAGTCGGGGAGGGCGCCGGCCGTCACCGCGGACATCGCGGTCGACGACCCGATCGCCGACGTCGTCACCAAGCTCGCCTACGACGAGCAGCAGACCCTCGCCGACACCGCCGCCGGTCTCGACACGGTCCAGCTGGGGGCCGCCGTCGCCGCCGCCGCGACCGCCCGCCGCATCGACATCTACGGCGTCGGCGCCTCCTCCCTCGTCGGCCAGGACCTGGCGCAGAAGCTGCTCCGCATCGGCCTCATCGCCCATGCCCACACGGACCCGCACCTCGCCGTGACCAACGCGGTGCAGCTCCGCTCCGGAGACGTGGCCATCGCGATCACGCACTCCGGTTCCACGGGTGACGCCATAGAGCCGCTCAGGGTCGCCTTCGACCGCGGGGCGACCACGATCGCGATCACCGGCCGGCCGGACGGGCCGGTCTCGCAGTACGCCGACCACATCCTGACCACCTCGACCGCCCGCGAGAGCGAGCTGCGTCCCGCGGCCATGTCGAGCCGCACGAGCCAGCTGCTCGTCGTCGACTGCCTCTTCATAGGCATCGCTCAGCGCACGTACGAAACGGCCGCACCGGCACTGGCCGCCTCCTACGAGGCGCTCGCCCACCGCCACACCCCCCGCAGCCGCTGACCGCGGATCCACCCCGCACCCGCACCCGCACCCGCTGCACCGTACGAGCACGAGAAAGCAGAGCCGCTGTCCATGACCTCCACCACCGACCCCAGCACCGACGCCGCCGCGACCGACGGTTACGGCGAGCTGCGCGCCCAGCTCGCCACCCTCACCACCGAGGCGTTCCGCCCGGAGCTCGCCGAGATCGACCAGCTGCCGACGCGGGAGATAGCGCAGATCATGAACGGCGAGGACAGCACCGTCCCCACCGCCGTCGCCGAGAAGCTGCCGGAGATCGCCGCCGCGATCGACGCCACCGCCGAGCGCATGGCGCGCGGCGGCCGGCTGATCTACGCGGGCGCCGGCACCGCCGGCCGCCTCGGTGTCCTCGACGCCAGCGAGTGCCCGCCCACCTTCAACACCGACCCGTCCGAGGTCGTCGGCCTGATCGCGGGCGGCCCCTCCGCCATGGTCAAGGCCGTGGAGGGTGCGGAGGACAGCAAGGAGCTGGCCGCCGCCGATCTGGACGAGCTGGGTCTCACGGCGGACGACACCGTGGTCGGCATCTCCGCCTCCGGCCGCACGCCGTACGCCATCGGGGCCGTGGAGCACGCCCGCGCCAAGGGTGCGCTCACCCTCGGCCTCTCGTGCAACGCCGGCTCCGCGCTCGCCGCGGCGGCCGAACACGGCCTGGAGATCGTCGTCGGCCCTGAGCTGCTCACCGGCTCCACCCGCCTCAAGGCGGGTACGGCGCAGAAGCTCGTCCTCAACATGCTGTCGACGATCACGATGATTCGCCTCGGCAAGACGTACGGAAATCTGATGGTCGACGTGCGCGCTTCCAACGAGAAGCTGCGCGCCCGCTCCCGCCGGATCGTCTCCCTGGCCACCGGCGCCGGTGACCAGGAGATCGAGGACGCGCTCGCCGCCACCGACGGCGAGGTGAAGAACGCCATCCTCACCATCCTGGGCGGGGTCGACGGCCCCACCGCCGCCACGCTCCTGGCCGATTCGCACGGTCACCTCCGCGCCGCCCTGGCGGCCGTCCGCACCACCTGACGCACCACGCCCCCGCACAGCAAGGCACCACGCACCATGGCTACTGAAGACAAGAACCGCGCCACCGCCGCCGCGATCCTGCCGCTTGTCGGTGGCGCCGCGAACGTCAGCTCGATCGCCCACTGCATGACCCGGCTCCGGCTGGGCCTGCACGACCGCTCCCTCGTCGACGACGAGGCCCTGAAGGCGGTCCCCGCCGTGCTGGGCGTGGTCGAGGACGACACCTACCAGATCGTCCTCGGCCCGGGCACCGTCGCCCGGGTCACCCCGGAGTTCGAGCAGCTGGTCGAGGAGGGCCGCGCGTCCGCGCCCGCCCCCGCGGCGGCCCCGGCAGACGAGCTGGCGGCCCAGGGTGCCGCGATCAAGGCGCAGCAGAAGGCGAAGAACGCCACCCCGTTCAAGCTGTTCCTGCGCAAGATCGCGAACATCTTCGTCCCGCTGATCCCGGCCCTGATCGGCTGCGGCATCATCGCCGGCCTCAACGGCCTCCTGGTGAACCTCGGTTGGCTGACGTCGGTCACGCCGGCCCTGGCGGCGACGGCGTCCGGCTTCATGGCACTGATCGCGGTCTTCGTCGGCTACAACACGGCGAAGGAGTTCGGCGGCACACCCGTCCTGGGCGGTGCGGTCGCGGCGATCATCGTCTTCCCCGGCGTGGCGAACGTCCACGCCTTCGGCCAGACCCTTTCCCCCGGCCAGGGCGGCGTCCTCGGCGCCCTGGGCGCGGCGGTCCTCGCGGTGTACGTCGAGAAGTGGTGCCGCCGCTGGGTGCCGGAGGCCCTGGACGTCCTGGTCACCCCGACCCTGACGGTCCTGATCTCCGGCCTCGTCACGATCTTCGGCCTGATGTACGTGGCCGGCGAGGTCTCGACGGCCATCGGCACGTTCGCCGACTGGCTGCTCTCCACGGGTGGGGCGGGCGCCGGCTTCCTGCTCGGCGGTTTCTTCCTGCCGCTGGTGATGCTGGGCCTGCACCAGGCTCTGATCCCGATCCACACGACCCTCATCGAGCAGCAGGGCTTCACCGTTCTGCTCCCGATCCTCGCCATGGCCGGCGCGGGACAGGTCGGCGCCGCCGCTGCGGTCTACCTGCGTCTTCCCCGCAACGAGTCGATCCGCAAGACCATCAGGTCCGCGCTGCCCGCCGGGCTGCTGGGCGTCGGCGAGCCCCTGATCTACGGCGTCTCGCTGCCTCTGGGCCGGCCGTTCATCACGGCCTGTGTGGGCGGGGCGTTCGGCGGTGGCTTCGTGGGCCTCTTCAACCAGCTGGGCGACTCGGTCGGTTCCACGGCGATCGGCCCGTCCGGCTGGGCCCTGTTCCCGCTCCTGGACGGCAACCACGGCTTGGGTTCCACGATCGCGATCTACGCGGGCGGCCTGCTCGTCGGCTACATCGCGGGCTTCGTCGCGACGTACTTCTTCGGCTTCGGCAAGGCCCTGCTCGCGGAGTTCAACGTCTCCCAGGAACCGGCCCCCTCGACAGTGGCGGCCTCCGGCAAGGCCACCCCGGGCGGCTCCCCGGCGAAGAAACCCGCCGGGGTCTGACCGGCCCCGCCGGCCCCGCCTCCTACAGGGCGGCGGGGCGGCAGGAAGGGAGACGGGCGGGGGTGGGACAGGCCCCCGCGCCCGGGCAAAACAATTGCTCCGAACTCGCATGTGTAGCCATTTGATTGCCGGGCATCAGATGCCTCGGAGGTTGATAACTATGGTTCCCCTGCTTCTCGTTCTTCTGCTCGCCCTGATCCTTTTCGGTGCCGGATTTGCACTCAAGGCACTGTGGTGGATCGCAGTAATCGTTCTTGTGGTCTGGCTGATCGGATTCTTCGTCCGTCCGGCCGCGAGTGGTGGCCGCCGTGGCCGGTGGTACCGCTGGTAAATAGCCTTCCCCAGCATCTGTGCGCGTGGCCCGGACCCGGACGGTCCGGGCCACGCGCATTCCGGGAAACCCCCGGCACGACCGAAGCATGACTCCCCGAATGGGGGGCACGCGAGCTGTTGAACACCGAAAGAGCCGTCGAGAAAGGAGCCAATAATGAGCGACCACCTGTGGGGTTATCAGCCGACAAGCGGTCACACTGCGGGCGCCGACCTGACCGGTTACACGGTCGAGGCGACGGACGGGAGTATCGGAAAGGTCGACAAGCATTCCGACGATGTGGGCGCGGCCTATCTGGTCGTCGACACCGGGGTCTGGATCTTCGGTAAGGAAGTACTCCTGCCGGCCGGCACGGTCAAGGGCATCGACACGGAGCACAAGACGATCTTCGTCGACCTGACCAAGGACCAGATCAAGGACTCCCCGGAGTTCGACAAGCACAAGCATGCGGGCGACCCGGGCTATCACGCCCAGGTCGGCAGCTACTACGACAGCTACCGCATCTAGCTCCTGCACCACCATGAACAGAGGCGGGGCCGGCTCCGAGCGCGGAGCGGGCCCCGCCGTTCAGGTGCGCGACCCCACGCACCAACCCGCCCGACGGGACCGGACCGGACCGGGAAGGTCGCCGTGAGCAGACTGACACCGGTGGCGCCGAAGGGCCCGGGGAGCAACAGCGCCTTCGGCCTGTGTCCCACCGCCCTCAGCGCGGCAGCTTCCCTCCCCGGTTGATCTCCGTGACCCGCGCCCGGAGTGCGAGCCCCGGCGGAGCGGGCCGGACGGCCTCGGGCGGGCAGTCCCACTCCGCGCCGCCACCCGGGGGGCGCAGTTGTACGTACGGTCCGACGCGGCCCATCACGCGGCCCACGCGACCGTCCCGGGCGTCCAGGACGAACGCCCCGGGCGCCGGCGTACACGGCTCAAGTCCTTCAACTGTCATGAGCGCTCTTCGCCTCGAGCTGCGCGCTCAGCCGCAACGCCGTCTCGATCGTGCACCGGCCGAGATCCACCAGCGGCGTCGGTTCGTCGCCCGCGCACGAGACCGGGTCGATCCTCAGCGACGGCAGCTTCACGCCCACCTGCGCGAGCCCCGCCCGCAGCCGCGCCACCGCGTCCTCCGCCGCCCGCACTCTGCCTGCCGCTTCTTTGCGCTGTTCCGTAACCGTCATCATGATCTCCCCCATTTCCACGCTGAGTAGTGGCTATGCCTACAGAGCGTGGTGATTTCGTGGCCGTCACGGAAGAGCCGCAGTTCCGGCACCCGCACACCTCCGTCCTGAGTCGCCGCGCCCGGACCGGAGAAGCCCCCCGCTCCTCACTCGGCGGGCCGGTTCCACCCGCGCCGCTCACCGCCTGCGGCGCCCCGGCCGCCCCTGCGGCCTCCCGCCCCGCCGCGATCCGCGCGGATCCGCGCGCGGGCACCCGCGCCCAGCACGCATGTGGCTCAGGTCACTTTCCCGCCGTGTCACAGTCGGGCCCCACGCTTACGTCCCGAGGTCATCAGCAAGCAGCGGACGACCCGGAAGAAGGCGGAAGCGATGAACACACACCACGAGGCGGCCCGGCCGGCCCCCCACCACGTCCTGATCCTGGGCGCGGGGTACGCGGGCATGGCCGCGGCCATCCAGCTGTCGGCCCGGGTCGAGCGGCAGAAGGACGTGCACGTCACCCTGGTGAACGCCCAGGAGCGCTTCACCGAGCGGCTGCGGCTGCACATGACGGCGACCGGACAGCAGCTCGACGAGCTGAGCATCCCGGAGCTGCTCGACGGCACGGGCACGCGGTTCTTGCGCGGATGGGTGACGGCGGTGGACGCGGACGCGAAGACCGTGCGGATCGATGACGACCGCATCCTGCACTACGACACGCTCGTGTACGGGCTGGGCAGCGTGGCCGACACGACGGCGGTGCCGGGCGTCGAGGAGTACGCGTACACCCTGAACGGCCCGCAGGACGCCGAGGCGGTGGCCCACCGGCTGGCACGACTCGGCGGCGGCACGGTGGTCGTCGGCGGCAGCGGGCTGACCGGTGTCGAGTCGGCGGCGGAGACGGCCGAGAGGTATCCGGAACTGGACGTCGTGCTGCTGGGCCGTGACGAGCCCGGCGCACACATGAATCCGAAGGCCGGGGCGTACGTGCGATCCGCGCTGGACCGTCTGACCGTCCAGGTGCGCAGCGGGGTCGACGTGGTGAAGGTGCTGCCGGATTCGGTCGAGCTGGCGGGCGGGGAGAGCATCGCGGCCGACCTCGTCCTGTGGACCAGCGGCACGCGGGTGTCGCCGCTGGCTGCCGCAGCCGGCCTGGAGGTCGACGAGCGCGGCCGCATCGTCACTGACGCCACACTGCGGTCCACGTCGCACCCGGACGTGTACGCCGTGGGTGACGCGGCCGCCGTCCGCCAGGGGTACGGCGTCATGCACGGCACCTGCCAGAGCGGGATGCCGACCGGCGTGCACGCCGCGGTGTCGGTCGTCCGCGCCCTGCGGGGCAAGCGGCCCAAGCCCTTCCGCTTCGGCTACTACCACACGCCGGTGAGCCTCGGCCGGCATGACGCCGTGGTGCAGTTCACCCGCCCCGACGACAGCCCTCGGAGGATGTACCTGACAGGTCGTCCGGCCGCCAGGTACAAAGAGGCGGTGACCGCATCCCCCTGGCCGACCTACGGCCGCATGAAGAAGATGCCCGCGTCGGGCGCGTTCTGGCCCCGCGGCGGCCGCTTCACCCGGATCAGGGCTGCTCGATGACCCCGTCGGCACCCGGCCCCGGCCAGGAACTGTTCGACCGGTACCGCAGCCTGCTGTTCTCGGTGGCCTACCGCATCCTCGGCACCGCGGCCGACGCCGAGGACACGGTGCAGGACGCCTGGATCAAATGGTCGGCCGCCGACCGTTCCCAGGTGGCGGACCCCAAGGCGTACCTGGCGCGGATCGTGTCGAACCTCGCGATGGACCGGCTGCGCTCCACCCGTCACAAGCGCGAGGTCTATGTGGGGCCGTGGCTTCCGGAACCCGTCCTGACGAGCGCCGACACCGCGGACACCGTCATGGGCGCCGAGTCGGTCTCGATGGCGATGCTGGTGGTGCTGGAGACGCTGAGCCCCCTCGAGCGCGCGGTGTTCGTGCTGAAGGAGGTCTTCGACTTCAGCCACGCCGAGATCGCGGAGGCGGTGGAGCGTTCCGAAGCCTCGGTGCGGCAGGCCGCGCACCGCGCCCGCGCACACGTGCGGGCACGGCGCCCGCGCTTCCCCGCCGACCGGTCACAGCAGCGCGACGCCACCGAGCGGTTCTTCGCCGCCGCGACAGGCGGGGACATGAACGCGCTGATGGAGCTGCTGTCGCCGGACGTCACCCTGTGGACCGACGGCGGGGGCAAGGTCCGCCAGGCCCTGCGCCCGGTCGTGGGCGCCTCCACGGTCGCCGCCTGGTTCGCCGCCATCGGGACCGTCACGTACCAGGGGGTCGAGCCCGCCGACATGAAGGCCGAACTCGTCGACGTCAACGGCGGGCCGGGCCTGGTCTTCAGCGGCAACGGCCGCGTGGTCGCCACGGTCACCTTCGACTACGACGAGGCGGGGCTCATCTCGGCCATCCACAACGTCGCCAACCCCGACAAGCTGCGGGCCGTCGGCACGGGCACACCGCACGTCCTGCGGACGCGGTGAGCCCGGCGCCGGACCCGGTTCCGGACCCGAAGCTCAAGTCCTGGAGTCCGGGCGCTCTTTCAGAGGAATGGGTGGAGGGATCTCCCCCACCCACCCTCCCCGCCCACGGCCTCACACGCCGTGACCGACTTGCCACACAGTGTGGCGACGCTCTAGCGTGCGGAACGACATAGAGCGACCCCCGCCGGTGCAGCAACACCGGACAGGGGTCTGACCACCAAGATCGAAAGCGGCGAACTGATGGCTGCCGACCAGCTTAATGCTGCCCCCCACACCCCGCACGCATCCCCGCACGCGCCCGCCCCTGCCGCGCACCCCATGGCCGGGCCCGGTTACGGCAAGCGCTCCGCACCTGGCCAGCGACCGTACACCGGCCACGACTTCGCGCACCTGACGCCCCGCGAGGCGGCCATCGCCGCGTACATCGACCGGTTGCCCGACGGCTCCGACATCTCCGTGAAGACACTGGCCAGGACACTCCCCTACGGGCAGTGCGCTCTGCGTACGGCGCTCAACAGGCTCCAGGCCGCCGGGCACCTGCGCCGCGGCAGCGAGTGCGTGACCACCGACAGGCTCATGCTCTGGGTGACGCGGACCTTCTTCTCCCGTACCGCACGCGACGACGAGTGGTGGGAGGCCTTCGAACGCGGAGACGTACCCGTGGAAAGGCGCGAACGGCCGACCCGCTCACGGGCGTTCACCCTGCTGGCCGCGCTCGGCCGCACCGCGCCCGCACTCAGCCTGTCGGCAGCCGAGTGCGCGAGCCTGGAGCCGCAGGTGAGCGAGTGGTTCGCGCGCGGCGCCACCGACGCGGAGACCCTGTGCGCCCTGACCACGGGACTGCCCACCCCCGTGCACCACGCCGCCTCCCTGCTCCGCAGGCGGCTGACGGACAAGATGCCGCCCCACCGGCCCGCCCCCGCGCGCGGGCCGGCGCTGATCACCCTGGAATGCGGCGAGTGCCGCGCCCCCGGCTCCCCCGGAGCCCTGAGCGGCGGGCGGTGCCGTGCGTGTCGCGGGGACACCGTGGACACACCCGCCGGACCGCCCGGAGCCGTGCCCACCGAGGACGTACGGGAGCGGGTGGCGGCGGTCCGGGCCGGGCTCGTCCCCCGGTCGGAGCGGACCGCACGCGCCCGGGGGGTACGCACCCGGCGCTGAGCACCGGAAGAGCCCGGGCGCACGCGCCCCGCGAAGGGCGGCCGCACCCGGGCCCGGAAGGCGGGGACGCCGGTATCAGCCGGAGGTGCAGGCCCTGCCGTTCAGCTTGAACGTGCTCGGGTCCGGTGACGAACCCGAGGCCGAGGTGGTGAAGCCGAAGTCGACCGCGGCGCCCGGTGCCAGGGTGCGGTTCCACGACAGCGGCCTGGCGCTGACCGTGCGGCCGTGCTGGTCGAACTCCGCGCTCCAGGTGTGGCTCAGCCGCTGCTCACCGGGCAGCAGCCAGGTCAGCGACCACGGCGACACCGCTTCGGAGCCGGTGTTCTCGACCCGTACCGTCACCGTCGAGCCGCCGCTCCACGGGTGCGAGTTGTACGCGACCCGGCAGGTCCGGGCCACGGCCGCCTGCCCGCCCTCGCCCGCGTCGTCCAGGTAGGAGGCGATGAAGGCCAGCGGCGCGTTCCAGTTGATGGTGATCTCGTTGGTCGACCAGGAGCCGATGTCGTCGATGTAGCACATGGCGGGGGCGCAGCCGGTCAGCTTCTGGGCCGCCACCGGGTCGCCGGAGGCGATCGCGGTGAGGTTGGGTCCGCCCGCGAGCGAGCCGGGCGCCGGGTTCGGCAGGCTGGGATCGTTCTGGTGCGCCCAGAAGCGGTGGTGCTGGTTGTGCGAGTTCCGCTCGCCGTAACCGGTGACGTACGACTGGTTAAGGGGATTGCGGCCGAGCAGGTAGTCGGCGCCCCGCAGCACGGCCTCCTGGTAGGCGGCGTCGCCGGTCAGGTCGTGGGCCGTGGCCAGGACGACCATGTTGTTGAGCACCTGGCTGTTGGACCCCCAGACGTAGTCCTCGCCGCTCGGCGCGTACGGCAGCCCGTACGCCTGCTCACGGGACTGCGCGGCATACCGGTCGGCGCCCGCGGTCACCACGGAACGGACCCCGGCCACCTGATTCGGCGTCAGTGCGTTGGGCACGGTGGCCAGGGTGAGCGCCCCGAGCCCGGCGGTGGCGCCCCAGGAGATTCCGCCACCCGCCGGGAAGACGGCGTCCACGTCACCGTGCAGGCCGGAGGAGAGCACCGCCTGGCGGTAGGTGTCCTTGCCCGTCGTCGTGAACAGCTCGGCGGCCGCCCAGTAGAACTCGTCGGAGACGTTGTTGTCGCCGTACGCGCCGCCGCCCACGCCGTCGTTCGGGTCGGCGAACACGGCCGGGTGCTGCTTCGCCGCGTTCCACGCGGTCTCGGCGGCCCGCAGACAGCGGTCCGCGAAGGCCGCGTCGAAGGGGGCGTAGAGCCGGGCGCACTGGGCCGCCGTGGCGGCGACGTTGAGCGTGGCGGCCGTCGACGGCGGGTGCAACTCACGCTGCTGCGGGTCGAGGTGCGGCTTCGTCGGCAGACCGGTCCACTCGGCATCGTGCATCTTGTGGTGGACCATCCCCGCCAGTGGCTTCCCGGCCGGGACCTGCATCTTGATCAGGAAGTCCATCTCCCAGCGCGCCTCGTCCAGGATGTCCGGCACCCCGTTGTTCCGCTCGGGCACCCGCAGCGCGCCGTCGTCCAGCTCGGCCGACTCCGCGTTCCCGGCGGTCAGCGTCCGCTCGTAGGTGGACATCAACTGCGCCACCGAGATGCCGCCGTTGACCACGTACTTGCCGTGGTCACCCGCGTCGTACCAGCCGCCCGACACGTCCAGCCGGTAGTCGCAGACCCCCGGCTGACAGGGGACGTCCGTGTCGCCCTTGTTGGGCGCGACACCGATGTGCCCGGCCGGGCGCGCGTACTCCTCACCGACGAGGTCCGCGTCGATCTCGATACCACTGCGGTTGTGGTAGAAGTACGCCAGCGCGTCGGAGCGCAGCCCGTCGTACAGGTCGCCGCGGATCGAGAACGGCTCACTCACCTCGCCGTCGACCTCCACGGTGTAGCCGTCGCCCACCGTGGTGAGGTCGCCGAAGTCGAAGGTGTGGATCCGCTGACGTGAGCTGGGATCCTCGCCCTGCGGCACGGTCGTACCCGTGGCGGCCGTCGAACCGTCGGCGGACTTGACCGTCCAGGTCAGCGGCGCGTCGGCATCGGTGACCACGGTGCCGCTCTTGGGACCGCGGGGCAGGTAGCCGACCTGGTTGACGCGGACCGGCGATCCGGTGTCCGGCACGTAGACAGGGGGCTGGGCCCCGCCCCGCAGCGACACGTCGTCCATGCAGAAGACCGTCGCCCGCTCACCGCCGCCGATCTGCAGCTGCACCGACGCGGCCGGCTGGTCCACCGACGCCGTGAACGTACGGGTGACGTGCGTGGCCTCCGTACCCACCGGGTCCGCCGTGGCGAGGACCGCCGTGTACGGGTCGACCGCCTCCTGGACCCGCGTCTGGACGGTCAGGGGAACGGTCGAACTGGCGGTGTAGGACAGCTCGTAGCTCTCACCAGCGACGATCGGGACCTCGTTCTGCCCGACGATGACGTCCCAGGCGTTGGCGGTGCCGGCGGGGACGTCGACGCACAGCCGGCCGTCGGACACCGCGGCCGATGTGTTCGCCGTCCACCACCAGGGCGCGGCACCGGCGGTGAAATCGCCGTTGGCGATCTGCTCGGGCCCTGGTTCGGCGTCGTCGGCCAGGGCCGTGCCGGGCACGGCCAGGGCGCCCGCGCACAGAAGGACGGCGGCCGACAACCCGAACACGCTCCTCCCGGACCGGGACCGGGATCGAACGGGTACGGGCCGGGCGGGGGGCGGTAAGGCGTTCACCGATGAGACCTTTCGTCGACGTACGTGTGTGGGGGTACGGGCGACACACTTCATGGGAGCGCTCCCAACGAACGGCGGCGCGACGGGAGCACCGAGACGTGGGAGCGGTTCCACGGAGCGCAGCCATTGTGGGGCCTGGGGCACGCGTTACGCCAGGGTCATGACAGAAGAGCACGCGGACCACGCCCGAGTCGGCGTGGACGGGCCACGCGGAACGACGTCGGCACGGCGTGGACGCGCCACGCGGAACGACGTCGGCACGGCGTGGACGCGCCACGCGGAACGACGTCGGCACGGCGTGGACGCGCCACGCGGAACGACGTCGGCCCCCGGGAGGAATCCCGGGGGCCGACGTCGTATCAGGTACTGCGGGTACCGCGTGGAGCTGCTGATCCGAGGATCAGAAGTCCATGTCACCGCCCGGCATGCCGCCCGGAGCGGCCGCAGAGGCCTTCTCCGGCTTGTCGGCGATGACGGCCTCGGTGGTGAGGAAGAGCGCGGCGATGGAGGCGGCGTTCTGCAGAGCGGAGCGCGTGACCTTCGCCGGGTCGATGATGCCCTCGGCGATCATGTCGACGTACTCGCCGGTCGCGGCGTTGAGGCCGTGACCGATCGGCAGGTTGCGCACCTTCTCGACGATGACGCCACCCTCGAGACCACCGTTGACGGCGATCTGCTTGAGCGGGGCCTCCAGCGCGAGCTTCACGGCGTTGGCGCCCGTGGCCTCGTCACCGGTCAGGTCGAGCTTCTCGAAGACGGCCGAGGCCTGGAGCAGAGCCACGCCACCACCGGCGACGATGCCCTCCTCGACGGCGGCCTTGGCGTTGCGCACCGCGTCCTCGATGCGGTGCTTGCGCTCCTTGAGCTCCACCTCGGTGGCGGCGCCGGCCTTGATGACGGCCACGCCGCCGGCCAGCTTCGCGAGGCGCTCCTGCAGCTTCTCGCGGTCGTAGTCCGAGTCGGAGTTCTCGATCTCGGCACGGATCTGCTTGACGCGACCCTGAACCTGGTCGCTCTCGCCGCCGCCGTCGACGATCGTCGTCTCGTCCTTGGTGATGACGACCTTGCGGGCGGTGCCGAGCAGGTCCAGGCCGGCGTTCTCCAGCTTGAGACCGACCTCCTCGGAGATGACGGTGCCACCGGTGAGGATGGCGATGTCGCCGAGCATGGCCTTGCGGCGGTCACCGAAGCCCGGAGCCTTGACGGCGACGGACTTGAAGGTGCCACGGATCTTGTTGACGACCAGGGTCGACAGGGCCTCGCCCTCGACGTCCTCCGCGATGATCAGCAGGGGCTTGCCCGACTGCATGACCTTCTCGAGCAGCGGAAGGAGGTCCTTCACGTTGCTGATCTTGGAGTTGACGATCAGGATGTACGGGTCGTCGAACGACGTCTCCATACGCTCCATGTCGGTGGCGAAGTACGCCGAGATGTAGCCCTTGTCGAAGCGCATACCCTCCGTGAGCTCGAGCTCCAGACCGAAGGTCTGGGACTCCTCGACGGTGATGACGCCTTCCTTGCCGACCTTGTCCATAGCCTCGGCGATCTTGGCGCCGATCTCGGTGTCAGCAGCGGAGATGGAGGCCGTCGAAGCGATCTGCTCCTTGGTCTCCACGTCCTTCGCCTGCTCCAGCAGAGCGGCGGAGACGGCCTCGACGGCCTTCTCGATGCCACGCTTGAGAGCCATCGGGTTGGCACCCGCGGCGACGTTGCGCAGGCCCTCGCGGACGAGCGCCTGGGCGAGAACGGTGGCGGTGGTCGTACCGTCGCCGGCGACGTCGTCCGTCTTCTTGGCGACCTCCTTGACCAGCTCCGCACCGATCTTCTCGTACGGGTCCTCGAGCTCGATCTCCTTGGCGATGGAAACACCATCGTTGGTGATCGTGGGCGCGCCCCACTTCTTCTCGAGGACGACGTTACGGCCCTTCGGGCCGAGGGTTACCTTGACGGCGTCGGCGAGCTGGTTCATCCCGCGCTCGAGACCGCGCCGTGCCTCCTCGTCGAACGCGATGATCTTGGCCATGTGAAGTGGTCCTCCCGGACAGGGGTGGATTCTCCGGACCGAGTGGCGCCCGCGACGGACGGCCAGCGTGCCCAGTGGTTCCTTGCCCCACCGGGCCTGCGGGCCTCACCGGCCCGGTCCAAGTTCTGTCACTCTCACCTGGAGAGTGCTAACGCCAATGATTAGCACTCGACCCCGGAGAGTGCAAGCGCCTTCGGTGATGGCTCGCTGGGTGAACACCCTCCGGGAACCGGAAGCCGGCGCGGGACGCGCGCAGGGCCCGTACCCCTCTTACGGGTACGGGCCCTGCGTGTGCGAGTGGTGTCGTCGGCCGACCGCGCCGAGCTCAGCCGACGGCGAGCTTGACCATGTCCGCCTGCGGCCCCTTCTGGCCCTGCGAGATCTCGAATTCAACTCGCTGACCCTCTTCGAGGGTGCGGTATCCGTCCATCTGGATCGCGCTGTAGTGGACGAAAACATCCGCACCACCGTCGACCGCGATGAAGCCGTACCCCTTCTCCGCGTTGAACCACTTGACGGTGCCCTGAGCCATGCCTAACTCCCCTATTACTGGCCCTTGCACAGGACCGCACTTCGCGGACCCGGGTCAAACTCACCCCCCGACAGGAGGGGGCGGCGTGCGCCGGAACGCGTCGACCGCGGCCGAATGTATCTGCCCAACTGCCCTCTGCAACAGGTCAATCGGACGAGAATTCTGGGCGCGGCTGAACGCCCGGATAGGGGTAACTCGCAGGATTCCAGGGCAACTCGGGCCCGACATAGGCCACTTATGGCGCAAGGGGTACACGCACTTTGGCCACTTCTCGTCGCGACCAGGCGCATTCTCATATGCGGGTGGCACAGGCGGCCGAGGAGGCTTCCCCAACTGTACCGTGCTCAACCATGCAGAATGACCCCCTCCGCTTCTCGCGGAGGGGGTCATCGTCACGATGCCGAGCCGGACAGGAAGTCCGGCACCCGTGTCAGCCTCCGGCCACGGCCGGGATGATCGAGACGCCGGCGCCGTCCGGCGTGGCCGCGTCCAGGCCGCCCTCGAAACGCACGTCGTCGTCGTTGACGTACACGTTGACGAAGCGGCGCAGCTTGCCCTGGTCGTCCAGCACGCGGGCGGCGATGCCCGGGTGGTCCTTCTCGAGGGACGCGATGACCTCGGACAGAACCGCACCCTCGGCCGAGACCTCGGCCTGACCGCCCGTGTAGGTGCGGAGGATGGTGGGGATACGGACCTTGACGCTCATGTGGGTGCCTTCCTTCGGTCTCGGGTGGTCAGTTGCCGGCGGCGAGGCCCGCGTCGCGGAACGCGTCCAGGCTGGGCCGGATCGTCGCCGACAGGCCGGTCGTCGGGGCGACGGCGTCCAGCGTCTTCAGTCCGTCTCCGGTGTTCAGGACGACGGTGGTCAGGGACGGGTCCAGGAGGCCCGCGTCGATCAGCTTCTTCGTGACACCGACCGTCACACCGCCCGCGGTCTCCGCGAAGATGCCCTCGGTCCGGGCCAGCAGCTTGATCGCGTCGACGATCTGCTCGTCGTCGACGTCCTCCACGGCCCCGCCGGTACGCCGGGCGATGTCCAGGACGTACGGGCCGTCTGCCGGGTTGCCGATGGCGAGGGACTTGGCGATCGTGTTCGGCTTCTGGGGCCGTACGACGTCGTGACCGGCCTTGAAGGCGGTGGAGACCGGGGAGCAGCCCTCGGCCTGCGCACCGAAGATCTTGTACGGCTTGTCCTCGACCAGGCCGAGCTTGATCAGCTCCTGCAGACCCTTGTCGATCTTCGTGAGCTGGGATCCGGACGCGATCGGGATGACGAGCTGGTCGGGCAGCTGCCAGCCCAGCTGCTCGCAGATCTCGTACGCCAGGGTCTTGGACCCCTCGCCGTAGTACGGGCGCAGGTTGACGTTGACGAAGCCCCAGCCCTCGCCGAGCGGGTCGCCGATGAGCTCCGAGCAGAAGCGGTTGACGTCGTCGTAGTTGCCCTCGATGCCGACGAGCTCGCCGCCGTACACCGCGGCCATGACGACCTTGCCCTGCTCCAGGTCGTGCGGGATGAACACGCAGGACCGGAAGCCGGCACGGGCCGCCGCGGCACCCACCGCGCCGGCGAGGTTGCCGGTCGAGGAGCAGGAGAGCGTGGTGAAACCGAACGCGCGGGCGGCCTCGACGGCGATGGCGACGACACGGTCCTTGAAGGAGTGCGTCGGGTTGCCGGAGTCGTCCTTCACGTAGAGACCGCCGGTGACGCCCAGCTCACGGGCGAGGTTGTCGGCCTTGACCAGCTTGGTGAAACCGGGGTTGATGTTGGGCTTGTCGGCGACATCGGAGGGGACCGGCAGCAGCGGCGCGTAGCGCCAGATGTTGTCGGGGCCCTCGGCAATGCGCTTCTTCAGCTCTTCGGGGGAGCCGCTCGGCAGGTCGTACGCCACTTCGAGCGGCCCGAAACAGGACGCGCAGGCGAAAATCGGACCGAGTTCGAAACGCTCGCCGCATTCGCGGCAGGAAAGCGCTACGGCGGGACCGAGGTCCACGGCGGAAGAATCGGTGTTGGCTGCAACTGTCTGCACGGCCATGATGGCGGAGGCCCTTTCTCCTCATCTTCCTCGCGACGTATTTCGCCGCAAGACGGAATTGGCACCTTCCCCACCGTGACCTCGCGGTCGGCAGGAGGGTTGCCGGGACTTCAACGGGCCGTTCCCTCAGTCCCTCTGGATGAGCGCTGTGGCACCGGATCGAGGACCCGGGCATTTGTCTGCGGACCCACCCCGACGTGCGAGGCTCATCCGCGTTGCTCAGACTGTAACCGACACATCGGACGGTCGAACCAGTCGTCCGTACCGCGAGATGGATCACACCCAGGGAGAACCGACCGTGCTGGAAGAGATGGAACGCTGGTTGAGCAGGCGTTCCTGGTCAGCCGCCGATCGCCCGCTGGACCGGCTCGTGGCCGCCAGGACGCAGGATCCGCACCGCACGACCGTGAGCGTCGTGCTGCCCGCACTGAACGAGGAAGCGACCGTCGGAGCCATCGTCGAGACGATCCGGCGCGAGCTCATGGAACGCGTCCCGCTGGTCGACGAACTCGTGGTGATCGACTCGGGCTCCACCGACCGCACCTCCGCCGTCGCCCGCGCGGCCGGCGCGCGCGTCGTGCACCGCGACGAGATACTGCCGCGCATACCCGCCGTCCCCGGCAAGGGCGAAGTGCTCTGGCGGTCACTCCTGGTGACCGGCGGGGAGATCGTCTGCTTCGTCGACGCCGACCTCAAGGACTTCTCGCCGGACTTCGTCTCCGGCACCGTCGGCCCGCTGCTCACCGAACCCGGGGTGCACTTCGTCAAGGCCATGTACGACCGGCCGCTCCACGGCTCCGCAGGCCAGGGGGGACGGGTCACCGAGCTGATGGCCCGCCCGCTGCTCAACCTGCACTGGCCGCAGCTGGCCGGCTTCGTCCAGCCGCTCGGCGGCGAGTACGCGGTACGGCGCTCCCTGCTGGAACGGCTGCCCTTCCCTGTCGGCTACGGAGTGGAGTTGGGCCTGCTCGTCGACGCCCTGAACACGGTGGGACTCGACGCCCTGGCCCAGGTCGACGTCGGCGTGCGCAAACACCGCCACCAGGACGGCCAGGCGCTCGGCAGGATGGCCGCGACGATCTACCGCACGGCGCAGCTGCGCCTCTCCCGGGGCACCATCGTGCGGCCAGAGATCACCCAGTTCGAGCGGGGCGAGGAAGGGTTCGTACCGCACACGTACGCCGTCGACACCGAGGAGCGGCCGCCGATGCTGGAGATCTCCGAGTACGCGGCCCGCCGCGCGGCCTGAAGACCCACGTTTGGCACCCTCCGGATCGGGCTAGGTTCCGCTCATGGTCTCCGAGCACGCTGCACAGGTCCTCGTCGCGTCCAACCGCGGCCCGGTGTCGTACTCGCTCCGCGAGGACGGCTCACTCGACTCCAAGCGGGGCGGGGGCGGCCTCGTCTCCGGACTCAGCGCCGTCGAGGACAAGCTCTGGGTGTGCGCGGCCCTGAGCGACAGCGACCGCGAGGCGGTCAGGCGGGGCCTGTCCGAGCCCGGTGTGCGCATGCTCGACATCGACGCCGGCATCCATGCCGACGCGTACAACGGCATCGCGAACTCGGTGCTCTGGTTCGTGCACCACATGCTCTACCAGACCCCGGTCGAGCCCGTCTTCGATGCCGAGTTCCGGCGCCGGTGGGCGTCCTACGAGGCGTACAACCGGGCCTTCGCCGAGGCGCTCGCCGAGGAGGCGGGTGAGGGAGCCGTGGTCCTGGTGCAGGACTACCACCTCTCACTGGTGCCCGGGATGCTCCGCGAGCTCCGTTCCGACCTGCGGATCGGGCACTTCTCGCACACCCCGTGGGCACCCGTGGACTACTTCCGGCTGCTGCCCGACGACATCGGCGAACAACTGCTGCGCGGCATCCTGGGCGCCGACCGGGCCGCGTTCCTGACCCGCCGCTGGGCGGACGCCTTCATCGGCTGCTGCACGGAGATCGTCGGCGGCACCGGCGGCACCCGGATCGGCGCTCACGGGCTGGGCGCCGACGCGGACTTCCTGCGCCGCCGCTCCCGCGAGGCGGACGTGGACGAGCGGATGGAGACACTGCGGGGGCAGATCGGCGAGGGGCGGCGGACGATCGTGCGGGTGGACCGCACCGAGCTGTCCAAGAACATCGTGCGCGGGCTGCACGCCTACCGTGCCCTGCTGGAGGACCACCCGGAGTGGCGCGAACGCGTGGTGCACGTGGCGTTCGCCTACCCCTCCCGGCAGGACCTCGCGGTGTACCGCGACTACACGGCGGAGGTCCAGCGGGTCGCCGAGGCCATCAACGCCGAGTACGGCACGGACGGCTGGACCCCGGTCCTGCTCCACGTCGACGACGACTTCGCCCGCTCGCTCGCGGCGTACCGGCTGGCGGACGTGGCCCTGGTCAACCCCATCCGTGACGGCATGAACCTCGTCGCCAAGGAGGTCCCCGTCGTCTCCGACAACGGCTGTGCGCTGGTGTTGTCGCGGGAGGCCGGGGCGTACGAGGAGCTCGGCGAGGACGCGCTCGTGGTCAACCCCTACGACGTGTCGGCCACGGCGGCGGCGCTGCACGAGGCGCTGACGATGGAGCACGACGAGCGGGCGGCGCGCACCAAGCGGCTGGCCGCGGCGGCGACTTCGCTGCCGCCGCAGCAGTGGTTCCTGGATCAGCTGGACGCCTTGCGCAAGGACTAGGTCCTGTCCGGTGGGTCGGGTGACGCTGCGGCTTGGAGCTCGTTTCATGGAACATGGGGCGGGGGGATCTCTCGGATGAAGAATGGGCTCGGCTGGAGCCGCACTTGCCGACGCATCGCGGCCGTGGTGGGCGCTGGCAATGCCATCGCCGCGTGATCAACGGGATCTTGTTCAGGCAGCGGACCGGCCTTCCCTGGAGAGACCTGCCGTCTCACTTCGGCAAGTGGAAGACGGTGTACGACCGTCATCGCAGGTGGTCGGCGGACGGCACGTGGGAGAGAATCCTGCGGGCCGTCCAGACCGACGCTGATGCCGAAGGCCGGATCGACTGGAGCATGGTCAGCATCGACTCCACGACCTGCCGCGCTCATCAGCACGCAGCCGGAGCTGCAAATGGCGCCCCGAAGGTTCCGGGCCAGCGAGGCCAACCGGCTCGTCACAGATCCGGTGAGGCCCTGGGCCGCTCACGAGGCGGGCTGACCTGCAAAATTCATCTCGCTGGGGAGGGTGGGCGGCACCCACTCGGGTTCGTCATCACGCCCGGCCAGTGGGGAGACGCACCGCAGATGATTCCTGTGCTGGAAGAGATCCGGGTGCCCCGGCAAGCTGGCGGACGACCACGAACCAGACCCGATCACGTTGGGGGCGACAAGGCATACTCGTCACGCCGAAACCGGCGTCACCTGCGCAGACGCCAAATCAAGCATACGATCCCCGAGCCGAGAGACCAGCGAGCCAACCGCCAGCGCCGCGGCAGCCAAGGTGGCCGGCCCACGGGGTTCGACAAGACGCTCTACCGACGCCGCAATGAAGTCGAGCGGACCATCAACCGGCTCAAGAATTTTCGAGCGGTGGCCACGCGCTACGACAAGAGGGCGTACGTCTTTCACGGCACGGTCGCCGTGGCCGCGATCAGGCTATGGCTGCGCAGCTGAACAAACTGCCGAGGACTGCCACCCCCGCCGAACGAGATCGGGCACGAGCACAGTCGACCCCGTCGTCTGCCCGGCCGTCAGCCCGCCCACCTCCCACGTCGCGCATCCCGCAGCCATCACAACAGCGCACCCACCGCCATCAGCATCAGCATGACGACCGCCACCGCTGTCAGACAGAGCAGAACAATCCGCCTGCGCTGCACGTTCTCCGGCATGAGGTCGCTGAACTCGGACCGCTTCGGCTTGTTCGGGTCGTAGACCACCTCCGTCAGCGCCTCCGGCTCCATGGACTGCCCGAAGCGCCACGAGGTGTGGAGTTCTCCGTCCGCATCGACATACACGTACTGCACATCGATCTTGCCGTCCTTGGGAAATGTTCTCCGCGACTCCGAAGCCATGACCCGCACCCCGCGCTTGCGCAACGGAGCCTGCAACAGGAACGGCACGCCGAGGAAGAAGAGGCCCAGGACGGCGACCACGAAAAAGAAGAACGAAACAGCGCTCATCAGAATCCCCCCAGCGCACTGCACCCGTGCGGCGCCACATCATCGGGACGGAAGGCGCATCCGAACGCCCTCAGCCCAGGTCGAACAGAACCTATCGTGAGTTGGATTCCGGCTACAACGATCAACCCGAGCCGAACCGGCGACTGTGCGCCCCGCCACGACTCCTCGGACAGGCCCTAGTGGGCCGCTCCCGGGCGTCCGGGGCGCCGCTCCGCTCGCGGCCCACGCCTCTGCCGTCACTTCCACCGGACAGTGGACGGAGAGTGCCCACCCGTCGCCACGGCCCCGCACGGCAGGGGCCGGATGTCAGCCGGAATCCGGCCGAAGACGCTGCGCCAGGGCCGCGAGGTACTCCACGACCGCCTCCGGCCCGGGCAGCACCAGGTCGGCGCGCTCGGCGAGTTCGGGTACCTCGCTGCCGCTGCAGATGAGCAGGCCCTGGACGCCGGAGGTGCGGAGCTTCTCCACCGCGGCGTACGCGGCGAGGTCACCGAGGTCGTCGCCCGCGTAGAGGACGGACCCGGCGCCCGTGTCGCGTACGTGCTCCTCCAGCGCGACACCCTTGTCCATGCCCGGCGGGCGCAACTCCAGGACGAGACGGCCCGGTTCGACGATCAGGCCGTGCCGGGCGGCGAGGTCGGCCAGCGGATCGCGCAGCGCCTCGAAGGCGGCCTGCGGGTCCGCGGCGCGGCGGGTGTGCACGGCGATCGCGTGGCCCTTGTCCTCGATCCAGGTGCCGTGCTCGTCCCCGGCGTCCGCCCCGGCCTCGTGCAGGACGCCGGGGAGCTCCTCGCGGACGGCGGCGACGCCGGGGTGCGGGGCGGGGGCGTGCACGCTGCCGGTGACGGCGTCCCAGCGCTCGGCGCCGTAGTGCCCGAGGACGACGAGGTGGTCGAGGCCGGACGCCCCGGCGAAGCCGCCGTAGCGGACCGCCGTGCCGGCCGGGCGGCCGGTGATCACGGCGACGGAGGCGACCTGCGGGGCGAGCGCGGAGAGGGCCGGTACGGCGCCCGGGTGGGCGCGGGACCGCTCCGGGTCCGGGACGATGTCGGCGAGCGTGCCGTCGAAGTCCAGCGCGACGACCGCACGGTCGGGGCGGGCCAGGAGCGCGGCGAGGCCTTCGCGGCCGGCCTGGGTGGTGGGGGTCGGGAGGGGGTGATCCGGATTGCCCATGGTCAGAGCGTATCGGTGCCCCGGGGTCCGTGGGGGGCTGCCACCGCGGGCGGGCTGACACCTGCGGGGTCACGGCCGCCTGCGCCGGCTCCTCACCCACTCAGGAACGAGCCCCGGCCCCCGGGCGTCGCAGCGGCGGTTGCGCTGCTCGCAGGGCCGGGATCGGCAGCGGTCGCGCTGCTCGCAGGGCCCGGGTCAGCGGCGGCCGCGGCGGGCGTCGCGGACCCGGCGCAGGCGGTTCACCGTCACCGGGTCCTCCGCCAGGGCGCGACGGTCGTCGAGGAGGGCGTTGAGGAGCTGGTAGTAGCGGACCGGCGAGATGCCCAGCTGTTCCCGGATCGCCCGTTCCTTCGCGCCGGGACCGGACCAGGAACGCCGCTCCACGGCGAGCACCGCGCGTTCCTGGTCGGAGAGCGGGGCGGCGGGGTCGGCGGTCATATCAACCAACCTACTCCGCGCTCTCCGCCTCCCGTGCCCTGGTGGCGATCGACCCCAGCACGCTCTCCGGGTTGCCGTTCGGCTCGACCGCGGAGCCGATGTTCTCCTTGATCGCCTCGCTCGCCTGCGCCCACGAGGTCTTGCCGAACGGGTACAGCTGGGAGTTGGGCAGCGCCGCCAGGAACTCGTGCAGCGCCTTGTGCTTGTCGTCCGCCTCCATCGCCGCGGAGGCGCTGCCGGTCACGGGCAGCAGGTCGTACTCGTCGGCGAAGGCCAGCACGTTCTCGTCGTTGTAGGCGAAGTCGAGGAACTTGCCTATCTCCACGCGGTGGTCGTTCTGCTTGAAGCCCATCATCCAGTCGGCCACGCCCATCGAGCCCTTGGTCGGCCCCTCGACCCCGGGAAGGGGGACCATGCCGACGTCGATGCCCTTCTTCTCGGCGTCCTGCATCAGCGTCGGGTGGCCGTTGAGCATGCCCACGTCGCCGTCGGTGAAGGCCTTGAAGGCCGTCGCCCGGTCGAGCTTGCCGGGAGCGACCGGCCCGGTGAGTCCCTTGCCGACGAGGTCGTCCCTCAGCCACTGGAAGGTCGCTATGTTGGCCGGGGAATCGATGTCGTAGTTGCCGACGTCGTCCGTGTAACCGCCACCCCCGCTGAGCAGCCACATGAGGGTCTCGGCCTGGGACTCCTCCTGGCCGAGCGGCAGGGCGAAGGGGTACTTCACGCCTCGCGCCTTCAGCGCGGCGGCGTCGCTGCGGATGTCGTCCCAGGTCTGCGGGGCGTCGATCCCCGCCTTCGCGAACAGGCCCTTGTTGTAGAAGAGCAGACGGGTGCTGGCCACGAACGGCAGCCCGTACAGATTGCCCCCGACCTGGCCGGCCTCGCTGAGCGAGGGCAGGAAGTTGGACTCGGTCCGGATGGAGAGCATCTCGTCGGACGTGTAGAGCTTGTCCGACTTGGCGTAGTCCGCGTACGCGCCGATCTGGGCGATGTCGGGCGCCTTGCCGGCCTTCACCATCTCGGCGACCTTGCGGTCGACGTCCTTCCAGGAATAGACGTCGACATCGACGTCGATGCTCGGGTTGGCCGCCTCGAACTTCTGCGCGACACCGTCCCAGTACTTCTCCGAACTGTTCTCCGCACCGGTTCCGTAATCCGCCGCGACGAGCTTCAGGGTGACATCACCCGAGCCGCTCTCGGACCCGCACCCCGACAACGTTGCCGTCATGCCGAGCGCGGCAATCGCCGCCGTCAGACCTATATAGCGCCGCTGCACAGCCCTGCCACCCCTACGTTCGTATCGCACCGATCACCACCTGCGGTGATCCGTGATCCTGCCTGAGGACCGGCCTGGAGGTCTACACCACCGCAGTACCGATTCCGCAATCTAGCAGGGGCGATTTGTATGGGTGCTCAACAAACCGCGCTAGTGGACTAGACCTTTTAGGGGTCGACGGGCGAAACTGTCTTCCGTGAGACACGTCATCGCCCTCGATGTGGGCGGCACAGCAATGAAGGCCGCACTGGTCGGGGCCGACGGCACCCTGCTCCACGAGGCACGCCGGGCCACCGCCAGGGAGCGCGGTGCCGACGCCGTCGTGGACACCATCCTCGGCTTCGCCGCGGATCTGTACGCGTACGGCGAGGAGCACTTCGGCGAAGGCGCCGTCGCCGCCGGGGTCGCCGTCCCCGGCATCGTCGACGCGGAGCGCGGCATCGCCGTGTACGCCGCCAACCTGGGCTGGCGCGACGTACCGCTGCGGAAGCTGATCGGCGAGCGGCTCGGCGGCATGCCCGTCGCACTCGGCCACGACGTCCGGTCCGGCGGTCTCGCCGAGGGCCGGATCGGCGCGGGCAAGGGCGCCGACCGCTTCCTGTTCGTGCCGCTGGGCACCGGAATCGCCGGAGCCATCGGCATCGGCGGCACCATCGAGGCGGGAGCCCACGGTTACGCCGGCGAGATCGGCCACGTCGTCGTCAGGCCGGACGGCCCCGCGTGCGGTTGCGGCCAGCGCGGCTGTCTGGAGACACTCGCCTCCGCGTCCGCCGTCTCCCGCGCCTGGGCCGCCGCGTCCGGCGACCCCGACGCGGATGCCGCCGACTGCGCGAAGGCCGTGGAGTCCGGCGACCCGGCGGCCCGGCGCGTCTGGCAGGACGCCGTCGACGCGCTCGCCGCGGGACTGGTCACCGCGCTCACTCTGCTGGACCCTCGCACGCTGATCATCGGTGGCGGTCTGGCCGAGGCGGGGGAAACCTTGTTCACACCACTGCGTGCGGCTGTCGAGGAACGGGTCACGTTCCAGAAGCTGCCTCACATCGTCCCGGCGGCCCTCGGGGACACCGCCGGATGCCTGGGCGCAGGGCTGCTCGCCTGGGATCTTCTCTCCACGGAGGTATCCGCCTGATGGCCGGACGCGCAGACAGCACAGTTCTCGCAGGTGCCCGGGTGGTACTGCCCACCGGGACCGTGGAGAACGGCCGGGTGATCGTCGAGGGCACCCGGATCGCCGGCAGTACGCCGGAGGGCGCCCGGACCGTCGACCTCTCGGGCCACTGGGTGGTCCCCGGTTTCGTGGACATGCACAACCACGGCGGCGGTGGCGCGTCCTTCGCCACCGGCACCGCCGAAGACGTCCTGACCGGCGTCCGCACGCACCGCGCACACGGCACCACGACCGTCGTCGCCTCCACCGTCACCGGCGACATGGACTTCCTGGCCCGCCAGGCCGGCATGCTCTCCGAGCTGGTGGAACAGGGCGAGCTCGCCGGGATCCACTTCGAGGGCCCGTTCATCGCACCGTGCCGCAAGGGCGCCCACAGCGAGGAACTCCTCCGCCACCCCGACCCCGCCGAGGTCCGCAAGCTGC
Organism: Streptomyces sp. B1I3; assembly: GCF_030816615.1. Taxonomy (NCBI): domain Bacteria; kingdom Bacillati; phylum Actinomycetota; class Actinomycetes; order Kitasatosporales; family Streptomycetaceae; genus Streptomyces; species Streptomyces sp. B1I3. Next base: position 3,597,535 of record NZ_JAUSYD010000001.1, read on the forward strand.
TCGACGCGGCGCGCGGCACCGCGAAGATGGTCACCCTCGCCACCGAACTGCCGGGCGGGCTCGAGTCCGTACGGCTGCTCGGCGAACACGGGGTGATCGCCGCCGTCGGGCACACCGACGCGACGTACGAGCAGACCGTCGAGGCCATCGACGCGGGCGCCACCGTTGCGACGCACCTGTACAACGCGATGCCCCCGCTCGGTCACCGCGCACCCGGCCCCATCGCCGCCCTCCTGGAGGACGAGCGGGTCACCGTCGAGCTGATCAACGACGGCACGCACCTGCACCCCGCGTCCCTGGGACTGGCCTACCACCACGCGGGGGCCGACCGGGTGGCGCTCATCACGGACGCCATGGACGCGGCCGGAGCCGGCGACGGCCACTACGAGCTCGGCCCGCTCGCGGTCGAGGTCAAGGACGGCGTCGCGCGCCTGGTGGAAGGCGGCTCGATCGCCGGCTCCACCCTGACCCTGGACACCGCCTTCCGCAGGGCCGTGACGCTCGACGGCATCCCCGTCGACGACGTCGTCCAGTCCATCTCCGCCACCCCGGCACGCCTGCTCGGCCTGTACGACAGGATCGGCTCGCTCGACCCGGGCAAGGACGCCGACCTGGTGGTCCTGGACGCGGACTTCGCCCTCAAGGGCGTCATGCGCCGCGGCGAGTGGATCATCGAGCCGCAGCGCGGGCAGTGATCGCCGCCCCGCCGGCTGCAAGTTGAACACGTAACGAAGAGACGGCGGTTGTCCGGCAGGTCTGGGACGGCCGCCGCCTCTTTGGCATGATCATCCGGGTGCGCCGCGGAGGAGACGGCACGCAGGGAGACGACCGAGGAACCGGGGGCCGGTGCAGGTGATACTGACCGTCACGCTGAACACCGCGCTCGACCTGACGTACACCGTCCCCGCCCTCGTGCCCCATGCCGACCACCGGGTCGACCACGCGTCCGAACGCCCCGGCGGCAAGGGCGTCAACGTCGCTCGCGTCCTCACCGCGCTGGGCCACGACACCGTGGTCACCGGCTTCGCCGGCGGCGCCACCGGAGCCGTCCTGCGCGAGCTGCTCGGGGCGCTCCCCCACGGCCCCGCCGACGCCCGCGTCACCGACGCACTCGTCCCCGTCGCCGGGAACACCCGCCGCACCCTGGCCGTCGTCGACCGCTCCACCGGCGACACCACCCAGCTCAACGAAGCCGGCCCGCACATCGGCGCCGACGAGTGGGCCGCCTTCCTGCGGGCGTACGCGGAGCTCCTCGCCGGGGCCCGCGCCGTCGCCCTCTGCGGCAGCCTCCCGCCCGGCATCCACGTCGGCGCGTACGCCGAGCTCATCCGGCTCGCCCGCTCCGCAGGGGTTCCCGCGCTCCTGGACACCAGCGGCGAACCGCTGCGCCGCGGCATCGCCGCGCGCCCCGACCTCGTCAAGCCGAACGCCGACGAGCTCGCCCGGCTGACCGGCGCCCGCGAGCCCCTGCGCGCCGCCCGCGACGCCCGCCGCAGAGGCGCGCACAGCGTCGTCGCGTCGCTGGGCGCGGACGGACTGCTCGCCGTCACCCCCGAGGGCATCTGGCGGGCCGCGCCGCCGTCAGCCGAGCGCGGCAATCCGACGGGTGCCGGTGACTCCGCCGTGGCCGGGTTGTTGTCGGCTCTCGCCGAAGGGCTGGACTGGCCGGGCCGGCTGGCCCGGGCGGTGGCCCTGTCGACCGCGACCGTACTGGCGCCCGTCGCCGGCGAGTTCGACCGCGAGGCCTACGAGGACCTGCTGCCGCGCATCGCGGTCCGTGCCCACGCACCCGCCGCCTGAGCGCGACCGTCCCGGAAACGCCCGGGCCCCGGCTCGCGGGGCGAGACCGGGGCACGGGGATGTTCCTTACGGGGCGGACCTACTGCATGTGGCCCGACTTCAGCTCCAGCTGGTCGAGGTTGGCATCGCACGAGTCGCCCTCGCGGCACGACAGCATCAGCGTGTTCGACCCCTTCTTGAGCTGCACCCACGCGTACGTGTTCGTCCAGCCCTTCTCCAGGTCGCCCTCCGCGGCGTGCGCGAAGTTCTTCATGTTGATGGAGCGGGGTGCCTCGTCGTTGACCGTCAGGGTCGTCTTGGCGTCCTTGCCGGGCACGCCGTACGTCACGTACAGGGTGTACGGGCCGTCCGCGGGCACATCCACCGTCCAGGTCGCCGACCGGCCGACCTCGTTGAGGCTGATGTATTGGCCGTTCGCGCCCTTGGCGCCCTTGACCGAACTGTCCAGGGCCGCTGTGCCGCCGAGGGTCAGCGTCGCCGCGTCCTGCTTGGGCAGCTCGACGGGCTCGTCGGACGGCTTCGTGGACTCCTCAGGCTTCGGGGAGTCCTCGACCTCACCGGCCGGGCCGGACGACGTACCGGCCTGGTCCTTCTTGTTGTCGTCGCTGTCGTCACCCGTCATCAGCGCCGCACCGATACCGATGAGCACCACGGCGACGACGGCCACCGCGGCGATCAGCATCGCCTTGGTGTTGGGGCCGCCCCGGCCCGGACCCGAGCCCCGGCCACCGCCCTGCGATCCGGAGTGCGCCGTGGGCGCACCGCCCGGGTAGGTCTCCGGAGCCGCATACTGCGGATTCGGCTGACCGTACGCCTGCTGCTGCGGGGGCTGCTGGCCGTACGCCTGCTGCGGAGGCTGCTGCCCGTAGGCCTGCTGCGGCGGAACCTGCCCGTAGGGCCGCTGGCGCTCACCGACGGTACGCACCTGGTTGTACGAGGTTCTGGGCACACCGGGCTGCGGTGCGGCAGCCGGCCCGGGGTAGCCGTAACCACCCTGGCCGGGCGGCTGGGCGCCTGCCGCCTGCCCGTCCGCGTACAGATAGCCGAACGGATCGTCGTCCTCGGGCTTGCTCGCGCCGTTGTTTCCGGCCGTCATCCCTGGGTCACTCCTCACCATGTCGCCAGCCGTCGCCGACCGGCCGAGCCTACCCCGAACGGAGCACGCGTCGAATTGCCCTCGGTCACCCCGGGAGCGGGGCGCGGTACGGGGACAGCCGCCGCGTGAACGTCAGCCGGCTCTGCGGTGAACCTTTGACCGGGACCGCTTCTCCACGTACATCCGCTGGTCGGCGGAGTGCAGGACCTCTTCCTCTGTCATGCCGCACTCGGCCCAGCCGATACCGAAACTCGCCCCGACCCTGACTGCCCGGCCGTCCACCCGGATGGGCGGAATGATGGCGTTACGCAAGCGTACGGCCAGATCTGCGGCGTCTGCCGCACCCAGACCGTCCGCGAGGACGACGAATTCGTCACCCCCGAGCCGCGCGACGGTGTCACCGTCGCGTACGCAGGTGGTGAGCCGCCGGGCGACCTCGATGAGAACCGCGTCACCCGCGTGGTGCCCGAAACGGTCGTTGATGGACTTGAAGCCGTCGAGGTCGCAGAACAGCACCGCGAGCCCCTTCGTCCCGTCGTCCCGGTCCGGATGCGGAGCCACGGTGTGCACGTGGTGGTCGTACGGGGCGACGCCCGCCCCGTCCACCTCGTAGCCGTCGGTGCGGTAGCCGTGCGCGGAGGACGCCTCGACGTCCCCGTACGCCGCGTCCAGCGCCTCGATCGCGGTGGTGGTGATCGAGGAGTGGGGCCTCTCACACAGCCGGGCGCCGAGCCGGGCGCGTAGTTCGGCGCTGTTGGGCAGGCCGGTGAGCGCGTCGTGCGAGGCGCGGTGCGCGAGATGCAGCTCGTTGCGCTTGCGTTCCTCGATGTCCTCGACGTGGGTCAGCAGGAAGCGCGGGCCGTCGGCCGTGTCCGCGACGACCGAGTTGCGCAGCGAGACCCAGAGGTAGGTGCCGTCCCTGCGCCCGAGCCGCAGCTCCGCCCGCCCGCCCTCGGCCGACGTGCGCAGGAGCGTTCCGATGTCCTCGGGGTGGACCAGGTCGGCGAAGGAGTAGCGGCGCAGGACGGAGGCGGGGCGGCCCAGGAGGCGGCAGAGCGCGTCGTTGGTGCGCAGCAGCCTGCCGTGCTGGTCTCCGCCCATCTCCGCGATGGCCATGCCGCTGGGGGCGTACTCGAAGGCCTGGCGGAAGGATTCCTCACTGGCCCGGAGCGCCTGCTGCTCGCGCTCCAGCCTGACCAGGGCGCGCTGCATGTTTGCTCGGAGGCGGGCGTTACTGATCGCAATCGCCGCCTGGGAGGCGTACATCTGGAGCGCTTCGCGCCCCCACGCGCCGGGGCGGCGCCCGTTGCGCGGCCTGTCGACGGAGAGGACGCCCAGGAGGTCCAGACCTCCGCCGGAGGCGTACATCGGGGCGTAGAGGCGGTCCAGGGGATGCCACTCGTCCTCGAAACGCGGCTCGGGCCCCTCGGTGTGCCACTGCGGTACGTCGTCGTCGAGGAGGACCCAGCCCTCGGTGTGGGGTATGAACCGGAGCGCGTCCCAGGCCTCACCCATCGACAGCCGGCGCTCCCAGGACTCACGGGAGCCCACACGGCCGGTGATCAGGGCTTCCGCGGCGGAGTTACCGGCGAAGGCGGCGACGACGAGGTCACCGTCGGGGCGGACCAGATTGACACAGCCCAGCTCGTAGCCGAGGCCGGCGACGATACCGTCGGCCACGGTCTGCAGCGTGTCCGCCAGACTCCGCGCCGTGTTGAGATCAGCGACGGCCTGGTGCAGCTGCCGCATGGTCGCAAGGCGGACGTACGGCTCCGACTCGGCCTCCATTGCTCGCACTCCCCGAGACCTCGACAGCAACTCCAGGTTTCATATCGACGTACTTGTTGCAGTGTCACGGCCACTGAATCACAGTGAGCTGTGCACCCGGTACACAGGGTCAACAAATATTGCGCTCTGTGACTCAAGTCACAGCGGGGGGTGCGGGGATCGGGGCGGCCCTGGGAGGTCCTGATTCTTTTCCGGACGCAAATCCGTTCTTTGCGGCCGCTGGTCCGGGGGTCCTAGGACCGGACTGGTCCCCTGGCCCGATGCGACGGCCCGCTCCGCGGCACTAGCGTGCCCGGTGTGCTGCAGAAGACTCCCGCCGCCCCGCGCCCCGAATCCGTCCCCCATGCTGAAGGGGTGAGCAACGACCAATTCCGCGCCGCCCTGGCCCGTCTGGCCGCGGGCGTGGTGCTGATCACCGCCCAGGAACCACCGCTCGACGCGCACGGCCGCGGCGAGGACGTCGGGATGACCGCGACCGCCTTCGTCTCGGTCTCCCTGGACCCGCCGCTGGTCATGGTGAGCCTGCGCAACGACTCGCGGATGGACGACCTGCTGGCCGAGCAGCCCCTGTGGGCGGTTTCGGTCCTGGCGGAGAGCCAGCGGCAGATCGCCGGACGGTTCGCCATGAAGGGCCGGATCAGTGACCGGCTGCTGTTCGAGGACGTCCCCTACGTGCGGGGCGAGATCACGGGCGCCCCCTTGATCGGTGGGGCACTGGCCACGCTGGAGTGCCGTACGGAGCAGCGCGTCCTGGCCGGTGACCACACGCTGGTGATCGGCCGGGTGCTGACGGCGGAACTGCCCAGCGCGGAGGGCGAGCCCCTGGCGTACTTCAAGGGCCGCTACCGGCGCCTGGGGTGAGCTGCCCGGGGAGCCGGGGCCGTCACCAGTCGCGGCCGGAGCGCCCGCGCTTCGTGTCGCCGCGTTGCTTCTTCTCGCGCAGCCGGCGTTCGTTGATGCCCCGCGGAATCTTCTTCTTGAGGCGAGGCCTCGGCGGCGGGGCCGTGGCCTCCGCCAGCAGCGCGGCGAGCCGCACGGCGGCCGTCTCACGGTTGCGCCACTGGGAGCGGTGCTCCGAGGCGCGTACGGCCACGACACCGCCGACCAGCTTGCCCGCCAGTCGTTCGAGGGCCCGTGCCTTCCAGACCTCGGGCAGCGCCTCGGTCGCCGCGAGGTCGAAGCGGAGCTCCACCTGCGAGTCGCTGGTGTTGACGTGCTGCCCGCCGGGCCCGGAGGACCGCGAGAAACGCCACATGAGCTCGGCCTCCGGCAGGGAGACCGCACCGCGGATGACATAGGGCCCGGACATGACACCCATGGTCCCTGGCCCACGGGCCGTTCGTCACCTTCTTTTGCGGTCGTTCGGCCAGAAGTTCGGCAAAGAAAGTAAAGGGAGCAGGAACCTCGTGGTCCATCGCCTGCGTTATGACGGGTGACGGGTAGCTTTCGTGATGGCACGAAGCCCGCACACGACGAGGAAAGGGACTTCCCATGGCAGTAAGCCTGTCCAAGGGCGGCAACGTCTCGCTCACCAAGGAGGCACCGGGCCTTACCGCCGTCACGGTCGGCCTCGGCTGGGACGTCCGCACCACCACCGGCACCGACTTCGACCTCGACGCCTCGGCGATCGCGGTCAACACCGCCGGCAAGGTCTACTCCGACGGACACTTCGTCTTCTTCAACAACAAGGCGACGCCGGACCAGACCATCGTCCACACCGGTGACAACGTCACGGGCCAGGGCGAGGGTGACGACGAGCAGATCAACGTCAACCTGGCCGGCCTCCCGGCGGACATCGACAAGATCGTGTTCCCGGTCTCCATCTACGACGCCGAGACCCGCAGCCAGAACTTCGGCCAGGTGCGGAACGCCTTCATCCGCATCATCAACCAGGCCGGCGGCACCGAGATCGCCCGCTACGACCTGAGCGAGGACGCCGCCACCGAGACCGCCATGGTCTTCGGCGAGCTCTACCGCAACGGCGCCGAGTGGAAGTTCCGCGCGGTCGGCCAGGGCTACGCCTCGGGCCTGCGCGGCATCGCCCAGGACTTCGGCGTCAACCTCTGACGTAACGGCTCGTCCCGCGCAGCCCCCGGCCGACCTCGTCGGCCGGGGGCTGCGTGTGTCCGCCCCCGCCGCGTCGTGCACCCGGGTACACCCACGTGCCGTGCGCGCTCGCTCACCGGGTACGCCCACGCGCCGGGTCCGTCCGCGCGCCTACCTGGCGAGTGCCGCCACGCCCGCCGCGGCGAACTTCTCGTCCAGGTCACCGCTCGGCGCCCCTGCCACACCGATGCCCGCCACCGGGGCACCCTTGACCTGCACGGGCGTACCGCCCGCCAGGAAGAGCGTGCCCGGGATGTCCTTCAGGTTCGGAGTCTTCTCCAGGCGTCCCGCCAGCTCGGAGGTGGGAGCGTTCCAGGAGACGGCGGTGTACGCCTTCTGCACGGCGGACCCGGGGGCCTGCGGGCCGGCACCGTCGCCGCGCAGCGTCACCACCGTGTTGCCGTTGCGGTCGACGACGGCCACGGAGACGCGCTGGTTCTCCATCTGTGCCGCATGCAGGGCGGCCTGCGCCGCCTTGGTGGCGGCGGCCACGGTCAGGTGGGTGGACTGCTGGAGATTCCGGTCAGCGGTGTCCGCCTTGACGGCGGCCGGGGGCGCGGCGGCCGGAGCGGACGCGTTCGCGGACATCGCGCCGAACGTACCGGCACTCAGTGCGGCGGCGGCGACGGCACCGGTCAGGACACGGGTGCGCGGCGACAGCTTCTTCATGGTGGGCTCCTCGATCGGTGCGGCTCGGCCTCGAGCCGTTCTCGCTTCCGTGTCGATCCTCAGGCCGGATCCGGGCCCGCACCGTCGGCGTACCGGCTGGAGGCCGCGCGCCCGTCGGCTGACGGCCCCATCGGCCGATCGGTTGATGCGCGGAGGTCGGGACAGGGCCACCATGGGGGTGTCCGCGCAGGTCAGCAGCGGTCGACCGGACCGCCCGGGGCACAGGCCCCCGGGCGCCGCGAAGTCCCGGGTGGCTGTCCGGGCCCCCGGGCGGGCACGACATCCGCAGGAAGCGCGAGGTACGAGGTGCAGGACCGAACCGGGCCGCCCGGCCCCCCGGACGCAGGCCGGGTGGCCGGCAGCGACGTGGCCACGGGCGGCGGCGTGGGCACAGGCACGGATACGGCGCCGTACCCGGGCGCCAGCACGGAGATCGGCGCGGGCCCCGAGGCCCGGTGGCCGGCCCTGCTCATGCACGCCGCGTTCTTCCTGCTGCTCGGTGCCTCACTCGCGCGCTTCCTGATGCGTCACCCCGGCGAGACGCGAACCCCCTGGATCATCGCCCTGTCGGCCGCGCTGGCCGCCCTGCACGCCGTGGGTCCCGTGCTCGGCACGCGCTCCGCCCCCCGCAGGCTCACCTGGCTCGGCGTCCTCGTCGCCGTCTGGATGGTCCTCGTCCTGCTCGCACCTAGCTTCGCCTGGTGCGCGGTGCCCCTCTTCTACACCGGTCTGCGCATCCTGCCGCTGCGCGCCGCCCTGGCCCTGGTCTCTCTGCTCACCGTGTTCGTCGTCACCGCGCAACTGCGGCTCGCTCAGGGTTTCGACCCGAACCTCCTCCTGGCCCCGCCCGCCGTCGCCGCCCTCGCGACCGCGGTCTTCGTCTCCATGCAGCGCCAGGCCGCACGTCAGCGGGACCTCGCCGCACGCCGGCGTGAGCTGATCGACGACCTGCTCCGCACCCGGCGCGAACTGGCCGCCACCGAACGGCGCGAAGGCACCCTCGCCGAACGCCAGAGGCTCGCCATGGAGATCCACGACAGCCTGGCGCAGGGCCTCTCGAGCCAGCAGATGCTGCTCCAGGCCGCCGACCGCTCCTGGGACGCCGATCCGGAACTCGCCCGCCGTCATGTGCTGACAGCCAGGAGCATCGCGGAACGCAACCTCGCCGAGGCCCGGCGCTTCGTCCACGACCTCGCCCCGGCCGACCTCGCGGAGGGTGGCGGCCTGGAGGCCGCGCTGTACGCGCTCGCCGCACGGGAGACCGCCCAGTCACACGGCCGGACCGCGGTCCGCTGCCACGTGGAGGGCACCCCGGCCACCGCACTGCCGGACCGGGTGCAGTCGGCCCTGCTGCGCATCGCCCAGGGCGCCCTGGCGAACGTGAAGGAACACGCGCACGCGACGGCCGCGGCGCTCACCCTGACCCACCTCGACGACCGCGTCGTTCTCGACATCGCCGACAACGGCCGTGGCTTCGACGCCGCCCGTCCGGAGCCCCGCCCGCCCGGAGGCGTACGCGGCCACGGCCTGCCCGCCATACGGGCCCGGGTCCAGCAGCTCGGCGGCACCCTCACCGTCGAGTCGGATCCCGGCGAGGGAACGGTCCTCTCGGCCGCCGTCCCCCTCAGCCCCGCCGCACCCCTCAGCCCCGCCGCACCCCTTCCGGAGGACCGCACATGACCGCGCCCGTACGCATCCTGCTCTGCGACGACCACGCCGTCGTACGCGCCGGACTGCTCGCGCTCATCGGCAGCGAACCGGACATCGAGGTCGTCGGCGAAGCCGGCAGCGGCGAGGAAGCCGTCGCCCTCGCCACCCGGCTCGCACCCGACGTCGTCCTGATGGACCTCCAGTTGGGCAAGGGCATCGACGGAGTCGAGGCCACCCGCCGCATCGCCGCCACCGGGACCGTCCACGTCCTGGTCCTGACCACCTACGACACCGACGCCGACATCACCCGTGCGATCGAGGCCGGTGCCACCGGTTACCTGCTGAAAGCCGAGCGCCCCGAAGAGCTCTTCGCCGCGATCCGCGCGGCGGCCCAGGGCCGCACGACGCTCTCCCCGCCCGTCGCCGACCGCGTCATGGCCCGGATGCGCACACCCCGGCCCACCCTGACCGACCGCGAGCTCGACATCCTGGGCCAGCTCTCCCGGGGACTGGGCAACCGGGACATCGCCCGCGCCCTGTTCATCAGCGAAGCCACGGTCAAGACCCACCTGGGCCGGATCTACGACAAGCTCGGCGTCGACACCCGGGCGGGCGCGGTGTCCGTCGCGAAGGAACAGCGGCTCCTGCCCTGAGGCCGTAGCGACCGGACCGGCCCCGAGTCACGCCCGGCCCCGGGTCACGCCCGTCCCCCAGTCACGCCCGGCCCCCGGTCACGCCCGGCCCTCAGTCACGACCGACCACCCGGGCCGGCCGGCGGAACGGGACCGGCCCCCGGGCATGACACCATCGGAGCGTGCTCGACATCGGCTACTCCCTCTCCCGGCGCTTCCCGGACCCCCCGCAGACCGACTACCGCCGCGCGGACGTCCACGCCCTGCGGCACGACCTGTTCTCCGGGGACGTCTACCTCGCCGACACCAAGGCGGACCGAGAAGTATCCACAGCCTGGGGATGGGTCCCCGTGCTGGATTTCGCCTGGGCACTCTGCGACATCGTGGAACAGATCGACCGGGACCCCCGGGGCAACCGCTCCCACCGGCAGCAGTACGCCGAACTGGACTTCACCGAATCGTCCGACCGCATGCTCTTCGAGCGCCGCTTCGGCTGGGTGGACGTCGAGGCCGACTGGATGCCCGGCGACGAGCCCCCGCTCACCTTCAGCCACTCCCTGCTGCGCCGCGAGGCCCGCGACTTCCTCCACGACCTGATCGCCGACCTGGCCGACATGCACGAAGGCCTCGCCGACAACCCGGTCATCTGGGACCTGCAGGCCCGATTCCCCCGCCTGTGAAACCCCCCGGCACCCGGCACCGAGGCCTCACGCCTCCACCCGCACCCCGATCTGCGCCGCGAACGCCGGAGCCAGCTCCATCAGCTGCGACGGGCTGATCACCGCCCCCGCCAACCGCTCCACCCCCCGCGCGATGTCGAGCTCGGCGACCGCCCGCAGATCCACCGACTCCATCCGGGCAGCGCTGAAATCGGCCCGCCTCAGCACACAGTCACGGAACTCCACCCGCACCAGCTGTGCGTCCCCGAAATCCGCCTCGGACAGCACACAGCCCTCGAACACGACATCCTTGAGCCGCGCCCTGCGCAGGTTGAGATAGTCGATCTTCCCGCCGCGCACGAGCACCCGCTCCAGCACCGCACCGTGCAGCTGCGCCCCGCCCAGCCGCGCGTCCACGATCTCCACGTCCCGCAGCGACGCCTCAGCCAGGTCCGTGCCCACACCGCGGACACCGGTCAGCACCGAGTCGACGAACCGGGCCCGCACCAGCTCCGCCCGGTCCAGGACACAGCCCCGCAGCTCACAGTCCATGAAGCGCGCACCCGGCCCCGACGCGTCCGCGAGATCCACCTCCTCGAACCGCACGCCGTCGTAGTCCCCGTCCGGCTCGAGCCCCTCCCCCTCGTACGCGACGAGCGGCGGCAACCGGACCTCCGGCCGCCGCGCCGCCACCACCGCACCCTTCCCGTCCGCCCGCGCGCCCCTGCGACCTGTGCTGCCTCTGCCTGCCATACCCCCATCGTGCCGGACGCCACCGACAACACCTCGGCACGGCACCGCAGCCCACCGGACCCGGGGACCCGGCCTCGAGCGCACATCAGATCCGAGGGCGGGACGACCTGCCGGCCGACCCGGGGCCGACATCGCGCCCCCGGCACCCGGGGCACGGCCACCTCACCTCCGGACCACGGCTCAACGGCCCCCGAGCCCGGCCAACGCCCCGTCCGTGAGCCGGTACACCGTCCACCCGTCCTGCGGCCGCGCCCCCAAGGACTCGTAGAACGCGATGGACGGGGCATTCCAGTTCAGCACCGACCACTCCAGGCGCCCGTAGCCCCGCTCCACGCAGACCCGCGCCAACTCGCTCAGCAGCGCCTTCCCGTAGCCACCGCCACGTCGCTCCGGACGTACGTACAGATCCTCCAGATACACACCGTGCACCCCGCGCCACGTCGAGAAGTTGAGGAACCACAAGGCGAACCCGACCACCTCACCGTCCTCGTCCGACACCGCGACATGCGCGTACGCCGCGGGCCTCTCCCCGAACAACGCCTCACGCAGCTGCTCCTCGGTGGCGTTCGCCTCATGGAGCGCCTTCTCGTAATCGGCCAGCTCCCGGACCATGGCATGTATGAGAGGAACATCTGCGGCAGTAGCGACACGAATCATGGGCGCAGCCTAAACGCGCAGGCCACACGCCCGCCCCTCAGTTCCGCCCCAGCAGCCGCCGCGCGATCTCCGCATGGTCCGCCGGCAGCCGCAGCGCCCCGCCCCTGATCCCCCACAGCCCGTTCTGCAGCACCCGCCCCAGCGTCCAGGCCCGCGCCCGCTCCCGGTCCAGATCCAGCACGTCCGTCAGCAGATCGAACCGCCACCACATCTCGGTCACGTCGAACCGGCTGTCCAGGGCCGGGAACAACTCGAACCCCGGGTCCCCGGCCAGCGGCTTCGGATCCAGCGCCACCCATGCACCGGCCCGGCCCTCCTCCGCACGCCCGGCCAGGACGTTGCCGTAGTGCAGATCCCAGTGCAGCAACCGGTCCCCCGGCTCCGCCGCGACCTCCCGCACCGCCCCCGCACAGTCCAGGAGCAACCGCCGCTCGGACTCGTCCACCAGCGCCTCCACCGCCCCGGGAGCCTCCCGCAGCATCCGCGCCGCCGCGTCGCCCAACCGCCGCAGGCCCACCGGAGCCGGTACGGACACCAGCCGGGCCAACACCCCGGCCAGTACCCGCACCGCCTCCCGCGCGTCCTCCACCCCGGTCAACGGCCGCCGCTCGTCCAGCCGTTCCAGCAGCATCGCCCCCGTCGCGGCGTCGTGCCCCAGCAACTCGACGGCCCCGGCCCCCGCCTCACCCCAGGCTCGCAGCGCGACCGGCTCGCCCGCCGTCTCCTCGTCCACCGCCTGCAGCTTCAGCGCACCCCGCCGCCCGTCCGCCTCCCGCACCACCGGAAGCACCAACGCGCACATCCCCCACATCGCGGCCCCGTCCCGCCGCAGCCCCCACTCCTCCAGGTACCTCTCCGCCAGACCCGGCAACGCGGCGACGAACGCCCGTCCCCGCTCCCCGTCGCAGGCGGACCGGCTGGCGGCCAACTCCTCAGGAACCTCGATCACATCGCGAGCGTACGGGCCCCGCACGACGTGACCCCCGGCCGCGCAGTAACGTCCCCTCAGCGACTCGGCTGCACACGGACAAGCAGGGAACTCATGAGCACCGTCAGTACCGTCAACGGCGGCATTTCGTTCTGGTACGCACAGGGGGGCACCCCGCTCCCCCGCGAACCCCTGCCCGGCGACACCACCGCCGACGTCTGCATCGTCGGCGGCGGCTACACCGGACTCTGGACGGCGTACTACCTCAAGAAGGCCGTCCCCTTCCTCAACATCACCGTCCTGGAGGCCGCGTTCTGCGGCTACGGCGCCTCCGGCCGCAACGGCGGCTGGCTCTACAACGGCATAGCCGGCCGCGACCGATACGCCCGGCTGCACGGCCACGACGCCGCCGTCCGCCTCCAGCAGGCCATGAACGACACCGTCGGCGAAGTCATCCGCGTCGCCGGCGAGGAGAGGATCGACGCCGACGTCCACCACGGTGGCGTCCTGGAGATAGCCCGCAACCCGGCGCAGCTCGCCCGCCTCAAGGACTTCCACAGCGTGGAGATCGCCTTCGGCGAGACCGGCCGCGTCCTGCGGGGCGCCCGCGAGACCGCCGAGCGCGTCCGCGTCACCGGAGCCGTCGGCTCCAGCTGGACCCCGCACGGGGCGCGCCTGCACCCCGCGAAACTGGTCAAGGGCCTCGCCGACACCGTCGAAGCGCTCGGCGTCACGATCCACGAGTCGACACCCGTCACCGAGATCAGGCCCAAGCACGCCATCACCCCGTACGGCACCGTCCGGGCCCCCTACGTCCTGCGCTGCACCGAGGGCTTCACCGCGAACCTCAAGGGCCAGAAGCGCACGTGGCTCCCCATGAACTCCTCCATGATCGTCACCGAGCCCCTCCCCCAGGAGCTCTGGGACACCATCGGCTGGGACGGCCGCGAGACCCTCGGCGACATGGCCCACGCCTACATGTACGCCCAGCGCACCGCCGACGACCGCATCGCCCTCGGCGGCCGGGGCGCCCCCTACCGCTACGGCTCCGGCACCGACAACGACGGCCGCACCCGGCCCGCCACCATCGACGCCCTGCGCGACCTGCTCGTCCGCTTCTTCCCCACCACCGCGGGCACCCGCATCGACCACGCCTGGTCCGGCGTACTCGGCGTCCCGCGCGACTGGTGCGCCACCGTCACCCTGGACCGCTCCACCGGCCTCGGCTGGGCCGGCGGCTACGTCGGCTCCGGCGTGGCCACCTCCAACCTCGCCGCCCGCACCCTGCGCGACCTCATCCAGCAGGACTCCGGCCAGGCCGGCTCCACCGACCTGACCACCCTGCCCTGGGTCAACCACAAGGTCCGCCGCTGGGAACACGAACCCCTTCGCTGGCTCGGCGTCCACGCCCTGTACGCGGCGTACCGCACCGCCGACCGCCGCGAGACCACGTCCCCGGCCCCGGGCACGGACACCCTGGCCCAACTCGCGAACCGGGTGGCGGGGCGGCACTGACACCCCGATGCCGCCCACTGCCCCGACGAGCAACGCAAAACCCCAGGTCAGAATTGTCTGACCTGGGGTTTTCCTGAGCCCCCTGTCGGATTCGAACCGACGACCTACGCATTACAAGTGCGTTGCTCTGGCCGGACTGAGCTAAGGAGGCGTGCCGGAGCAGTCTAACCAACCCGGAGCCCTGCACCAGCACGATATTCGTGACCCAGGGCTACTGACAGATCCCAGAACGCCAGGTAGCGTCACTGCAGGTTCACTCCAGTGGACCACCCGCTCCCTTACTCGGATCGTCCGGCACGTTCCTGCCGGTGGAGGAGAAGAACCGTCATGGCCAGTGTCACGTTCGACAAGGCGTCCCGCGTCTACCCCGGCTCCACGAAGCCGGCTGTGGACCAGCTCGAGATCGACATCGAGGACGGCGAGTTCCTCGTCCTCGTCGGTCCTTCCGGTTGTGGCAAGTCGACCTCCCTGCGCATGCTCGCGGGTCTCGAGGACGTCAACGGCGGTGCGATCCGCATCGGTGACCGCGACGTCACGCACCTGCCCCCGAAGGACCGGGACATCGCCATGGTGTTCCAGAACTACGCGCTCTACCCGCACATGACCGTCGCGGACAACATGGGCTTCGCGCTCAAGATCGCCGGGATCAACAAGACGGAGATCCGGGCGAAGGTCGAAGAGGCCGCCAAGATGCTGGACCTCTCCGACTACCTGGACCGCAAGCCGAAGGCGCTCTCCGGTGGTCAGCGCCAGCGTGTGGCGATGGGCCGTGCCATCGTGCGTGAGCCGCAGGTCTTCCTCATGGACGAGCCGCTGTCGAACCTCGACGCCAAGCTCCGTGTGTCGACGCGTACGCAGATCGCCTCCCTGCAGCGCCGCCTCGGCATCACCACCGTGTACGTCACCCACGACCAGGTCGAGGCCCTCACCATGGGTGACCGGGTCGCGGTCCTCAAGGACGGTCTGCTCCAGCAGGTCGACTCGCCGCGCAACATGTACGACCGCCCGGCGAACCTCTTCGTGGCCGGCTTCATCGGCTCCCCGGCGATGAACCTCGTCGAGGTCCCGATCACCGACGGCGGCGTGAAGTTCGGCAACAGCGTCGTCCCGGTCTCCCGTGCGGCACTCTCCGCCGCCGCCGACCGCGGCGACCGCACCGTCACGGTCGGCATCCGCCCCGAGCACTTCGACATCGTCGAGCACGGCGGCGCCGCCGCGCAGGGCCTCTCCAAGGGCTCGGCCGACGCCCCGGCCGGCCTGGCCGTCTCCGTCAACGTCGTCGAGGAGCTCGGCGCCGACGGTTTCGTCTACGGTGCCGCGCAGGTCGGTGGCGAGCACAAGGACCTGGTCGTCCGCGTCGGCGGCCGTGCCGTCCCCGAGAAGGGCACCGAGCTGCACGTCGTGCCGCGCCCGGAGGAGCTGCACGTCTTCGCGACGTCGACCGGCGAGCGCCTGACCGACTGACCGTCCGCCCGTTCCGCCTCGGCCCCGCCTTCCCGTCAGGGAGGCGGGGCCGTTCGCGTGGCGCGGGCTCGAGGGGGTTTCGGAGCGGTGACGTGCCGAATACCCTGGCACATCGGTCGATTCGCCCCTGCGCGTCAACAGGGGATTCGAAAGACCCGGTCGAACCATCCCTCGCAAGGGTGACGAACTGTCGTCGCGCCATCACCGACCGCTACGCTCGCCTGCGTGACCCACACCGCGCGCCGAATCGGCCGAACCCTCGCTCTCGTACTGCCCGTCGTCATGGTCCTGTCCGGGACCCTCGCGGTCACCCGCGTGCAGTGGTCTGGGCAGGACACCGAGACCCAGCTGCTGACCGCCGCCTCCGAGACCTTGTCCAAGCGTGCCAAGGCACGCGCGCCGCAGGACGTCCTGCGCGACAAGCTCCTCCTGGAGCTCCGGGAGGAGGACCCGGGTGTCGCGCTGACGCACCTCCAGCGCACGGTGGAGGCCCGGCCGTCGCTGGCGAAGCACTGCATGTCGATCGCCAAGGCGCTGGGCAAGGCCGCCGTCGATCAGTACGGTCCGACGCGTGCGCACCGTTTCTCCCGCCCCGTGTGCGACACGTCGTTCGCCTCGGGCGTCGCACAGTTCAGCTGAGCGGGGTGTGCGCGGGCACGGCATATCGTGCCTCGCATGCATACGTTTCCGACGCAGGCCGTGATCCTGGCGGGTGGTCAGGGTTCGCGGCTGCGCCCGTACACCGATGACCGTCCCAAGCCGATGGTCGAGATCCCGGGCACCGGGACCCCGATCATCGGCCATCAGCTTTCCTGGCTGGCCGCCGAGGGCGTCACCGACGCCGTGGTCTCGTGCGGCCATCTCGCCGATGTGCTGCAGGAGTGGCTGGCATCGGCCGTACTTCCGTTGCGCGTCACGACCGTCGTCGAGACCGAGCCCCTGGGCCGCGGTGGCGGTCTGAAGCATGCCGCGGCACGGCTGCCCGACGCGTCACAGCCGTGGTACGCGACGAACGGCGACATCTGGACCCGCTTCTCGCTGCGGGAGATGGCCTCGTTCCACGCCGAGCGGGACGCCGTCGCGACGCTGGCCCTGGCCCGTCCGCGCATTCCGTGGGGGGCGGTGGAGACGGACGCGTTCGGGCACATCACCGACTTCATCGAGTCGCCTCCGTCGCCCTATCTGATCAACGCGGGGGTGTACGTCTTCGCGCCCGCCTTCACGGCCATGCTGCCGGACCTCGGTGACCATGAGCGGACGACGTTCCCCCGGCTGGCCCGGGAACGCCGGCTGGCCGGGTTCCCGCTGCCCCACGGGGCGTACTGGCGGGCCATCGACACGGCGAAGGACCTGACGGAGGCGGCGAAGGAGCTGGGCTCCCGGCCGGGCGGCTGAGACAGCGGGGCGGATGTGCGCGAGGGCGGTCACCGGGTGTCCGGTGACCGCCCTCGCGGTGTGGATGGGGCATGGCCGCACCCGCCGTCGAGCGGGCGGGGTGGGACGTGGCCCACCCACCCCCGGAGTACAGGCGAGGCGGGCCCCCGCCCGTGCGGCGGGGACCCTCGGGTGTCAGCCGAGCAGGCCGCCGATGGGGTTCTGGCCGGCGCCCCCGGTGGAGCCTCCACCGTCCGAGCCGCCGCTGTCCGAGCCGCCGCCACCGGTGGTGCCGCCGGAGCTGGTGCCGCCCGAGGAGGTCGGCCCCGAGCTGCTGGTGGCCGGGGGTTCCTGCGGGGTCGTCTCCTGCGGGGTCTGCCGGCCGGTGCCCTGGGTCTGGCTGGGCTGTCCGGTGCTCGCTCCCGTGGCCTGGCCCGACTCGCGGACGGAGTCGCCCGCCGGGGTGGACTCCTCGGCCGACGGGGTGCCGGGGGCGCTGGACGGACCCGTCTCGGGCCGGCCCTCCACGGGGGTACGGGAGGGCTCCCGCTTGCCGGGGGTCTCGTCGGGGAGCGGGGAGCCGGGCAGTTGGTTGGTGGGGTTGCCGTCGGGGCCGGGCACGGTGACGACCTCGGTGGAGCGGACGGCCCCGCCGAGCATGGAGCCGATCAGCAGGGTCAGGCCGACGACGACGGTCGCCACCACGGCGCCACGGCGCAGGACGCGGCGGCGCAGGTCCCAGATCTCGGAGCGCGGGCCGAGCGTGCGCCACGCCTCTCCGGCGAGGCGCCCGTCGAGGGAGTAGACGGGGGCGCCCGCGATGACGAGGGGACTCCAGGCGGCCAGGAAGATGATGTCGGGTGCGTCGTAGGCGGCGACGCTGCGCCAGCTGACCGTGACGAGGAGAGCGGCGGAGAGCAGGGCCCCGAAGGCCGCGGCGACGCGCTGCCAGAGACCGAGGACGGTGAGGACGCCGGCGACGACCTGGAGGAAGGCGACGGCGAGTCCGGATCCGACGGGGTGGGCGAGTGCGAAGTCGCGCAGCGGTTCGGCGACGGCCCAGGGGTGCATGGAGTTCAGCCACTTGACCATGGAGCCGCGGTGGCCGCCGTCGAAGTAGACGGGGTCGCAGAGCTTGCCCATGCCGGCGTAGATGGAGATGAAGCCGAGGAAGACGCGCAGCGGCAGGAGGACGACGCCGAGATTCATGCGGCGTCCGGGGTAGTAGGCGTGCCGGACGTCGTCGGCGCCCTGGCGTCGATCGTCGGTCGCGGTGCCGTCGTGACCTGCGTCGTCGTGACCTGCGTCGTCGTGCCCGAAGTCGTCGTGCCCGAGGTCGTCGTGCCCGAGGTCGTCGGGTCGCCGGACGTACGTGGCGTCGGGTGCCGTCCCGACGGTGTCGTAGGCGCCGACGGCCTGCCGCATGGGGGGCAGGAGCGGACCGGTCCGGCCGCTGCCCGCCCGGGGGGCGATCACCACGGGGTTCGGCTGGGTCTCCTCGATGAGCGGGATGACCTGGGTGCCGCCGCCCGTGTCGTCGTACCCCGCGCCGAAGTCCCCACCGGTGCCGGCGCCGAGGTGGCCTGCGGTGGAGTTGCGCACGGCCTGCAGGAGGCCGGTCGCTCCGGGGTCGCCGGGCTCCGACCTGCCGCTCCAGACGACGGGAGCCCGCCTGCGGCCGCCCGCGCCGCCCATGGCAGGGATCCTGGCCTGTCCGGCGGGTCCCGCCGCTCCGCGCAGACGGGTGCGCTGGCCCGGGGCGAGCTGCACCCGGAAGCTGGCGTGGCTGACGATGACCTGGGCGGGGTCGCTGTCCACCTTCGTCATGCTCAGGGCGGGTTGTTCGTCGAACCGAGGCGTTCTGGTGTCCACACTCATCTAACCGAGTGATGTGTGATTAGGACACTGCCTTGACGCGTCGGAGTGTCCGAGACCCGTCAACAGTCCGTGACGACCCGGGGATCCGGGCGGGCCGGCTGCGTCGTCCGGGCCGTTGCGCGTGGACGGCCCGCGTACGCCGCCCGGGCCCGCGGCGGTGCCGGCGGGCCCGGAAGGGGCGGATCATGCCCGGCGGCGGGCCACCTCGTAGAGGACGATGCCTGCGGCGACCCCGGCGTTCAGGGACTCGGCGCCGCCCGGCATGGAGATGCGGACCCGGTAGTCGCAGGTCTCGCCGACGAGGCGGCCGAGGCCCTTGCCCTCGCTGCCGATGACGATGACGACGGGACCGGCGAGGGCCTCCAGGTCCTCGACCGTGTGCTCACCGTCGGCGGCGAGGCCCACGACGGTGAGGCCCGCCTTCTGGTACCCCTCCAGGGCGCGGGTGAGGTTGGTGACCCGGGAGACCGGGGTGCGGGCCGCGGTGCCGGCCGACGACTTCCAGGCGCCTGCCGTCATGCCGGCCGCCCGGCGCTCGGGGACGACGACCCCGTGGCCGCCGAAGGCCGAGACGGAGCGGACGATCGCACCCAGGTTGCGGGGATCGGTGACGCCGTCGAGCGCGACGATCAGCGGGTCCTCGTTGTTGTCGTACGCGGCGGAGGTGAGGTCCTCCGGGTGCGCGTACTCGTAGGGCGGGACCTGGAGGACGAGGCCCTGGTGGTTCAGGCCGTTCGTCATACGGTCGAGCTCGGGGCGCGGGGCCTCCATCAGGTTGATGTTGCCGCGCTCGCCGGCGAGCTGGAGGGCCTCGCGGACCCGCTCGTCGTTGTCGATGTACTGCTGGACGTAGAGGGTGGTCGCCGGGACGCCGTCGCGCAGGGCCTCGAAGACCGGGTTGCGGCCGACGACCATCTCCGACGTGCCCTTGGCGCCGCCGCGGCGCGGAGCGGGGCGGCGCGCCGCTGCCTGCTTGGCCTGGGCGTTCGCCACCCGGTTCTTCTTGTGTCCCTTGCGGACGGAGGCGGGCGGCGTGGGTCCCTTGCCTTCGAGACCACGGCGTCGCTGGCCACCGCTGCCGACCTGCATGCCCTTCTTGTTGGACGTGCGGCGGTTCCTGCGCTGGCTGTTCCCGGCCATGACCTACCTGTTTCGTTGCTTCAGAAAAACGTCGTCAAGTGAAAGTGTGCCGCCCGGACGGCCGGGCGGCACATTTGCGCTGTTCACGCATGGTGCGATGGCGGTCCACTCAGCGCGGGCCGAGGGTCCACCGGGGTCCGTTCGGGCTGTCCTCGATGACGAGGCCGGACTGGTTGAGCTGGTCCCGGATGGCGTCGGCGGCGGGCCAGTCCTTGCGCTCGCGTGCCGACTGGCGCTGGTCGAGGACGAGTCGTACGAGGGTGTCGACGACGCCGTGCAGGTCCTCGCCGCGGTCGCTCTCGCCGGCCCAGTGCGGGTCGAGCGGATCGAGGCCCAGGACGCCGAGCATCGCGCGCACCTCGGCGAGACGGGCGACGGCGGCTTCCTTGTCGTCGGCGGCGAGGGCCGAGTTGCCCTGGCGGACGGTGGTGTGGACGATCGCGAGCGCCTGCGGGACCCCGAGGTCGTCGTCCATGGCCTCGGCGAACGCGGGCGGCACCTCGGCGGCCGGGGCGACCTCGGCCCCCGCCTTCTCGATGACGCGCTGGATGAAGCCCTCGATCCGCGCGAACGCGGACTCGGCCTCGCGCAGTGCCTCTTCGCTGTACTCGATCATGGACCGGTAGTGCGGGGTGCCGAGGTAGTAGCGCAGGACGATGGGACGCCACCGCTTGACCATCTCGCTGACCAGTACGGAGTTGCCGAGGGACTTCGACATCTTCTCGCCGGACATGGTGACCCAGCCGTTGTGCACCCAGTACTTCGCGAACTCGTCGCCGAAGGCCTTGGCCTGGGCGATCTCGTTCTCGTGGTGCGGGAAGATCAGGTCGATGCCGCCGCCGTGGATGTCGAAGGCGCTGCCGAGGTACTTGTGCGCCATCGCGGAGCACTCCAGGTGCCAGCCGGGACGGCCGCGGCCCCACGGGGTCTCCCAGCTGGGCTCCCCGGGCTTGGCCGCCTTCCACATGGCGAAGTCGCGCTTGTCCCGCTTGCCGGTCTCGTTGTCGCCCGAGGGCTGGCGCAGGTCGTCCAGGTCCTGGTTGGAGAGCTCGAGATATCCCTCGTACGAGCGCACGTCGAAGTAGACGTTGCCGTCGGCCTCGTAGGCGTGGCCGCGCTCGATCAGGCCGCGCATCATCTCGACCATCTCGGTGATGTGCCCGGTGGCGCGCGGCTCGTACGTGGGCGGGAGGCAGCCCAGGGCGTCGTAGCCGTCGTTGAACGCGCGCTCGTTCTCGTAGCCGATGGACCACCAGGGGCGGCCCTGTTCGGCCGACTTCTGAATGATCTTGTCGTCGATGTCGGTGACATTCCGGATGAACGTCACGTCGTAGCCGCGGTGGTCGAACCAGCGGCGCATGATGTCGAAGTTCAGTCCGGACCTGATGTGCCCGATGTGCGGGGCGGCCTGGACGGTCGCGCCGCAGAGGTAGATCGAGACACAACCCGCTGTGAGCGGGACGAAGTCACGGATCTGCCGGGCGTCGGTGTCGTACAGGCGAATAGTCACGCCTCAAGGGTAGTGGGCCCGCGCCGGTGCCCAGAGCCCCCGGGTGTAATCCTTACGTCACGTTCTTCCCGGGAGCCGGCCGCCGTGCGGCACCCGGCCGGGAGGCCGGGGCCCACGCCGGTCACCCGTCCGGCGTGGACGCGGCCGGACGCTCCGACGCGGCGATCAGGTTCCGCCCCCGCTCCGGGCAGAAGTCGAGCGCGCCCAGGACCGCCGGCACGGCGATGCTCGGCAGGACGGCGCCGAGGAGTACCGACACCCGTTGGGGCAGGTCGGCGTAGTCGGCGAGTACCTGGGACATGTGCTGCAGGCCGGAGAAGGAGCCCACGAACAGCTCGGCGATGGCGGCGGGGTCGACGTGGGGCAGCAGCTCGCCCTGGCGTCCGGCCTCCTCGAGGATGTCCAGGTTGAACCGGGACCAGTCGCGGAAGGCCGAGCCCCGGTCCAGGTCGCCGGCCTGCTGGTCGAGGCTGAGCCGGATGCTCGCCCGCACCAGGGAGTCCGTGCGCAGCCGCTCCGCGAGGACCATGCCGGAGTCCGCGATCTCCTGCAGCTTGATCGGCTGCGGCACGAGGGCCGCCTCGGTGTCCTGCCGCTGCTTCCGGAGGATGACCTGGGCCAGTTCCTCCTTCCCCTTGAAGTGGAAGTAGACCGCGCCCTTGGTCGTGCCGGCCTCCGCGGCGATCTCGCTGACCGTCGTCGCCTGATAGCCCAGGCGGTCGAAGACGGTCGCGGCCGCCTCCAGCACCTTCTGCCGCGTGCGCACCGATCGATCCTGTTTCGCCATCGTGCTCCTCGCTGAGCAGACCGAGAGACAAAAAAACCTGACCGTATGAACTTACCAGCAGGCCGCATTCGCGATTCACGCACATAATTGCCCGTTTTAGCCTTGCATAGCATGACAGTAAGCGCCTACTCACTCCCGAATGCCAGGTGAACGTCACGCTCCGCATCTTTCAGGCCATGGAAACAGGGAGTCACACCCCCTCCTCACCATTGAAAAACATACCCAGCCGTACGTATCTTGGCCGCGCCGACAGCGTGGTGCTGCCGGCCACACAATTGGGGGGCGTGCTCATGCCGCAGCCAACTGCCCTGGTCACGAGCGAGAGAACCACCGTTCCGATGGAACTGGTGCACCGAAGACGCACGCAGGACGTGGTGCCCACGGATTGGACGCACATATCCGGGGACCGGTTTCTCGTCCGCGGGACGTGGCCCGACAACCACCGCTTCTTCGCTCCGCGCAACGGCCTGTACGACCCGTTACTGCTGGTGGAGTCCATGCGCCAGAGCACGATCCTCATCGGCCACGGTGCCTACGACGTGCCCGCCGACCACCATTTCCTGATGTGGGGACTGGACTTCACCACCGACCCGGGCCACCTCGCCGTCCGGTACGGCCCGGAGGTCGAGCTGGAGGTGGAGCTCTCCGGGATCACGCGCAGCTCGGGCCGCCTGTCCGGAATGCACAGCCACGTCACGGTCCGCCTGGGCCGGCACACGGCGGGCACCGGAATCAGCCGAATCAAGGTCCTGAGCGCCAAGACGTACGCCCGCATACGGGGCGACCTCCCGGTGGCGCCTCCGGCGGCATCGCCCGCCGTCCTCGCCCCACCGCCCAGGGTGGGCCGCACCCGGCCCGAGGACGTCCTGCTCGTCCCCACCGGCCGGGCCGGCCGGTGGCAGCTCCGGGTGGACACCTCGCACCCCACCCTCTACCAGGGGCCCAAGGACCACATACCGGGGATGGTCCTCATCGAGGCCGCGCGGCAGGCGGCCCACGCCGTGTCGGGCCCGGCCGCGTTCCTCCCCAGCCGGGGCGGCAACGCCTTCCACAGGTACGCGGAGTTCCGCAGCCCGCTGTGGATAGAGGCGGTCCGGCAACCGGACGGACACACCGTCCACGTCACCGGCCGGCAGGACGGCCGAGCCGTCTTCACCTCGTCCGTCACGGTGGGCGGCGCCGGAGAGATCCGTTGATCCTCGTCACCGGGGCGAGCGGAAGCGTCGGCGCGGAGGTGGCCCGGCTGCTCGCGCCGCGGTGTGCCGTGCGGCTGATGGCGAGGAGACCCGAGCGGATCGGCGTCCGGGGCCCCCGGACCGAGACCGTCGCGGCCGACTACGGCGATCCCGTGGCTCTGGAGCGGGCACTGGCGGGTATACGGACAGCCTTCCTCGTCACCGGTCACCCGACCCACCGGCACGACGAGCCGTTCCTCGAAGCGGCGGTCGCCGCGCGGGTCGGGCACGTCGTCAAGCTGTCCGCCGCAGTGGTCGAGGACGACACCGACGACTTCCTCACCCGGCGCCAGCGGGAGACGGAGGAGGCGCTACGCGACTCGCCCCTCGCCTGGACCCTGCTCAGGCCCCGGGCGTTCATGTCGAACACCCTGGCGTGGGCCCCCGGTGTACGGGCCGAGGACACGGTCGCCGCGCTCCACGGTGACGCCCTCAACGCCCCGGTCGATCCCCGCGACGTCGCGGCGGTCGCGGTGCGGCTGCTCCTGGAGCCGGCTCGGCATGCGGGCACGGCCTACACCCTGGTGGGCCCCGAGGCACTCACGGCCGTACAGCAGACCCGGATCCTCTCCGAACTGATCGGGAGGCCGCTGCGCTTCCGGCCACTGACGCGCCGGGAAGCGGCGCAGGACTACGCGCGGACGTACCCGCCGCACGTGGTCGAGGCCCTCCTCCGGCGGGCGGACCTTCAGGCCGCCGGGAAGAAGAAACGGGCCGGCACCGTACCCGCGGAGCTGACAGGGGGTCCGCTGCGCACCTACCGCACCTGGGCGTCGGACCATCTGCACCACTTCCGCCCACGGCAGCGGGCCGTCGCCCCGACGCTCTGAGCGGCACCACGCGAGGGCCGTGCCGGTGGGCAGGCACGGCCCTTCGCCGCGCCTTCCGGGAGCCGGCCCCCCTGGTTCCCGGAAGGCACGCGGTGTTCAGCTGTCGGCGTGCAGCAGCACGGGAAGCCGCCGGTGCCCGTTGGATATGAACGACGGCAGGAGTTCGAGCCGATCGGACGGGTCCTCGAGCCGCATGCCGGGGAACCTGCGGAAAAGGGCTTCGAGGGCGATCACGGCGTCCAGTCTGGCCAGCGGTGCGCCGAGGCAGTAATGCACACCGAATCCGAAGGCCAGGTGCTCACGGCGCTTTTCCCGGGTCACGTCGAATACGTCCGCGTCGTCGCCGTGGACCTCCGGATCCCGGCCGGCCCCGGCGAGCGAGATGAGGATCGCGTCCCCCTTGGCGATGACGACATCGGCGATCTCGATGTCCTCGACCGCATAACGAAGGGGGACATGGAAACCGGACGGCTCGCAGCGCAGGATCTCGTCCACGACGTCGTCCCAGGTCGCCACCCCGGCGTGTACGAGCGCGAGTTGGCCGGGGTGCCGCAGGAGGCTGTGCACCGCGTGGTCGAGGAGGTTGACCGTCGTCTCGTATCCGGCCGATATGACGAGCAGGAGCGTGTCCACGAGCTCCTGTCTGGTCAGCCCATCCCCGTCCCCCTCCCCGTCCTGGCCGTCGCGCGCAGCGATCAGGTGCGTGATGAGGTCGTCCTGCGGGGTGGCGCGCCTGGTCTCGATCAGTTCGTCGAGGGCGGCGTAGAGCTCCCTCACGTTGCTCTCCACCGTATGGGCCGGAACCGCGGTCAGGAAGGTGAGGCCGATCCTCTCCTGCAGCCGCTCCCGCGACTCCTCCGGGATACCGAGGAAGTCGCAGATGACCTGCACGGGCAGAGCGGCGGCGAACTGCTCGCGCAGATCCACCACCGTGCCAGGGGGCACCTCGGCCAGGCGGTCGAGCAGGGAGTGCGTGATCGCGGTGATCGTGGGGGCGAGCGTGCTGATGTTGCGTGCGGTGAACGCCTTCGTGACGAGCTTTCTGAGACGTCTGTGTTCGTCGCCGTACGCGGTGATCATGCTGCGCACGGAGACCCAGAGGGAGAGCGGCCAGCCGGCGGGGACGTCTCCGTTGATCCAGGCCGGCCAGTGCTGTTCCGCGTCCTTCGACACCCGCCGGTCCGTCAGCAGTTGCCTGATGGCCCACTGGCTGGTGACGGACCAGGCGAAGATGCCGCCGGGGAGCATGACGGGGGCTATCGGGCCCCGTGCCCGCAGCCGCGCTATCTCTTCGTGCGGGTCCCGTCCGTTGGCGTCGAGACGAACCGGATCGGTCGGGCGGACAGCAGAAGCGATATTCATCATCTGGCCTCTCTCCGGGGATTACCGTAACCGACGTGAGCTTCACATAGTCTGCACACTTCTCATCCGCGTCCAGGGCCCGTTTTCCTTACGCAGGCACCTTGGCCGTGCATTTATTCATGACGCGGGTCGAACGGCTGATTCCACATGCCGGCACGCCGGAAGGAATGCAGGTGATTCCTTTCGGGGGCCGTGGAAAAAGATCTCCCCCGGGCGTGGGCGCGACATCTCCCGTGCCCGCGAGGCCGCGCCCCGGCGGGCGCCCTCAGCAGGAGCCGATCTGGAAACCGACGCCGCGGACGGTGAGGATCCAGTCGCCGGAGCCGAGCTTGCTGCGGAGACTGCACACGTGCGTGTCCAGCGTCCGTCTGGACCATGAGCCGGCCCACACCTCGCGCATGAGCCGCTCCCGGGAGAGCACGTCCCCCGGGTGCGAGACCAGCAGGTTGAGGAGGTCGAACTCCTTGGGCGTCAGGTCGAGCCGCTGTCCGGCCAGGGTCGCCCTCCGCCTCTCCTTGTCCACCCGCAGCCCGCTGTGCGAGGTGACCCCCGGGGTGGCCGCGGTCGCGGGGGCGCCGGGGACCGCACGGGGGCGGGAACGGCGCATGACCGCGTCCATGCGCGCCATGAGTTCACGGAACCCGTAGGGCTTCACGAGATAGTCGTCCGCGCCGGCCTGCAGACCGAGCACCCGGTCCAGCTCGCTGGCTCGGGCGGTGACCGCGATCACCGGCTTGTCGTCCACCAGCCGGATGCTCCGGCAGACCTCCAGGCCGTCGAGATCGGGGAGCTCCAGGTCGAGGAGGACCAGGTCGGCCTCCTGATAGGCCTCCAGGGCGCCTTTCCCCGTGCCGACGTTCCTCGCCCGGTGGCCATGGCGCTGCAAGGCCTGGGTCAGGAGGGCCGCCTCGTCCGGCCTGCTCTCGACCACCAGGACCCGCCACCTGCTCCCGGCCTCGGGAACCGGCGGCGGAGCCGCGGCGGAGCCCGCGTGCCCGGCCTCCCGGAGCGGCACTTCGTGCGACGCGGAACCACGGTGCGCGAGCAGGGCTGTCTTGCCAGCCATGGCTTTCCCTTCCCCCTGGACTGAGCTCCCATGCAACCGACTGCCGAAATTAAAACTCTGCTGAATGTTTTTGTCAAAGGGGAGTACTGACGGGTATATGCCTGTTAACGCCGATTTGCGCCCATCATTCGAGCACCCACTTCGTCTGCCTTTTCCGCCGGGGCGCGATCACGGTGCATCGAATCAGCCGACCATGGTGACGAAAGCCGCATAACGCCTTTCGAGGTGGCGCCAAATCATTCGCGAAGGTATTGATACCTTCATGTCGCCGTCACTCCCACCGGATGGACCTGAGCCGCAAGCCCCCCTCCCCGAGGAAGGAGGCAAGCAGGAACGCGCCGTCCGCACCCGTCAGGCCCTGATCCGCTCGGCCGCCGAGCAGTTCGAGAGACACGGGTACGAGAAGACGCGCCTGAGCGAGGTGAGCAACGGCGCCGGCGTGACGAGCGGAGCCCTGCACTTCCACTTCCGCAGCAAGACCGAACTCGCCGCCGCCGTCGAGAGTGCCGCGGTACGCAGCCTGTACCGCGCGGCGTGGCGGGCCCAGCAGGAGCCGGTCGGCGCCCTGCAGACGCTCATCGACGTCACGCACGCCCTCATGCGCCTGCTGTACGAGGACGTGGTCGCACGAGCCGGGCTCCGGCTCAACAGCGAAGCGGCCTCCGAACGACTGTGCCGCAGCCTGCGGCACGGGTGGCAGAGCTGCGTCCAGCAACTGCTGGCCCGCGCCGCCGACCGGGGCGAGCTCGCCGGTACCCCGGCGCCGCCGCACCTGGCCGGGACCGTGACCGCTGCGACGACCGGCTACGAGGTCCTCGCCAGGGAGAACCGGGAATGGCTCTCCCACCGGGCGGTCACCGAACTGTGGCAGCTCCTGCTGCCGGGGGCCGTCACACCGGACACCCTGGCCGGACTGCGCCCGGAGGGCACGGCGGACCTGCTCTGCCGGGCCGGCGGCTCCACGCCGTGACGGGGCCGCCGTACGCACGCCGGCCGGCCCACACCGTGGCCCAGGACCCGTACGGCACGGCGGACCCACGGCACGGCATCACCACGGCACGCGAGGAGCGCCGGAACACGCGTGAGGGCCCCGTGCTCGGCCAGGAGGCCGAGCACGGGGCCCTCGGGGCACCGCGGACGGAGAGGCCCGACGGGGGATGGGCGTGACCCCTCCGGCTCCGCGGTGCGTCACGGGGTGTGCGGGCAGCTGCCGTACGGCCTGCCGCCGCGCTCCCCCGCCGTACGGGTGGGCGGTCCGCTACGTTCCCTCCGGCCGCTTGGCGGGGAAGGCGTGCCTGCGCGCCACCAGGACGACCAGCAGCACCGGCGCCATCAGCAGCACGACGCTCCAGGGGAAGGAATCGGGGCCGAAGGACCCCAGCAGGAGCCCGCCGACCGCTCCACCGCCGGCCATGAAGGAGTTCCACGTGGTGACCAGCAGGGCCTGGCCCCGGTCACCCCCGGCGTCGGTGACGGCCGTCTGCAGGAGCGTGGTGACGCCGCCCCAGCCGAGTCCCCAGAGCACCATCGCGCCGTAGACCACCACGACGTTCGAGGCCAGGACGGCCAGCAGGGCGGCTGCGACGAGGAACAGGGCGCTGCTGACGATGAGCAGCATCCGGAGTCTGCGGTCCACCATGGCGCCGGTGATCCAGATGCTCACGACGGAGGCGATCCCGAAGACGAGCAGGACCACGTCCCGGGAGTCGCCCATCCCGTTCTCGTCGAGGAAGGTGGAGATATAGGTGTAGAGGATGTTGTGGGCCAGTACGTAGGCCGCGACGACGAACAGCACGGCCGCGACCCCCGGAAGCGCCAGGGCCTTGAGGATCGGCTCGCGGGCACCGGGCTTCTGTCCGGGCGAGTCCGGGACCGTGAGATGGATCCATCCCAGCAGGAGGACGGAGACCACGGTCACCAGGCCGAAGGTGAGGCGCCACCCGAACAGGCCGCCGAGGAAGGTTCCGGCGGGGATGCCCAGTGACAGGGCCAGTGGTACCCCGGCCATGGTGATGGCGATGGCACGCCCCTGGAGGTGCGGGGGCGCCAGGCGCCGTGCGTACCCGACCAGTTCCGCCCAGACCGCCGCCGCGGCGACACCGGCGAGGAGCCGGAAGACCATGGTCAGCGGGTAGCTGGAGGAGAGTGCCGTCACGGTGTTGGCGACCGCGAACATCGTGACGGACAGCATCAGGAGCCGCTTGCGCCTCCAGCGTGCCGTGGTCACGGACAGCGGGATGGCCGATACACCGGTGGCGATGGCGTAGATCGTGAGCGCCTGGCCCATGGCCGACTCGCTGACCGAGAGGTCGCCGGCCATCTCGGGCAGGACGCCGGCCGGGAGGGCCTCGGTCAGGATGCCCATGAAGGCCGCGGTGGCCAGCGCCAGCAGCGGCGACAGGGGCAGCTTGCGGTTGTCGGGGGGCGGGGACGTGCCGAGGAGGTCTGTCTGCGTGGTTGACATAACGGTATCCTGAAACCCTCACATTGATGTGAATGTCAAGTGGACGTGAGCGGAGTGGGTGGAGGTAGGTCACATGCGGATCGGCGAACTCTCCGAGCGGACGGGGACACCGCGCAGGCTGCTGCGCTACTACGAGGAGCAGGAGCTCCTGGTGCCCGGCCGGTCCCCGAACGGGTACCGCGACTACGCCGAAGGCTGTGTGGACCGGGTCCTGCAGATCCGGGGCATGCTCGAGGCCGGTCTGTCGACGCGGATCATCAAGCAGGTGCTTCCCTGCATCAACGACCCCCGGGCCATTCACGTCTCCGGTGCCACCGAGGAGACGATCGCCACCCTGGAGCACGAGCGTGACCGCATGGCCGACCGCATCCGGTGCCTGATCCGCAGTCACGACGCCATCACCGGCTACCTGGAGGCGGTGCGCCGTGACCGCCTGTCCTCCGGAGAAGCACCGGTGACCGCTTACCCGATGGCCGGCTCCCCGGCCGTACCCCTTTCCGTGACCGAGGCGGCCTGAGGGGCGTAGCGGACCACGTTGGACAGCACGGCGCCGTGGCTGGACACGTCGATGACCATGCGGTCACCGTCCTCGATCCGGAAGCCGTCGTGGTACGTGGCCTTGTCCGCCCCCATGAAGAGGTAGTTGACCTGGCCGGGGCGGCGCAGCGCCGGGTAGGAGAACAGGTACCGCGTCATGTCGTCGAAGCGGTGGAAGATGGAGTCGGCGCCGCACGAGAAGTCGCCCTCCCAGGCCGTGGCCCCGTCGCGCTCGACCGTGACGCGTCCCGTCACCGTCCGCGGCGGCTCGCCGAGGTAGAGCCACGGGGTCATGGAGGTCTCGCACAGCTTCGCGTACGGCGTCCAGGCCCAGGGGTTCTTCAGGTGCAGCCCGATGTCGTTGAGGTCGTTGCCGAAGCTGTAGCCGGCATAGTGCGGGTTCCCGTCGTCGTCGTTGACGTGGACGAGGACGACCTCCGGTTCCTCCAGGAGCCAGACGGGATCGGCGGGGGTGGTCAGCAGCTCGTCCGGCATGCGCAGCCAGGAGCCGAATCCCTTGATGTAGTAGTTCGGCGGGGTGAACTCCTCGTCCGGTTCCGGGGCGCGGTCGAACTTGGAGCGGTGCGTCCCCATGAAACCGTTGATCAGCGACTCACCGGTGGACGTGGGCAGCAGCGGGGGCAGGAAGCGCAGGCCGGACCCGGGATCGCCGAGGGTCACGGTGACCGTGTCGGCCGACTCCGTGACGGCCGCCTCCACCGCCTCGGGGCCGCCGGCCAGGACAGCCGCGCGTAACCGGCCCTCCTCGACCGCGTACAGCGTGTGCGGGGTGCCCTGCGCGGGGATGCCCAGGCCCGCGTAACGCCTGCCCCTGTACTCGCACTCGAAGATGATGGACATGGTGTCGGTGACCTCCTGCTGGTCTTCCGGGTCCGGACGGTGTTCCCGGCCGGGTTCGTCGGTTCGTTCGGGCGTCACGCCCCGGCCCCGCCTGCTGCGGGGCCGGCACGACGGCCGGTGAGGTCGTGCAGGACCTCGGTGATGCGGTTCAGAGACGTACTGATCCAGGGCAGCCGCAGTGGGTCCGCGGCCGTCAGCGCGGTGGTGCGCTCGGCGTCGGTCTCGCCGTACAGGCGTGAGGTGGCGGCCCGGATGCGCAGTGGGTCGCCGGGTTCCCCGAACACCGAGCCCGGCAGGACGCCCACTCCGTACCGCTCCATGAGCAGGTCCGCCAGGCCCGTACCGCCCCGCACCCCGTGGACCCGGTCGAGCCGGTCCCGCAGGGGTTCGAAGTCGGGGTAGAGGTAGCTCGTGGCCCGTACCGGCGTCACCAGGGCGCCGGCCCCGGCGAACCGCCGGGCCGCCGCCCGGACGACCACCTCGTGGAGCCGGCGGCCGGCGGCGATGTGCGCGACGACCTCGGGCGGTTCCTCGAGCGCGTAGGCGGCGGCCTCCTGGACGGGTGCGGCGGTGCTCGACCAGATCTGGCTGACGACGCCGAGCAGTCGTGCGTGCACCGCGCGCCCCGTCACGCTGTCGGGGAGACGGGCGACGCCCAGCCGCCAGCCGCCGAGTGCCAGGTTCTTGGTGATCCCGGTGGTGACCACCGTCCGCTCGGGAGCGAAGAGCGCGGGGGACGGCGCCCTGTCACCGGTGCCGAACACGAGGTCGCCGTAGATCTCGTCGGAGACGATGACGAGGTCGAGTTCCCTGGCGGTCCGCGCCAGCCGGCGCACGGTCTCCGGTGAGGCGATGGTGCCCGTCGGGTTGTCGGGCAGGGTGACCACCACGCACCGCGGGTCGCGTCCCTGCGCCCGGGCCCCGGCCACCGCGTCGCGCAGGCCGTCCGGATCGGGCACCCCGCCCTCACCGGGCAGCGTGGGGACCGGCACCGGTTGCGCCCCTGCCAGCCGGGCCTGGGCGCTGTAGCTGACCCAGCTCGGCACCGGCACCACCACGTCACCGCCGACGGCGAGCATCAGCGCGTAGAGCAGGGGCTTGCTCCCCGGTCCGCAGACCACCAGGCCGGGGTCGGTGGCCAGGCCCCGGCGCCCCCAGTACCCGGCTGCCGCCGCCCGCAGCCGCGGGCTCCCGGACACGGAGCCGTAGGCGTTGCGCCCGGCCGCGTCGGCGAGCCGCCGCCTCAGCTCGGGGAGTACCGGCAGGCCGACCTCGCCACTGGCCAGGGACAGCACCTCCTGGCCCGCCAAACGTCGACGGGCCAGCGCTTCGTCTGCGGCGAGCGTGGCCGACATGGCCACGGGCGCGGGACCTGACATGGTGTCTCCGTAGGGTGTCGGGTGCCCCGGCGGGGCAGGCCGGGGACGGGGGGTCACGGCGCGGGGTCACACCTCGGCGTACCGGTCCCGCAGCTCGATCTTGCGGATCTTTCCGGTGAGGGTCTTGGGCAGCTCTTCGACCACTTCCAGCCGGTCGGGCAGGAAGCGCTCTGGCTGACCGGCCGCCACCAGGTGGGCGCGGACGTCCTCCAGCGTCGGCCGCTCGCCGCCACGGGGGACGACCACGGCCAGGATGAGGTCGTCGAGCTCACCGGTGGGGCCGACGATGGCCGCCTCGGTGACCTTGGGGTGGCGGGAGATGATCGCCTCCAGCTCCGCCATGGGGACGACGATGCCGTCGCGCAGGATGGCGTCCTTGGCGCGGCCCAGCAGGCGGATGCCGCCCCGCCCGTCCTCGCGTGCGACGTCGCCGGTGTCGAACCACCCCTCCTCGTTCAGCTCGGCGGTGAAGGACTCCATGCGCCGGTGGTAACCGAGCGCCATCGACGCGCCCCGCACCCGCAGCCGGCCCACCTCGGCACGCAGGCTGGGGTCGTGGCAGGCGTCGATGCGGATCTCCATCGAGTCGATCGGCCGCCCGTGGCTGTGTGCCGCCCAGTCCTGGTTGTAGTCGAGGCGGGTGATGGTCACGGGGCCGAACTCCGACATCCCCCAGACCGAGTACGTCTGGGCGCCGAACGTCGACCTCAGTTCGTCGACCAGCTGCTGCAGCACGGGGGCCGCGCCGGTGACCACGTGCCGCAGGGTCGACACGTCCCGGGAGTCGGTGCGCTGGGACTCGGCGACGGCGGTGAGGGTGGGCGGAGGCCCGTACAGCAGGGTGGCGCCGTAGCGTTCGATCAGGTCGGGCAGGCTGGCGTTGTCCTGCTCGTCCTGGAAGACGACCGTGCCGCCGAGCATGACGCCGGCGAGGATGCCCTGGCCGAATCCGGAGTAGTGGATCAGCGGGGTGGTGAGCACGGCGACGAGGTCGTCGCGGAGCAGGAACGTGTCCACGTATCCGCGTACGGCCGAGTGGACGGTGTTCTGGCTGTGCAGCACTCCCTTCGAGTCGCCCGTCGTACCGGAGGTGAACAGCACCACGAAGGGGTCGTCGGGGCCGAGTTCGCGGCCCGCCGCCTCCACCGTGCGGGACTCCTCCCGCCGGGGGGCGACGAAGACGTCGTGGAAGTCCGCCGCCCCGTCGGGGGCGTGGCCACCGACGACGACGACGTGCTCGACGGGGAGTTCGTCCGCCATGGCCACCAGGGTCTTGGCGAGGGGATAGCCCTCCCACTCGTCGACCGTGATGCACACCTTCGCCTCGGTCAGCGTCAGACGGTGGCGCAGATCGGTCTCGCGGCAGACCGGGGCGATGGGGCAGATGACGGCACCCACACGCATGCAGGCGAACATCAGGGGAGCCATCTCCCAGCGGTTGGGCAGCTGGACCGCCACGACGTCCCCGCGCCGGACGCCCAGGTCGCACAGGGCACCGGCGAAGCGTTCCGTGAGCCGGGCGAGCTCGGAGTAGTCCAGCGTGTCGGTGTGCGCCTCGTGCAGCCGGCGGCCCGCGACGGCGAGTTTGTGCGGCCGCTCACGGGCCTGGCGCCGCAGGTCGTCCAGGAAGGTCTCGTCCCGCCACCAGCCACGCCGCCGGTACTCGTCGGCGCGCTCTGCGAAGGTACCGGCGCCCGGCACGGCGGGGGCCTCGGTCGTGGCGGTCATCGGCGTTCCCCGCGACGGGCGTCCAGCAGTTCCGGCAGCGGGTCGCCCGCCCGGCCCTGCGCGATGTCCAGCAGGTCCCGGGTGTTCTGCCGCACCCGCTCCCCGACCCAGTCGAAGACCCAGGCCTTGCGTGCCCCGGCCTCCAGGTCGAAGGGGACCACCCGGGTGACGGCCAGGGCCGCCGATGCGGCGCCGCCGATGTTGGCGATCACTCCCGGTACCAGGACACCGCCCGAGGCTGCCACCTTCTCCTTGGCGGCGGCGCTGGAGGCCAGGTTCGCGCCCTCGACCACCAGACCGGCGCGCAGCCTGTGGGTGTTCTCCGCGGTGAGCGCGTGCCGCTGGGCCGCGAGGATCAGCAGGTCGGCGTCCAGGTCGAGCCAGGCGTCCGGCTCCGTGGAGACGGTGACGCGGTCCGGCAGCAGGGACCGGTCGATCCGGCCGAACACATCGGTGGCGGGCAGCAGTTCGGCCACCGGCAGCCGGTCCGCACTGATCGTGCCGTCGATGTCGGCGACTCCTACGACGATGTGTCCGCGTTCCTCCAGGAACTGGGCGACGGACCTGCCCACCGCGCCGAAGCCCTGGATCACGACTCTGGCCGGGCCGGTGTGCCGGCCCGCCTCCCAGGCCGTGACCGCGGCCGTGCCGACCCCGTGCCCGGTCACGTCGATCAGCGGCTCGTAGTACGTCCGCCAGTCGATGGGCATGTCCGACGCGCCCGGCCGGTAGCGGGGGTCGTAGCCCGCCTCGTCGAAGAAGACGGCCCGGTCGGCCGGGGTCACACCCATGTCGATACCCAGGTGGATGCCGCCGTGCAGCAGCGGCTTGACCGTCCGGCCGAAGGTCCGGAACGTCTCGTGGCGGTCACCGCCGTCCGCGACGATGCCGGCCTTGGCGCCACCGATGCGCAGTCCGGCGAGCGTGAACTTGTCGGTCATGTCCCGGGCGAGACCGGCCACTTCGTCCTCGGTCACCCCTGCGGTCATCCGGGTGCCGCCCATCGCCAGGCCGTCGACGAGCGTGTCGACGACCACCCAGCCCTTGAGATCACCGCCGCTGCCGTTCAGATGGACGGTGAAGGCGGGCGCCTGCGGTTCTTCCGGAGCACTCATACCAAGTCCTTGTGTCGGTAGATGAGATGGATTGTCGGTACAGGAGTACGAGCGGTGGATCGCCGGTCCAGAAGTACGACTCACGCGTATTGCTGCGCGAAGCCGCGCAGGATCTCCAGGCCGTCCCGGCGGAACTCCAGATGCGCCTGGGAGCCGTGGATCCGGCCGTCGTCGGAGCGCAGGAACTCCACCGGAGCGTGTTCCGAGCGGCCGATGGACCGGAAGCCGGGCGGGGCCTGGCGCAGGTAGAGGGTGTGGCGGTGGAACACCGTCACCGTCGGCTTGACGTACGCGAACAGCGGCTCCTCCGTGTCGACCTGCACCTCGTGGCCACCGACCCGCTGCGGACCCTCCTCCATGCGGCCGCCGGCCGCGAGGGCGATGATCTGCATGCCTCCGCAGATGCCGAGCACGGGGACGTCGGTGCCGGTGACCAGCTCGACGAGGGGGCCGTAGTACGCCTGGTCGTAGGCCCGGACCTTGGTGCCGCTCAGGACCACGGCCTGGTAGCGGCCGTCGACCCGGGCGGGCACCGACGCCGCGTCCACCGTGTCGGTGTCCGCGCCGAGCTCCTCCAGGCGCCGGCGGAGTTGCGGGAGCGACAGGGTCCCGTTGTTGACGACGAGTACGCGGGGCTTCGTCACGGCGCTTCTCCGTTTCGCGTGATGGCGGTACCGGTACGGGCTGCCAGCAGGTCCGAGACGGGGGCGCTGCCGATGAGGACCCGTCGCACGCCCGCGTCCAGTGCCTCGCCTGCGGCCCGCAGCTTCTTGCGCATGCCGCCGGTGGCGCCCCGGTCGCGGAACGCGGCGGCCTCCCCGGCCGTGATCTCACGGACCGGATCGCCGTCGATCAGCAGGTGGGCGACATCGGTGACCAGGACCAGGTCCGGGGCGCCGACAGCCCCCGCGAGAGCCGCGGCGGCCCGGTCGGCGTCCGTGTTCACCTCCTGGCCCGCCGCGTTCCGGGCGAGCGGCGTGACGAGGCAGGCGTGGCCGGGCGCGAGGTTCTTCAGGGCGTCCGGGTCCACCCCCGTGATCGGTCCCACGAGGTTCTCCATCTCGACGAGCCGCTTGTCCCGCCACCACCAGCGCTCGCCCTCGCCCGCGCCGACCAGCCCTTCGCTGCCGAGGATCCGTTCGGCCGTGATGCCGCGCCGTTCCAGCCGGGCGATGACGTCCCGGCCCAGCTCCTCGCTGACCGTCTTGATGTCCTCGATCACCTCGGGCGTCGTCCACCGGCTCTGGTTGCCGTACCGGTCCCGCAGGACCGCCGAGGGTTCCCTGTAGCGGGCGTCGAGTCTTCTGAGCGGTTTGGACCAGCCGTGCACCAGGACCAGGGGCCGGGTCCGCCCGTGCAGTGCGAGGTCGTCCCACCAGCCGCCGTCGAGGTCTTCGAGGCAACTGCCGCCCAGCTTGACGACGGTGGGGATGCGTTCTTCCGCTCGCCCGCTCATACCGGCATCACCGGCTGCATCGTCAGTCCCGACTCCTCGGGCAGTCCGAACCTCATGTTGAGGGCCTGGACGGCCTGGCCGGCGGCACCCTTGATCAGGTTGTCCAGCGCGGCGAGGACGACGACACGTCCGCCCTCCGGGTCGTGCAGGACGGTGACGTCGCAGTAGTTGGAGCCCAGCGTCGCCTGCGGGTCGGGCATGGGGATCAGCGTCTCGTCGCTGCGGCGCACCCGCACGAACGGATGCTCGCGGTAGAACCGGAGGTAGGCGCGCTGGAGTTCACGGATGCCGGGCGCCTCGTCGGTGAACACGTAGCAGCTGGCGAGCAGCCCGCGTACGTTCGAGACGCCGTAGGCCGACATCGTCAGCGACCCGACGGTCCCCGGCTTGCTCCGCTCCAGGAAGTCCCCGACCTCGGCCGCGTGACGGTGCCCGGTGGGCGCGTACGGCGCTATGGCGCCGTTGCGCAGCGGATGCAGGTCCGCGGTGCGCAGCTGGAGGCCACCCCCGCTGGACCCGCTCTTCCCGTCGACGAGGACGGTCCCCAGGCGCATGCCGAGGCCCAGGACGAGCGGGGCCAGACCCAGCGTGATGGCAGTGGCGTAGCACCCGGGTACGGAGATCAGGGGGGCGTCCTTCAGCGCGTCCCCGATCAGTTCAGGCACGCCGTACACGAACCGGTCGGCGAGTTCCGCGGAGCGTTCCGCCTTCGGGTACCACCGCTCGTGCAGCTCCTGGCCGCGGATCCGGAACGCGCCGCTCAGGTCGATCACGCACGCGACCCGGTCGGCGAGCTCGGCGGCGAGCCGGGCGGACACCGGGGCGGGGGTGGCCAGCAGGACCACGTCGCAGCGCTCGGCCATCCGGTCGGCGTCGGCCGGCTCGACGGTGAGGCCGAGGTCGACCCGGAGGCCGGGGTGCAGCTCGGCCGGGCGCCGTCCGGCACTGGAGTTCCCGCCGAGGAAG
Source organism: Streptomyces sp. B1I3 (assembly GCF_030816615.1). Classification (NCBI taxonomy): domain Bacteria; kingdom Bacillati; phylum Actinomycetota; class Actinomycetes; order Kitasatosporales; family Streptomycetaceae; genus Streptomyces; species Streptomyces sp. B1I3. Next base: position 3,634,940 of record NZ_JAUSYD010000001.1, read on the forward strand.
GTCAGCCGGAGGTCGGGGTGCTGGTGCACCAGGCGGATGAGGTCGCCGCCGGCGAGACCCGAGGCGCCGACAATGCCCACACGTATCATCCGATTGTCTCCTGCACATAGCCGAGGACGGCCGACGTGATGTCCGCGTCCGTCGTCGAGGCCACGCCGCGCCAGGCGGGGGCGTGGTTGACCTCGTTGACCACGAGGCCGGCCGGCGTCCTGAAGAGGTCGACGCCGTAGATGCCGGGGCCGAGGCGGTCCACGACCCCGTTCACCACCTTGTGGATGTCGGGGTCGTGAGCCAGGGAGCGGCTCCGGTTGCCCAGGGCCGCGTTGCTGCGCCAGTCGGCTCCCGCGCTCTCGAACCCGGCGGCCGCCACGATCTCGCGGCCGACGACCAGGCAGCGGATCGAGCCGCCCTCCAGGTAGGGCTCGACCAGGCAGGCCTGTTCGAAGGCGTGGCCCAGGTCCTCGACGTAGTCGTACACGGAGTGCGCCAGGTCGGCGTCGCGGACCAGGGTGACGCGCCTGCCCATGCCGCCGTAGACCGGCTTGAGGACCAGCGGCGTGCCCAGGTCGGTGACGGCCCGTTCGAAGTCCTTGCGCGACAGCGCGAGCCGGAAGTCCGGTACGGGCACGCCCGCCTCGCGCAGCACGGCCCGCAGCACCAGCTTGTTCTCGCACGCGTGGATGGCGGTGGCGGAGTTGAGTACCGCGGTGCCGGCGGACCCCGCCAGTGCCGCGATCAGCCCGCCCCGCGTGTAGCTCCGGCTGCGCACCAGCAGGGCGGCGTAGTCCTCCGTCAGGGACGTGCCCGCGCCACCGAGGCACAGGGATTCGTCGTTGACCCACTCGACGCGTAGTCCGAAGTCCGGTCCCGCCTCGATGAGCCGGCGTTCCTCCCAGCCGACACGGTCCGCCACGATCGCGACTCTGCCGTCCATGTCACTGGCCCCAGTCGCGCAGCTGCACCGCGACCATCTGCAGGGACAGCCGGCCGTCCGCCACGTCCTCGACCCGCAGCGTCAGCATGCATTCGGGGCAGGAGAGCGTCTCGCCCGGGACCATGGGCGGCACGACGAGACCGGTCTCGCACTCGGGGCAGGAACCGCTCAGGGTTGCGGTGGTCATGATCAACTCCAGTACTGGATAAGGGGCCCTGGGAAGGGCGGCGGGGAACGGGATTCTCAGAGGGACTGGAAATCGACGGCGGCCTTGCGCACCGCGTCACGGTCCAGCAGCGGGCCGCCGGCGCGCTCCTGGCGCTCGATGAGCCACGGGGTGAAGGCGTCCACGTCGACCCGGACACCCGAGTCGGCGAGCGCCCACTCCACGAGCGCCCCGGTCAGCCGGGTGCGCACACGCATCTCCCGGGTGTTGCCGACCAGTTCGGCCGGCAGCGTCTCGTAGGCCTCCGGACTGGTGAGCTGGCCCGGCAGCTCGTAGGCGAAGGAGTGCGGCGTGGTCGGGCCCGGCTGGAAGGCCTCACCGAGGCCGGCTCCACGCAGTGCGCGCCGCGACAGTTCGGTCAGGTGGGTCAGGTCGAACCGGGTGTCACCGTGGATCACCCGAAGCGAGGTGAGCAGCTCGGCCAGTGGCGCGTTGCCGCCCCGCTCACCGATGCCGCCGACGGTCGCCGAGATCCACCGGGCGCCGGCGCGCACGGCGGCCAGGGAGTTGGCCACGGCCATGCCCAGCATGTTGTGGGAATGGATCTCGATCTCGGAGCCCTCGACTGCCGTGAGGTCCGCGATCACGGACTCCATCTGCCAGGGCGAGAGGCACGCGACGGTCTCCGCCAGGCGGAAGCGGTCGGCACCCGCCTCGAAGCCCGCCGTCACGTACGGGACCAGGCGCTCCCTGGGGGTGCGGGCGCCGTCCTCCCCGCTGAAGGTGACGTGGAAGCCGCGCTCCTTCGCCTGCGTGACCGCCGAGCGGACGAGCGCCTGGAGCAGCTTGAGGCTGGGGGACCCGATCTTCAGCATCGCGTGCTGCTCGGAGGTGGGGATGGAGTACATGATGTGGTGCACGCCCAGCCGCTCGGCCTCGTCGAGAGCCAGGGCGACCTGCTGCCGGTCCCGTACGACGACGAGTGTCATGCTGCGCTGCGGGCCGACGGCCTCGTGGGTGGCGAGCACCAGATCGGCGTCCTTGGACCCGGGGCCGGACACCATGCCGACCTCGACCAGCTCGACACCGGTCCGCACGAGCAGGGTCGCGATCGCCGCCGCGTCCTCGGGACGGAACTCGACGCCCGCCATGTGCGCGGAGTCCCGCAGGGTGGCGTCGGATATGCGGGGCAGGGCCGGCGAACCGACCGCTCCCGCTTCCTCTGATTCCATTACGTTCCCCTCGGTTTACGGAGCATGGATGACCGCCTGCCATTACGGGCCTCCGGGTGATCCGGAAAACTCCCTATCGGAATTCCGGACGGAGGAAGGACCTGTTCGGGCAGATCGGTGTGGAGCACTGCCGAATATGCTGCTGGCCAGAGCGCCGCGGGGCAACAGAATCCACGTCAGAGTACGGTCAGGCACTGTCAGGGCATGTCACGTGCCCTGACGTAGGAAAGCACTCCGCCCGCATCGTGAAAAGAATCCCCCGCACTCGTCCAGGGGTTCGACATTCGTGCCTACGGTTCATGCCGGCGACGCACCACGTGACGCGTTTCCACCTGACCACCGGCGCACGACCGCACCGTTTCTTTCCCATGGAGTTCCGACAGCTGAGAAAAACCCGGAAAGAGGAAATCCGATGCTGCTTTCACCGACCCCACCCGTCCCCGATCTGGAGGACGTGGCCTCAGGGCTGTCGCCGGCCGACCGGGCCCTCGAGCTCGCCGACCGTGTCGCCCGGCCGACCACCGCCGAGCGCGACGCCGGCCGGCGATGGGACGAGGGGCTGTTCACCCAACTGACGCGCGCACCACGGGGCCCCGGCCTCACCGGACCGCTCATACCCACGGAACTGGGCGGTGACGGGCTCTCCGCGAGCGAGACCTTCGCCCTCCTGGAGGGGTGCGCCGAGGGGTCCCGGGATCCGGGCCTGACGCTCGCGGTCGTGGCGCACGCGGTCCTGGCCACCGTGCCGTTGCGGGCCTTCGGCACCCCGGAGCAGCGCGACCGGTACCTGCCCCGGATGGCGTCCGGAGAGTGGCCCGGCGCCCTGTCCCTGAACCAGACACAGGGTGCCGCGCAGCCGCCGACGCTCCGCGCGCGGCCCGGCGGGCCCGGCCGGGCGGACTGGGTGCTGACGGGCGGACTGGACCTCGTCGCGGGCGGTCCCCGGGCCCACCACTTCCTCGTCGTCGCCACCCACGAGGACGGCAGCCGGACGGCCTTCGTCGTGGACCGGGACACCCCGGGACTACTGCTCCGCGAGGAGCGCCCCACGGCCATGCGCACCTGCGCCTGGAGCCGGCTGGTCCTGGACGACTGCCAGGTGCCGGCCGACGCGGTCCTCGGGACGCCCGGTGGCGCGGCGGCCGAGGTGGAACCCCTGCTGGCGGCCCTGGACTGGGTGTTCTCGGGCGCCCCCTGGCTCGGCATCATGCGCGCACTGACCAGGGACGCCATCCGGGCGGCCCGGGAACGCGACGTCTTCGGCAGCCCGTTGACGCACTCCCAGACCTCCCGCTTCGCCCTGGCCGACCTCGCGACACGGTCCGAACTCGCCGAAGGCCTGCTGCGCCGGGCCGCCGCGGGGTTCGACTCCGGCGGCCGGCCCTCCCTCCCGGACGCCGCCGCCGCCCGCCTCTTCGTCACGGCGGCCGCACGGGACGCCGCCGGGACCGCGGCGCGGCTGGCCGGCCCTCTCGCGGCCGGCGGTGACCGCCTGATCGAACGGGCCCACCGCGACGTCCTGTTCTTCTCCCGGACCGGAGGCGGCCCGGAGGTCCTGCAACCCGTCGTCGCCGCCCATCTGCTCGGACTCGGCCAGGGATGAGGAGTGATCACTGACATGCGTACCTCACCGCACGGCACACGGACCTCGTTGCACTTCCCGGGGATCGCCGCCCGGGCCGGAGAGACGGACAGCACGGGCCTCATCCCGCCGCAGAACTGGACCGACATCGTCGACAGCGGCTATCTGCGCCTCTTCCACCCGCCGGAGGCCGGCGGCACAGGCGCGGACGGGCCGGCCCAGGCGGACGCCATGGAGGCGCTGGCCCGCGCCTGCTCGGGGACCTACTGGTCGGCGACCGTGTCCGCGCTGCTCTGCGGCAAGCTCATCTCCACCTACGGCGACCTCCGCCACCACGGGGCACTCCTGCGCGCGCTGCTCTCCGGCGAACGGACGGCGTGCTTCGCCATCGTCGAGCCCACCTCGGGCAGCGACGCGGGCACCTACCGCACCACGGTGCGCCCGGGCGGGAAGCCCGGCGGAGGCTTCGTGATCCGGGGAGAGAAGTCCCGCATCACCAACGCGCCCACGGCCGACCTGGCCGTGGCACTCGCCCGGCGGGAGAAGCCGGCGGGCGACCCGGGACCCGACTGGTGCCTGGCCTTCGTCGATCTGCGCCGGCCCGGCATCCACCGCTACGAGACGCCCCACATGGGCCTCAGGGGGATGCCCTGGGGAGGCATCGTGTTCTCCGACGCGGAGGTCGCCGAGGAGGACGTCGTGCCCGTGCCGTTCGACGAACTCGCCGAGGGAATGACCTGGGGCTGGCTCCTGGTGGCGATCGCCGCCATAGCCACCGCGGAGGCGGCGCTGTCGGCCTCGGTCCGCCACGCCCAGGAGCGGGTGTCGTCCGGCCGCCCGCTGGCCCACATGGAGGGCGTACAGGCCCAGCTGGCCGACTCCCGCGCGCAGATCGACGCGGCGCGCGTCCTCGCCCGCCGCGCGGCGTCCGAGCGGGCGGCCGGCCGGTCCGCCCGGCAGCTCATCGGCATGCTCAAGGTGTACGCCACCGAGATGGCGGTCGAGGTCGTGGCGCGCGCCGTCCAGATCCACGGGGCGTTCGGCGTGACCCGGGGCCATGAGGTGGAACGCCACTACCGGGACGCGCAGATGAACGTGATCGGCGCGTTCGCCTCCAACCGTCTGCGGGAGCAGATCACCGAGGGCCTCGGGCTGGGACCCGCGGTCTACCGGCCCTTCGACTGGATCGCGCCATCCGGCCTCGGCCACCGCCCCGCGGGCCTGGACGGGCTGCCCCGCCCCACCGCGGCAGCCTGACCCCGCACGCCCGTGCCCGCCCGGTCACGCCCCGGCCGACGGGCACGGGTCCCGACCTGGTGTCCGGCCCGTGTGAGCAGGAGGACGAGCGCGGCCCCCGGAAGCCCGCCGGGCCGTCCCACCTGGGCGGTGTCAGCAGCCGGGTGCAGGCCCGGAGTCCGGGGTGCCCGTCCCGGTACCGGTCTTCCCCCACCGGCCCGTCATGCCCGCCTCCTCCCGCGTACGGCCGCCGATACGAGCACCGCGAGCGCGCCGAGGGCGGCGAGTGCGGCGGCGGGGGCGAGGACGGGCCAGGGGGCCCGTTCGGCGTAGGGGAGGTTCTCGGAGAGCATCCGTCCCCACTCAGGGGCGGGAGGCTGGGCGCCCAGGCCGAGGAAGCCGAGCGAGGCGAGAGCCAGGGCGATGGCGGGAATCCGCAGGACGGCGTGGCGGACGACCGGCGGAAGGACGCCCGGCAGCAGATGGCGGCGCATCAGGTGGCCCCGGCCCGCTCCGAGGGCCAGGGCCACGGCGATGTGCGGAGCGCCCTTCTCCTGCGCGTACAGCGCCGACGTGTGGGCGGCGAGAGGGGCCCAGGCGACGGCGGCGACGGCCGCCGCGGCGCCCCAGGGGTCCGGGCCGACGACGCCGGCGACGACGAGTCCGGCCAGGACGGCCGGCAGGGCGTTGGCCGTCTCGGTCAGGGCCCCGGCGCGCAGGGCTCCGACGGCCAGGCCCAGGAGCAGGGTGACGGCGCTGACGACGACCGCGACGAGGACGGTCCGGGCGGCGCCGTGGCCGAGCCGGGCGAGGACGTCGCGGCCCAGCGAGTCGGTGCCCAAGGGGTGGGCGGCCGAGGGGGAGGCGAGGCGGGCGGCGGCATCGACGGTCAGCGGGTCGCGCAGCAGGCCCGCGACGGTGACCGCGGCCAGGAGCGCGGCGAGGGCCACGGCGGCGACGGTGACCGTGCGGCGCACGGGCAGCGGCGGGGCGCTGAGCGCGGGCAGCGCACGGGCCGTACGGGCGGGGCCGAGCAGGACGCGGGAGCCGAGCCGGGCCGCGAGCCCCGCGGCGGACCCCAGCAGAAGGAGCAGCAGGACGCAGGCCTGGAGGACGGGCAGGTCCTGGGCGAGGGCGGCGGACAGCGCCGTGGAGCCGAGCCCCGGGACGGCGTACAGCGTCTCGACGGCGACCGCGCCCCCGGTTAGCCCGACGACGACCAGGCCGAGCTGCGGCAGCAGGGCGGGGGCGGTGCGGCGCAGGGCGTGGGCCGCGATGCGGCGCGGCGGTATGCCGCCGGCGGTGGCGGTGGCGGCCCAGGGTTCGGCGAAGGCGGCGGGCAGCGCGTCGGCGAGCAGCCGCCCGAGCAGGGCGCCGGCCGGGACACCCATCGCGAGGGCGGGCAGGACGGCCTGCTCGGCGCTCCCCCACCCCAGGGCCGGCAGCCAGCCCAGCCGTACGGCGAGGAGGGTGGCCAGGACGGCGGCGAGGAGGAATTCCGGCAGGGCGGCGAGGACGGCGGCGCCGGCTCCGGCCCGGGTGCTGGTCTGCCTGCGGCGCGCACCCCGCCGGAGGGAGGGGGCGGCGAGGGCGAGCGCGAGGATCAGAGCGACGCCGAGCGAGCAGGCCATGAGGGAGAGGGAGACGCCGAGTGCGGACGTCACGTCAGGGCCGACGGGACTGCCGGAAACCCAGGACTCCCCCAGATCACCCCGGAACAGCCCGGCGGCCCAGCCGCCCAGCACCTGCAGCGGTCCGCCGTCGAGTCCGGTCCCGGCGCGGATCGCGTCGAGCACGGCGGGCGTCGGCGGACGGTCCGCGTAACGGGCGTGCAGGATCGTCAGGGCGGGGTCCGTACGGGTCAGCCGGGGCAGCAGGCCGACGACGGCGAGGACGGCCAGGAGTGTGCCGAGCCGGCCGGCCAGGTACCTCACGGATCACCCGACGCGGGTGTCGGCGGTGATGAGGGTGCGTTCCATGGGGTCGAGCGCGACCCCCTCGACGCGTGCCTCGTCGTAACCCTGGACGAAGCGCTCGTGGACGAGCGGGACGAGGGCGTCGGAGCCGAGGACGGCGGCCTCGACGGCCATCTCGGCGCGGTGGCGGTCGTCGGTGGCGGCGCGGGAGGCGGCCTCGTCCACCGCCGCGTCGACGCGCTCGTCGCAGAGCTGGGAGATGTTGAAGCTGCCGTCGCACGTGAAGTCGGAGGCGAGGTAGGAGATCGGGTCGGCCGTGTCCAGGAGGGTGTTGCGGGCCTGGACGAAGGCGTCGTACTTCCCGGCGAGCGCGTCCGCCTCCAGCTGCGCGTAGTCGCGGACGACCTGCTTGACGGTGAAGCCGCGTGCGCGGAGCTGCTGTTGGACGATCGTGGCCACCTCGGGCAGTTCGGGCCGGTTGGTGTAGGTCGCGAGGGAGATCTCCTTCGTCCCGGCCACCTCCTCGCGGCCGGCGGCCACGGCCCGGCCCGTGGGTACCGTGCGGGCGGCCGCGGCCCAGGGGACACCGGGGCCGAGGAGGCCCTGCGCGGTGTCGGCCCGGCCCTCGTACACGCCGTCGACCAGCGCCTTGGGGTCGACGGCCTCGCGGGCGGCGGCGCGCATGGCCGGATCGGAGAAGACACCGCGACGGGTGTTGAGGGAGAGGCCGTTGGTCCGGGCGGAGGGGAACTCGTGGACGTACGCGTCGCCGAGCAGGGGCGCCTGGGCGATCGGTACGTATTCGGCGATGTCGACGGCCTTCGTCCGCAGGGCGTTGGCCCGGGCGGTCCCGTCCGCGACGAACGTCACGTCGACGCCCGGGGCCTTCGCCTCGCCGCCCCAGTAGGCGGGGTTGCGTTCCAGCGTGGCACCGGCCGTGCCGTCGAGACCGGTCATGGTGAAGGGCCCGGTGGCGTGTCCCACGGGATTCGCCCTGCCGTTCCCGTACGCGCCCGCGGACAGGATCGCGAGGGAGGGGTTGGCGAGCCGCTGGGGCAGGAGCGGGTCGGCGTCCGCGGTGACGATGCGTACGGTGCGCGCGTCCGTGGCGGTCGCGGTCAGCTTCGAGTCGGACAGGACGCGCGGCGGCGGGGACGCCTTGCCCGCTGCGGTGAGGGAACGGACGACGGCATCGGCGTCGACGGTCTCACCGTCCTGGAAGACGGCGTCGCGGAGCGTGAACGTCCAGGTGGTGGCATCGGTCCGGCTCCAGGACGCGGCGAGGGCGGGCCGAGCGGCGCCGTTGCCGTCCAGGGTGGTGAGGCCTTCGACGACGGCGAGGCGGCTGAGGGTGACCGCGTCGTCGCCGTAGGGGGACATGGCCTGGGCGGGCGGGAAGGCCATGACGACCCGGAGCCGCTGCGCGTCACCGGATGCCGCGGCGTCACCCGAGGAGGAGCAGGCTGCCAGCGGGAGGAGAAGAGCGGCGGTGGCGGCGACGGCCGGCAGCGGGGAGCGACGGCTTCGGGTCGTAGACATGAAGAGAAGCTTATATGAAAACGATTATCATCTTCCGACGGGGGTGCCGGCCTGCCGGGCCTCCGGCATCGGCAACTCGAAGTGGACGATTCCCTGACCACCGCCCGGCAGCGCACGCTCGTCGCACACCTCCTGGGCCAGTGACCGCCAGAACGACTCGGCCCCCGGTACGGCGGGATCGGTGTGCAGGTACAGCGAGGTGTAACCACCCGCCCGCGCCGCGAAGGCGCCGAGCTCCCTCACCAGCCGGCGCGCCAGCCCGCGCCTGCGGTGCTCGGGGCGCACGTAGATCCGGCACAGCTGGGCGGTGGATCCGGAGGGGAAGCGGTCGGCGATCCACTGCGGATTGGGCGGCGCCTGGGGGCCCCGGTCGCGCACGGCACCGGTCGCCACGATCTCGTCGCCGTGCAGGACGACCAGCAGCGTGCACCGCGCGGGGCGCAGATAGGCGCTCTCCGGATCGATGACGTCGGCGTGCCAGTGCGGTACGTAGCCCGACCCGAGGTCGCCGTAGACGGTGTCCAGCATGACGGCCCGCGCGCCGCCGAGATCCTGCGCCGTCGCGGTCCGCAGGACGTACCCGCCCACGCCCTCCCGCGCATCCGGCGCCACCGTCGTCCCGGCGGTCGCGCTCACCACTGAAGCTCACCCTCGCTCTCGGCCTTGCGGCACATGCACGTACCTGCCACAACAGCGTACGTGCGAACGATGTGCAACAAGGGGCCGGGGGGGCGACGGACGTCCGGAGCAGGCGCGACGGATGTCCGTGGCAGGCGCGACGGATGTCCGTGGCAGGCGCGACGGATGTCCGTGGCAGGCGCGCCCGCGCCTGCCGGACCGGCTCGCGGTCACCCGTGGGCCGGTCCCGCCGTCAGCCGGCGACGCGGTACACCAGGGCGGTCGCGATGCCCGCGATGCCCTCACCGCGGCCGGTGAAGCCGAGGCCGTCGGAGGTGGCGGCGGAGAGCGAGACGGGAGCGCCGACCGCGTCGGACAGCACCTTCTGCGCCTCGTCGCGCCGCCTGCCGATCTTGGGTCGCAGACCGACGACCTGCACGGCGACGTTGCCCACCTCGAAGCCCTCCCCCCGCACGATCCGCGCCGCCTCGGTGAGCAGGGTGACGCCGGAGGCGCCCGACCACTCGGGGCGGCCGGTACCGAAGTGCTGCCCCAGGTCGCCGAGCCCGGCGGCCGAGAACAGGGCGTTGCACGCGGCGTGCGCCACGACGTCGGCGTCGGAGTGGCCGGCCAGGCCGGGGCCCTCGCCCTCCCACAGCAACCCCGCGCACCAGAGTTCCCGGCCCTCCTCGAAGGCGTGGATGTCGGTCCCGATACCGACGAGGGGGATCACGGGTGCCCGCTGGTCCACGGTCTCAGAACCCATCGTTCGCCCTCCGGCGTGCGAGAACGGCCTCGGCCAGGACCAGGTCCAGCGGCCGGGTCACCTTGAACGCCTCCTCGTGCCCGGGCACGACGACGACCGGCGAGCCGAGACGTTCGACCATGCCCGCGTCGTCCGTCGCGCCTTCGCCGTCGACCGCGACGGCCCCGTGGGCGCGGACGAGTGTGTCGCGGTCGAACCCCTGGGGCGTCTGCACGGCGCGCAGCCGGGCCCGTACCGGTGTCGACAGGACCGGCTCGGGGTCGCCCGGCGTGCCGGGTTCGACCTCCTTGACGGTGTCGGCCAGCGGGAGCGCGGGGACGACGGCGGGCGCTCCGTCGCGTACGGCTTCGATGACCGCGTCCACCGTGTCGACGGGCACCAGGGGCCGGGCCGCGTCATGGACGAGTACGACGGAGATGTCCGGCGGCAAGGCGTCGATGCCGAGCTTGACCGACTCCTGGCGTGTCGCACCACCGGGCACCACGAGATAGTCGGTGCGCTCGGGCAGGGCGTGCTCGTCGATGAGGTTCTTCACCTCGGAGGCGCCGCCGGGGGGTGCGACCACGACGACGAGTGCGACGGCACGCGAGGCGGCCATGGCGCGGACGGCGTGGATCAGCATCGGGGTCCCGCCGAGGGTGCGCAGCGCCTTGGGGGCTCCCGGCCCCAGCCGGACGCCCCGGCCGGCTGCGGGGATCACCGCAGCGGTCCGGGAAGGACGTGGATCGGCGGGCGTCGGGGACATCGGTGACATCGGTTGCACTCCGAAGCTTCGGCAGGTTTGTTTCCACGGCCGACATGGGTAGGGGCCCCAGCGAGCCGGACGCGACGCCTCGACCTGACCGGGACCCTTCCGTGACCCCTGGTCGGACGAGCGGCAGCGGCGGCTCGGTCGTCAGGGCTCTCGGGCGGGACGGTTTCGGTCGCTGCGGCGTCCGGTCGGGCAAGTGCCGGCCGGGACGTCAGATCATCGGTTTCGACGGTCATCGGATTCGACCATGGATCGCCGGTCGGGACCGGAGCGGTCCGACGTGTAACGGAACGGTCGACCGGCCGGGGACAGCACCGGGCGGGCGCCCCTCGGGATCCGAACATGCCGCAGCGCCCGACGACTCGCCGTGAGAACGGCTGGTCAGCGGGCACCGCGGCATATTTCTACAACCGGATTCCCGGCCCCGGCAGGAGCCGGCAGACCCGGCTCAGGAGGCGAGGACCTCGTCGAGCAGCGCCTCAGCCTTGTCCTCGTTCGTGTTCTCCGCGAGGGCGAGTTCACTCACCAGAATCTGACGGGCCTTGGCGAGCATGCGCTTCTCGCCCGCGGACAGTCCACGCTCGCGCTCACGACGCCACAGGTCGCGGACCACTTCGGCGACCTTGATGACATCGCCGGAGGCGAGCTTCTCGAGATTTGCCTTGTAGCGCCGGGACCAGTTCGTCGGCTCTTCGGCGTACGGTGCGCGCAGCACCTCGAAGACCCGGTCCAGGCCCTCCTGTCCGACTACGTCACGCACACCGACGAACTCCGCATTGTCCGCCGGCACACGAACCGTCAAGTCGCCCTGGGCGACCTTGAGCACCAAGTAGGTCTTGTCCACGCCTTTGATCTGGCGAGTTTCGATAGCCTCGATCAGCGCGGCCCCGTGATGGGGATAGACCACGGTGTCGCCAACCTTGAACGTCATGTGACAGGTACCCCTTCCGTGGCTATCCAGAGTAACACGAGAACAGCATCTCCTGAATGGCGTTTTCGCAGGTCAGGGCATATCTCAGGGCTTGACAACACCGACCGGAACGTGCTGCGGACGCCTTCCGGAAGGCGATATTCGCAGGTCGGAGCGGGCGTGCGGCCGACGCGAAACGCGCGCGTCACACATGCGGGAAGTCACTCAGAAGGAGCCAAACGTCCCGTTTTGCCGGATTCCGCATGGTGAACTTTTCCTACTCCGTTCGAGCATCGATCACCCGTACGGACCTTAGGGTCGATGGTCATTGAAATTGATCAACGACCGGTCACGGGGTGGATTATGCGCAGGGAATGCGCCACCGCCGGAAATCGATCACGCACCGATCACGCGGCGAACACGTGCGTTACGCACGGCGAACACCGTGCGTTATGGAACGCGGCCGCAATCACCGCCACCGGACCGGCTGTCAGGTCCGGGGGCCGTAGGGGCGGGTCGGGTGCGGAGCCGGGACGGTGGCTCGGTAACCTGAGGCCGCTGACACACCCTTAGGGCGGCTTCACGCCGCTCGGCCTTCCCGTCCGCAAGAGTCCGAAGTCCGCAGTCCGAACGTTCAAGGAGTTGCCGCCGCCGTGAGCCGCAGCCTTCGACACGGCGCCCTCGCCGCCACTGCCCTCGTGTTCTCGATCGCCTCGCTGTCCGCGTGCAGTGCGGGCAACGACGCGCAGACGCTTCAGGTCCGGCCGGACAACGCAGCCACCGCTGTCGACAACATCAAGATCCAGAACGCGAACATCATCACGCAGCCCGGGCACGAGACCGAGGGCCCGGCCGTCGTCAACGCCACGCTCTTCAACGAGGGCCCGAAGGCCGAGGTCCTGGAGGCCGTCAAGCTTCCGGGCACGAACGCCACGGTGGAACTGCACGCCGCCGAGGGCAAGGGACCGATCAAGGTCCCGGCCGGCGGCAGGGTCATCCTCGGGGGCAAGGGCAACGCCTCCGCGGTCATCGGGAACGGCCGCCAGGCCGGAAGCGACGGCAACGTGCAGAGCGTCGTCTTCACCTTCAGCGAGACGGGCGACGTCGGGCTCGGCGCCCTGATCGTCCCTGCGAGCGGCTTCTTCGAGGGCTTCGGCCCGAGCACGCTGCCGTCGCCGAAGCCCACGCCCTCGAAGGGAGCCTCCGAGACGCCGGGCGCGAACCCGAGCGAGTCGGCGGGCCGGCAGTCCGACACGCCGTCGGACGTGGAGAGCGGCTCGGACACGCAGACGGACGAGGACTCCGCGGCACACTGACCCGGACGTGCGCAGGGCGCCGCCCCCACCCGGGGACGGCGCCCTGCGCACGGCAGTACGACACCGGTTTACGGCTCGAACTTGTAGCCCAGCCCCCGCACCGTCACCAGGTAGCGGGGCGCCCCCGGGTCCGGCTCGATCTTGGCGCGCAGACGCTTGACGTGGACGTCCAGCGTCTTCGTGTCGCCCACGTAGTCCGCGCCCCAGACCCGGTCGATCAGCTGCATGCGCGTCAGGACGCGGCCGGCGTTGCGCAGCAGCATCTCCAGGAGGTCGAACTCCTTCAGCGGCAGATCGACCTTGCCCCCGGACACCGTCACCACGTGGCGGTCGACGTCCATCCGGACCGGACCGGCCTCCAGCGCGGCCGGGGTGACCTCCTCCGGCTCGCCGCGCCGGCGCAGGACCGCGCGGATGCGGGCCACCAGCTCGCGCGAGGAGAAGGGCTTGGTCACGTAGTCGTCGGCTCCTATCTCCAGGCCGACGACCTTGTCGATCTCGCTGTCCTTGGCGGTCACCATGATCACCGGCACATTGGACCGCACCCGCAGCTGCCTGCAGACCTCCGTGCCGGGCAGGCCGGGAAGCATCAGGTCCAGCAGGACGAGGTCGGCGCCGTTGCGCTCGAATTCGTCGAGGCCGTCCGGGCCGGTGGCCGCGATGGCCACCTCGAAGCCCTCCTTGCGGAGCATGTAGGACAGGGCGTCGCTGAAGGATTCCTCATCCTCGACGACAAGCACTCGGGTCACGGAAGAGCCTCCGGGGCAGGGAATGGTTCAAGAGTGTCGGTGCCGTACGGTCCGTCGTCGTCAGCGGAGTGGCCGTTGACGACGAGCGGTCCGCCGGTGGTGCGCCCGCGTACCACGCCGGACTCGGGCAGTCGAAGAGTGAAGGTGGAGCCCTGTCCTTCCGAGCTCCAGACGGTGACCTCCCCGCCGTGCGAGGCGGCCACGTGTTTGACGATGGCGAGGCCGAGGCCGGTGCCACCGGTGGCCCGTGAGCGGGCAGGGTCGACGCGGTAGAACCGCTCGAACACCCGCTCGCGGTCCTTCTCGGAGATGCCGATGCCCTGGTCGGTGACGGCTATCTCGATCAGATCCCCGCCCGCTGCGGCGATCCGCCGGGCTGCGATGCCGACGCGGGTGCGCGCGGGGCTGTAGTTGACGGCATTCTCCACGAGATTGCCGAGAGCGGCGGCGAGCTGGCCGCGGTTTCCCCAGACGAACAGGTCCGCGGTGCCGCCCGAGGCCATGGTGATCTGTTTGGACCCCGCCTGCTGCCGGCACCGGTCGATGGCCTCGGCGACCAGCTCCTCCACCCGCACGGGCTCCGCGTCCTCCAGCGGGTCGTCGTTCTGCACCCGGGAGAGGTCGATGAGCTCCTGCACGAGGTTGGTCAGCCGGGTCGCCTCGATCTGCATGCGCCCGGCGAACCGCTCCACGGCCTCCGGGTCGTCGGACGCGTCCATCACGGCCTCGGAGAGGAGCGACAGGGCGCCGGTGGGGGTCTTGAGCTCATGGCTGACGTTGGCGACGAAGTCGCGCCGCACTGCTTCGATGCGCCGGGCCTCCGTGAGGTCCTCGACCAGCAGCAGCACGAGCCGCGAACCCAGCGGCGCGACCCGGGCCGAGACGGCGAGCGCCTCCCCCCGTCCCGTACCCCGCCGGGGGAGGTCCAGCTCGACCTGGCGTATCTCGCCGTCGCGCCGGGCGTCCCTGGCCATGTTGAGCATCGGCTCGACCGACAGCCGGCCTCCCCTGACCAGGCCTAGCGCATACGCGGCGGAGCTGGCCTTGACGACGCTGTCGCTCTCGTCGAGCACCACGGCGGACGAGCTGAGCACCGACAGAACCGTGTCCACCCCCGGGGGGAGCGGGGCGTTGCTGTCGGGCCGCAGGGACGTCCGCGTGGGGCGCCTCTGCTCACGCTCGCTCCAGCGGAACGCCAGCATGGCGATCACGCCGGTGAGCACACCGGCTATCGCAGCAGCTGCGGCGACCGCCGCGTTCACGTCCATGCTTAAAGGTTATGCGGGCTCGCCGACACTCTCCCAGCCATCCGGGTGCCATCTCGAACACTCGTCGCCCAGAGTTCACCGAGGGGATGGAGGTGGTTCATTTAGGGGGCCGGATCCGGACGCGTTGGGCCCGCACCGTGGGAGCGTGGGGGTCGGCCCGAAGACCCCGGCCTCAGTAAGGATCTGGAGAGGGACTTCCATGCGCGACGCTTATCACGAGGAACTCGATTCGATCGGCGAGGGCCTGGTCGAAATGGCCCGGCTCGTCGGCTCGGCGATCGGCCGGGCGACGACGTCGATGCTCGACGCCGATCTCAAGCTCGCCGAGACTGTGATCGCCGCGGACCAGAAGGTCGACGACCTGCAGCACGACCTGGAGGCGCGGGCCATCGCGCTGCTCGCCCGCCAGCAGCCGGTCGCCACCGACCTGCGCATCGTCGTGACCTCCCTGCGCATGAGCGCCGACCTGGAGCGCTCGGGCGACCTCGCGCAGCACGTCGCCAAGCTGGCGCGGCTGCGCTTCCCGGAGTTCGCGGTGCCCCACGACCTGCACGCCACCATCCTGGAGATGGGCCAGCTCGCGCAGCGGCTCATGGCGAAGGCCGCCGAGGTCATCATCACCAAGGACGTCGACCTGGCCATGCAGCTGGAGCAGGACGACGACGAGATGGACCTGCTGCACCGCACGCTGTTCCAGCACCTGATGGACGACCGCTGGAAGCACGGCATCGAGACGGCCGTCGACGTGACGCTGCTCGGCCGCTACTACGAGCGCTTCGCCGACCACGCCGTGTCGGTGGCCAAGCGTGTCGTCTACCTGGTGACGGGCGAGCACGCGGACGAGCTCCAGGCTGCGGCGGCGCCGGTGGAGGGAGCGTAGGGGCGTAGGCAGGGCGGGGGTCGCACGTCTGTCCCGGCGCGCGTGCGCCGTTGATGCGCCGCCCCGGTTGGGCATGCAATGGGGGCGGGGGCGGCACGCGATGCCGTACGCCCCCGTCGTACGCATACGCCGTACGCCGTCGAGTCGTCATCCCTGAGGAGGGACCATGGCCGATTCCCCCATGACCGAACACCAGCAGGAGCCCCCGACCGAAGTGGTGCGTCTGACCGTGCTCGGCGCCTGTGGTTGCGGCTCGGGCTGCGGGTGCGGCTGCCAGTCCGGCGCTCCGTGCCAGTGCGGTGGCTGCTCCGGCTGACCCGAGCCGGCCGACGGCGCGGTGGTGCCCCGCGGCGGACGTGTGTCCGCCGCGGGGCACCACCGCGCCCGTGTCACGCGCCCGATGCCGTCCGTGAGACCGCGGGTCCGGCGTCGGTGGCCCCGACGGCCTTCGGCTCGTCGACGGGCGCGGCTGCGGTGACGGCTGCTGCCACGGCTCCGGCTCCGGAGACGACGGGTTCGACCACCGGGCCCCCGCCCTCGGTCCGGGGCTGCAGCTCCGTCCGCAGTTCCGGCTCCGTCTCCGTTTTCGGACCCGTCTCCGTATCCACATCCGTCTCCAGGCTGCGCATCAGCAGCCAGTAGCCGAGTGCCGCGAACGTGCCGATCACCGCGCAGGCCCCCCAGAGCCAGCCGGCGCCGTAGTGGTCGATGACGAAGCCGGACATCAGCGGGGCGACGAGCGCCGCCACCGACCAGGACATGGTGTACATGCCCTGGTAGCGGCCCCGGCCGTGCGCCGGGGACAGCTGGACGACGATGCCCGTCTGCGTCGGGGCGTTCACGATCTCCGCGAGGGTCCAGACGCACACGGTCAGCGCGTACACCCCGACCGAGCCCGCGAACGCGGTGAGCCCGAAACCGTACCCCGCGAGCAGGGACGAGAGGATCAGCAGCCGCCGGGGATCTCGGTGCTGGATGAACCGCGTCACCGGGATCTGCAGGGCGACGATCAACACACCGTTGACGGCGATGGCCGTGCCGAAGTCGGAGCTGGAGAGCCCGTCCGTGCCCATGGCCACCGGCAGCCCCACGTACCCCTGCTGGAAGATCAGCGCGACGAGGAACGACAGTCCGACCACGCCCATGAAGCGTCCGTCGCGCAGGACGGTGCCCATCCGCACGTCGTCCGGCTCGCGGGCCCCGGCGACGCGGGGCCTCTCCTCGGGCCGGGACTCGGGGACCTTCAGGAAGACGACGACCGCGCAGACCAGCGTCATGGCCGCCTCGCCCATGAAGCCGGCCAGGTAGCTGTACTCGGCGATGAAACCGGCCCCGGCGGACGAGACGGCGAAACCCAGGTTGATCGCCCAGTAGTTGAGCGAGAAGGCCCGCACCCGGTCCTCGGGCCGCACGATGTCGGCCATCATCGCCTGCACCGCCGGGCGCGAGGCGTTGCTGGCCATGCCCACGACGAACGCCACGCCTGCGATCGCGACCGGATGGACCATGAAGCCGAGCACGGCGACGGAGACGGCGGTCGAGAGCTGCGCGATCAGCATCGTGGGCCGGCGTCCGAGGCGGTCCGTCATCACCCCTGCCCCCAGCGAGGACACGACCCCGCCGAGGCCGTGGAGGGCGGCGACCAGACCCGCGTACGAGGCCGAGTACCCCCGGTCCAGGGTCAGGTAGAGCGCCATGAACGTGGCGACGAACGCCCCGAGGCGGTTGACCAGCGTGCTGGTCCACAGCCACCAGAACTCCCTGGGGAGCCCGGCGAGCGTCTCGTGTGCCGCCTTCCTGAGACCGGCGACAGACATACGGCTTCCCCCCGGGGGACACGCGGAACGGACGTGGGCCCTGTAAGCGGCCCGATAGCAGTCCGAACATTACGAAGCCCGAATCCCGGGGCGCCACCCAATTGACGCCGCGCGTCAAACGTCGGCCGGTCAGGGCGCCGGGGCACGCCCCGTGTCCGCCCTGTGGCCGGGCGCGCGGAGCCCTCGCGGGTTCGATTACGCTCGGACTCATGGCCGACGCACCGTACAAGCTGATCCTCCTCCGCCACGGCGAGAGCGAATGGAACGCGAAGAACCTGTTCACCGGATGGGTGGACGTAGACCTCACCGACAAGGGCGAGAAGGAGGCGGTCCGCGGCGGTGAGCTGCTCAAGGACGCCGGCCTGCTCCCCGACGTCGTGCACACCTCGCTCCAGAAGCGCGCGGTCCGCACCGCCCAGCTCGGGCTGGAGGCCGCGGACCGCCACTGGATCCCCGTCCGCCGCTCCTGGCGGCTGAACGAGCGCCACTACGGCGCTCTCCAGGGCAAGGACAAGGCCCAGACCCTCGCCGAGTTCGGCGAGGAGCAGTTCATGCTGTGGCGTCGTTCGTACGACACCCCGCCGCCCGTCCTCGAGGACGGCACGGAGTTCTCGCAGAGCGACGACGCGCGCTACGCGACGATCCCGTCGGAGCTGCGCCCGCGCACCGAGTGCCTCAAGGACGTCGTCATCCGCATGATGCCGTACTGGTACGACGCCATCGTCCCGGACCTGCTGACCGGCCGCACGGTCCTGGTCGCCGCCCACGGCAACAGCCTGCGCGCCCTGGTCAAGCACCTCGACGGCATCTCCGACGCCGACATCGCGGGCCTCAACATCCCGACCGGCATCCCGCTCTCGTACGAACTGGACGCGGACTTCCGCCCCCTGAACCCGGGCGGCACGTACCTCGACCCCGAAGCGGCGAAGGCCGCCATCGAGGCCGTGAAGAACCAGGGCAAGAAGAAGTAAGCAAAGCTGACGAGGCCCCCCACCTGTGTGTTTGCCACGAGGTGGGGGGCTTTCTGGTGTGCTGGGCCATCTGCGGGCCGTCAGGCCTGGCCGCGCCAGGAACGCACGCGGATGTCGAGCATGATCAAGAGGGCCGCCAGGCCGGCAATCTCGGCAGGCGCATCCGTCCGTAGCCCAAGGGTCCCGTCACCCGTGCCGATCAGGACGACCGGTAGATCACGAACATGGATGTTTAGGCGCCTGTGTGTACGTGAGGACAGGGGCGTCCTGCTGTGCTTCGGTTTCGCCGGCTCAGGGTCGTGACCGAAAGCGGCATGGAGGCGATTTCCGTGCCCAAAGGTTGTCTCGTTGCTGCGAGTTACCGATCAGCCCCTAGGGTGTCGGGCAGCCCACGGCGACTTGAGATGCGGAGAGACGATGAGCCACGAGCGGGCCACTGATCGCGGCCTCACCACGCAGCCTGATTCAGGCCCCATTGACGGCAAAGTACGCACGCACCGGCTTCGGCTCCTGGCGATCGGAACCGCGGCCGGTGCCGCGCTTGCTGTTGGTGGCATCCTGGCCGTGACATCGGCTATGGGCGATGACCCTCGCCCTCAGGCGGACGGCAAGACGTCAACGAGCCCGGGAGGCGACAAGTCCTCGGTCCCTCAGGGGCAGGAGTTCACGCCAGCCACCGCCCGCGCTGTTGCATTGCTGCCAGCGGATTCGACCGCTGAAGGCATAGAGACTGGCTTCGAGCACTCTGCGCTCGGCGCGGCCTCTGCTGCGGTCTCCTACTGGGAAGACTTCGACCTGCGGGACGAAGCGATCGCGCGCGAACAATGGACTGAGGTCACCTCCAAGGACTCCCCCGAGACCATCGACAGAGGTGTCAGCGGACTGGTTGGAGCTCCTACATGGGGCGATGTACCGAATGAGGGAAGCGCAGTCGTGAAGGCGATCCTCCAACGCAGCCTCAACGACAGCGGCGATGTCGTCGTCGTATGGATGGTCTGCGACCGCCTCGCCGCCGGTGGCGAGGGCGCATCGCTGGAGGATGAGACCACCCATCTGATCCTCAAGTGGGAGGACGAGGACTGGAAGGTGACGGAGGAAGCGCAGTACGCGACCAGGGCCGGCGGACCGCGTGCCTACCACCCGGATAGCAAGTTGGCCTTTTCGGAGGGCTGGCGGCGGGTTGCGCGTGGCTAGACCCTCGCCTGATGGGTTGGTGACGAGCAGGAGCTCACGTGCGGAACAGCCTCAGCCGGGAACGGAGCCGGCCGAGCCGTCCGTAGGGCACGAGAGGGAACGAGCCTGGACGGGTTGACGCCTGCGATCTTCACTCGCCGCTGAACGAGAGCGGCTGGTCATCTCAGACTTCGAAACGCACATTTCAAACGTGGATGCCTGGCGCTTTGCTGACCGCAGCTGAGTGACCGCCAGCCATGCGGTGGAGCAGCCCGAGCCACGGCAGGTCACCGCCGAGGAGGCGTCGCTACTCGGCACGGGAAACCAGGGGGGCAACCCCCGCCTGCCAGCCTCTCGATCCGTAGCTCCAGGCGTGTCGCCTGGACGCCACGCCGCTACGGGTGAGCGGTCGGGACGTTGCCCGAAAAAACGTGCGTGAGTCGGGGACAACCCCGCCCCCGACTCACGAGTCACACAGGCGTCTGACTTTTCACGTGATCCGCCTTGGTCCGAAAGGGTCCCTTTCTCTGTGATGACTCGTACCCGGCTGTCCGCGCTGGCCGCGACGGCCGCGCTCGCCACCACCGGCGGCCTGATCACCGCCGCCCCCGCCTCTGCGGCGGTCACCTGCACCTCTCCCGTCTGGAGGGCGCAGTACTTCGGCAACTCCACCTTCAGCGGCACGCCGAAGCTCACCGCCTGCGACACCGCCATCAGCGAGAACTACGGGTACGGCGACCCGGCCGGCGTCACGCTGCCCAAGGACAACTTCTCCGTCCGTTGGTCCCTCACCCGTGACTTCGGCTCCGGCGGCCCCTTCCGGCTCTCCGCCGCCACGCAGGACGGCATGCGCGTCCACGTCGACGGTGTGCGGAAGGTCGACCTGTGGAAGAACGTTTCCACCACCGCCCGCAAGACCGTCGACCTGACCATCCCGGCCGGCAAGCACACGATCCGCGTGGACTACGTCGCATGGACCGGCGTCGCCAACGCCGCCTTCACGTACGCCCCGCGCACCGAGGCCGCCGTCGACACGGTCAAGCCGCTCGCCCCGACCGGCCTCACCGCCGCGTACGACTGGACGACGGCCAAGACGACCCTGCGCTGGGCCGCCAACAAGGAGATGGACCTCGCCGGGTACCGCGTGTACCGCCGGCTGAGCGCCACCAGCTGGGCCAAGGTCAGCGGGACGTCCCTGCTGACCACCCGGTCCTTCGTCGACGCCCCGCCCGCCACCGGCCAGACCTTCCTGTACGAGGTCCGCGCCGTCGACAAGGCCGGCCGCGAGTCCACCGGCAGCCCGGACGTGACGGCGACGACCGTCGACCGCACCGGGCCGGCCGCCCCCACCGGACTCACGGTCGCCACCGGCGACGGGTGGTGGGACACCCTGAACTGGCAGGGAGTCGCCGACACGGCGAAGTACGAGGTGTACGCCTCGTCCGCGACTGCCGGACCGTTCGAACTGCGCGGTACGACGACCACCACGTCGTACCGGACCAGCGCCGCCGTGAACACGAACACGTACTACCGGGTCCGGGCCCTCGACGCAGCCGGCAACCCGGGGACGTACGCGACGGTCACCAGCGACGGCGTCGACCGGATGCCACCGAAGTCCCCGACAGGCGTCACCGCCGGCGCCCGTCCCGGCTACACCGACGTGCACTGGAGCCAGCCCGACGGTTTCTACGAGGACTGGGACAACGGCGGGCACTACCGCGTGTACCGCTCGCCCGGCAAGACGTTCGACCCGACCGCGCGCACCCAGGTGACCTGCGTCGCGGAGGAGAGCCACGAGGCGAGCACCGGCGGCAACTGCTACGACGTGGACATGCCCGCGAACACGTACGTGACGTACGCCGTCACGGCGGTGGACCCGTACGGCAACGAGTCGGCGTACTCCGCGCCGGTCGTCGTCCGCACCGGCGACACCGTGGCGCCCGGCCCGGTCACCGGCGTGAAGGTCACCCCGCGCAACGACGGCATGCTGGTGAGCTGGGCCGCCTCGCCCGAGGACGACATCGACGAGTACGTGGTGTGGAAGGGCGTCCGGCAGGCCGACGGCACGGTCAAGTGGCTCGGCCCCGACACCTGCTCGGAGGGCACGAGCAACTGGCTCGCGATCCTCTGCGGCAACCTGCCGGACGGCGAGACGCACGTGTACGCGGTGATGGCCAAGGACCACTGGGGCAACACGCTGCACCCGAGCGACCCGAAGGTCACCGTGGTCGAGGCCACCGAGCTCGACGTCCGGCCCTCCGTGACCGTCACCCGGGACTGGAGCCTCGGCAGTCTGGGCCACAACCGGACGGCCACTCGTCCGTCCGTCGGCTGGCAGTGCACCGACACGGCCCGCTGCGCCACGGTCACCGGCTACCGCGTGAGCCGGTGGAACCCGGCGACCAAGGCGTACGAGCCCCAGCACGACGGACTGCTCCCGGCGGACGCCCGGACGTGGGAGGACGCCACGGCGACGAAGGGGAACACGTACTTCTACACCCTGGAGGCCGTGACGGCCGACGGCGCCGTGGTGGGGACGTACCCCTGGTACACCGTCTTCCAGGACCGCGTCTGAGGGACCTTGGGGCCTGTCGTCCGGATCTTGCCGGGCTCATCCGGACGACAGGCCCTAGCCGGATCAGAAGGCAGCCATGCCCGTTCGGACCTCCTCCTCAGTGGCGTCCGCTACGGTCCGAGCTGTTGAGCCGGTCAGGTACGTCCGCACAGGACTCCTCAGTCATGAGGGGTGGGGGTCGAGGTTCCCGCAGCCCGCTCGGGACTCAACTGATGGAACCGCGCCCCACCCCACTCGGCGCAAGCCCGGACAGCGACGGACGACCGCGACCCAGGACGTTCGTGGACGGGCAGAGCTGGACACCAGGCGCGCGTACACCCTCAGTGTCTGGGGTCCCGGTGTCCGAAGTACTCGGACGGCGCCTTGACATTGCGGCATGTGCGCCGTGAACGTCAGAGCCCCCGGATCAGGAGGACACTGAAGGTATGGCCCTACCGAGAACGCATCATTGCCCGGCCTGCGCGAATGGAACTGCCCCGGACGAAGTCCTTCACGAAGACCTCGTCGTCGGAGCACCTCTGTCCATGGAGGAACTCACCGACGCGCAGCGCCTTGACCGGTTCGCCCTCAAGTACGCCCACGACGGTTGCCAGGTCAGAGAGGTCCGGCGAGTCCCGCACGACAGCTTGAGCGGCTACGCCTGGTCCGTCCGCTTCACCGAGAAGTCCGTAACGAGTTGATCATCGGACAGCTCAGGGAAGACGCCTGAGAGGAGGAACCCGGCCGGTCAAGAGCCCGTTGGACAGCCCCGGACTTCGCGGTGGCGGACGGTAGCCCGACGATGTCGCCACGGTCAGCCTGATCGTGGCGGTGGGCTTCCCACCCCGGTGCCGCACGGGCGCCGGGCCGGCCGGTGTGTCCGCGGCCGATTCGCCTGCGGACCACCCTCGGGCCTGCCACGGCTCACTCAACGGCCGCCACCCGTGGGCAGTACAGTGTGCGCTCCGCCACACCTTTCGCCGCGTATCCGCGGAGGAACGCACCCACCTCACCCGCCCGACGGCTCCGTGCAGGTGCGGTGCGCGGCGGGTACACGGAGGGCAGAGGGCAAGGAGAGCGGGGGAGAGCGGTCATGGGCGAGGCCCTGAAAACCTTTGTCGGCGGTACCGAGGTCGAGGTGCCGAACAGCATCCCGGCGATCCGTGCCGCGCTTCCCGAGGGGAGACGCGAGGAGTTCGACCACGCGATCAACGAGGCCGGTGTCCATGAGATCCAGGCCGTCATGCGGCACTGGATGCTCGAGTCCGTGCCCGATCCGGAGGCCGAGCAGATCCTGGACCGGCTGGCGCAGGACGAGGCCGAGAGGCGGAGCGTCGCTTGAGCTTCCGCATCTCCTACGCACCGCCCGCCGACGACACCCTTGCCAAGATGCGGGACGGCGACTCGTTCCGCGAAGAGATGGCCCGCACCGTGGGCCAGGACCCGTACGGACACGCCTCGTCCGCCGTCAAGCGTGAACGCGACCGGCGCGAGGCGACGGTCTACGGGGCGATCGTCCTCTACTACGTCTCCGGATCCGTGCTGACGGTCACCGTGGTCAGGCTCGTCCCCCTGCCCTGACGCGGCTGTGATGCGGCGTCAGATCCGGCGCTGATGCCGGTCGGTGTCGCCGAGGGACTCCAGCAGGCTGCGCAGGTCGTCCGCGATCCGCTCCCGCTGTTCGCCGCTGATCCCGGAGAGCAGCCGGTTCTGCGTGTCCACGTGGTCCACCAGTGCCCGGTCGATGAGCTCCTCGCCCTCACCGGTGAGGGCGACGTGGACGCTGCGCCCGTCCTCCTGCCGGGGTACGCGAGTGACGAGTCCCCTGGCTTCGAGGCGGTCCAGGCGCTGGGTGATGGCGCCCGACGTGACCATGGCCGACCGCATCAGGTCGGCCGGGGTCAGCCGGTGCGGGGCGGGGCTGCGGCGGAGGGTGGCGAGGACGTCGAAGGCGGCGGGGTCGAGGTCGTGGGCGCCGAACGTGGTGCGCAGTTCCGCCTCGAGGATCCGGGCCAGCCGCTTGACACGTCCGATGACGCCCATCGACGAGGCGTCGAGCTCGGGGAACTGCTCCGCCCACTGCGTCAGGACCCGGTCCACGTGATCGCTCATGGGCTCAGTATACGGAGGTAGCTTAGCATTGAGATACCCTGTTGCTTAGCGCTAAGCAAAACGCTACGGTCCGGTCATGACACAGGACAGCGGCCTCCTGACCGTGCCTCAGGCCATACGTACGCGCCGTAGCATCCGCCACTACCTGCCCGACCCCGTCCCCGACGAGCAGCTGACCGAGCTGCTCGACCTGGCGCTGGAAGCCCCCTCCAGCTGGAACGTCCAGGCCCGGTCCATCGTGGTGGTCTCCGACGACAAGGGCCGCGACGACCTCGCCCGGGCCACCGGCGGCCAGCCCCACCCCCGCGAGGCGCCTCTCACCCTGGTGTTCGTTGCCGCCGGCCAGGCATGGCGTGAGGACCTGAGCGACATCTACGAACAGGCTCGGCACGCAGGCGCCTGGAACGAGGACTTCGCCGCCGGCTTCTCCCGGGCCACGCTCGACTTCCAGCTGGATCTGGAGCGGCGGGACCTGCTCCGCGAGTACGCGGTCAAGGACGCGGTCATCGCGGCGACCTACGCGATGCTCGCGGCCACCTCCATGGGCCTCGCCACCTCCCCGATGAACGGCTGGGACGAGCAGGAGGTGAAGCGGATCATCGGCATCGAGGACCGCGACGACCTGCATATCGCCGTACTGCTGCCGGTGGGCAGAGCGGCCGAGGTACGCGCGCACCCCGGCCGCAGGCCCCGTGACCGCCAGGCGTTCACCGGCCGCTACGGCAACACCGGGGGCGGTCCCCGGTGAAGGCCGACCGGCTCGGGGCCGACTCCGCCGTCACCGCGCTGGCCCCGCTGATCTGGGGCTCCACCTACCTCGTCACCACGGAACTGCTGCCGCCCGGCCGCCCCTTGCTGGCCGCCACCCTGCGGGCCCTGCCCGCCGGACTGATCCTTCTCGCGGTCGGCCGCCGGCTGCCCAGGGGCGGCTGGTGGTGGCGCGCCGCCGTCCTCGGGTTCCTGAACATCGGCGCGTTCCTCTACCTGCTCTTCGTCGCCGCCTACCATCTGCCCGGCGGCGTCGCCGCCCTGGTGATGGCCGTGCAGCCCACCGTCGTACTCGCCCTGTCGGCGCTGCTGCTGAAGGAGCGGATCACGCCCGTCCACGCCACCGCCTGCGCACTCGGGCTGGCAGGGGTCGGCCTCCTGGCCATGACCCCGCGCGCGGGCCTGGACGCGGTGGGTGTCGCCGCGGGGCTCCTGGCGGCCGTGAGCATGGCCGGCGGCATCGTGCTGACCAAGCGGTGGGGACGTCCGCACGGTGTGGGCCTGCTGACGTTCACCGGATGGCAGCTGACCTCCGGCGGGCTCCTCCTGCTGCCCGTCACCCTGATCGCCGAAGGGCTGCCCGGGACGATCGAAGGGCGCAACGTCGCCGGCTTCGCCTATCTCGGGATCGTCGGGGCCCTGTTCGCCTACGTGGTGTGGTTCCGGGGCGTGGAGCGGCTGCCCGCCCTGACCGTCTCCGTGCTGAGCTTCGCCTCGCCCTTGGCCGCGACGGCCCTCGGTTACCTCGTGCTGGGCGAGACCCTGTCCCCGGTGCAGATCGCCGGCGGGCTGACGGTGATCGCCGCAGTGGTGCTCGCCCGCCCCCGGGCGGCGGGGCGTGGGCCGTCCGGCCCAGCACCCCACCGTCCCGTACGGAGGATCAGCCGAGCTTCTCGACCTGGGCCGCGACCACGTCCGACGGCAGTTCGAAGTCGGCCTTCCCGGACGCCACCACACCGAGGTTGAACGCGAGGAAGGTGGCGACCGTGCCGCCCTGACGGAGGCTCACGAGCTTCGTGGGCACGGTCGTGCCCTCCTGCCGCGTTCCCACCGTCCAGGCCAGCGCCTCGTCGCCGCCCGTCACCTTCTCCTCGGTCAGCTTGACGACCTCCGTCTTGTCGCCCTTGATGGTCATCGTGAAACCGCCGGCGCACTTGGCCGCGGAGTCGCGGAGTTCGGCGATGCTCTTCGCCGCGGCGTCGCCCTCGTAGGAGGCCAGCGTGACCAGGGTCGAGGTCACGTCGAAGGCGGCCTGCATCGCATCCTCGGGATCCGCGGTCGCGTCCTTCTCGGGCTCCTGGACGACCTGGCGGCCCGCGGTACCGACCGGGGTACCCCGCTTCATCCCGGAGTAGGCGAACCCGAGCGGCTCGCACTCCTTCTTGTCCACGGTGACGTCCCCGGACTTCACGACGTCCTCGGCACCGGTCTTGGTGATCTTGTGGCCGGCGACGTCGCCCTGCTCCAGCGAAGCCTTCTCGATCTCGGCCTGGGTCAGCGCCTTGACCGCCGCCTTGGTGGCGCCGCCGTCCTTCGCGCTCGGCGCGGCGGAGTCCTTCTCGTCCTTGGCGTCCGAACCGCCGCAGGCGGTGACAAGCAGGGCCAGGGACACCACGGAAGCGGCGATGGCGGAACGGCGTACGGCAGTGGCGCGCATGGTTCATCTCTCCGTCTGAAAGGAGCGACAGCCCGCTCCTGGCACGGAGTTTCGTCATCCGGGGGAGTGCTGTCGCAGTGAGCGACACTCTACGATCGGACACCTGTCCGATGATCGTCCCGCAGGGTCACGGGATGTGATCGTGACTCGCCTGTGATCACCCTGTGAAGCCCTTGTGGGACGGACGCTCCGCAGCCCGGTCCGAGGAGACCCGCCCATGCCCATGGACGTGCCCGCGCCCGCCGACCCGCCCGTGCCGATGGCCGCACCCGCGGATGCGACGACGGCCGTGCTCGCGGCCCTCGGAGTCACGGAGGACGACATCGCCTCCCGCCGACCGCTCACCGGAGGCACGTACAACACCGTGACCCGGGTGACACTCGCGGACGGCCGCGTATGGGTGGTCAAGGTCCCGCCCCGCCACGACCCGGGGATGAGCTATGAACGGCGCCTCCTCGTCAACGAGGTCACCTTCTACGCGGCGGCCGCCGGAGAGGGCGGCCACGCCCTCGGCGCGGACGGCGGCAGGATCCCGCGGGTCGTGCACAGCGAGGTCGACCCCGGCGCTCCCACCGGGCCGTACGTCGTCATGACCGCGTGCCCCGGGCGCCCCTGGTCCGACATGGCGGGCGAACTGACGGGTGATGAGGAACGGGCACTGCGCACGGAGCTCGGGCGGATCGTCGGCCGCCTGCACACCGTGACGGGCCGAGCAGGCTTCGGGTATCCCGCCGAGCCGTTCGGCCCGCTCTCCCCCACCTGGCGGGAGGCGTTCACCGCGATGACCGAGGCGGTGCTCGCCGACGCCGGGACGTACGGGGCAGGGCTGCCCCGCCCCGTGGAGGAGATACGCGCCCTGCTCGCCGCGGCGGCGCCGGTGCTGGACGAGGTGACCCGGCCCGCCCTGGTGCACTTCGATCTGTGGCAGGGAAATCTGCTGGTGACCGGTGGGCCGGGCGCCCGGCGCATCGGTGGGGTCGTCGACGGCGAGCGGATGTTCTGGGGCGACCCGGTCGCCGAACTCGTCTCCACTTCCCTGTTCGGCGATCCCGAGGCGGACCACGACTTCCTCGCCGGATACGCGGACGCGGCGGGCGGGCCCCTGGCGTTCACCCCGTCCGTACGGCTCCGGCTCGCCCTCTACCGCAGTTATCTCTACCTGATCATGCTGATCGAGACGGTCCCCCGCGGTGTGCCGGCCGACGCCCTGGAGTGGACGTCGGCCGAGGTGGCCCCGCGCCTGTCGGCGGCACTGGCGGAGGTGGAGTCGGCGTCGCACCCGCGCCGGTGATCGCGGCACCGGCCCGGCGGCCCGGTGCTCAGCGCATCATCGCGCGCTGGGCGTCGTACAGGTTGGCCGGGCGTACCGACTCCGGGCTCCCGTAGGCCTCGATCCGGCTGTGCAGGTCGCCGGCGAAGTCGGGTACGTCGATCTGGTCGAACTCCCTGACCTCACTGATCCCGACCGTCGCGCTGTACGGCGCCAGCCCGTCGATGCGCACGAGGCCCGCGCGGCCGTTGGTGACCCGGATGTTCCAGTGGGTGAAGCGGGCGCCGAAGAGGGGGCCGGCACTGGCGTCTCCGCCGTGGCGGCCGTTGTTCTCGATCGTGATGTCGGTGCGGACGTCGGCGAACGGCATCCCCCGGTGGGAGTCGAACGTGCCCATCTCCATCAGTCCGTGGGACCAGACGTTGTGACTCGACAGCCCCTCGACGTTGATGCCGTGCAGCTGGGTCCCCGCCGGAGCGGGCACCGTGCGCTGCTCGACGGTGAAGTCCTCGATCAGGTTGTCGTGCGAGCCCTCCCGGCAGTAGTACGGGTGGTGGGCGCCACGGCCCGCGACCTTCGTGCGGCGCAGCGTGCATGCCGACGCGGCGATCAGCCCGAAACCGTTGTCGACGTGGCGGACGGTGATGTCGTCCGCCCAGCAGTCGTAGGCGCACTGGAACGCGACGCCGTTGTAGCCCTTGTCGAGAAGGTGGGGCGACTGGGGCGTCTCGACCGCTTCGAGGGTGAGCCCCTCGACGCCGGATCGGCTCAACGGCGCCTGCAGCGTGGTGAACCGGGGGTCCCATTCGGGGCGCACATCGAGCGGGAGCGGCCTTTCGAGCGTGACCTTCCGGCCGTGTACGGCCGTGACGCGCACCGGCCACTCGTAGGGCACGTACGAGGTGAGCTTGGTCTTGTCCTCCCAGACGTAGGCCCCGGCGCCCTCGGTGTCGCCCGCCATGTGCCGCAGCAGGGTGTGCCCGGTGTCGTCGGCGAGGCGGAGCAGGACCAGCCGGCCCGGCTCGAGGTCCCGGGTGGACGCGACGGTGACCGTCCGGTCGCCGCGGCGGGCGGGCGCAAGGGTCGTGAGGGTCCGCCACTCGTCGCGCCGGTTCCCGGTCCAGCCCTCGAAGGGCCAGGCCTTCTCCCTGATCGCATCGGTGAGCGAGTCCCAACGGTCCTGTGGGCAGAGCCAGATGAGCCCGCCGGCCCAGGACCAGCTGGACTTGTCGCCGCCGTAACGGCTGCCGTAGGGGCCGACGATCTCGGTGAGGTTCCTGGTCGCGTGGAGCGTCGTCCGGCCGCTGCCCGCCCCGCGCACCACCACGTCGCTGTGGCCGATGCGGATGACGTCGTCGATGCGGTACCTCCCCGGCGGGATGAGCACCGTGCCACCGCCGCGCTCTCCGGCAGCGGCGATGGCACGGTTGATCGCGGGAGCGGCGTCCGCCGAACCGTCCGGCACCGCGCCGTAGGTGCGGACATCGGTGACGAAGGACCGTGCGTGACGGCGCGGCAGATCCGCGCCGGCGCGGTAGCCGGCGCGGCCGACGAACGGAATCTGCGGATGGGTGAACGGCATGGCGGTGAACTCCCGCCACAAGGAGGACGTACCGCGGGCCGGCACGCCTCCACCCGCCGCACCGGCGGTGCCGGCCGCCCCGGGCGGGCGGGCGCCGTCCGCGGCCCGCGCCGCGCCCACCCCGCCGAGGGCTCCGGCGGCAGTGGCCGCGGTGACGGCCACGGCGCTGGTGAGCAACCGGCGTCTACTGAGGTCTCCCATGAGGCACCTTCCACATACATGAACGATGTTCATATCCGCGTCGGCCGTGAGCATGCCACGGCGCGCCGACGCAGCGGAAGACGCGTGCATGGGCGAAAAACGGTGGACGGACGGTCAGGGTGCGGAGCGCCGCGTCAGGTGGGTGAACGCGTCGAGGTTGCGGGTCGATTCACCGCGCTCCACCCGCCAGGCGTACTCCTTGCGGATCGCGCTCGCGAAGCCCAGTTCCAGGAGCGGGTTGAAGGCTCCGTCCGCCGCCTCGAGGACCGTGCCCAGCAGCCGGTCCAGCTCCTCGGGAGTGACCACGGACAGCGGGAGCTTGCCGGCGAGGTAGATGTCGCCGTGGGCGTCGATCGCGTAGGAGACCCCGAAGAGACGCAGGTTGCGCTCCAGGAGCCAGCGGTGCACCGCCGCGTCGTTCTCGTCCGGGTGGCGGATGACGAAGGCGTTGACGGAGAGGGAGTGCTTGCCCACGAGCAGGGAGCACGTCGTGGACAGCTTCCGCGTGCCGGGCAGCGTGACGACGTAGTTGCCGGGCCCCGGGCTCTCCCACGCGAGCTCCGCGTCGTCCAGCACTGCCTCGATGACCTGCGCCGCTGCTGCTTCGTCGGATACGTCAGCCATGGTCCGAGCGTACGACACGGAGGCCGGGCCTCAGCCGCGGTGCGACCGCGCACGGCGCCGGTGGTCGCACATCGCCGCCGTGTACACCTCGGCCGTCGCCGACGCGGCCGTGTCCCAGCCGAACGACTGGGCGTGCGCGGCTGCCGCCGTGCCCATCCGGTCGGCCAGCTCCGGGCTGTCCGCGAAGCGGCCGAGCACACGGGCGTACGCCTCCGGGTCGTGCCCCGGGACGAGGAAGCCGCTGACCCCGTCCCGCACCGCCACCGGAAGGCCGCCCACCGCCGCCGCGATCACCGGCGTGCCGGCCGCCTGGGCCTCTATGGCCACCAGCCCGAAGGACTCGCTGTACGACGGCATCACCAGCACGGACGCGGCCCTGAACCAGTCGGCGAGCTGGTCCTGGCCGACCGGCGGCTGGAACCGCACGACATCGGCGATGCCCAGCCGCGCGGCCAGCTTCTGCAGGCCCTCCGGCTTGGCGAGCCCGCTGCCGCTGGGACCCCCGACCACCGGCACGAGGATGCGCGAACGCAGCGCCGGTTCTCTGTCCAGAAGGACGGCGACGGCACGCAGCAGGACGTCAGGGGCCTTCAGCGGCTGGATCCGGCCGGCGAAGAGCGGGATCAGGGCGTCCTGCGGCAGCCCGAGACGCGCCCTGGCCGCGGCACGGGCGCTCGCCGCCCCTTCCGGGTGGAGAGGGCCGGAGCCCTTGGGGAAGGGGCGGAAGCGGTCCAGGTTGACCCCGGGGTGCACGACGGCGACGGCGGCGGGGTCCGCCTCGTAGAAGCGGACGAGTTCGTCGGCCTCCCCGGCGGTGTTCGCGATGAGCCGGTCGGAGGCGTGCACGATCTGCGTCTCGCCGATGACGCGGGCGGCGGGCTCGGGGGTGTCGCCCTCGGCCAGGGAGGCGTTCTTGACCTTGGCCATGGTGTGCATGGCGTGGACGAGGGGAACGCCCCAGCGCTGGGCGGCGAGCCAGCCGACCTGGCCGGACAGCCAGTAGTGGGAGTGGACGAGGTCGTAGTAGCCGGGTCGCTGACCGGCCCAGGCCTGCATCACGCCGTGCGTGAAGGCGCAGAGCTGGGCGGGCAGCTCCTCCTTGGCCAGCCCTTCGTACGGGCCCGCGTCGACGTGGCGGACCAGGACACCGGGCGACAGCTCGACCGACGGGGGCAGGGCGCCGGTGGTCGCGCGGGTGAAGATCTCGACCTCGATGCCGATCGCCGCGAGGCGCTCGGCCAGCTCGACGATGTAGACGTTCATGCCGCCTGCGTCGCCGGTACCCGGCTGGTGCAGCGGAGAGGTGTGGACGGAGAGCATCGCTACGCGGCGCGGCTTGCGGGGCCCGCCCGCGAAACCGCCGGGGAGGCGGATACGGGGCGCCACACGGCCGCTGCCGAGCCGAGAGACGTACTGACTCATGTGGTCCGCTCCTCCTCGCTCGGGGCATGACACCTGAGGGGCGCAGGACCCCGTCCAAGGGCCAGAACAGCGGAACCCGGCCTTTCATTTCCGCTTTACCAAATCATTACGGTATGTCCGGCGTGCCGAGGCGCTCTCCTGCTCCCGTCCGCGCCTCCCGCACTTCACATACGCTCACAGTCATGCACCAGCGCCCCATCGGCACCGCGACCCGCGGGACGACGAACCCCAACCGGCTGCGCCGCATGGACCGCTGGATCGCCGCCACGCACGGCCCCGCCCTGCGCCGCAGCGACTCCCCCGTCGCGGTGGACCTCGGTTACGGCTCGGCACCCTGGACCGCCGTCGAGCTGCTGACACGGCTGCGCGCCGCGGAGCCGCGCACGGCGGTCGTCGGCATCGAGATCGACCCGGAGCGGGTCGCCGCGGCGAAGCCGTACGAGCGCGAGGGCCTCACCTTCCTCCGCGGCGGCTTCGAGATCCCCCTGGCCGGCCGCCCCGACCTCATCCGGGCGGCGAACGTGCTGCGCCAGTACGGCGAGGAGGAGGTCGAGACCGTCTGGCAGCGGCTGTGCGCCCGGCTCGCCCCCGGCGGTCTGCTCGTCGAGGGCACCTGCGACGAGATCGGGCGCCGGCACGTCTGGGTGGCGCTCGGCCCGGAGGGACCCCGCACGGTCACCTTCGCGACCCGGCTCGGCTCACTGGAGCGCCCCTCCGATCTCGCGGAACGCCTGCCCAAGGCACTGATCCACCGCAACGTGCCGGGCGAACCCGTCCACGCCTTCCTGCGCGACCTCGACCGGGCCTGGGCGGCGGCCTCCCCGTACGCGTCACTGGGCGCGCGGCAGCGGTGGATCACGGCCGTCCGCGCGGTCTCCGCCGACTGGCCGCTGACGGACGACGTACGGCGGTGGCGGCAGGGCGAACTCACCGTGCGGTGGTCCGCGCTGCGGCCCGGTCCGCACCGCTGACACCACGGCCACGGGAACCGGCCCGAAAAACGGCCCCGATCCGGGAACGCCGGTGGATCTCCGTTCGTCCCCCTGTGTGACGTGCACGGTGGTACGAGCCCCTGTTGCTTTACGGGACGACATGACACGATCGCGTCGTCACCTGAACGTTACTGACGGTAAGTCACATGACCGCGATATGGCTTTCGTTGCCTTTTGCCTGGAGGGGGAGCTCGTGAACCGACGCCACTGTGCCGCTGCGGCGGTCACCCTGGTCTGCGCACTGGCCCTGCTGACCGCACCGGTCCAGGCCATGGCGGCCCCGATTCCCGAGCCCGCTCCGACCGTCCCCGCCTCGCCTCCCGCTCCCGTGAAGAAGAGCCTGGAGCAGGTGCGCCAGGAGATCGACACCCTCTACCGCAAGGCAGGGGCGGCCACGGACGCGTACAACCTCGCCGAGGAGCAGTCGAAGAAGCAGTCCGGCGAGATCCTCAGGCTGACGAAGGCGATCGCCGACGGCCAGGCGAGGATCGCCGAGCTGAAGAGCAGGGCCGGCGCCCAGGCCCGCGAGCAGTACCGCAACGGCGGACTGCCGGCGGGCGCCCAGCTGGTCCTCAGCGGCAACCCGAGCCTCTTCCTGGACGGCGTGAACCAGGTCAGGCAGGGCCAGCAGGCGGCCAAGGGTCTGCTGACGGAACTGACCAGGTCCCAGGAGGACTTGGAGACGTACACCAAGGACGCGAGCCTCAACGGGGCGAAGCTCGAAGCCAACCGCGTCAAGCAGGCCAAGGCGAAGAAGAGCATCAACGCGCAGATCGACGCGGCGAAGAAGCTCGAATCCCAGCTCGCGAAGGAGGAGCGGGCCCGCCTTCTGCGGATGGAGCAGGACGCGGCGTCCACGGCCCAGTCGGCCTGGCTCTCCTCCGGCGCGCTCTCGGACATCAACCGCGAGGCGAGCGCCGCCGGCCGGCAGGCGGTGGCCTTCGCGACCGCCCAGATCGGCAAGCCCTACGTGTGGGGGGCCGAGGGCCCGGGCTCGTACGACTGCTCCGGCCTGACCTCGCAGGCGTGGGCCGCGGCGAAGAGCCCCATCCCCCGGACGTCGCAGGAGCAGTGGCGGCAGCTGCCGCACGTACCCGTCCAGGACATGCGGCCCGGCGACCTGATCATCTACCACAGCGACGCGAGCCACGTCGGCATGTACGTCGGGGACGGCTCCATCGTGCACGCCCCGCGGCCCGGCAGGAACGTCACGCTGGCGGGAGCCGGCTCGATGGAGATCCTCGGCGTGGTCCGTCCGGACAGGTAGCCGGAACACCACGCACGGCGCGGGCGCACCCCCGGCCGCCGACCCGGCACCGGACGGCGGCACGACGACCGCACCGGACGGCGGTACGCCCCGCCCCCCGGACGGCGGTACGGCGGCCCCGCCCCGTACGGCGGTCGCGTGCCGTTGCCGCCGTGGCACCGGCCCCGACGACCACCGGCCCGGCGCGTGATGTTTGTCATGGCTCCCCCGGCCGCTCCGGGCCCGCGGATCGCGCCGGATCCGTGACAGGAAGCGGCTTATGGCCGCGCGTGTGACAGCGGCCGATCTTCGAACACCATTCCGTTCCCGTGCCGCGGACCGCTATCGTCCCCGTCTGGCGGGTCGTCGATCGTCGTCCCGCCGCACCCTCGGGGGGAGGGAAGGAAACCCGTACCGATGCCCGTACCCGTACCGCAGCAACGTGCCGCGTCCGCTGCGGAGACCGCTCATGGCACCGACCTCACCGTCCTGGTGATCGAGGACGACCCTGCGGGCACCTTCACCGTTCCCGAGCTGCCGTCCGCCGCCGGGACCCGCATCCGCGTCCGGACCGCCCGCAACCTCACCGAGGCGGGCCGGCTCCTCACCGACGACGTCGACTGCATCCTGCTCGACCTCGACCTGTCACCGCCCGCCGGTGCGCGCGCGGAAGGCCGGGAGGACGACGCCGGGCACCCGGACGAGCTGGCCACCCTCAAGCACATCCTGCGCATCGCCCCGCGCCACGCCGTCCTCGCCCTCACCGCGGCCGACGACGCCGAACGGGCCGCCGAAGCCGTACGGGTGGGGGCCCAGGACTACCTCTTCCGCGGGGAGCTCGACGGGCGTCTCCTCAGCCGCGCCATCCGTTACGCGGTCGAGCGCAAGCGCGCGGACACCGCCCAGCACCAGCTGACCGAGTCCCGCCTGCGCGCCGAGGAGAACGCCCGCCTGGAGCGCGGCCTGCTGCCCACCCCGCTCCTGGACGGCTCCGACCTCGGCTTCGCCGCCCTCTACCGGCCGGGCCGCAGCCGCGCCCTGCTCGGCGGTGACTTCTACGACACGGTCCGCACGCCCGACGGCACGGTCCACGCGATGATCGGCGACGTCTGCGGCCACGGACCGGACGAGGCGGCGCTCGGCGTCGAGCTGCGCATCGCCTGGCGGGCCCTCACCCTGGCCGGGCTCTGCGGCGACGAACTCCTCTCCACCCTGCAGCAGGTCCTGGAACACGAACGGCAGAGCGAGGAGATCTTCGCGACGCTCTGCACCGTCGACATCGCCCCTGACGGCAGACGCGCCGGGCTCTGCCTCGCGGGCCACCCCGCGCCGCTCATCGCCCGCCGGGGCCGGGCGGCTCATCTGCTCCCGTACGACGACGGCGGCCCGGCGCTCGGTCTGCTGCCGCGCGCACGGTGGCCCCGCCGCCAGGTCGAGCTGGGCGGGTCCTGGAGCCTGATGATGTACACCGACGGACTGATCGAGGGGCGCGTCGGACCGTCCGGGACACAGCGGCTCGGCCAGGACGGCATGGTCGCCATGGTCGACGGCCGGCTGGACGAGGGGCTCAGGGGCGAAGCGCTGCTGGAGGCCGCGGTCACACAGGTGCAGGAGCTGAACGGCGGCGACCTCACCGACGACGTGGCGGTCCTGCTGCTGGAACGCGACGAGTCCCGCATACGCCGACGGGGCGGAAGCGCCCCGCGCTCCCGCCCCGTCCCGGCCTCACCCGCGGGCGCTCAGCGCCCGCCGTTGTACGGACCGTAAGGCCCGTCACTGCTGGAACCACCACGACGGCCGCCGCCACCGGATACCGCCTTGATCGCCGGTCGCACGTCCACCATGAAGACGATGGACGCGACCACGCCCGCGATCTGCAGGAACAGGATCGGGATGACGAGGTTCACGAAGACGGTGATCCCGAGAATGATCAGCCAGAAGGACTTCTTCTGCTTGTCGGCCGCCCGGTAGGCGTCCTCGCGCGCCGTGAGCGCGAAGACCAGCGCGACGACGGCCAGGACGAGCATGGCCAGGTACAGCAGCTGAAGGACCGAGCCGAATGCTTCGAGCAACACGGTGAACACCGCCTAGTCAGTGGATGAGCGCGCCTCGCGGCCAAGGTACCCGGGACAACGACCCGGACACCCCTGGAGGTGCCCGGACCGCCCCCGGACAACCCCGCACGGGTCGTACTGCTTCTCGTACTACTTACCGGACGGCGGAGTGGTCTTCTTCGCCACGGGCTTGCGCACCGGCGCCGGCTTGGCGGGCGTCGCCCTCCTCGCGGACGCGGGGGGCGCGGCCTTGGACTCCGCGGCCTTCGGCGCCGGCTTCTTCACCGTGACGGAGCCCGTCGGCGCGGGCTTGGCAGCCGCGTCGGACTTCTGCTTCGGCACCGGCTTGGGGTCCGCCTCGATGACGGAGGCGATCTCGACGATCTCGTCGGCGGTCTCGCCCCGCCAGGTGCGCACGCTCTGCTCGCCGCGCTCGGCGACCTTCTCGTACGCCTCCCGGGCACGCACCGCGTACTCGGCGGCGACGCCCACGCTCCGCAGCGCGAGATCCTGAGCGGTCTCGCCCAGCTTCTTCAGATCCGTGTCCAGCGAGCCGAACACCTCGGTCACCTTCGCCTGGACGGTGGCCTGGGCCTCCCGGGCCTGCATGGCGACCCGCTCCTGCACGGCCTTGGGGTCGGTGTTGCGGACGGCCTCGATGCGCTCGGGCGCCTCGGCCCGCAGCTGCTCGATCAGCGCCGGGACCTTGCGCGCCTGCTCCACGGCGAGATCGGCCGTGCCGGCCGCGAAGTAGAGGGGGGTCGGGTCGGTGAGGGTCTTACGCAGGTCATCGGTGATGGCCATGACTGTGGTCCTCCCGGATCATCAGAAGTCAGTTGTGGGGCGTGTCTGGCGTGTCTGGTGCGTCTGCATCACTACCGCCGGCCGTGCGGGGGCCACAGGCTTCGGTGCCTGCGCCGCTTTCCGCGTCGGGGTCGATTCTGCTCCCCGCGTCCACGGCACCGGGGACCTCTGCGCCGGTGTCGGGCGCGACCTCGAAACCGTTCTCCTTGCGGAAGGAGTCGTAGATCTGCAGCAGTACGTTCTTCTGCCGCTCGTTGATCGACGGATCGGCCAATATGACCGCCCGTGTCTCCAGCTCTTCCCGCTCCCGCTCATCGAGGATCCCGGCCCGCACGTACAGCGTCTCGGCCGAGATCCGCAGGGCCTTGGCGACCTGCTGCAGCACCTCGGCACTCGGCTTGCGCAGACCGCGTTCGATCTGGCTGAGATACGGATTGGACACCCCGGCGGCATCGGCGAGCTGCCGCAGCGAGAGCTGCGCGGTACGCCGCTGCTCACGCAGGTACTCGCCGAGATTGCCGACGTTGAGTGATGCCATGCCCCGATGGTGCACCACTCTTGCTAACTTTTGCAAGCGGACGCTTGCAAAAGTGTTCCGCGCCACCGTCCTCCACCCGTCCTCCCCCGTCCTTCGCCATCCACTCTCCCGCGCCCTCCGGTACGCGAGAGCAGTACGCCGCGAGCGACCGGAGAGCCCGCCCCGCGGACCGCACGGCCGGGCTGTCCCGCGGCGCATCCGGACGAGGCACGCCCGAGGCAGCTCCGACGGATGGCCGGCCCGTGCGCTGCCGGCAGTCGACCCCATCAAGCCGGAACCACACACCCGACGACGGGAATGGGTCCTCTACCAGCACAAGCTCTTCGTCACCATGACGTTCAACGCCGTGCCGTTCATGGAGCCGTCCCAGGACTTCATCGAAGCCGGCTCGACCGAGATCTGGGAGTACATCAATCCCAATCACGACGCCCATCCGATGCATGTCCACCTCGTCAACTTCCAGGTGCTGAACAGGCAGCCGATCGACGCAGCGGGCTACCAGGCAGGCTACGAGAAGTGGCTCGACGGCGGCCGCAAACCGAAGGACAGGCCGGTGCTGGCGAACTATTTCACCGGCCCGCCCATTCCACCGGACCCCGACGAGGCACAGTCCGAGAAGGACACGGTCAAGTCCTGTCCGGAGACGGTGACCAGAATCATCACGCGGCAATTCGACCCGCCGATGGACATGATCGCGTCCATTCCGGGCAGCGGGACCGAGCTCCCGGCGACGTACGTCCACCACTGCCACATTCTCGAACACGAGGACGACGACCTGATGCGCCCGTGGACGATCGTCCGCCGCGGCGAAGCCGACGGTGGCGACAGCGACAGCGACAGCGCCGGAGCTCGCCGACGAGGACCGGCGCTACGGACCGGCGGGCGGCGTGATCAGTGAGGCGGCTCACCGCAGTTGGGGCCTCGTGGTCTGCGCTAGCCGTCGACCGCCAGGGATTGCATGCTCGCCGCCGCCGTGAGTCCTCCGACGAAGGAAGCCAAGTCCGGTGCGAGGACGAGTTCCGCGTACGGATCGGCTTCGAACCACGTGACCGATGGCTCGCCCTGCGGTCCGCAGTCCCGGTAGTCGAGTGCGACCCAGCAGTGCCCGTCACCGGCAAGCAGGACGACGGCCGGGGGAAGCCCCCACTCCTCGACCAGGTACGGCGTGTCAAGGAGCGATGTCATGCGCTCGCGCCTGCCGATACCCATCAGTTCACCGAACGGCACGTGGTCCTCGCTCCATGACGTCGGCACGCCGGTCGGGAACGCGTCCCGGTGAGCCGCCACCGCGCCGCCGTTCTGCACGCGCAGGAGCGCCAGGAGCAAGGGGGGAAGCCTGACGCCGAGCAGGCGTTGCGCATCCTCGGCCATCTCTTCGCTCAGCGGCGGCTG
This sequence comes from Streptomyces sp. B1I3, assembly GCF_030816615.1. Lineage (NCBI taxonomy): Bacteria > Bacillati > Actinomycetota > Actinomycetes > Kitasatosporales > Streptomycetaceae > Streptomyces > Streptomyces sp. B1I3. Next base: position 3,673,980 of record NZ_JAUSYD010000001.1, read on the forward strand.
GGCGCCGTAGTGGTCACCACCGTCCCAGAACGACGCCCTGACCTCGTCGAAGCACCCCCCGGCCACCGGAACCCGAGTATCTGCTTCGATGTCAGTACCCTCCCCTGGAGTCGCCCGCGTGACTGAGCCCCTCTATCTTGCCGCGGTCCGGGAGTCCTACGACACCGTCGCCGCCGACTATGCGGAACTCGTCAAGAACCCGGCTGAGCTGGATCCGTTGTCGCGGGCGATGCTGGCCGCGTTCGCCGAGGCGGTGCAGGTGGCCGGCCGCGGGCCGGTCGCCGACCTGGGATGCGGGCCCGGCAAAGTCACCGCGCACCTGGCGGACCTGGGGGTGCCCGCGTTCGGTGTCGACCTGTCCCCGAAAATGGTCGAGCTGGCCCGGCAGGCCTACCCGCACCTGACGTTCACGGTGGGGTCGATGACGGCATCGGACATCCGGGACGACGAACTCGGCGGCATCCTGGCCTACTACTCCACCCACCACACGCCACCGGAGCTGCTGCCGGTCGTGTTCGCCGAATTCCGCCGCACGCTCGCCCCCGGCGGCCACCTCATGCTGGCCGGCCACGTCGGAGACGACGAGCACCTCCGTCCGACGCAGGCGTACGGCGGCCACCCGGTGTCATACGCCTCCCACCTGGTGCCGCCGGACCGGATCGCCGGGCTGCTGGAAGAGGCCGGGCTCACCGTCACCGCACGACTCGTACAGGCACCGGACGAAGGGGCCAGGCGGGCTGTCGCCACCTTCATGGCTCGACGGGCGGAGTGATCCCGACGCCTCCGCACCGTGTGCGGCAGTTGAGTGGCGTACGCACACGAAAGCCCGCCGAGCACGCACGCGGAGGTCATCGCCTGCGGTCCAGCCGCCGTCGACGTCGAGGAAGAGAAGGGGCCGCTGCTCCGGACGGGGCACGGCTGCACGACCGTCGGGAACGACACGACAGGTGGTGTCACGCCGGACCCGCGCTCCTCAGGAGAGCGGCCGTCCGTTCCGGTCATAGTGGGAGCAACAGCGATGAGTTCGCGCGGTCCGGCCGGTCCCACCTCTGTCGACCACACAGGAGGAAGCACATGGCTCAGCTGCTCAGGGTGCAGAACTTCAACGTCTCACGTGACGGATTCGGTGCCGGTGAGCACCAGAGTCTCGAGAGACCGTTCGGCCACGCCGATCCGGGGGAGATGTTCGCCTGGTGCGGCGCCACGGCGAGCTGGCCCATGCGCACCGACCCCGGAGGAAGCCGCGGCCTCGACGACTACTTCACGCGGGACTTCGCACGCGACATCGGCGCGGAGATCATGGGCCGCAACAAGTTCGGGCCCCAGCGGGGGCCCTGGCAGGACCATGACTGGCGCGGCTGGTGGGGTTCCGAGCCGCCGTTCCACACTCCGGTGTTCGTCATGACCCACCACGCGCGTCCTTCGTTCACGCTCGGAGACACCACGTTCCACTTCGTCGGCGGCGACCCGGCCACGGTCCTCGAACAGGCGCGGGAAGCCGCGCGGGGCAAGGACGTCCGGCTGGGCGGTGGGGCGACCACCATCCGGCAGTTCCTCGACGCCGATCTCGTCGACACCCTGCACGTGGCGGTCTCGGACGTGCGGATCGGATCCGGGTCACGACTCTGGGAATCCCCCGACGAACTGCTCGACCGGTTCCACCTCGAGGTGGTGCCCAGCCCGAGCGGCGTGACGCACCACCTGTTCTGGCGGAAGTGAGACGACTGACGACACCGGGTCCGCCGCAGATGGCACCACTCCCCTCCTCTGACCGGAGTCAGGAAATGGACGCGATCGCTCAGGTTCGGGAGTTCAACCGCATCGTCACCACGTTCGCCGACGGGGTACCGCCGGTGCGGCCGTCAGCGCGGCCCTGGCGTCGTACGACGAGGCCTTCCGCGTGACCGCCCATGACGCCCACTACGAGATCCAGGCGCGGTCGGAACGCAAGGCGCCGCTCCTCTCGCCCGACAACCCGCGGGAACGCGCCCGCGAGGGCGGTCCGGGTCCCGTCGGCGGGCGGCCCTCGCGGGAGCACCCGCGGCGTCCGCGGCGCGGTCTCCGCCACCGCGTCGGGCGCCTGTGGCGCGGCCGCTGAGCAGGCAGGCGCCGCCGTCGGACCGGGCAGGCAGGCCGACGAGCCGGGCGGGAGGCAGCCGCGGCGAGCCGGGTGGACCGCCGTCGCGCCGGCCCGAACCGTGCATCGTGGGGTCGACCGGGCCTACCAAGTCTCCTAGCCTGGCCGCATGTCCCATGCCAAGACCGTTTACGTCTGCCTGCCTTGCCGGGCGTCGTACAAGCAGCCCTACGACAGGGAGCGCGAGCACCGCGTCTGCCCGCGGTGTGCCGGGGCCCTTCTCCACGTCGGGTCGGCCTTCGCGGCCCCGCGGCGGAGGGACACAGCCGCGTGGCGCACGCTGTCGGTCCTGCTGCACGCCGGAGTGCGCTTCCACAAGGACTGCTGCCTCGGCGGCCCCGGCTATCGCCCGCGCACGCTGCGCGAGGTACGGGAGCGGATGGCCCACGCACGAGCCACCGGCGAACCGTTCGCCCTGGCGCTCGTCCGGCGCGAGCTCCCTTGACGGCGGTCGTCCCCCTAGCCGCACACATCCCCTTCGGGATGATCTGCCACGGACCGAAATGGTTACCCTGGCAGACATGACCGCCATGACTCCCGCCCGCACCGCGCCCGACCTGTCCTTCCTCCTGGACCACACCAGCCACGTCCTGCGGACCCGGATGGCCGCGGCCCTCGCCGAGATCGGCCTCACGGCCCGCATGCACTGCGTCCTGGTCCACGCCTTGGAGGGGGAGCGCACACAGATCCAGCTCGCCGAGATCGGCGACATGGACAAGACCACGATGGTGGTGACCGTGGACGCCCTGGAGAACGCGGGGCTCGCCGAGCGCCGGCCGTCCAGCCGAGACCGGCGGGCCCGGATCATCGCCGTCACCGAGGAGGGCGCCCGGATCGCCGGACGGAGTCAGGAGATCGTCGACCGGGTGCACGAAGAGACCCTGGAGACCCTCGCGGAAGGTGACCGCGAGGCGCTGCTGCGCGCCCTGAACCAGCTGGCCTCCGAGCACCTGGCCGCTCCCGTCGAGAACCCCCGCCCCGTCCGGCGCGCACGCCAGGGCCAGAAGTAGCGGCGCACCGGAGGCCGTGTTGCCGACGGCCACCGGGTGCCGGACGCCCTGCCGGGCGCCGGGCGCCGGGCGAGCCCCCTGACGCGATACGGGCACCCGAGCCCCTGGTCGCGAAGTGGCCCCCACGAATACACGCGGCCCGGTCCGCACCCTCCCGACGACCCGCACCGGAAGCCTCGGGGCGGGACATCCACCGACACAAGGACCGTTAAATATAGTCTGCAACAAAACCATCTGCTACGGTCGATCCTGCCGTCCACCCGACAGGAGTAGGCCGATGTCCGTTGCCGAACCGTCCCTGCGCCCCACCCCCGAAGAGACACCAGGGCCACCACCCGGGCCGGCACCAGGACCGAACCTCCGCACCCGCAGGCTCGCCCTCGGGGTGATCGCCGCCGGCATGCTGATGATCATCCTCGACGGCTCCATCGTCACCGTGGCGATGCCCGCCATGCAGCGCGACCTCGGATTCACGGCCACCGGCCTCAGCTGGGTGGTCAACGCGTACCTGATCGCCTTCGGCAGCCTGCTGCTGCTGGCCGGCCGGCTCGGCGACCTCCTCGGCCGCACCCGTATGTTCCTCGCCGGGACGGCCGTCTTCACCCTGGCCTCCCTGCTGGCCGGTGTGGCCACCACCCCCGCCGCCCTCATCACCGCACGGTTCCTGCAGGGTGTGGGCAGCGCGATGGCCTCCGCGGTCGGTCTCGGCATCCTCGTCACCCTGTTCACCGAGCCGCGCGAGCGCGCCCGGGCCATCGCCGTGTTCTCGTTCACCGGCGCGGCCGGCGCCTCGATCGGCCAGGTCCTCGGCGGCGTCCTCACCGACGCGCTGAGCTGGCACTGGATCTTCTTCATCAACCTGCCGATCGGCGTCGCGGCCCTGCTGATCGCCCGCCGCGTCCTGCCCGCCGACCGGGGCATCGGTCTCGCCGCCGGTGCCGACGTCCTCGGCGCCGCCCTCGTCACGGGGGGTCTGATGCTCGGGATCCACACCGTGGTGCAGGTCGATGAGCACGGCTGGGTCTCCGGACGCACGCTCGGTCCAGGCGCCCTCGCCCTCGCGCTCCTGGCCGCGTTCGCCGTCCGCCAGGCCACAGCCCGCACCCCGCTCATGCCCCTGCGGATCCTCCGCCCGCGCGGAGTGGCGGGTGCCAACCTCGTGCAGATGCTCATGGTGGCCGCCCTGTTCTCGTTCCAGATCATCGTCGCGCTCCACCTGCAGAACGTGCTCGGATACGGCGCCGCCCAGACCGGTCTCGCCATGCTCCCGGCAGCAGCGGCCATCGGAGCCACCTCGCTGGGCGTCTCCGCCCGCCTGAACCAGCGGTTCGGTGAGCGCGCCGTCCTGACGGCCGGGATCCTGCTGCTGATCGGCGCCCTCGGCTTCCTCACACGCGTCCCCGTAGAGGCGCAGTACGTCACCGATCTGCTGCCCGTGATGCTCCTCGCCGCCGGCTTCGGGCTCGCGATCCCCGCGCTGACGACGCTTGGCATGTCAGGCGCGGGGGACGACGACGCCGGACTCGCGTCAGGGCTCTTCAACACCACCCAGCAGGTCGGCATGGCCCTCGGCGTCGCGGTGCTGTCCACCCTCGCGGCGGGCCGCACCGACCGGATGCTCGCGGACGGCCACTCCCGGGCGCAGGCACTGACCGGCGGCTATCAGCTGGCGTTTGCGGTCGGCACCGGCCTGCTCGTGGCCGCTCTCGCCGCAGTCCTCCTCGTCCTGCGACCCGCCCCGTCCCGCTCCGGCCGCGCCCTCACCCCCTCCCCGAAGGAACCCGCCATGAACACCGCCGGAACACCGGAAGCGAAGAGCAGGCCCGCGCCCCGCGTCCTCACCGATCAGGAGCTCTCCCACATCCTCGCCAAGCAGCAGTTCGGCGTACTCGCCGCCGTCCGCGGCACCGGCCACCCCCACCTGTCCACCGTGCTGTACCGATGGGACGGCGAGGAACGCGTCCTGCGCATCTCCACCACCACCGAGCGCCTCAAGACGCGCATGCTGCGCCGCGATCCGCATGCCGCACTGCACGTCCAGGGCGAGGACGTCTGGTCGTTCGCCGTGGCCGAGGGCGAGGCGGAGGTGTCGGAGGTGACCACCGTGGCCGGTGACGCGGTCGGCCGGGAACTCCTCTCCCTGACACCGGGTTTCGACGACCCGGCGGCCGAACAGGCTTTCCTCGCCCAGGTGGTGGCCGAGAACCGGGTGGTGATCCGTATCCGGGTGACGAGGCTGTACGGGACTGCCCTGGACATCCCGGCCGAACAGTGACGAGAGTCCGCCGGGCCCCTCATTGAGGGGCGCCGACCCGGCCCAGCCCGTTCCGCAGCTGCACGAAGGCGAGTTCCGCCGCCGTCACCGCGTCTCCGTACACCTGTGCGGCGCTCTCGCCCGCCTCGATCCGGCGCCAGTTCTCCTCGGCCAGGATGCGCAGTACGGCGACGACCTGCCCCGCGGCGAGGCGCGCCGGGACCGCGGCCGAGGGGTCCAGGGCCCGGGCGAGGGCGGCCTCGGAGCGGCCTTGGTAGGCGTGGAGCCGGGCGACGAGTGACGGGGTCCCGTAGAGCAGTCCGTGGAAGGCGAGCACCTGCGGGACGTCGCAGAGACCCGTCACCGGGTCGCGTCGCTCCAGGCCGTCCAGGAAGTGGCGGCGCAGCGCGTCCAGGGGGGAGGTGCCCTCCGGCCGGCCGGCCACCACCCGGGCCGCCTCGTCCTCGTGATCGGCGAACCGGTGCAGCACCAGGTCCTCCTTGGACGGGAAGTACCGGAACAGTGTCGGCTTGGAGATCTCGGCCGCCGCCGCCACTTCGGCCACCGAGACCTTGTCGAAGCCCCGCTCCAGGAAGAGGGAGATGGCGGTCTCGGAGACGGCCTGATAGGTCCGCTGCTTCTTGCGCTCGCGCAGACCGGGCTTACCGTCGCTCATGACCGCGCACCTCTCCCGATGAGCGTCTCGACCCCGTCGAGCAACCACCCGAGACCGGACACGAACCCGTGGTCCGCCTCGTCCGGTTCGCTCATGACCTCGGTGGGCAGCAGCCTGGACAGGGCCGGATGGCGGACGGGGCCGACGGGCCGTTCCACCGTCCGCTCCCACTGCGCCGTCGCATCCCGGGGCGGGACGCCCTTGGCCTCGACGACGGCGGCGAGGTCGCTCAGCCTCGTTCCGTACGAAGCCCGCGACACGCCGTACTTCTCCGTCACCCGAAGCCGCCTTCCGCCGTACCGCCCCTGACCACCATCCTAGATATGCGTGCCGCCTACGCGGTGACGCGTATGACATACGGGGGCGCACGAGGCAGCCTGGGCGGTGCGTCCCCGGCACGTCCTGCGCGGGCGGCCGGCGCATGCCGGACCCGTCGCGCCCCCCGGGGAAGCACGCCTGAAGTCCGGCAGCGAGCGGTGCGCCACCGCCGGAGCGGTGCTCCTCGTCGTCCTCGTGGTGGGTACGGCGCTCCGACAGCGTCAGAACACGTCCGGGCACCACGCCCGCCGCGCCGTCCGGAACACCCCGTCCGCCCTGGCCGCCGCCCCCGGGCGGTGCTCGTCGATCCGTCCCAGCTCCGCGAGCCGGAGCGCCGACTCGTCGCCCAGGTACAGCGTCCCCAGTTCCCGCACATCCAGCGCCAGGTCGGCGGCCCGGGTGGTCGGGGTGCAGGAGGCGCCGTCCGGGGAGGTCTCCAGGAGGAACCGGCCGCCCGCCAGGCCCGCGGTGTCCTGGACGTCAAGGACCAGGTCGGCCCCGGTCGCGTACGTGCGTGCCTCCAGTGCCCGGGGAACGTCCAGGACACGGAGCCAGAGCCAGTCCGCCTGGGTCACGACGCGGGCGGCGCGCGGATCCGGGAGGAGGAGGGGGAGCAGGTCGTCGGGGGCGCGGTAGCCGGAGCGGACCGTCGTGATCCAGTCGATGGAGCAGACGAACCGCCACAGGGTGCGTTCCGCCGCCGGGGTCACCGCGATCATGCCGGCCACCGTCGCCTTGTTGAGCGGCTGCTTCCGGTCGCCCCAGTTGTCGTCGGCGCGATAGGCGATCAGGCCGTCCGCCTCCCCGTCCGCCGACCGGTACACCGCGTAGAACGGCTCGGTCCAGCTCTCGTGGGCCGGCAGGTCGACACCCGTGTCGCGCTGCCACCAGCGCTCGTCCCGGCTGACCACACCGTGCTGCCGGGCCGCCAGGCGCCCGTGGAGCTCCGGCCCCAGCTTGCGCACCTCCGCGCCGTCCACCAACTCGACACGGCCCCCGTCCGCCTCGGAGGGAACCGGCAGGCGAGGGTCCAGGCCGGCCCGGGGGACGTCGATCTCCCACTCCGTGGTCCAGGCCGCGGGACCGAACCCGAACCGCCCGTAGATCGGGTACTCGGCCGCGATCAGGGAGGCGACCACGTCGCCGCGCTCCTTCGCCGCCGCCAGGTCGACGGCCATCATCCGGCTGAGCAGGCCGCGGCGGCGGTGCGTGGGCGTCACCGTCACGCCGGTGACCGCGTCGGCGGGCACCCTGGCCCCGCCGACCACCGTGAGTTCCTGGGCGAACGACCGGAAGGTGGCCACACAGCGGCCGGCGTCGAACACACCCTGGACCCGGGACAGGTCGGTGTGGGCCAGGCGCAACGCGACCTCCTCGTCCGTCCCCGCGGACGGCCGCAGGAATCCCGTGTTCACGGCCCGCAGCCAGTCGGGGTACTCGGCGGCGGAAACGGTACGCGGATCGAGGCTCATGCGGCTCACGCTAGGCACAGGGCCCGGGAATGTCGCATGGATTGATCGCGCGACCGCGGGAGCACCGGCCGGGCGGGCGACTTCGGGCCGTGACGCGGGACGCACGACCGTCGGAACGCCGCCCGGGGCGCGCGACCGTCTGACCCCCGGGGCGCGCGACCGTCAGAACGCCGCCCGGACCGCGCCGACCTCCGCGCCGCCGCCCAGCAACGGCGCCCTGCCGATGCGCGTTACCACCGGGGCGTCGACGCCGAGCAGTTCGAGCGACCGGGCCAGCACCGGTCCCAGGGCGCGCGCCGAGCCGTCGTCGATCTTGAAGGCCAGCGCCCTGCCGTCCGCGAGCGCCACCGCCTGGACCGCCTCCGCCCCCATCTTGGAGAGCGTGCCCGGCACCTCCCGCATCAGCCAGGTGTCCGGCCGCCGGGTGCCCGCCACGTACTCCGGGTGCGCCCGCATGGCGTCGGCGACCCGGCGCTCCGCGCTGCCCGGCTCCGCCAGCACGAACGTACGGAAGGCGCGGGCCAGGCCCACCAGTCCGATCGCCATCAGCGGGGCCCCGCAGCCGTCCGTGCCGACCGCCGCGACCGGCTCGCCCGCCGCCTCCGCCACCACCTGGCCGGTCAGCAGCTGCAACGGGTGCGCCGGGTCGAGGTACGTCGCCGTGTCCCAGCCGTTGCGTACGCAGACCGCGAGCATCGCCGCGTGCTTGCCGGAGCAGTTCATGGTGAGCGGCTCCCGCACCCGCCCGGCGGCGAGATACGCCTCCGCCTCGACGGCATCCAGCGGCAGGTCCGGCGGGGTCCGCAGGTCGCCGGGGGTCAGCCCGTGCTCGGCGAGCATCCTGCGCACCAGATCGAGGTGGAAGTCCTCACCCGAGTGGCTGGCGGCGGCCAGGGCCAGCCTCTCCCCGGACAGATCCAGACCTGCCCGCAGGATCGCGGCGGCCTGCATCGGCTTGTTCGACGAGCGCGGGAAGACCGGGGCCGCCGGATCACCGAGTGCGAACTCCACGCTGCCGTCGGCGGCCAGCAGCACCAGCGACCCCCGGTGGTGGCCCTCGGTGAAACCGGACCGTACGACCTCGGCCAGGACCGGGAGCGTGGCGGGCGCGGAGGGAGATATGGAGGTCATGGTGGCTGGTGGCCTTCCGGGGACGGGCGGTGACCCGCCCCCGGAAGGGTCGCTTCAGGCGAGCAGGTCGTCTACTTGTGCTTCCCCGTCACGGTACCTGCGGGCGATCTCCGCGCTGCAATCGTCGACAGTCCGCTGGAGCCGGTGGCGGCGCCGGGACACCTGCCGCTCGTAGCGCACGAGCCGTCCCATGGCCGTCAGCAGCTCTTCGTCCGTCCGGGCGTCGAGGTCCGAGAGCTCGATCTCGGCGAGCGTGTCCGCCGCCAGCTGCCGGTACTCCTCGCTGCGCGGCGTGGTGAGGGTGACGTGCCGCGCCGAGGAGCGTTGGACGGACGGGGTGTCGGTGAGGATCTCCGAGAGCCGGTCCACCACGGGCGACTGGGGCCCCACCCGCCGGGCGAGTTCGGCCCGCAGGATGTCGATCCGGCCCTGCACCAGCCGGCGTACGTAACTCAGGTCCGCCTCGTCGCGCTGGGCGTCACGGCGCAGGGCGCGCAGCGCCGGCAGCCGCAGCCCGCGGAATTCGGCCTGGGGACGAACCGCGGCCAGCCCCTCCCCCGCCCCGCCGGCCCCGGTCTGCCCGGGCACGGACAACGGTGCGGGCAGCGGCCCGGCCGAGGGTCCCGGCAGTGGTGCGGGCAGCGGTCCCTGCCCGGGTGCGTCCCCGGTCCGCTGCACAGGTGACCGCACGGCACCGGCGGTACGTGTCACCGGTACGGCACCGGGTGATGGCCCGGTTCCATGTGTACTCATGCTGTTCCGTCCCCTCGACCGGTGCGTCGGCACACCGACATCGTGCATGGTGCCACTACGCAGGGTGCCCACGCAGGTGCTCTGTACCCGTTCGGCCCAAGATAGGTTGGTCTGTATGCGTGCAGTGATACAGAGAGTGGACGGCGCGAGCGTCACCGTGGCGGGCGCCGCGGACGATCCGCCGGGGACCGGAACCGTCGGCGAGATCGTCGGCGAAGGGCTGTGTGTGCTGGTGGGGGTCACCCACGGGGACACCGCGCAGAAGGCGGCACAGCTCGCCCGCAAGCTCTGGACCCTGCGGATCCTGGAGGGCGAGAAGTCCTGCTCGGACGTGAACGCGCCGCTCCTGGTCATCTCCCAGTTCACGCTGTACGGGGACGCCAGGAAGGGCCGCAGGCCCACCTGGAACGCCGCCGCGCCGGGCGAGGTCGCCGAGCCCCTGGTCGACGAGGTGGTCGCGCAGCTGCGAGCCCTCGGCGCCCAGGTGGAGACGGGCAGGTTCGGAGCGGACATGCGCGTATCGCTCACGAACCACGGCCCGTTCACCGTACTGGTCGAGGTCTAAGGGGTGTCCCGTAATCCCTGGTGGACCAGCGCGCGGCGTCAGATGCGGTGCATCGCAAGGCGGAGGGACGTCCGCATACTGGATGTATTCGGGCGTTCCGACAACGCGGTGAGGTGCCGTAGCTGTCGTCGTGCGCCCGCCGGGGATTGCGGGACAACCCTTAGGGCCCGGGCGGCCCGGTGGACGCCCAGGCGTAGAGGGGCTACGGCTCGACGACCGTCTCCTGGGCCGCGGCGGTGTCCCCTGCCATCAGCTCCGCGTCCACGGCCACGTTGCGCTTCACCAGAGCCAGGGCGATCGGGCCCAGCTCGTGGTGGCGGGCCGAGGTGGTGACGAATCCGAGCTGGCGGCCCTCCTCACCGTCCGCGGCGAGCCGGATCGGCGTGCCGTGGCCGGGCAGGTGCACCTCGCTGCCGTCCAGGTGCAGGAAGACCAGCCGGCGCGGCGGCTTCCCCAGGTTGTGGACACGGGCAACCGTCTCCTGCCCCCGGTAGCAGCCCTTCTGGAGGTGGACGGCGGTGCCGATCCAGCCCAGCTCGTGCGGGATGGTCCGGTGGTCGGTCTCGAAGCCGAGGCGCGGGCGGTGCGACTCGACCCGCAGCGCCTCGTACGCCAGGATGCCGGCCACCGGGCCGTGCGCGGCGGCGTACTCCGCCAGGCCGGCACGGTCCAGGAAGAGGTCCCGGCCGTGCGCCGTCTCACGTACGGCGATTCCGTCCGGGACGTCGGCGATCGAACCGGCCGGGAGGTGGACGACGGCGAAGTCCTCGGTGCGGTCGGCGACTTCCACCCGGTAGAAGAACTTCATCGACTCCAGGTACGCGATCAGCTCGCCCTGGGTCTCCGGCTCGACGTGCATCCACACGGTCGTTCCGTCGTCCACGAGGTAGAGGGCGTGCTCGATGTGACCGTTGGCGGAGAGGATCAGCGCCTCGGTCGCCCGGTTCGGGGCGAGGTCGCTGACGTGCTGGGTGAGCAGCAGGTGCAGCCAGGTCAGGCGGTCGTCGCCGGTGACCGTGACGACACCGCGGTGCGAGAGGTCGACCAGGCCGTTGCCGTCGGCCAGTGCGCGTTGCTCGCGGAACAGGTCGCCGTAGTGCGCGGCGACGCCTTCGTCGCGCCCTTCGGCGGGGACGGCGCCGGGCAGGGACAGCAAGGGGCTCTTCATGCGACCAAGCGTACGACTCGCTCCACGGCGGGTCCGATCGGCTCTACCGCCCGTCACCGGGCGACCCGGCGGCCTCCGGCCCGGCAGCCTTCGCCGTGCAGTCGGCGCAGCGCCCGAAGATCGCGAAGTGCTTCATGTCGGTCTCGAAGCCGAACGTGTCGCGGAGCTTCGCGGTGAAGTCGGCGACCACGTCGACATCCGCCTCGATGACGTCCGTGCAGTCACGGCAGACCAGGTGGATGTGGTGGTGGCGGTCTGCCAGGTGGTACGTCGGCGCGCCGTGCCCCAGGTGGGCATGGCTGACGAGCCCGAGCTCCTCCAAGAGCTCCAGGGTCCGGTAGACGGTGGAGATGTTGACTCCGGACGCGGTCCTGCGCACCTCGCAGAGGATGTCGTCGGGGGTCGCGTGCTCCAGTGTGTCGACGGCCTCCAGGACGAGCTGGCGCTGAGGCGTCAGCCGGTAGCCACGCTGCCGAAGATCGGTCTTCCAGTCGGTGCTCACCACAGGCCCAGTGTAGGGCGGGGCGCGCCCCGGCCGGGGCGCCACCGCAGGAGCCCCTACTTGAAGAACGCGATCCCGTCGTCAGGCATGTCACCGAGGCTCTTCGCCATCGCGGCGACCTCTTCCGGGGTGACGACCTTCTTCAGGTGTGCCGACATGTACGGCCGCAGCTCGACGTCGGGCGTGGCCTTCTCGCCGACCCACATCAGATCGCTGTTCACGTAGCCGTAGAGCCGCTTGCCGCCGCTGTACGGGCCGGAGGCCGCGGTGCGCGCCACCGCGTCGGTGACCACGTCGATCTGCGGCTTCTGCTTCGCCAGCTCGCCGTACCAGACCTCGACGACGCCCTGGTCGCGGACCATGACGATCTCGACCTTGCGGTCCTTGTCGATGCGCCAGTACCCGGACTCGGACTCCAGCGGCTTGACCTGGTTGCCGTCGGCGTCCAGCACCCAGGAGTGCGAGACGTACTCGAGGAAGTCCCGGCCGTCGTGGCTGAAGGTGACCTCCTGGCCGAAGTTGCACTTCTCGGCGCCGGGGAAGTCGGAGACGCCCGCGCCCGCCCAGTTGCCCAGGAGGAAGGCCAGCGGCACGAGGTCCGGGTGGAGGTCGGACGGAATCTCGATCATGAGCGGCTCAGACGATCTGTGAGGGGTCTACAGGAGGTGTTCGGCGAGGGTCAGCGCTGGCCCTGGTACAGCTTCTTCACGGTCACGGCGGCGAAGGCGAGCACGCCGACGCAGACCAGGACCAGCAGGGCGGAGAAGAAAGCCTCAAGCACGGGAGCTCCTCGATACGAACGACGTGACGGCAGTACGCGGCCGGGCCCCCAGCCTAATGGGTGGGGGCCCGGCGCGACGGTCCGGGGTTTCCCCGGGCGCGGTCCGTTCGGCCCAGCAGCTGGTTGCGCAGGACGACGGTCCGGTGGAACGGGACGACCGCCGAGCCGGCCGTGCCCTTGCGCGAGTTCGCGCACACAACCGGCTCACGGGCACCGGGGAGGTCGTCCGGCGGCGATTACAGTTCGGCACATGTCCAAGAAGCTAGTGATCAAGGTGACCGCCGGCGCCGATTCCGCCGAGCGCTGCTCGCAGGCCTTCACCGTGGCGGCCGTGGCCGTCGCCAGTGGGGTCGAGGTCTCGCTCTGGCTGACCGGCGAATCGGCCTGGTTCGCGCTGCCCGGACGGGCCGCCGAATTCGAACTGCCGCACGCCGCGCCGCTGCCCGATCTGATCGAGTCCATCCAGGCGGGCGGCCGGATCACGCTCTGCACCCAGTGCGCGGCACGGCGCGACATCACGGAGAAGGACGTCCTGAAGGGCGTACGGATCGCGGGCGCCCAGGTGTTCGTGCAGGAGAGCATGGCCGACGACACCCAGGCCCTCGTCTACTGATACCGGCCTGCACCCGACCTGCCCGGGACGCTTCGCGCCCCTCAGGCTCAGGGGCGGCGCTTCCTGCCGTCGAGCTCGTCCCACCACGCGTCCGACTCCGGGTCGCCGGTGGGCGACGCCCTGCCCGGACGGGGCGGAGGACCGGGACGGGGCGGAGGGCTCAGACGAGGCGGGACGTGCGGGGGCGGCGGGGTGGCCGGGCCCGGCGGAGGGTCCGGAGGGGCCTCGTCCCACCAGCGGTCCTCCGGCCCCCGCCGATTGGCCACCACCGCCGCGACGGGCGGAATGATCATGGCGACCACACACATCGCCACGGCGGCGGGGATCGACCAGAGGCGCACGAACGCCCAGGCGGAGACGAAGAGGGCGAGGCATCCGCCCATCATGAGGAAGTAGGCACGTCGGCGCCGGGCGTACATGCTTCCAGGGTAGAACCGAACGCGGACGGCGCGAAGGGCCGCACCCCTGATCAGGTGGCGTCCAACCCCCTGGGGTGCGGCCCTCCGGCCGTATGCGTGCCCGACTACACGGCGATGGCCACCTCGGCGAGGCCGCCCGTCTGCGCCACGACCGTACGGTCGGCGGTGCCACCGGGGACGAGGGCGCGGAGCGTCCAGGTGCCCTCGGCCGCGTAGAAGCGGAACTGTCCGGTCGCCGAGGTCGGGACCTCGGCGGTGAACTCGCCGGTCGAGTCCAGCAGACGGACGTAGCCGGTGACGGGCTCGCCGTCACGGGTCACGCTGCCCTGGATCGTCGTCTCGCCGGGCTTGATCGTCGAAGCGTCCGGGCCGCCGGCCTGTGCTCCACACATGGTGTTCTGTCCTTCTGGTCGGTGTCCTGCGGTACGGGTACTGCGGTGCGGTTCCTGCGGACTACTTGTTGGCGCCGAGCTCGATCGGCACGCCCACCAGGGAGCCGTACTCGGTCCACGAACCGTCGTAGTTCTTGACGTTCTCCTGGCCGAGCAGCTCGTGCAGGACGAACCACGTGAGCGCGGAGCGCTCACCGATGCGGCAGTACGCGATGGTGTCCTTGGACAGGTCGACCTGCTCGGCCTCGTAGAGGGCCTTCAGCTCGTCGTCCGACTTGAAGGTGCCGTCGTCGTTGGCGTTCTTCGACCACGGGATGTTGCGGGCGCTCGGCACGTGGCCGGGGCGCTGCGACTGCTCCTGCGGGAGGTGGGCCGGCGCGAGGAGCTTGCCGCTGAACTCGTCGGGCGAACGCACGTCGACGAGGTTCTGGCTGCCGATGGCCTTGACGACGTCGTCGCGGTAGGCGCGGATCGACTCGTCCTGGGGCTTGGCCTTGTACTGGGTGGCCGGACGCGTCGGGACGGTATCGGTCAGGTCCCGGGAGTCGAGCTCCCACTTCTTGCGACCGCCGTCGAGGAGCTTGACGTTCTCGTGGCCGTACAGCTTGAAGTACCAGTACGCGTACGAGGCGAACCAGTTGTTGTTGCCGCCGTAGAGGACGACGAGGGTGTCGTTGCCGATGCCCTTCTCGCTGAGCAGCTTCTCGAAACCGGCCTGGTCGACGAAGTCACGGCGGACCGGGTCCTGGAGGTCCTTCGTCCAGTCGATCCGGATCGCGTTCTTGATGTGGTTCTTCTCGTACGCCGAGGTGTCCTCGTCGACCTCGACGATGGCGACCTGCGGGTCGTCGATGTGGGCCTCGACCCAGTCGGCGTCGACCAGAACGTCTGCGCGGCTCATGTGTTTCTCCTCCGGGGCAGTCTGCGGCGGGGTGGTGCGGTGTGCGAGTGCGAGGTGTACGCGCAGGTGCGTCGAGCGGGACGCGTACGGAAGGCACGGGGGTCGGCCCTGACAGCGTCGAAGAGCCGGGGGAAAACGGGAAAGGGTCCCGCTCAGAAGGTGCGACAGAGCATGGCGGCGACGCGGCACAGGTCTACTGCCCGCCGCTTCGTGAGGTCCGCCTGTCGCTTCATGCGTCCGATCGTAGGGAGGTACGGGCGGAGATGTCACCGCCGTGTCGTATCGTGAGACACGATCGTCCGCGATGCGAGACGAGCGGCCTCGGAAGTCGCCTGCGGACCGGGCCCGCGACCTGCGGGCCGGACCGTCATCTGCGGGTCGGACGAGGGCGTCTCATTATCTGGATCCGCCGCCCGGTCCTTCCCCGCGGCCTCCCACCCCGCCCCCACGGGGCGTCCACGCGTGCGCCGGCTGCGCCGTCACCCGGCGGGTTCGACGCCCGATCCCGTCATCACCCGGCGCGTTCGACGCCCGATCCCGTCATCACCCGGCGCGTTCGACGCCCGGCCCCGTCATCACCCGGCGCGTTCGACGCCCGATCCCGTCATCACCCGGCGAGTTCGACGTCCGATCCCGTCATCGAGATCTCGAGACCGCCCGGTGTCACGTCTATCTTCTCCAGCTCCAGGCCGTCGGGCAGCCCGCCGATCTCCCGCTCGAAGTCGGTCTTCTGCCGGACGAGGCCCTCCAGGCCCGGGATGCCCTCGCCGGGGACCTCGTCCGCGTGCACCTTGACGGTGGCGCCGTCGACCAGCGTGACGGTGGAGAGCACGCTGCGCGAGACCGGGCGGTCCAGCAGCGGGATCTGGACCGTGCCGGTGACCTTGACCTTCCCGTTGCCGCCGTAGGCCACGGTGACCCCGTCGTCGGCGGCCGCGGTGAGGTCCGCGTACGAGACGACGGCCGTCCCGGTGGCCCGGGAGGCCGTCGCGCTGGTGTAGCCCGCCCCCAGCGTCACCTCACGCAGCTGGGCGCGGATCTCGCTGATCCGTATCGACCGGCCTGCGGCGCTGGCCCGGATGTCCGTGACCTTGACGTCGACCCGGTCCAGCTCACGGCCGGCGACCTGGGTCAGAAAGGGAAAGCCCTTGATCGAGACGTCCGTGGAACCGGCCTCGGCGCCGCTGAAACCGACTCTGCCCTCCGCCTCCGACTCCGCGAAGTACACGGCGGCACGATCGACGGCGACGAAGACGCCGCCCAGCACCACAGCGACGATCAGCAGTATTCGCAGTGCGCGCATACCCGTTGCTCCCCCACTCCCACGGCCGGGCCCTTGGTGCCCGTGAGCCTACTGCCGCTGTACGGCGCGCCCGGAGTGATCGACGTGGAACAGGCCCGGCCGGTTCCGTTCCCTCCGCACGCGATCGCGGGGAGGGGACTCGGAACCGGCCGGGGAACGCGGGTGGTCAGGCGAGGGCGCGGCCGATCAGATAGACCGCGGGAGCCGCGGCGGTGAGTGGCAGCGCCACACCGGCCGTCATGTGCACGAAGCGGGACGGGTAGTCGTAGCTCGCCACCCGCAGCCCGATCAGTGCGCAGCCGCCGGCCGCGAAACCGAGGAACGCGGCCTGCGCGCCGAAGTCCGTGAACCCGCCGGCTAGAGCACCGGCCCCTGCCGAGGCGAGCAGCGCCACCACGACCGAGACGGGGCCCGGCAGCGGCAGGGCCCGGACGAGCACGGCCACGGCGACCGCGATCCCCCCGACCGTCACCGCGTCCGGCACCGCGGCCAGATGCCCGGCGGCCAGCACGGCGAGCGCGGCCGAGGCGACGGTGGCCGTCAGGCCGTACATCCGCTCGTCGGCCCCGGCGTGGCTGCGCAGCTGGAGCACGAGGGTCAGCAGGACCCAGACGCCGAGCGTGCCGAGGATCGCCGCCGGGGCGTTGTCACGGCCCGCCACGAGCAGGACGGCATCGGCGACGAACCCGCCCGCGAACGCGAGCGCGATGCCCTGCCTGGCCGGCCACATGCCGTTGAGCCGGAACCAGCCGGCGGCCGTCACGGCCTGGAGCAGGACCAGCGGCACGAGCAGGGCGTACGGTCCGATCGCGGAACCGAGCGCGAGGAGCAGGCCGAGACCCGCGGTGACGGCGGCCGGCTGCATCCCGGGCGCGATGATCGGCGAACGCCCTTCGGCGCGGGCCCGCTGGGCGTCGGTGATCCGGCTGTTGCCCAGGGTGGTCGGGGCGCTGTACCCGGAGTCGTCCGCAGCGCCGGCCCGCGCCGCCTGCGCCCCCTGCCCGGCCTGAGCCGCCGGGGCGTCCGGAGTGCCCGGAGTGCCCGGAGCCTCGGGCGGCAAGGGGTACGTGGCCGGGGCGCCGCCCTGCACGGGATCGGGCTGCGGCGCCGGGCGGTACACGGCCTGCTGGTCGGGCCGGCCCTGCTGCTGCGGCTCGTCCACCGGCCGGTAGGCGGCCTGCTGCGGCTGGATCGCCGGCTGGTAACGGGTGTCCCAGGTCTGGCCCTGCCACGTCTGGGTCGCGCCGGGATCGGGGGCTCCCTGGGCGTGGCCCTGCGGGGCGTGCGCGGCGGGCTGCTGCGTCGCCTGCCCCTCCGGCCAGGCGACCGGGTCCGGCGTGCCCGCGTACGGCGCGGCATGGGCGTCGTAGGAGGGAGAAGGCCGGTCACCGGCCCCGAAGGGCTGCCCCTGCTGCGGGTACGGCTGCCCCTGCTGGCCGTAGGGCTGGCTGTGCTGCGGGTACTGCTGGCCCTGCTGCGGGTGGGGCTGGCCGTACTGCTGTCCCTGCTGCGGGTGGGGCTGGCCCTGCTGACCGTAGGGCTGCCCCTGCTGCGGGTGGGACTGGCCCTGCTGACCGTAGGGCTGCCCCTGCTGCGGGTGGGACTGGCCCTCATGCCCGTACCGCGGGTCGTACGGGTACGGATACTGCTGATCGCTGTCGCTCATGGTCTGCGGTTCACCCTCCTGCGAACGGCGGGAGCACCTCGACCGTGCCGCCCTCGGCAAGCCGTACGGTCTCATGCCCGCGGGTCCCCACGGGGTTCCCGTCGACGAGGAACGAGCATCGGAGCAGGACGCGCGTCAGCTCACCGGGGTGCCGTTCGCGCACCCCGTCGAGTGCCTCGGCCAGCGTCCGGGCCGTGTACGGCTCCTCGGCGGTCCCTGCGGCGGCCTTAGCCGCGGCCCAGTAGCGGATCGTCCCCGCTGCCATGGCGGCACCCCTTTCGTCGTGCGTCAGCTGTCCATGATGAATCACGCCGGAGCCGTCCAGTCGGCGATGCGCGTGAGCAGGGCGTCGTCCGCCGCGTTCTCGGCGTGGCCCATTCCCCGTTCGATCCAGAGCTCCGCGCCGCCCCCGGCGGCGGCCGCCAGCATCCGCGGATGGTCCAGGGGGAAGTACGGGTCCCGGTCGCCGTGCACGATCAGCAGCGGGGCGTCGATCAGGGGGGCCGCCTCGACCGGGGAGAGCGGGACGGGGTCCCAGTCCTCCCGGTGGATCCTGGTGCGGAAGCCGTACCAGCCGACGAGCCGGCCCGCGGGGCGGGTGACCACCCAGTGCAGGCGCCGCATCGGCGCCGTGCCCCGGTAGTACCAGCGGGCGGGGGCGCTCACCGCGACCACCGCGTCCGTATGCGCCCCTGCGCGCCTCTTGTGCGCCGCTGTGCGCCCGCCCACCCGTTCGGCCCCAGGAGCGGCGGAATCCTTTACGGCGGTCTCCCGCACCTCTCGCTCCGTATACAGCGCGGCGTGCCGCAACACCACGGAGCCGCCCATCGAGAAGCCGACCGTAACGACACGCCGGTGCCCCAGCGACCGCGCCCAGGTGACCGCGGCGGCCAGATCCAGCACCTCCCGGTCGCCCACCGTCGACCGTCCGCCGGACCTCCCGTGACCCCTGAAGGAGAACGTGATCACGGCCGCACGCTGGGCGAACACCGAAGCGGCCCGCTGCACGGCCGGCCGGTCGACGGAGCCGGTGAAACCGTGTGCGACGACCACGGCCGTCCGGTCGGCGACACCGCCGTCCCCGGGTGCGGAACCCGCCGTACACGGGGTGTACACCGCCTCGATCCGGACCCCGTCACCGGTCAGCAATGTGGTGCGGCGGGGGATCGGCGTGATCGAGGGAACAGAAGAACTCAGGAAACGACCCTCGGACACAGAACTCATGTGGGCTATTCTGCTGCGAAGAGGATCCGGGCAATGCAGCCCCCGGGTCCTTTTGTGCTTTCCGGGTGTTGTTACGGCGACGTTTCGACAACCTCAGCGGACCCTTGGACAGGGGGCCGCACCGTAAGAACCGTATGACGGTCGCCGCAAGGTGAACGGCCGTACGGGAGTACGAAGTAGTGCCGCATACTCCCCCGGGTCCGACCCGGGAGTGCCCCTCTCGCAGGGAACGAGGAGGACCGACGTAATGGGCGAGCGAACCGTGCACGATCGACCGACGACCCAGGCAGGTGGGCGGCGATGAGTTCACTGCTGCTTCTGACAAATGCCCTTCAACCGTCGACGGAGGTGCTCCCCGCCCTCGGCCTTCTGCTGCACAGCGTGCGGGTCGCCCCCGCCGAGGGCCCCGCGCTCGTCGACACCCCCGGTGCCGACGTCATTCTCGTCGACGGCCGACGTGACCTTCCCCAGGTGCGGTCGCTCTGCCAGCTGCTGCGGTCCACCGGACCGGGCTGTCCGCTGATCCTCGTGGTCACGGAGGGCGGCCTGGCGGCCGTCACCGCCGACTGGGGCATCGACGACGTCCTTCTGGACACGGCGGGCCCCGCCGAGGTCGAGGCCCGTCTGCGGCTGGCCACCGGCCGCCAGCAGATCACCGCCGACGACTCCCCGATGGAGATCCGCAACGGCGACCTGTCGGTCGACGAGGCGACGTACAGCGCCAAGCTGAAGGGCCGGGTCCTCGACCTCACCTTCAAGGAGTTCGAACTGCTGAAATACCTCGCGCAGCACCCCGGCCGGGTCTTCACCCGCGCCCAGCTGCTGCAGGAGGTGTGGGGGTACGACTACTTCGGCGGCACCCGCACGGTCGACGTCCACGTACGGCGGCTGCGCGCCAAGCTCGGCCCCGAGCACGAGTCGCTGATCGGCACCGTCCGCAACGTCGGCTACCGCTTCGTCACCCCCGAGAAGGCGGAGCGCACGACCGACGAGACCAAGGCCAAGGCGGCGCCCAGGACGGCCGGGGAAGTCCACACCCGTTCGGAGCAGTCCCCGGAGGCCGAGGCCACGGAAGAAGCCCCGGTCCGGCCTGCCAAGCGGTAGGTCGATCCGCGTAGACTGCCGCGCGTGGCCAAGGTGACGCGGGACGATGTGGCGAGACTGGCGGGGACCTCGACAGCGGTCGTCAGCTACGTCATCAACAACGGACCGAGGCCGGTTGCCCCGGCCACGCGCGAGCGGGTACTCGCCGCCATCAAGGAGCTGGGCTACCGGCCCGACCGGGTCGCCCAGGCAATGGCGTCACGACGCACCGATCTCATAGGAATGATCGTGCCGGACGCCCGGCAGCCGTTCTTCGCGGAGATGGCGCACGCGGTCGAACAGGCCGCGGCCGAGCGCGGGAAAATGGTGCTGGTCGGTAATTCCGATTACCGCGACGAGCGCGAGGTCCACTATCTGCGGGCCTTTCTCGGCATGCGTGTCTCCGGTCTGATCCTGGTCAGCCAGGGCCCCAGCGAACGGGCGGCGGCCGAGATAGAGGCCTGGGACGCCCGTGTCGTCCTGCTGCACGAGCGCCCCGAGGCGATCGACGACGTCGCCGTCGTCACGGACGACATCGGCGGCGCCCAACTCGCCACCCGCCACCTGCTCGAGCACGGCAACGCCTACGTGGCCTGCCTCGGCGGCATGGAGTCGACCCCCGTGGTCGGTGACCCGGTCGCCGACCACATCGAGGGCTGGCGCCGCGCGATGCAGGAGGCGGGGCTGGCGACGGAGGGGCGGCTCTTCCACGCCCCGTACAACCGCTACGACGCCTACCAGGTGGCTCTCGGGCTGCTGGCCGGGCCCGACAGGCCCCCGGCGATCTTCTGCTCGACCGACGACCAGGCCATCGGGGTACTGCGGGCGGCACGCGAACTGCGTATCGACGTGCCCGGGGAGCTCGCGGTCGCGGGCTTCGACGACGTGAAGGAGGCGGGTCTGACCGATCCGCCGCTGACGACGGTCTTCTCGGACCGCCCGGCGATGGCCCGGGCGGCCGTCGACCTGGTCCTGGACGACTCGCTGCGGGTCTCGGGGTCGCGGCGCGAGCGCCTGAAGCAGTTCCCCTCCGCGCTGGTGGTGCGGCGGTCCTGCGGCTGCGGGGAGCCGACGGCTGCCGCCCGGTAGCGGCACGGCAGCTTCCGTACCCCGGCGAGTGCGCTTAACTACGCCGGCGAGCATGCTTCCGTACGCCGGCCCACACGCATTCGTGGCACCGGCACGGCACGCTTCCTTATATCGGGCATACGCGGTTCTGCCGGGCTTCTCAGGACGCACTCAGGCTGCTCTCATGTTCGCTGGCCACTCTCGTAGACATGACCGACAGCCACCGCCCGAGCGGCGAGTACCCGATGTACCCCTCGTACGGCAACGGCGAGGCGGCCTACCCGCCGCCGCCCGCGTACGACCCCGGCCCGCAGCACGCAGCGCCCGGCGTCCACGCCTGGCCCGCCCCGGAACCCGTAGGGACCGCACCGGCGGGCGCCCCGGCTCCCGAACGCCGGGTCAAGCGGCCCCTGGCCCTGCTGGCAGCCGTGGCGATCGCCGCGGCGGCGGTGGGCGGCGGCACCGCCACCCTCATCGGCGAGCTCGCCGGAGCTGGCTCGAACAGCACCGTCTCCACCGGTGTCGTCAACGGCACCACCGTCTCGCAGAGCAGCGCGGGCACGGTGTCCGGTGTCGCGGCGGCCGTGTCACCGGCGATCGTCGAGATCAGCGCGAGCTCCTCGGCCGGCGACGCCACCGGTTCCGGTGTCGTCATCACGTCGGACGGCGAGATCGTCACCAACAACCACGTCATCTCCGGCGCCTCCCAGATCAAGGTGGCCCTCAGCACCGGCAAGTCGTACACCGCCGACGTCGTCGGCACGGACGCCGACAAGGACCTGGCTCTCATCAAGCTCCAGGGCGCGAGCGGGCTCAAGACGGCCACGCTCGGCGACTCCTCATCGGTCAAGGTCGGCGACGAGGTCGTGGCGATCGGCTCCCCCGAAGGCCTCACCGGCACGGTCACCAGTGGCATCGTCTCCGCGCTGGACCGCGACGTCACGGTCGCCAAGGACGACGAGCAGGAACAGCAGCAGCAACAGCAGCAGGGCGGCGGGAACTGGCCGTTCGAGTTCGGCGGGCAGCAGTTCAACGGCGACACCGGTACGTCCAAGACCACGTACAAGGCCATCCAGACCGACGCCTCGCTCAATCCGGGCAACTCCGGTGGCGCGCTCATCAACATGAAGGGACAGATCATCGGCATCAACTCCGCGATGTACTCGCCCAGTTCGGCCAGCACCTCCGGAAGCTCGGCGGCAGGCAGCGTGGGCCTCGGCTTCGCCATCCCGGTCGACACCGTCAAGGCCGACCTGGACGCCCTGCGCGCCGGCGACGGCTCCTGACGAGGAGGCACCGATGACCAGCAGCACCGACGCCGGCCCGTCCGGCCTGGCCCTTCCCCTCGGCCTGGCCGCCGAACCGGCCGCCTCGGCTCAGGCCCCGGTCGTTCCCCGCCCGGCCGAGGTCCGCACCGGCGCCGGCCGCCGGCGCCGTGCCGCGCGACGCCGCGCGGCGGCCGTGCGAGGCTGAGACCCCGGACACCCCCGCAGCCCCATGCCCGGACCGGACACAGGACCGGGCACGAGACGGAAGAGGACGACGTAGCGATGAGCCCCGCCGAAGACGATCCCCAGCGCGTCCTGATCGTCGACGACGAGCCCGCCGTGCGCGAGGCCCTGCAGCGCAGCCTCGCCTTCGAGGGATACGGCACCCAGGTAGCCGTGGACGGCTACGACGCCCTCACCAAGGCCGAGTCGTACGCCCCCGACCTCATCGTCCTGGACATCCAGATGCCCCGCATGGACGGCCTCACCGCCGCCCGGCGCATCCGGTCCACCGGCTCCACCACGCCCATCCTGATGCTCACCGCCCGCGACACGGTCGGCGACCGGGTCACCGGCCTGGACGCCGGCGCCGACGACTACCTCGTCAAGCCCTTCGAGCTGGACGAGCTCTTCGCCCGCATCCGGGCCCTGCTCCGCCGCAGCTCGTACACGGTCACGGCGGGCGGCGGCGCCCCCGACGACGACGTGCTCTCCTTCGCCGACCTCCGCATGGACCTGAACACCCGCGAGGTCACCCGCGGCACCCGCCGGGTCGAACTGACCCGCACCGAATACACGCTGCTGGAGATGTTCCTGGCCCACCCCCGGCAGGTCCTGACCCGCGAACAGATCCTCAAGGCCGTCTGGGGCTTCGACTTCGAACCCAGCTCCAACTCCCTGGACGTGTACGTGATGTACCTGCGCCGCAAGACGGAAGCCGGCGGCGAGCCGCGCCTCGTCCACACGGTGCGGGGCGTCGGGTACGCGCTGCGTTCCGGCGGCGGTGAGGGGTGAGCGGACTGCCCCGCCGGCTCCGCGCCCTGCCGCTGCGCTCACGGCTGGCGCTGCTGGTCGCCATGGCCGTGGCCGTCGCGGTCGCTGCGGTCGCTGCGGCCTGCTGGTTCGTGACGCGCGAGCAGCTGGACGGCCGGCTGGACAGCTCCCTGCGCAACTCCCCCCAGGCCGACAGGTCCCTGGTGGAGAACCTGCTCGCCAACTGCCGGGGGACCGGCCGCGAACCGGTGCGGTCCCCCGGTTCGTACGCCCTCCAGATCATCGACGCCTCCGGCAAGGTCTGCGAGGCACCCGGCTCCACCCCCATCGGCCCGACGGACGCCGACCTGGCCGTGGCCGCCGGGGACCGCCGCGACGCCCTGCACTCCGCCACCGACACGGACGGCGAGAAGATGCGGGTCTTCACCTACGGCCTGGAACTGCGTCCCTCCGGTGAGATCTACGCCGTGTCCGTCGCCCGGCCGGAGAGCGAGGTCACCGCCCCGCTCTCCACACTCGCCTGGGTGCTGTTCCTCGTCTCCGGCATCGGCGTCCTCGGCGCGGGTGCCGCCGGGTTGTGGGTCGCCCGCACCGGCCTGCAGCCGGTCGACGAACTCGCCCTCACCGTCGAGCACGTCGCCCGCACCGAGGACCTGACGATCCGGATCCCGGCCGAGGGCGACGACGAGATCGCCCGGCTCTCCCGCTCCTTCAACTCCATGACCAGCTCCCTGGCCACCTCACGCGACCGCCAGTCGCAGCTCATCGCGGACGCCGGCCACGAGCTGCGCACGCCGCTCACCTCGCTCCGTACGAACATCGAGCTGCTCGCCCGCAGCGACGACACGGGCCGGGCCATCCCACCCGACGACCGCAAGGCGCTGATGGCCTCCGTCAAGGCCCAGATGACCGAGCTCGCCGCCCTCATCGGCGATCTCCAGGAGCTCTCCCGCCCCGATGCCGCCCAGCCCGGTCCCCTGCAGGTGGTCGCCCTGCACGACGTCACCCGTACCGCCCTGCGACGGGCCCGGCTGCGCGGCCCCGAGCTGACCGTCACCGCCGACCTGGCCCCCTGGTACGTCCGGGCCGAACCGGCGGCGCTGGAGCGGGCGGTCGTCAACGTCCTGGACAACGCGGTGAAGTTCAGCCCGCCCGGCGGGACGGTCGACGTCGTGCTGCACCGGGGCGAGCTGACCGTGCGCGACCACGGCCCCGGCATCCCGGCCGAGGAACTCCCGCACGTTTTCGAACGCTTCTGGCGCTCCCCATCGGCCCGCCAGCTCCCCGGTTCCGGCCTCGGCCTGTCCATCGTGGCCCGCACGATCCAGCAGGCGGGCGGTGAGGTCACGCTGCGGCCGGTGGAGCAGGGCGAGGGAACGGTGGCGTCCATCCGCCTCCCGGGAGCACCCCAGCCGCCCCCGGAGCTGTGAAGGGCGTCCTTCCCCCTCACACCGCCGGATTGTGCCGGATCAGTGACTCGACCAGCCCGGAGCGCGTGGCCGGATAGTCCAGGGGGACGATGCCGAGCCCTGTCCGGCCCGCCGCCCAGGCCCCGTCCAGGAAGGAGTGGACCTGGGGGTTGAGCCGGTCGGCATTCCACCGGGGCGGCATCAGCGCGGCAGTGGACACGTAGTTCATGAACAGCTTGCCCGGTTGCTCGGCCGCCCTGCGGAACTGCGCTTCTATCTTTGGGTACTTGGCGAACGGCTCGGCCATGTAGTCGTCCTGGATGTCGAACACCTGGGGGTCGGCGTACCGGACCCCTGGCAGGCCCCCGTTGTCGGCGAGCAGCACGACCTTGCCGCGGGCTCCGCCCAAGCCGGGCAGTGTGGGTTCGAGGTGGAAGAGGGACCGCCAGCCCTTGGTGTCGAGGTAGAGGTCGAAGATCCGGCGGAAGGCGGAGTCGCTCTCCTCGGAGTACTCCTGCTTGACCCGCATCAGCACCGTCTCGCTCGGCCGGGCCGCCAGGAAGTCCCGGCAGGCGATCAGGACGTCGCCGAACATCAGGTTCTGGAACGAGGCCCCGTGATGGATCGCGAAGGAGTCGCCGGTGATCCGGCACCGCACGTCGAGGAAGCGGATGCCGCTGTTCAGCTGCTCCGCGATCGTGGTGTTCTGGCACTCGGTCCAGGGGCCGCCGAATCGGGCACCGGAGTTGTGCGAGCCCGGGATCGTCAGGCGGTGCAGCCCGGTCGTGCCGGGGATCGCGCCCATCCAGTCCTGCGGCGTGCGGCGGGCCGTACGCGGGGCGGCGACGGCGTGGCCGGCGCCGGCGAGGGCGGTGGCGGAGACGGCGAAGGCGCCGGCGAGGAAGTGACGACGCGTTCCGGTGTACGGGCTCATGCGGGGGTGCCTCCGGCGGCTGTGGGGGGATCAGCCCTCCGAGTGTGGCCGGTACACGTCATCCTGGACAGAGGGCCGCGCCCCGGCGGCCGGAAGCAGTGGTGGGGGCGGCGGGCCCTCCGGCCCGCCGCCCCCACCGGTTCCCCGCGTGGGGACGTCACTGCACGATCGTGATCCGGCCCGTGGCCGGCGGTGCCAGCGGCGCGGAGGCCGTGGAGTGCTGTGCCAGATAGGCGTTGAACAGGTCCAGGTCGGACGGGCCGACCAGCTTGTTCGTGCCCTGGCCCAGGGCGGCGAAGCCGTCGCCGCCGCCCGCGAGGAACTCGTTCATCGCGACGCGGTACGTCTTCGCCGGGTCGATCGCCGCACCGTTCAGCAGGATGGAGTCCGTGACCACCCGGTCGGCGCCCGACTTCGTCATGTCCAGGGTGTAGGTGAGGCCCTTCGAGATCTGCAGGATCTTCGGGGACGCCTGGTTCGAGCCGCTGACCTGCTGCTGCAGCGCGGCGACCAGCTGGGCACCGGTCAGGTCGACGACGTTCATCATGTTGGTGAACGGCTGGACCGTGAACGCCTCGCCGTAGGTCACCACTCCGTCGCCCTCGCTGCCGGACGCCGCGTACACCAGGTCCGAACGGATGCCGCCCGGGTTCATGAACGCGACGACCGCGCCGCCCTTGTCGGCCGGGGCCAGACCCTCCAGCTGGGCATCGGCGATCAGGTTGCCGAGGGGCTTCTCCGGGGCCGTGGAACCGCGGCCGTTGATGTCGGCGGAGATGAAGCCCTGCGGACGGCCCGCGACGGGCGCGGCGAGCGTGTTCCAGCGGGCGATCAGCGCGGTCATGTCGGTGGCCTTGGCCTGGTCCCGGCTGACGATGTGGTTCGCCGACCGCACCGACGTACGCACGATGTCCTTGGTGCGCCGGTCGTAGGTGAGGGTCGTGTCCGTGTAGAGCTTGCCGAACGACGAGGCCGAGGTGACCATGCGCGGCTTCCCGGACGGGTCCGGGACCGTGCAGACGTACGCCTGGTGGGTGTGGCCGGTGACCAGGGCGTCGACCTTCGGGGTGATGCCCTCGGCGATGTCCACGATCGGCCCGGAGATGCCGTCACCGGCGCCGGGGCTGTCGCAGTCGTAGTTGTACGAGGAGGAGGCCGGCGCCCCGCCCTCGTGGATCAGCGCGACGATGGACTTGACGCCCTGGCGGTCCAGCTCCTTGGCGTACTTGTTGACCGTCTCGATCTCGTCGTGGAACTTCAGGCCCTTGACACCGTTGGCCGTGACGATGTTCGGCGTGCCCTCCAGGGTCACTCCGATGAAGCCGATCCTGACGCCGTTCTTCTTCCAGACCGTGTACGGCTTGAGGATCGGCTTGCCGGTCTTCTCGTCCGTCACGTTGGCCGCGAGGTAGGGGAAGTCCGCGCCCTCGAACTCCTTGCCCTTCTCGTAGCAGCCCTCGACCGGGTGGCAGCCGCCGTTCTGCAGACGGGCGAGCTCCGTGGCCCCCTCGTCGAACTCGTGGTTGCCCACGGCCGTCACGTCGAGGTCGAGCCCGTTGAGCGCCTCGATCGTGGGCTCGTCGTGGAAGAGTCCCGACAGCAGCGGGCTCGCGCCCACCATGTCGCCGCCGGCCGCGGTGACGGAGTACGGGTGGCCCTTGCGCGCGGTGCGCAGCGAGGTCGCGAGGTACTCGACGCCACCGGCCGGGACGGACTTCACCGTGCCGTCGGCCTGCGTCTCACCGACCGTCCCGGCGGAACCGGCCGGCGGCTCCAGATTGCCGTGAAGGTCGTTGAAGGAGAGCAGCTGGACGTCGACGGTACGGGCCGGCCGGCCGTGTCCGTGGCCGTTGCCGTGTCCGCGGTCCTGGGCACCGGCCGGCAGGGCGGCGACGAGCGCGCCCACGGTGGCCAGCCCGGCCGCGGCGGCAAGCACCCGCCGGGACACACGGTTCTTCTGCGGAGTCGCTGACATCGGTCCCCTTGTAAGTGGCTGGATCCTGCGTGCGGCAGCCTAGGGTCAACGCGCGTAGCGCGACAGATGTTTGTGGTTACGAACTGGTTGCCGCCCGATCAGAAAGGGGTCGATCACCCGGAGGGCCCACATATGCGAGCAGAAACGTCACCGCCCGCGAAACCGTTGCACCGTCGCCGCGCCCGCCGGCCGGTCCGCTCCCCGTACGCTCGTACCCATGACGACAGACGTACCCCTCCCCGCCCCCGGACGTGCGATCCAGACCCTCGACGCGCTCACCCACGAGCAGGCCGACGCCGTCCTGGCACTGCTCGGCGAGGCGGCGGGGACCGACGGCAGGCAGGCCGTCTCCGAGCAGGGCCGGCTCCAGCTCCGGGGCGGGCACCGCGAGGGTGTGCGGCATCTCCTGCTCACCGCCGACGGCGTGCTCGCCGGGTACGCGCAGCTGGAGGACACCGACCCCGTGGAAGCACCCGCCGCCGAGCTCGTCGTGCACCCGGCCCACCGCGGGCACGGGCACGGGCGGGCCCTGGGGGCGGCCCTCCTCGCCGTCACCGGAAAGCGGCTGCGGGTCTGGGCACACGGCGGCAAGTCCTCCGCCCGGCACCTCGCGCAGGTGCTCGGCCTGTCCCTCTTCCGCGAACTGCGCCAGCTGCGGCGCCCGTTGGGGTCGCTCGACATCGCGGAGCCGGTTCTGCCCCCGGGGGTCACCGTCCGCACCTTCGTGCCCGGTCAGGACGACGCGGCCTGGCTCGCCGCCAACAGCGCCGCTTTCGCCCACCACCCCGAGCAGGGCTCCCTCACCCAGCGGGACCTGGACGACCGCAAGGCCGAGCCGTGGTTCGACCCGAAGGGCTTCTTCCTCGCCGAGCGCGACGGCGAGATCATCGGCTTCCACTGGACGAAGGTCCACACCGAGGAGGACCTCGGCGAGGTCTACGTGGTCGGCATCCGGCCCGACGCCCAGGGCGGCGGGCTCGGCAAGGCGCTCACCGCGATCGGACTGCGGCATCTGGCCGCCCAGGGCCTGCCCACCGCGATGCTCTACGTCGACGCCGACAACGCGGCCGCCCTCGCGGTGTACGAGCGCATGGGCTTCACCACGCACGAGACGGACCTGATGTACCGCACCGAGTCCTGACGGCACGTCAGAACTGGTCGGGGCGGCGTCGCTTGACGCCGCCCCTCCTTTACGCCACCCTTTCACTACTCAATTAGTGAAAGGGTGGTGAACATGGCAGAGTCCGCAGCGGTCGAATTCCGCATCGACCGGCGCAGCGGCATCGCCACCTACCTCCAGATCGTGCAGCAGACCAAGCAGGCCCTGCGCCTGGGTGTGCTGGAGCCGGGTGACCGGCTGCCGACGGCCCGGGAGGTCGTGGAGGCCACGGCCATCAATCCCAACACCGTGCTCAAGGCCTACCGCGAACTGGAACGCGAAGGCCTCGTCGAGGCCCGCCGGGGCCTCGGCACCTTCGTCCGCCGCACGCTCGGCAGCGCCGCCGTCACCACCGACGCCCCGCTGCGCGACGAGCTGACCGACTGGACCCGCCGGGCGCGCGCGGCCGGACTCGACAAGGACGACGTGCACGCGCTCTTCACCGCCGTACTGGACAGCACGTTCAAGGGGGACACGAACGCATGACAGGCGCCGCGATCGAGGCGAACGGCCTCGGCATGACCTACGGGCGAAGGCGCGGGTGGGCGCTGCGCGACTGCTCGTTCCGGCTGCCCACCGGACGGATATGCGCCCTCGTCGGGCCCAACGGCGCCGGGAAGTCCACGCTGCTCTCCCTCGCGGCCGGCCTGCTCCGGCCGACCGAGGGCACGGTCCGCATCCTCGGCTCCACGGACCCCGCCGAGACCCGCACCCGCATCGCCTACGTGTCCCAGGACAAGCCCCTGTACCCACAGCTCACGGTGGCCGACACCCTGTGGGCCGGCGAGCAGCTCAACCCCGCCACCTGGGACCGCGCCGCCGCCGACCGGGTCGCCGGCTCCCTGCCGCAGGGCGCCAAGGTCCGTACCCTCTCGGGCGGCCGGCGCACCCGGCTCGCCCTCGCCCTCGCCCTGGGCAAGCGGCCCGAACTGATGCTGCTGGACGAGCCGATGGCCGACCTCGACCCGCTCGCCCGCCACCAGCTGATGGGCGTCCTGATGGCCGAGGCCGCAGAGCACGCCACCACCATCGTGATGTCCTCGCACATCCTCACCGAACTGGAGGGCGCCTGCGACTACGTCCTGCTCGTCGACGGCGGCCGGGTCCGGCTCGGCGGTGAGAGCGAGGACATCGTCGCCGCGCACGCCGTCCTCACCGGCCAGGTCCGTGACCTCGCCCCGCACACCGTCGTCGAGTCCCGCTCGACAGGACGTCAGCTCACCGCACTGGTACGGAAGGAAGGCCCGGTGGACCTCACCGCCTGGGACGTCACGAACCCCTCCCTCGAGGAACTGCTGCTGGCCCACCTCCGCTCCCCGGACGCACCGCCGCTGCTCACCCCGAGCGCCTGCGCCGCCGAGGAGGTGACTGCGGCATGACGACCCTCGCCACCACCCGCCCCTCGCTCCGCGGCCCCGTCCGGGTCCTGGTACGCCAGCACCGCACGGCACTGTGGGCGGCGCTCGCGCTGCTGCTCGCCGGCGTCGGAGCCGTGGTCGCCATGCGGGTCTGGATCGCCGTGCGCAGTTCCGAGGAACTGTGCGCGGACGGAGATGTGACCCCGTGCGGCGACACCACCTACCTGACCACCTACGCCCGGACGTCGACCGAGACCTTCCTGTCCGAGGGCGGGACGACCATGGTGCTGCTCGCCGCACTCGTCGGTGTCTTCGTGGCCGGTCCGCTGATCGCACGCGAACTGGACAGCGGGACGTTCAGACTCGCCTGGGTGCAGTCGGTCTCCCCCACCCGCTGGCTCGTGGCGCGCCTCGCCCTCCCCCTGGTCCTCGCGAGCGCCGGATGCGTCGTCCTGATGGCGGTCTACCACTGGGGCCGGGCGTTCGCGTCCGACTACCCGTACACCTACAACCTCCAGTGGTACGCGGAGGGCGTCTACCCGGGCCTCGGGCCCGTGCTGCTCGGGTACACCGTGCTCGCGGTGTCGCTCGGGGCGCTCTGTGCCGTGCTCCTGCGGCGCACCCTCCTCGCGGCATCGGCCACCGCCCTGCTGTACGGACTGACGTTCGTCACGATGACCAAGGTGCGGCACCACCTGTGGCAGCCCGTGCGGCTCACCGGGGACGTGAGGCCCGAGGGCGCCGCCTGGTACGTGCGGTCCGGCATGCTCACGTCGTCCGGCAAGGAAGTCGGAAGGGAGAACTGCTACACGGTGGACGGATTCGTCGACCCCACGGCCTGCATGCGCCACCGCGGCGGTGTCACGTTCTTCCTGGACCACCACCCCGCCTCCCATTTCTGGCCCCTCCAGCTCGTCGAGACGGGCATCCTCCTGGCCCTCGCCGCCCTGGCACTCGCGCTCGCCTTCCGGATGCTGCGCCGCCGCCACGGCTGAGAACCCCCGTTCGGGGTTCCGGCCTCCGGGGGGAGCCCGGAACCCCGAACGGGTCATCACGCACCGTGAGCAACAGCGGCCCCGCAGCCACACCGCTTCCTTCACGTCATGTCGCCGTTACCGGCTATTCAGACACGCTTGCGATTCTCACGGAATGCAGCCAGCTGTGCCCATCCCCCGCAACGGGAGAGGCCGGGGTTCGCCGACCGCGCCCGCTTCTTCCGCGATCTTTAACGGCTCCGACGCGCCTGAGGAGCCGAACGCGCGGAAGAATAGGTCCATGAGCCAGCAGCCCAGCTCCGAGGTCCCGGTCCAGCCCCTCCAGCCGTCCGTCGGCTCCCTCGCGGCCCACCGGCCCCAGGCCGTCGCCGGATCCTCGTCCGTGTCCGCCGGTCTCTCCACGGCCGCCGACCTGGACCCCGATCTCGACAACGACGCGGACGCCTACGAGCCCGAAGGCGACGGCGACGAGCTGCCGCAGGGCCGTTTCCTGGACCGCGAGCGCAGTTGGCTCGCGTTCAACGAACGCGTGCTGGAACTGGCCGAGGACCCCACGACGCCCCTTCTCGAGCGGGCCAACTTCCTCGCGATCTTCGCCTCGAACCTGGACGAGTTCTTCATGGTCCGGGTCGCCGGACTCAAACGCCGCATCGCCACCGGAGTCGCCACCCGCTCCGCGTCCGGGCTGCAGCCCCGCGAGGTCCTCGACCTGATCTGGACCCGCTCCCGCGAGCTCATGGCCCGCCACGCCGCCTGCTACCAGCAGGACGTCGCGCCCGCCCTGTCCGACGAGGGCATCCAGCTGATCCGCTGGCCGGAGCTGACCGAGAAGGAACAGGCACGGCTCTTCACCTTCTTCCGCCAGCGGGTCTTCCCCGTACTGACCCCGCTGGCCGTGGACCCGGCCCACCCCTTCCCGTACATCTCCGGGCTCTCGCTCAACCTCGCCGTCGTCGTACGCAATCCGGTCAGCGGTCACCGCCACTTCGCCCGGGTCAAGGTGCCGCCGCTGCTGACCCGTTTCCTGGAGGCGTCCCCGCAGCGCTACGTCCCCATAGAGGACATCATCGCGGCCCACCTCGAGGAGCTCTTCCCGGGCATGGAGGTCCTCGCGCACCACATGTTCCGCGTCACCAGGAACGAGGACCTGGAGGTCGAGGAGGACGACGCCGAGAACCTGCTCCAGGCCCTGGAGAAGGAGCTCATGCGGCGCCGCTTCGGCCCGCCGGTCCGCCTTGAGGTCGAGGAGTCCATCGACCCGTACGTCCTCGACCTCCTCGTACGCGAGCTCAACATCTCCGAGACGGAGCTCTACCCGCTGCCCGGCCCGCTCGACCTCACCGGACTGTTCGGCATCGCGTCCCTGGACCGGCCGGAGCTGAAGTACCCCAAGTTCATCGCCGGCACCCACCGCGACCTCGCCGAGGTCGAGTCCGCCTCCGCGCCCGACATCTTCGCAGCCCTGCGCGAACGCGACGTGCTGCTGCACCACCCGTACGACTCCTTCTCGACCTCCGTACAGGCCTTCCTGGAACAGGCGGCGGGCGACCCGGACGTCCTCGCGATCAAGCAGACCCTGTACCGGACCTCCGGCGACTCCCCGATAGTGGACGCCCTGATCGACGCCGCTGAATCAGGCAAGCAGGTCCTGGTCCTCGTCGAGATCAAGGCACGCTTCGACGAGCAGGCCAACATCAAGTGGGCCCGCAAGCTGGAGGAGGCCGGCTGCCACGTCGTCTACGGCCTCGTCGGCCTCAAGACCCACTGCAAGCTGTCGCTCGTCGTCCGGCAGGAGGGCGACACGCTGCGCCGCTACTCCCACGTCGGCACCGGCAACTACCACCCCAAGACGGCCCGGCTCTACGAGGACCTCGGCCTGCTCACCGCCGACCCCCAGGTCGGCGCGGACCTCTCCGACCTCTTCAACCGGCTCTCCGGCTACTCCCGCCGCGAGACCTACCGCCGCCTGCTGGTCGCCCCGAAGTCCCTGCGCGACGGTCTGATCGCCCGCATCAACAAGGAGGTCACCCACCACCGAGCCGGCCGGCCCGCCTACGTCCGCATCAAGGTCAACTCGATGGTGGACGAGGCGATCATCGACGCCTGCTACCGGGCCGGGCAGGCCGGCGTGCCGGTCGACATCTGGGTACGCGGCATCTGCGCGCTCCGCCCCGGCGTCAGCGGACTCTCCGAGAACATCCGGGTCCGCTCGATACTGGGCCGCTTCCTCGAACACTCCCGGGTCTTCGCCTTCGGCAACGGCGGCGAACCCGAAGTCTGGTTCGGCAGCGCCGACATGATGCACCGAAACCTCGACCGCCGGATCGAAGCACTGGTCCGCGTCACCGACCCCGCGCATCGCGCCACGCTCAGCAGGCTCCTGGAAACAGGCATGTCCGACACCATCTCCTCCTGGCACCTGGGCCCCGACGGCAACTGGACCCGGCACGCCACGGACGCGGACGGCCAGCCGCTGCGGCACGTACAAGCGATGCTCATCGACACCCGGAGGCGCCGGCGTGCGACGCCCTGACCACCACACGACGACGCTGCCCGCGGACACCGTCCTCGCCCCCTACCTGCGCGGACAGGCCGCCGGCTTCCTCCGTGGCCTGCGCCTGCACCGCGAGCACAGCGCCCCGACGGACGCCGGCACGCAGGGGGCCGAGGCGGCCGTCGCGGCGCTGCGGCACGCCGCGCGCCGCATCAGCGGCACGCTCCACACCTTCCGGGGCGCGCTCGAACCGGCCTGGGCCGACCAGCTCCGTGCGGAACTGGCCTGGCTCTCGGGCACCCTGGCCCGCGAGCACGCGTACGCCACCCGGCTGGGGCGGCTGCTGGACGCCCTGCACCAGCTCTCGGGCACCGCGCTCCCCCCGGCCCGCACCGCCGTCCCGGCAGCCGCCCCGGCCCACGGCACCGCCCCCGGCGCCGACGGCGTCACGGAGCGAGCGGCACTCGGGGTCGGCACGGCCAGGGCCGGGGCGCTCCTGGAACGCAGGCTGACCCTCGCCCGGACCCGCGCCCACTCGGCGGCGCTCCAGGCGCTCGGCTCCTCCCGTTTCCACGCCCTGGCCGACGCCGTGGCCCTGCTCGCCTCCGAGGTCCCCCTCGCTCCCGCCGCCGCGGGTCCGGCGGCGGAGCTGCTGCACGCCCCTGCGGAGCTCGCCGAGGAGCGGATGCTCGCCGCGGTGGCCGCGCTGCCACCCGACGAGGCCACGGAGCCGTACAACGAGGCGCACGACGCCCTCTGGCACCAGGCCCGCCTGCTGCTGCGGTTGCACCGGTACGCGCACGAGGTGGTCCACGGCGCACCCGATCCGGTGCTGGCAGGGGCCGGGCGGGCGCTCGACCTGCACCGGGACGCCGCCGAGGCCGCCGAGGCGGCGGCAGCGGCGGCCCGCACCCCCCGGATCGCCCCGGCGACGGCGTACGCCCTGGGCGTGCTCCATGCCGATCAGCGGCACGAGGTGGAGGCGGCACGCGCCGTGTTCCGGGAGACCTGGCCGTACGCGGCGGCCGTGACCGCGCCATGAGCGATCCCGTCCTGGCCGCCGGCTGCGTACTGTGGCGTCGCTCCCCCAGCGGCGGCGGCCTGGAGATCTGCCTGGTCCACCGCCCCCGCTACGACGACTGGTCGTACCCCAAAGGCAAGCTGAAAGTGGGCGAGACCCCACTGGAGGCCGCCCTGCGCGAGGTCCTGGAGGAGACAGGCCACCACTGCGTCCCGGGCGCCGCCCTGCCCACGGCCCGGTACACCGCCAAGGGCCGCCCCAAGGAGGTCAGCTACTGGGCCGCCGAGGCGACGGACGGCACCTTCGTGCCCGGCGACGAGGTCGACCGGATCACCTGGCTCTCGCCCTCCGCGGCCCGCAACCGCCTGACCCGCCTCGGCGACCGTGTCCAGCTCGACGCGTTCCTGAACAGCCTCCCCGGGGCCTGACCGCGCCTCCACCCACCATGACCCGCTGAGGGGCGACGGCCGGTTCGAGGGCGTCCGGAAGGCCCCACGGGGTGACGGACCCATTCCGGTCACCGGGCCCCGAGCCGCCCGTCCGGCGCCCGAGGACGGAACCCCGCGCCCCGGACCGGGCCCACCTCACCAGGCCCGACCCGGACCGGAACCAGCCCGCCCGGCACGGTTCACCTGCCGTTCACCCTGCCCCGTAGGCCGCTTCACCTGTTCTGCCTAATTTCGGACGTACACGGTGCACGGCGCCAAGCCACCGCACCTTTCCTCATCGCACGCCGCCTCGCACCCACAACCGCGGCGGCTCCTGGAAGGAACACCCCGAAAGTGAAGCTTCAGCGCAAGAACCGGCTTCGTGCCACCGCGCTCGGTGCCCTCGCCGTCTCCGGCGCCCTGGTCCTCACGGCGTGCGGTTCGGACGACAACACCGGCACCGACACGGACGGCGGTAACAAGACCAGCGCCGCCGCGTCGAACATCAAGTGCGACGGCGCCAAGGGCCAGCTTCGCGCCTCCGGGTCCAGCGCCCAGAAGAACGCGATGGACCTCTGGGTCAAGAACTACATGGCCGCCTGTTCCGGGGTGGAGATCAACTACAACTCGTCCTCGTCCGGCGAGGGCATCGTCGCCTTTAACCAGGGCACCGTCGGCTTCGCCGGCTCCGACTCGGCGCTCAAGCCCGAGGAGGTCGCCGACTCCAAGAAGATCTGCAAGACCGGCCAGGGCATCAACCTCCCGATGGTCGGCGGTCCCATCGCGATCGGCTTCCACCTGGAAGGTGTCGACAGCCTCACGCTGGACGCCTCCACGCTCGCCAAGATCTTCGACACCAAGATCAAGAAGTGGAACGACCCGGCGATCGCCGCGCTCAACAAGGGCGTCGAGCTGCCGAACAAGGCGATCCAGCCCTTCCACCGCTCCGAGGACTCCGGCACGACGCAGAACCTCGGCAAGTACCTGGGCGCCGCGGCCGCCGACGACTGGAAGTACGAGGCCGAGAAGAAGTGGCCGGCCCCCGGTGGCCAGGCCGCGTCCGGCTCCTCCGGCGTCGCCTCCCAGGTGAAGACGGTCGACGGCTCGATCGGCTACTTCGAGCTGTCCTACGCCGCCTCGCAGGGCATCACCACCGTCGACATCAACACCGGCGGCGCGGCCCCGGTCAAGGCCACCTCTGAGAACGCCTCCAAGGCCATCGCCGCCGCCAAGATCAAGGGCACCGGCAAGGACCTGGCGCTCGACCTCGACTACACCACCAAGGCCGAGGGCGCCTACCCGCTGGTCCTGGTCACGTACGAGGTCGTCTGCGACGCCGGCAACAAGGCCGACACCCTCGGCACGGTCAAGTCCTTCCTCACCTACGCCGCTTCCGACGAGGGCCAGAAGGTCCTGACGGAGGCCGGTTACGCCCCGATCCCGGCCGAGATCAACACCAAGGTCCGCGAGACCATCAGCGCCCTCTCGTAACCAGGGGCCGCACGACACAAGGGCGGGGACGGTCCGGCACACCCCTCCGGACCGCCCCGGCCACCAGCCCATCCGGTGCACCGCCGCCAGGGGAGCCCGCCGCTCCCCCACACAGACCGGAAAGACCATGGCTTCCACCACACAGCTCGACATCCCACCGGCCCCGCCGGCCCGACGAGGGCGCACCGGATCCACCGGGCGCGCAGGCGACAAGATCTTCCTGGGCCTCTCGCGGGGTTCGGGCATCCTGCTGCTCCTGATCATGGCGTCGATCGCCGTGTTCCTCAGCTACCGGGCCGCCACCGCCATCTCGGAGGACGAAGGAAACTTCTTCACCACCTTCGACTGGAACCCGGCCGGTGACCCGCCGGTCTTCGGCATCGCGGTCCTGCTCTTCGGCACGGTCGTCAGCTCGATCATCGCGATGGTCATCGCGGTTCCGATCGCTGTCGGCATCGCCCTGTTCATCTCGCACTACGCGCCGCGCAAGCTGGCCGCCCCACTCGCCTACGTCGTCGACCTGCTCGCCGCCGTACCCAGCATCGTCTACGGCATCTGGGGCGCACTCGTCCTCGTGCCGTACCTGGAGGGCCTGAACCTCTGGCTCGACCAGTTCTTCGGCTGGACCTACATCTTCGAGAAGACCGAGGTCGGCGTCGCCCGCTCGCTCTTCACCGTCGGCATCCTGCTCGCCATCATGATCCTGCCGATCGTGACCAGCGTCAGCCGCGAGGTCTTCCTCCAGGTCCCGAAGATGAACGAGGAAGCGGCGCTCGCCCTCGGAGCCACCCGCTGGGAGGTCATCCGCCTCTCGGTCCTGCCCTTCGGCCGCTCCGGCATCATCTCCGCCTCGATGCTCGGCCTGGGCCGCGCACTCGGCGAGACGATGGCCGTCGCCACGGTCCTGTCGCCGAGCTTCCTGATCTCACTGCACGTGCTCAACCCGGGCGGTGGCACCTTCGCCCAGAACATCGCCGCGAAGTTCGGCGAGGCCGACGCGTTCGGCCGCGACGCCCTGATCGCCTCGGGCCTCGTCCTGTTCGTCCTCACCCTGCTGGTCAACGGCGCGGCCCGGCTCATCATCGCCCGCCGCAAGGAGTACTCGGGGGCCAACGCATGAGCAACGCCACCACCACCGACGTCCAGGACCGGCGGCCGCAGACACCGCCGGACACCCGCGGGACCGGGCTCAGCAGCCGCAGTGTCCCCCGGTGGGCCCCCCTCGGCTTCGCCGCCGTGGCGGTCGCGCTCGCCATCGGCATCAGCACGGCCGCCGGATGGCAGAGCCGCGTCCAGTGGGGCCTGATCGCCGCCCTGCTCTTCCTGGCCATCTCGTACGTCACCACGACCGTCGTCGAGAACCGGCGCCAGGCCAAGGACCGCCTCGCCACCAGCATCGTCTGGGTGTGCTTCCTCGCCGCCGTCGTCCCGCTCGCCTCGCTGCTCTGGACCACGATCAGCCGCGGCTCCGAGCGCCTCGACGGCTACTTCCTCACCCACTCCATGGCCGGGGTACTCGGCTCGGAGGCCACCGGCGGCGTCTACCACGCGCTGATCGGCACCCTGGAGCAGGTCGGCATCGCCACCGTGATCTCCGCCCCGCTCGGCCTGCTGACCGCGGTCTACCTGGTCGAGTACGGGAAGGGCGGTCTCGCCCGGGCCGTCACCTTCTTCGTCGACGTCATGACGGGCATCCCGTCCATCGTGGCCGGCCTCTTCATCCTGTCGATCATGCTGATCGCCGGCCTCGAACCGTCCGGCCTGATGGGCGCCCTGGCCCTGACCATCCTGATGATCCCCGTCGTGGTCCGCTCCACCGAGGAGATGCTCAAGCTCGTCCCCAACGAGCTCCGCGAGGCATCCCTCGCCCTGGGCATCCCCAAGTGGCGCACCATCCTGAAGGTGGTCCTGCCGACCGCGATCGGCGGCATCACCACGGGCGTCATGCTCGCCATCGCCCGCATCGCCGGTGAGACCGCACCGATCATCCTGCTGGTCTTCGGCAGCCAGCTGATCAACACGAACCCCTTCGAAGGCGCCCAGTCCTCACTGCCCTTCTACATCTACGAGCAGTACAAGATCGGCGAGGCCGCCTCCTACGACCGCGCCTGGGCCGCCGCCCTGGTCCTGATCGCGTTCGTCATGATCCTCAATCTGGTGGCCCGCGGCATCGCCCGCTGGAAGGCCCCGAAGTCCGGCCGCTGAGGCCACGCAGAAAGCAGTTGATTCACATGGCCAAGCGCATCGACATCGGCGGACTGACCGCCTACTACGGCTCCCACAAGGCCATCGAGGACATCTCGATGACCGTGGAACCCCGCTCCGTGACCGCCTTCATCGGCCCGTCCGGCTGCGGCAAGTCCACCTTCCTGCGCACCCTGAACCGCATGCACGAGGTGACCCCCGGCGGCCGCGTCGAGGGCAAGGTGATGCTGGACGACGAGAACCTCTACGGGGCCGGGGTCGACCCCGTCACCGTGCGCCGCACGGTCGGCATGGTCTTCCAGCGTCCGAACCCGTTCCCGACCATGTCGATCTTCGACAACGTCGCGGCCGGCCTCCGGCTGAACGGCTCCTACCGCAAGAACCAGCTGTCGGACGTCGTCGAGAAGTCCCTCAAGGGCGCCAACCTCTGGAACGAGGTCAAGGACCGCCTGAACAAGCCCGGCTCCGGCCTCTCCGGTGGCCAGCAGCAGCGCCTGTGCATCGCCCGCGCCATCGCGGTCGAGCCGGACGTGCTGCTGATGGACGAGCCGTGCTCGGCTCTCGACCCGATCTCGACCCTCGCCATCGAGGACCTGATCGGCGAGCTGAAGGAACGCTTCACGATCGTCATCGTGACGCACAACATGCAGCAGGCGGCACGCGTCTCGGACCGTACGGCCTTCTTCAACCTCTCGGCGGTCGGCAAGCCCGGCCGGCTCATCGAGATCGACGAGACGGAGCGGATCTTCTCCAACCCGTCCGTGCAGGCCACCGAGGACTACATCTCGGGCCGCTTCGGATAACCCCCAGACGGCCTTGGGGTGCTGCATGGCGGTGCCACCACAAGGCAACGGGTCCGCCCCCGCTCTCGGGTACGAGAGCAGGGGCGGACCCATTTGACATCCGCGCGAGAAGCCGTGCAGCGGAACGAGCCCGGCCGCGGGAAAGGCCTTGCGGCCGGAGAAGCCCCGGTCAGCCGAAGAGCAGGACCACGATTCCGTAGCTGGTCGCGGCGACCAGCGCCGCGGCCGGCATCGTGATGAACCACCCCAGGATGATGTTCTTGGCCACCCCCCAGCGCACCGCGTTCACCCGCTTCGTGGCGCCCACACCCATGATCGCCGAGGTGATCACGTGAGTCGTGGAGATCGGGGCGTGGAACAGGAACGCCGAGCCGAACATGATCGACGCACCGGTCGTCTCCGCCGCGAAACCCTGCGGCGGGTCCAGCTCGATGATCTTGCGGCCGAGCGTGCGCATGATGCGCCAGCCACCCGCGTACGTACCCAGGGACAGCATCGCCGCACAGGCGATCTTCACCCAGACCGGGATCTCGTCGTTCGGGCCCTCGACATCGGCGATGACCAGGGCCATCACCACGATGCCCATCGTCTTCTGGGCGTCCTGCAGACCGTGTCCGAGCGCCATGCCCGCCGCCGAGACCGTCTGCGCGATGCGGAAACCGCGCTTGGCCTTGTGCGGGTTGGAGTTGCGGAACATCCACATGATCGCGACCATCACCAGGTAGCCGACGACCAGGCCGACGATGGGCGACAGGAACATCGGGATGACGATCTTCTCGAGCACCCCGTCCCAGTGCACCAGCGTCCCGCCGGCCAGTGCGGCGCCGACCATGCCGCCGAACAGGGCGTGCGAGGAGGAGGACGGCAGGCCGTAGTACCAGGTGACGAGGTTCCAGATGATCGCGCCGACCAGCGCCGCGAAGAGGATGCCCATCCCCTTCTGACCCTCGGGCGTGGCGATGAGGCCTTCGCTGACGGTCTTGGCGACCCCTTGGCCCAGGAAGGCGCCTGCGAGGTTCATCACGGCGGCCATCGCCAGAGCCGCACGCGGGGTCAGCGCCCGGGTGGAGACCGAGGTGGCGATGGCGTTCGCCGAGTCGTGGAAGCCGTTCGTATACGTGAAGCCGAGCGCGACACCGACGGTCACGATCAGCGCAAAGGTGTCCACGAGGTTCAGGACTCCTTGACCGCGATGGTCTCCACGGTATTGGCGACGTGCTCGAACGCGTCAGCCGCCTCTTCCAGCACATCCACGATCTGCTTGAGCTTCAGCACGTCCATGGCGTCGTACTTGCCGTTGAAGAGCTGCGCCAGCAGCTTGCGGTGGATCTGGTCGGCCTGGTTCTCCAGGCGGTTGACCTCGATCCAGTACTCGGTGAGGTTCTCCATGGTCCGCAGGCTCGGCATGGCCTCGGCGGTCAGTTCCGCCGCCCGGGCCAGCACCTCGATCTGCTGCTCGACACCCTTCGGGAGTTCCTCGATCTGGTACAGCACGACCAGGTCGACGGCCTCCTCCATGAAGTCCATGATGTCGTCGAGCGAGGAGGCGAGGTTGTAGATGTCCTCGCGGTCGAACGGCGTGATGAAGGAGGAGTTCAGCTGGTGGAAGATCGCGTGGGTGGCGTCGTCGCCCGCGTGCTCCGCTGCCCGCATACGCTCCGCGATCTCGGCTCGGGAGGCAGAATCCGCCCCGAGCAGTTCCATCAGGAGTTTCGAGCCCGTGACGATGTTGTCCGCGGATGCGGAAAACATGTCGTAGAAGCTCGTCTCCCTGGGGGTCAGACGAAAGCGCACGTGGGGTCCTCGGGGTGCTTTGGATTCGGTCAGGCTGATGCTAGGCGCATCATCCGGCCACGGCTAACCGGCGTCATTCAGTGTCGCGCATCAGGCACAGTGATCAGCACGGGCCCCCGGTCACGTTTCGGCTCGATTCGTTACGATATACGGGGCGGGGGTATACACAGGGCGCGGGCCGGTATGCAGACCGCAGGCCAAGAGGACAACGGGAGGACCCCCATGACCACCACCGAGGCCACCGAGGCCACCGAGGCGGCCGGTACGGACGCGGTCGTCACCGACCACGACCGCGGTATCCACGGCTACCACCACCAGAAGGACGAGCACCTCAAGCGCCTGCGCCGCATCGAGGGACAGATCCGTGGCCTGCAGCGGATGGTGGACGAGGACGTCTACTGCATCGACATACTCACCCA
This sequence comes from Streptomyces sp. B1I3, assembly GCF_030816615.1. Classification (NCBI taxonomy): domain Bacteria; kingdom Bacillati; phylum Actinomycetota; class Actinomycetes; order Kitasatosporales; family Streptomycetaceae; genus Streptomyces; species Streptomyces sp. B1I3. Next base: position 3,716,162 of record NZ_JAUSYD010000001.1, read on the forward strand.
GGTCTCGGCCTCCACCAAGGCCCTGCAGTCCTTCGCCCTCCAGCTGCTGGAGGAGCACCTGCGCCACTGCGTCGCGGACGCCGCCGTCAAGGGCGGCGACGAGATCGACGCGAAGGTCGAAGAGGCCACGAAGGCGATCGCCCGCCTGCTCCGCACGTGAGTTCCGGCACGGATTCCGCGCCCGGCTCCGGACGGTGCCGTACCGAAGGGTTCCGTAGGTCTTCCCGTACCGGCCGTTCCGTATCGGCCCTTCCGTACCGGGGCCCGGCGGTGCGGATGCGGGGCGGGAGCCCGATGTCATCCCCTGCGGTGCGACTGGCGGGGAATTCTCGGCGCCGGCCCGCACCCGGCGGTGCATGCCTCGGCGGCATCCGTCCCCCCGGGGAGCACCTCGTCGCCGCCCTGCCTGACGTTGAGCACCTCGTCGATACGATCGTGACTGAGCCGGTCCTCCGGCGCGGCCGACGCCGCGATCATGAGCTCACCGCAGAGTTCGATCTCGGCCAGAGCCACACGGTCCTGAGCGCTCGGAGCGCTGAGCGTCACCACCTGCGTACCTCTCTCTGCCGTCACCGGAACCTGGCGCACGACTCCCTAGCGTAGGGAGCGCGGCACCCACCGCGCATGGCACGGACGGGTCATTTCGACCCCCTCCCTACGGTGATTCCGGGCCACTCCGCCCTTGCTGGATGCGACCCGTGTAGATGTCGGCGCCGGGCGGCAGCTCCACGGTGACCGGCACCCCGAACCCGTAGAGCAGCATCGTCGACACCACCGCGGCCGTCGGCCCCTCGGCCGCGAAGCTGAAGCGGTGGCGCACCTTGCGCAGCAGGCCGTCGTCGTCGAGGTACGCGTCGAAGGACACCGCGTCCGTGCTGAACCCTTTCGCCGCCGCGGCCAGCGCGCCGCGCGAGGACGGCGAAGCAGCCAGCGCCGCCCGCCCCAGGTCGGAGGTCCCCCGGTAGTGACGTACCGGCACCCCGGCCAGCTCCGTCCGCCCCACGTACACCACCTTGCCCGCGCCACGCAGCAGTTCGGCGGCGGCCATGGGATCGGTCACCCCGCCGGTGACCAGGTTGCCGTCCGCCAGGGTCGTCGTGTCGATCCGGACCCACTTGCCGTCGGGCACGCCCGCGCCCCGGTCCTTCATGTACAGCGCTCCGGGCGCCAGCAACTCGGTGATCGGCCGGTGCTCGTCCGCCCCCGCCACGTCCTTCGGCAGCACCACCTTGATCCGGCCCAGCTGTCTGCGGAAGTCGTACGCTCCCTGGCCTCTGACGGTGACCCGGGTCCCGCCGGCCGCGGTCTCCATCGACGTACGCGTCTCGGCGGTGCCCGCCGCGGCCAGGGCATCGGCGGCCCGGTGGACCACGGCTGCCGGATCCCCGGCGACACCCTTTCCGGCCACGGCCCGTTGCCCGGCCACGTCCCCGCCCGCCTCGCCCCCACCGGAGCAGCCGGTCCCCGCCACCATCACGCCCACCACGGCCAGGGCGCACACAGCCAGTGCCCCGCCTTTGCACCTGTGCTGCCGCACCACCATCGCCTGCCAACCCCCAACGAGGTACACCTGACCGAGCTCCCACCCTCCACGCCTAACGACCACCGGAGCCCCCCGTCACGCCGGCGCGTCCCTTCGGGAAGCCGATCGGCCCACTCGTACCCGGGCGCGGGGCTCCGCCAGTACCGTGGACGCGTGTATGAGGACCCCGCGGACCCGACCGTCCACGCCCCCGCCCCGGCACACAGCACCACCACCGTCGAGCGGGGGTCGTTCTGTCTGGCCCGCTGCAGCTGCGGCTGGTCCGGAGCAGCCCGCCGCTCCCGCGACCGGGCCCGTACGGACGCCGAGGAGCACCACACCGCCACCGGCGGCCCGGCCGCCTGACCGGGGGCCTCCCACCCGGGTCACGCAGGGCTTGCGGTTGCCGTAGCGGCAGCTTCTACCGTCCTGGACAGGGCCGGAGGAACCGGTCCGCACACAGCGTTCGTGAGAGGGGACGGCGATGGCCTGGCCGATCTCGGAAGTCGCCCGCATGTCGGGCGTCACGGCCCGCACCCTGCGGCACTACGACGACATCGGTCTGCTGCCGCCTGCCTGGACGGGGAGCAGCGGCCATCGTCACTACGAGGAGCACCAGCTGCTTCGGCTGCAGCAGGTCCTCGTACTCCGGGAGCTGGGCGTGGGACTGCCCGAGATCGGGCGGATCCTCGCCGAGCAGGTCGACGAACTGGAGGCGCTGCGCGGTCACCACCGCCGGCTGCTCGCCGAGCGCGACCGGCTCGACACCCTGGCCGGCACCGTCTCCCGCACGATCGCCGAACTGGAGAGATCCAGGAAGGACGGCGCAACCTTGAACAGCATCAACCGACCGGAGAACCTGTTCGAAGGCGTCCGGACCACCCAGTACGCAGAGAGCCTGGCCGGCTTCCCCGAGCTGGCGGGAGAGGTGGAGCAGCACACCTCGGGCTGGAGCGACGCCGAGGCAGAGACCGCGCACCGCGAGCGTACGGCGCAGATGATCCGGCTGGCGGAGCTGATGGCCGCCGGCAGCACGGCGGACGCCGAACCGGTGCAGGCTCACATCGACGCCCAGTACAGGGCCCTGACCGCACTGCGCACCGTCACCGCCGACGAGTACCGCGCGATCGGGCGCTCCTGTGTGGACAACGCCCGGTGGCGTGCGGCGTACGAGGCGATCGCCCCGGGTCTCGCCGGATACCAGCGTGACGCCATCGAGGCGTACGCCGCTTCCCTGACCGGCTGAGCCCCGGCCCGGGCCGGGGGCCCCACGGCTGCATATCCGCGTCCGGGACCGAGCCCCGGCCCGGGCGGGGCCCCATGCTCGGGACCTCCTTCGGCATGGGATGAGGGGTGCCCCGTCCGGGACACCCCTCATGGCCGTCGTCGTGCACCTGCCTCTAGGCGGCGAGGTCCTTCTCGTCGGGCGTCCCGCCCCGTCCCGAGCCCGGGCGCGGCTCGGGAATGCCGCGTGAGTCACCCTGCCCGTCGGTCCCGGCGGTCGCCGGCCTGCGCGAGCGGACGAGCCGTCCGACCGATCCGGCCCGGGCCACGGCCGCCACCACGGGGGTCAGCAGCATCATCGCCAGCGGGGCGAGCAGCAGCGCCACGGCCGTACCGAGAGCGAAACCGCCGATCACGTCGGTCGGGTAGTGCACGCCCATGTAGACGCGGCAGAAGCCTTCCAGCAGCGCCAGCGCGATCGCCGCCAGACCGAACTTGCGGTTGGCCACGAAGAGACCGACGGCAATGGCCATCGCCATCGTCGCGTGGTCGCTCACGAAGGAGAAGTCGTCCTTGCCCGCCACCAGGACGTCCAGCCCCTGGTGATCGTTGAACGGGCGGGGCCTCTCCACGAACCCCCGGATCGGAATGTTGACGATCAACGCGATTCCGGCGGCGAGAGGCGCCCAGACCAGTCCGGCGACCGCTGTCACCGAGTCCTCGGCCGTCCCGCGTCGGCGAACGCTCCACCAGCACCACAGGACCACCAGGACCATGCCGAGCATGATCCCGTATTCACCGACGAACTCCATGACCCGGTCGAACCAGGTAGGAGCGGCCTTCGCCAGCCCATTGATGTCGTAGAGCAGGCTGACGTCCGGGTTCGACCCATCGAGTGCGAGTCCAGCCATCTGCTGCGGCCCCTTGCCTTGTCTTCTGCTGCGGCACACAACATCGTGCGACGCCTTGGTCGGACCCCCGTGGTCGGTGCGGATTCAGTACTGCGTGACGTCGCGATGCCGTGACGTTGCCCGCCCCGGCCCAGTCGCCGCGTGGTCAGTGCGCATGCTGTCCCAGTCCAGGAAACGGCCTCAAAGCTCCGTACGTTCCGCTCTCCACCGAATGATCACCATGACGTTATCGAAGAGTGACACATCGTCGCAGCTCAGGGCCCAGGCTTAACGGAGAGTTCCGGCCATGCCCGACTCGCCGTCAGCTCTTCCCCCGGGTCCATCTGTCGGCTTTGCCACGGATTTTCGAGGAGCCTTCCATCGGCTTTCCGTCAGCTCCCCATCAGCTGTCCGTCAGCTTTCCATCAACTCTCCGGGAGGGCGGTGGGAAGCGCCGCCGCCCCGTCCTTCGTGACCCTGGTCGCACCGAAGTAGTCAGGGGTGTCGATCTTGTCGAACCGGATGACGGCGCCGGTGTACGGCGCGTTGATCATGTACCCGCCCCCGACGTACAGCCCCACGTGGTGGATGGCCCGCGAGTTGGTCAGATCGTCCGAGAAGAACACCAGGTCCCCGGGGAGCAGCTCATCCCGTGAGGGGTGGGGGCCGGCGTTGTACTGATCGTTCGCCACCCGGGGCAACTCGATGTCCACGGTCCGGTACGCGGCCTGGGTCAGCCCGGAACAGTCGAACCGCCCTCCCTGGTCGGCCGTGCCGTTACCGCCCCAGAGATAAGGGGTACCGAGCTTCTTCTGTGCGAAGTAGATGGCCCCGGCCGCCTGCTGCGACGGCTGGACCCGACCGACCGGCCTCGCGAAGCTCTTCTCCAGGGAACGGATGATCTTGACGTAGTTCTGGGTCTCCTCGATCGCGGGTACCCCGCCCGCCCTGATCACCCGGTAGGCCCCGGCGTTGTACGCGGCGAGCATGTTGTCGGTCGGGTCACCCGGGACCTTCTTGACGTACCCCGCGAGCTCGCAGTCGTACGAGGCGGCCGAGGGAATCGCGTCGGCCGGGTCCCACACATCCCGGTCGCCGTCGCTGTCCCCGTCGATGCCGTGCGTAGCCCAGGTCCCGGGGATGAACTGCGCGATGCCCTGCGCCGCGGCGTTGCTCTGCGCGCGAGGGTTCCAGCCGCTCTCCTGGTACAACTGCGCCGCTAGAAGCGCGGGATTGATGGCCGGGCAGAGGGCACCCCACTTCTCCACGAGCGGCTGGTACCGCGCCGGCACGGCCCCCTTGGCCAGCCCTACGGCCCCGCCCGCCCCACTGATCCCGGCGGCGGCGGAGTACGTACCGACGACGAGCAGCGCAATGAAACACAGGCCGAGCCCGATCCCACCGCCGACGAACACCCAGTATTTCCGCACACCCCAACCATCCCCCATTCGAGGACCGTTCAGGGTGAGATTCGCTGGTGTGTACGGGTTGACGGAGGCATGAGGGGGCGTCAGGGGCGGCTACAGGGGGCGGTCAGGGGGTCAAGGGGCGCTGGCTGACCAGAAGGGGGAGCGGACGTTGGGGCGGGGGAGGGGGTAGACACCCTCGTAGGAGCGCCCTTTCGGTGGGGTGGTGGACTCGGCCACTTCAGACTTCTCGACGCAAGGGCTGTCCACTTCGAAAAACACCTGCCCTTCACCTCCTACGATCAAGCTGACGCCGAAGCCGTCCTTAGACTGAGCGAAGATGGCGGGAGAAGCTGAATCGTTGTTGATGGACTTCATCGTGTAGCCGCTCCTCCGCCAAGAGCGATCCACCACGCCCAGAAAGTTACCCCGGCGCTCGGCAGACACGATAGTCATGACGGCGCGCCTTCGTGTTACGTCGCAACTGCCCGCAGTGGTTGGCCCATGGGCCCACTGGACCTCCGGCTCAATATCCGCTAACAGAGCATCCAAGATTCCATCAGCCCGTTCCGCCGCTTCCTGCATATCCATCTCAGCCCTCTCGTCTCCATCGAAAGGCGCAACACTGTCTCCGCATCCGGCAAGTAGAACAGATACAAATAGCGTTGCAGTCACGAACCGGAGTGGAAGCGTCATCGATACTCCTCAGGCCTTACTCTGCCGGAACGTCCAGCTGCAATAAGGGCGATACTGTTTGCTGATGCTGGATCCCTGACTGGATCAAAATACTGGGAATGGGCGTCGAACGAGACTCCATGCGCACCAACTAGATCTGGGCCCTCAGCAACAGAAAAGCGTCTTGCACCAAATGCCTTGCTTGCAGGGTCCTTGCCGAACCATAGGTCGTCATCTCCCTCGTCCGCGACGTCTCCCGCCCAATAGGCGAATGGCCCTGTCGCCGCACCAACAATCACCTGTTGCTTAGATGGCAGCTTGGTCACCACATCGTTGTCCGCAGCGCCGACGAAAACATGCCCTCGTTCCACTCCCAGGTCCGACGAGCGTTCCACGCCCACTCCGGGGCTCCCCAAGAGCACAATGTCGTCGACTCCCGGCGTCCCGCCGCCCTGCTGCGTTGCGGCGCCAACCGTACGGGAGCCGTACGAATGACCAATGGCCGTCAGGTGCGGATTCTCGTTTTCATTCGTAGCCACCAGGCCGCCCATGAAACCATTGAAGGAACGCCCACCCACCATTGCCTTTTCGTCGCCCATCACTGCCAGACTATCCATCCCGTCCACCAACTGGGGTGCGTCGTACCCTAACCATGCAATTGCCGCACTAGATGGATCATGATATAGGGCACCAATTGCCGTGTCGCGGGCGCGCTTGAGGTCATTCTCTGCGAAGCCTCTATCCAATGAGGTATTCAGCCCCGGCACATAAGCCGCCACATTCCTCGCCGTATCCGGGTTCCCGTACGAAACGATCGCCCGCCCGTTCCCCTCATCGCTGATGCCCAGCAGGAACATCGGCGGCTGGGTCCCCGCCGACAGCTGCCGGTCGATCTCCCGTAAGCCCGCCAGTTGCGTGACCGACTTCCCGTCGTCCCGGCCCTCCAGCTTGCCGATCAGCAGCTGCAGGTTGTCCCGGTTCGCCGCATCCCTGACCAGGGCCGGGATGCCGTCCAGGTTGCCGATCTGGTCCGGGTACACGGCGAGGTACTCCTCGCGTTGTTCCTTCGACAGGCCGAGCCACCAGTCCCGCCGCTCCGCAGGCGTCGCGTCCTGGGGGATGCCCGACTTCAGGTAACCCGCCGCCGCACCCCGTACCGCGGCTGCGTCGCCCGCCGCGTCCTTCCACGTCGAGTCCGGGACCTTCAGGCCCGCCTCGGCCTTCAGGTCCCGCAGGATGCGGGCGAAGCGCCAGTCGATCTCGGCCGCCGTCCGTACGGCTGCCCCGACGCGGTCCGCGATGTCCTGCGCCTTGGCCGCGTTCGGGTTGGGCGCGACCAGCCCGGAAGGCTGCACCAGGTCCGGGAACGCACCCGAGGACGCCGTACCGCCCCGGAGCGGCTTCCCGTCAACCAGCCCCTCCCCCGCCGCCGGATACGTCACCGACCCGTCCGCGTGCACCGTGAACCGCAGCGCGGCGGCGTCGCCCAGCGCGTCCGCCAGCGCCTTCTGCTGGGCCTTCATCTCGTGGGCCAAGCTGTTCAGCGTGGTACGGATCAGCCCGCACTCGGTGTACACGTACTGGAGGTTGCGGCTCAGCTGCCGCAACCGTGCGACTGCGGACTCAGCCGCTTCACCCTCCTGGGTGGTGCGCAGCCCGGTCAGCAGGTGCTGCTCGATCCGGTCCCGCGCCGCGTCCGCACGATTGCTCGCCCGGCCCCACCCGTCGGCCGCGCCTTCCAGTTCGGTGCACTTCACGTCCCGCAACTGCACCCAGGTGAGTGCCGGCGTCACCGTTCGCCACCGGGTCGCGCCGCGACCGGGGCGAACGACGACCGCACGGCCTCGTTCGTCTCACCCTGTGCCCGGGCCACGGCCCGCAGCTTCCCCGCCAGGCTGCCGCACTCGCCCCGTGCGGCCTCGATCCGCCGCTGCCAGGACTCCCGTACGGCATCCAACTCGGCGAGTGCCTTCAGCGCGCCGGCCCCCGCGATCAGCCCCTCGTGCGCGGCCGCCAACTCGGCACGCACCGGCCCCAGCTGCGTACCCAGCCCCTCCGCGCTGCCGGCGGCACGCAGCCACGGGCCGTCGCTGTGCCGCAGCACCTGCAAGCCACCACCCGCGCCCGGCCCCGCCAGATCACTCAGCCTCCGCACGACGGACACACCGCTCACCCCGTTCCTGATCACGGAGCGGCACTGTGCCAAATCCGGCGTACCCGACACGCCGGACGGACCGGTACCGGGGCGCCTCGTCCCCGTCCCCCCAAGGGAATGTCCGCGCCCGACGTCACCCGAACGCGCGACTCGGAACCGACTCCCGTTGATCCACCGTCCACCTCGGCAACCGCAGGATCCGCCTCACAGCTGAGAGACCGCACCGTGACCGCAGCCGCCACCCGCTACCTCTACATAGCCCGCCACGCCGAAGCATCACCGGACGAGACCGAGCTGACGGAGAACGGCCGGCGCCAGTCCGTACTGCTCGGTCGGCGCCTCGCGGACATCCCCCTCTCCGCCGTCCATCACGGTCCGCTCCCGCGGGCCGCGCAGACCGCCCGCCTGGTCGGCGAGCAACTGGGTGACATCCCCCTGCACGTCTCCGAGGAGGCCGGAGACTACGTCCCGTACGTCCCGCAGCGCGAGGAACTCCCCCCGGATTCGGCGGACCGGCTGCTCGGCTTCGTGGAGCGGTTCCCCGCCGCGGAGCGTGCTCGCGGCCCCGAGCTGACGCGTGCCGCGACCGCCCGTTTCACCGGCCCCGTCGACGGACGCGAACCCCGGTACGAACTGCTGATCACCCACGCCTTTCTGGCGGCCTGGCTGGTGCGGGACGCCCTCGACGCTCCCGCCTGGCGCTGGCTGGGCCTCAACCATGCCAACGCGGCGCTGACCGTCATCCGGTACACCCCCGGCAGACCCCCCGCACCGGTCCTGGTCAACGACATGGGGCACCTCCCGCCCGAACTCCGCTGGACCGGCTTCCCGCAGGAACTCCGCGCCTGAGCCGGGCCGGCGCGAACACCGCTCCCGGATGCACATGCCGAACCACCGGCACGGGCTCTACCTGCGTGCCCACGTCCCCCTGCACGCCGGGGAGCTCGTCCCCGGTCCGGTGAAGCCGGAGGACCACACCTCATCCACGGTCACGCCAAGGCGCCCCACGACACTCCGGTTCGCCTACGCATTCGACCCACAGCACCTTGCCGCCCTGACCCGGTAGACCACCCCTGATCGGGTACGCACCCCAGCTGTCCGCGTATTCCTGCACGAGGTACAGCCCTCGCCCCCGCTCGGCGAGCACCTCAGGCGCCTCTGCCACGCCTCCCCCTCCGAACGGATCCGGGATTTCCGGGCAGGAATCCCACACACCGACCCGGACCCGGTTCCGCCCGGCCCCACGCAACCGGAGCGAGTACGGCCCCGAGGAGTGCCGGTAGGCGTTGGTCACCAACTCGCCGGCCAGCAGCTCGGCGGTGTCGACGAGATGCCGCATCCCGTGCACACGCAGCACCGTCCGCAGCGTGGCACGGGCGACCCCGGGCCCCCGGGGATCCTGCGGAAGTTGGAGGGTGTACGCCCAGGGCGGCGTTACGGTGGCCAGAGCCATGGAAGTCTCCGTTCACGGAGGAGCGTCGAGGTGTGCGTCGAGTTGCCCAGTGACCAGGTCGCTCCGTCGAGCGGGGTACTTCCGGGCGGGTGGCCTGAGAGTGAGACTAGGCACCCGCAAGCATTCCTTGTGCCGATCAGGCGGAATCCTTGAGTCGAACCACTCGTGTGAGTGACGCCGCAACTCCGGCGAAAGTAGGGACGGTTCACATGACAGGCAGGGCGGCTCCCACCGCACGCCGGGCGCGACTGGGTGCGGAGCTGCGCAAACTACGTGAACGCGCGGGGATGACCACCACGCAAGCGGCGAAACTGCTCGGCACGAGCTCGGGTCAGCTGAGCAACATAGAGGTCGCCCGGTTCGGCGTCAGCGCGGAGCGTGTCCGGGTCGCGGCGGGCGCCTACTCCTGCACCGACCAGGCTCTGATCAAAGCCCTGGTGGCCATGACCGGTGACCGCCGACGCGGTTGGTGGGAGGAGTACCGGGAAATCCTGCCACCCAGACTCCTCGACCTGGCCGAGATCGAGGATCACGGTACAAGCCTGCGGGCAGCCCACAGCATGCATATCCCCGGCCTTCTCCAGACGGTGGATCACGCGCGCGAGATCCACCGTCAAGCCGTCCCGGAAATGTCACCGCCGGAGATCGAGCACCGGGTCTCGTACCGCGTGAAGCGCCAGAACGTGCTGTACCGAGCGAACGCCGTCCCCTATCGGGCCCTCATCCATGAGGCCGCCCTGCGGATGAGGTTCGGGGGCCCGGCTGTCGCCCGCACCCAGCTCCGGCACCTGCTGGATGTCGGCGAGCGAGACCACGTGACGGTTCGAGTGATCCCCTTCACGGCCACGAACTACCCGGGCTCAGGCCAGTCCGTCTACTACGTGCACGGCCCGGTTCCCCGTCTCGACACCGCTCAGCTCGACCAGTCACACGGGCCGGTCTTCATCGACTCCGAGACCCAGCTGGCCCAGTACCGGCTTCTCTTCGAGCGCCTCGACGCCGCAGCGTTGACCCCTGCCCGTTCACGCGACCTCATCCACGAGATCGCTCAGCAGCTGTGAAGGACGTGAAGGACATGACGATGACCGTTTCCGACTGGCAGAAGTCCTCGTACTGCGCGCAGGGCGAAGCCTGCGTACACGTCGGCAGTTCTCCGGGGACGGTCGCCCTGACCGAGAGCAGCGACCCCACAGGGGCGATCCTCCGCACCACCCCGACCGCATGGGCAGCCCTGATCCGGAGCGTCAAGGAAGTCCAGCCCCGTGGATGACGTTCCGGCCGGCCTCATGTGGACCAGGGCCGCCCCTGAGGGCGCCGAAGGCCCCGGGCCCTGGATCGAGATCGCCTTCGGCCCCGGTGACCTCGTCCTCCTCCGCGAGACCAGCGATCCCGACACCGTCGTCACCACCACCACACAGAAGTGGGACGCGTTCACCAGGGGGGTCATGGCCGGCGAATTCGACCGCTTCGCCGAGCCGGACGGTGGACAGCCCGACCGTGGGCAGGGCAACGGTGGACAGCCCGATCACGGACAGCCCGATCATGCCTGAACGGCCGGAACCTGTCCCCTCCCGCCTTCGAAACCATGGCCCTGGGTGAGAAGATCAGATGATGACTTCATCCGTGGGAATGGTCAACGCATCGGCATCCGGCACCTGGAAGCTCGGTGACCTGGAAGTCAACCGGCTCGGGTTCGGCTCGATGCGCCTGGCGCAGAACGGTCCGGCGTTCGGAAGGGGCGACTCCAGCGAACGGGGCCGGGCCGTCGCCGTCCTGCGGCGAGCGGTCGAGCTCGGCGTGAACCACATCGACACAGCCGCGTTCTACTTCTCACCCCTGCGATCCGCCAACGAGCTCATCAACAGCGCGCTGGCCCCCTACACCGACGACCTGGTCATCACCACCAAGGTCGGCCCCGGCCGGGACCCTTCCGGCGAGTGGCTCTGGGCCGATCCGGAGCAGCTGCGCGGGCAGGTCGAGGAGAACCTGCGCCAGCTGGGCCGCGATCACCTCGACGTGGTGAACCTGCGCATCGCGCGGAGCCACACGTCCCGGTCCGTCGCCGACCACTTCGGCGCACTGGCCGACCTGCGCGACGCCGGACTGATCCGTCACCTCGGCATCTCCAACACCTCGCCGGAACAGCTCGCCGAGGCCCAGGACATCGCCCCCGTGGTCTGCGTACAGAACATGTACGGCATCGACTCCCCGCCCGAGCACCACGCGTTCCTGCGCGCCTGCGGCGACCAGGGGATCGCCTTCGTCCCTTACTGGGCCATCGCCGGCGCCGGGCGTGAGACCGGCGCGAGCCATACCGACGACGAGAAGCTGCTCACCGTGGCACGCGCCCACGACGCGACGCCCGCGCAGGTGCGGCTGGCGTGGACGCTGCACCAGGGACCGCACGTGCTGGCCATCCCCGGCACCGGCAACCCCGACCACCTGGCCGAGAACGTGGCGGCGGGCGCCCTGCGGTTCAGTGACGCCGAGTTGGCGCTGCTCACGTCATGACCGGACAGCCCGGGCAGGTCCTCCGCTGGAACCTCTTCATCGGCGGCCACCTGAGTTCCTCCGTCCCCGTACGCCTGGTCGAACGCACGGACGAGGGCCAGCTGGTCTGGCTGCAGACGGGAACCCCCATGTGGCGTACGGACCTGCCCGGCGGGGGGCACCTGAGGGACCTCCCTCCGGAGGAGCGCCCCGCCCAGGGCTACGCCGTCACGCCCGACCGGTGGCCCATGGGCAGCGCCCTCATCCACCAGCCGGCCGGAGCGGGGCACGCGGTGTTCTGGTTCTTCGGACGGAAGCACAAATTCCGCGGCTGGTACGTGAATCTGGAGCGCCGGCTCCATCACGGCGAGGACATCGACGTCGCCGACCACGAACTCGACATCACCGTGTCACCGGACCGCTCCTGGCAATGGAAGGACGAGCGATCGTTCGCCGAGAAGACCGGCCACCCGGCTTACTGGTCGTCGCACGAGGCAGCGGCGATCCGTGCCGAGGGCGAGCGCATGGCCCGCTGCGCCGAAGCGAGGGCCTTCCCGTTCGACGGCTCGTGGTGCGACTTCCGGCCACCGCCCCACTGGGGCGTCCCGCCCCTCCCTCCGGCTCCCGCCCGGACGGTTCTCCGACCCGGCGGGTGACGACGCTTTCCCCGAAGGGCAGCTGATGAAGCGTCGGCCGGAAGCCACCGGCGCGCTCACGGCTCTCGAACAGCGCGTACGAACCCTGCGCCTTCCGCGAACGCTGCAACCGCATCCCCAACCCATGGCCACATGCGTTGCTAGCGGTCACCGCGCGTGATACACAGAGTAACCATGCATATGCGCCCGGATCTCGACGGGAGCCGCAGGTCAGGGCGGCCGTCCCGGTCAAACGTGCGAGATCCGGGTAAAGAGACCCGGGAAGGCGTCGTGCGAAGGCGGTTTCATCAGCGAAGATAGAGACCGACCCGTGCCGCACGGCGCGGGCGGCGAACTACCCAACAGGGGCGGTGACTTACATGATCCTGGCAGCTGAAAAGGGCGACATCACCACCATCATCGGCGGAATCGCCCCGAACTGGGGACCGTTCGGGACCCTCGGCAACGAGGCACGCATCATGATCGAAGTGGTGATGGCGGTAGCCATCCTGCTCTGCCTCGGCATCGCCATCTGGGGCGCGGCGAAACAGCGCATCGGAGCGACGGCCCTGCGCGACACGTTCAGCGCGGAGCAGGGCAAGGGCCTCATCGTGGCGGGTCTGACCGGCGTCTTCATCATCGGCTCGCTCGGCACACTGTTCACCATCGTGTACGGGATGGCTGTCTAACCCATCGTCAGCTCTCCTGCCCCGGGCCGTCCCCGCCCACCCCACCATCCGTCCGTCGTGCCCACCGGCAGAGGTTGCGTCCCCTGATGTCGAGTCACCACACCGCACAAACGCGGGAAACAGCACAGCTACCGCCGTACCACGCGGAACTGCAGACGGCTGAGGGGGCGTACGCGGCATGAGCCTGGGCGACGAGCGCGGCTACGGCGACGAGCCGGGCGGCCGCACGGAAGACGCGTACAGCACCCTCGGCGGGACCCGCCAGACGCGCACGCGTCTGCCCGGTGGTGACGACAGCGACGGTTACGGCCGCCGGCCCCCGCGCAGTTCCCGCTCGCTGGTCATGGTGGTGGGCGTGGTGGTGCTGCTGATCGCGGCGATCGCGTTCGCGAACCGCGGCGGGGGCGAAGCCTCGGGCGACGGTGGGGGCGGCTCCGGCGAGAAGGCGGAAGCGTCCTCGACGGCACCCACGGGCACGAAGCCGGTCCAAGGGCGCAACGGCCTGATCGCCACCGGCTTCGCACATGACGAGCAGGGGGCGCAGAGCGCGGCGGCGAACTACGCGGTGGCGCTGGGGTCGGCGGACATGTTTGACAAGACGAGGCGCGACGGCATTCTTCAGGTCACCCATGACCCTGCGGTCGTCGCAGACCTTCAGGCCGATATGGCCCAGGCTTACTCGCCCGGCTTCCTGGCGAATGTCGGTCTGAACGAGGACGGCAGCACACCCAGCGGTCTGACGTTCGTCTCCCGGACCATGCCTGTCGGTACCAAGCTGACGACCCGGAGTGCAGACTCCGCCACCGTTGAGGTGTGGTGCACAGGGCTTGTCGGCATGGCTGGCCAGGGCTCCACCAAGCCGGTCACCGCAACGTGGTTCACCATCACCGAGAAGCTCAAGTGGATCGAGAACGACTGGAAGATCGAGTCGTCGACCCAGTCGGAAGGCCCCACGCCGGTCAACAGCGACAACCGGGCCTCGACTGCCGACGACATCGCAGACGCGGTCGACAGCTATGGAGGCTTCACCTATGCGCGGTAGCCGCCATATCCGTGCCCGTTCACTGACCGGGGCGCTCGCCGGACTTCCGGCGGCGATGGTCCTGCTGGCGTCCCGCGCGTACGCGGCGCCGTCGCCCACTCCCACGCCGAACCCTTCACCCAGCACGAGCAATGACCCTTGCGACCTCATCGTCGGACTCGCCAAGGACTACTGCGAAGGCGGCGAAAGCGCAGGGAACAACTCCACACCCCCCGCAACAGACAACGCCCTGGACCCCCTCTCCTCCCTGGCCCGCGGTTGCGCCGACGCCGCGTCCTGGACCGTGGGGAAGCTCAGCGAGGCCGTGGAGGCCACCGCCACCGTCGACTTCACCAACGCGACCTTCCGCCAGCAGTACGCGGTCGTCTTCGCGGCCTCCACCGTCCTCACCCTCGTCCTGTGGCTGTTCGCCGTGGCCAAGCGCGCCATCAGGGGCGTCCCGCTCACCACCGCGATCTCCGAGGCTGTCGGGTTCCTCTGGCTCACCGTCCTGGCGTCCGCCTTCACCCCCCTCATCCTCTACGTCGTCGTATCGGCCACGGACGGCGTCACCGAGATCATCGGGGCCGCGACCGGCAGTGACTCCGACGTCTTCTTCGGATCGTTCGCCGAGGCGTTGAAGAAGGGTGACGACATCGGCGGCGGGCCGATCATGCTGATCGTCGTCTCGCTCGTCTCCGTCCTCGCCGCCGGCATCCTGTGGCTGGAGCTCGTCATCCGGGCCGCCCTGCTCTACGTAGGCGCCCTCCTCGGCGTCGTGGTCTATGCCGGGCTCGTCGACAAGAACATGTGGGGCCACGTGCGCCGCTGGGCGGGCATCATGATCGCCGTGATCATGGTGAAGCCGGTGATCGTCATCGTGCTCGGCCTGGCCGGCGCACTCTCCGCGGACGACGGGCCGAACGCCATGTCCGCCGTCGTGTCCGGCCTCGCCATCATCCTGCTGGCCATCTTCGCGTCGGCCATGATCTACCGCTTCGTACCCGGCTTCGGCGACGAGATCCAGGGTGCCCGCACCAACCGCAAGCAGGCCACCGACGGCTCCCAGGCCGCCGCGCTCATCAGCTCGCCGGCCGCTCTCGTCTCGCAGGGCATCAAGACGCATAGCGGACGCGGCGGCGGCGCGGAGGGAAGCAGCAGTGGCGGCGGAGCCCGGCCCGCCAACCCGGTCAGCGGCGGTGTCGCCGCGCACAGCTCCCGTAACGCAGGAGGTGGCGGGTCCGTCCCCTCCGCCGCACCCGCGCCCCGCAGCGGGTCCGGGCCCACCTCCGGCACCCCCCACGGCAGCCGCTCCCCTCGCGGCGGTTCAGGCAGCACAGGTAACACGAGCACAGGAGGTGGAGGGCGTTGACGATCCAGTCCCACACGATCACGCCCCGCCGTACGTATCTCATCGGCCGCGCCCGGCCCAATGCGATCGTCGGCAAGAACCGTGAGACGGGCGAGATCGCGCTGATCATCGCCGGGGCGTTCCTCGGCATGATGAGCGGGCTCCTCGTCCCCGTACTCTCCCTGCGGATCGTGACGCTCGTCGGTTTCCCCATGCTCGCCCTGGCCGTCGTGTACATGCCCTACAAGGGCCGCACCTTCTACAAGTGGTTCGAGATCAACCGCAGCTTCAAGCGCACCCTGCGCCGGGGCACGACCTACCGCTCCACCGCCATGGAAGCCGGCGTCAGCGCAGACGGACGTGAGGTGGAGATCGGGCCGCCGCCCGGCATCGGCCGGATCAGCTGGCTCGCCGCGCCGTTCGGGCCGGACGAGATCGCCGTGCTCCTGCACGCCGACCGCCGCACGGTGACCGCCGCCATCGAGATCGAGGGCCCCGGTGTCGGGCTGCGCGACAGCGAGGACCAGGAGGCTCTCGTCGACCGTTTCGGCACGCTGCTCAAGCACGTGGCCAACGGCGACGGCTTCGTGACCCGCCTCCAGATGCTGGCCCGCACCCTGCCCGCCGACCCGGACGCGCACGCGAAGGACGTTGCCCAGCGCGGCGACAGGACCGCGCCCGGCTGGCTGCAGGACTCGTACGACCAGCTCCAGTCGATGGTCTCCACCTCGAGCGAGCAGCACCGTGCCTACCTCGTCGCGTGCATGCACTACAGCCGCGATCTGGCCGCCGAGGCCAACGCCATGGCCCGTGCCATGCGCCCTCGGGGCGGCCGCAAGGTCGACCGGGACGCCGGGCTGGCCGTCGTCATGGCGCGGGAGCTCACCGACATCTGTGCCCGGCTCGCCGAGGCCGACATCCGGGTGCGCCAGCCACTCGGCCAGAGCCGCGTGGCGTCCCTCGTGCACTCGATGTACGACCCCGACCACCCGATCGACCACATCCAGGCGATGACCAAGCGCAACGCCTGGCCCGCCGAGCTGGACGCCGTCGAGCCGACCTTCCTCCAGGCCAAGACCCGTGAGTCGACGACGCGCGCTCCCTGGTGCCACGCCACGGCCTGGGTGAAGGAGTGGCCGATGACCCCTGTCGGTGTCAACTTCCTCGCTCCGCTGCTCGTCCACACGCCCGACGTCATCCGTACCGTCGCGGTCTGCATGGACCTCGAGCCCACCGAGGTCGCCATCGAGCGGATGCTGACCGAGAAGACGAACGACGACGCCGAGGCCAGCCGCCAGGCCAAGATGAACCGCACCGTCGACCCGCGCGACATCGCGGCCCACGGCCGCCTCGACCAGCGGGGTGAAGATCTGGCGAGCGGCGCGGCCGGGGTCAACCTGGTCGGGTACATCACCGTGTCGTCGCGTTCCCCCGAAGCTCTCGCCCGCGACAAGCGGACGATCCGGGCCTCGGCCGGCAAGTCGTACCTGAAGCTCGAGTGGTGCGACCGTGAGCACCACCGGGCCTTCGTCAACACCTTGCCGTTCGCCACCGGTATCCGACGCTAACGAGAGGGCAGTCACGCCATGCGAGATCCGCTGTCCGTGTTGTCGGACGCCTTCACCGCCTTCCTCTTCGGGAAGGTGGAGACGACCCGGCTGCCGGTCCGCACGTCGACGGGCCAGGCCCAGGCCGTCTACCTGCCGACCGCCGCGCCCGGCCTCGGCGACTCCGGCGTGATCATCGGGCGTGAGGTGTACTCCGGCAAGGGCTACATCTACGACCCCTTCCAGCTCTACGGGCAGCAGCTCCCCGCCCCGCACTGGCTGGTGCTCGGCGAGTCGGGGAACGGCAAGTCCGCTCTGGAGAAGACGTACGTGCTCCGCCAGCTGCGCTTCCGCGACCGCCAGGTCGTCGTCCTGGACGCCCAGGGCGAGGACGGGGTCGGCGAGTGGAACCTCATCGCCGAGGAACTGGGCATCACCCCGATCCGGCTGGACCCGACGGCCGCGCTGAACGACGGGATCCGGCTCAACCCGCTCGACCCGTCGATCACCACCACCGGGCAGCTCGCCCTGCTCCGCACCATCATCGAAGTCGCCATGGGGCACGGCCTCGACGAGCGATCCGGCTTCGCACTCAAGGTCGCACACGCGTACGTCAACGAGACGATCGCCGACCGTCAGCCTGTCCTGATGGACATCGTGGAGCAACTGCGCCACCCGAAGCCGGAGTCCGCCGAGGCGATGAACGTCGACATAGACGACGTACGTGCCTGGGGCCTGGACGTCGCCCTCGTCCTGGACCGGCTGGTCGACGGTGACCTGCGGGGCATGTTCGACGGCCCCACGACGATCGGCATCGACCTCGACGCCCCGCTGATCGTCTTCGACCTCTCCCACATCGACCGCAACTCCATCGCGATGCCGATCCTGATGGCGATCGTCGGCGTGTGGCTGGAGCACACCTGGATCAGGCCCGACCGGAAGAAGCGCATCTTCCTGGTCGAGGAGGCCTGGCACATCATCAACTCCCCGTTCGTGGCCCAGCTCTTCCAGCGCCTGCTGAAGTTCGGGCGGCGCCTCGGGCTGTCCTTCGTGGCGGTCGTCCACCACCTCAGCGACGTCGTCGACGGCGCCGCGGCGAAGGAGGCGGCGGCCATCCTGAAGATGGCCTCGACCCGCACGATCTACGCCCAGAAGGCCGACGAGGCCAGAGCGACGGGCAAGGTGATCGGCCTGCCCAGATGGGCGGTCGAGATCATCCCCACCCTGACCCCGGGCATCGCCGTCTGGGACGTCAACGGCAACGTACAGGTCGTCAAACACCTGATCACCGAGGCGGAGCGTCCCCTCGTCTTCACCGACCGCGCGATGACCGAGGGCTCCACGTCGGACCTGCTCCCCGAGGACGTACGAGCCGCGGAGCTGGAGGCGGAGCAGCGAGCGGCACGGATCGAGAACCAGCAACGGCTGAACGAGTCGTCCGAGTCGACGGTGGCATGACATGGCACGCCAGGCACCATCCGGTACGGAACGCGGCGGCGAGGGTGGCGGAATTCCCGACGGCCTGCTGATCGGCCTCCTGGCCTTCCTGTTCGGGCTGACCGTTCTGGCATGGACGGCGACCGGCCTGGCCGGACTGTTCGCCCACGGGGCCTGGCCGGACGGCGTCACCTTCACCCGTACCCCGCTGGCACTGCGCGCCCTGGCGGTCGAACCGCAGAACCTGCCGGGTGCCTGGCCCGACACCCCGCCGGACGCGCTGTCCGGATACGGCCTTTTCTGGGGGCTGTTCATCAGCGAACTGATGGTCCTGCTGGTGCTGACGGTCTTCGCGATCGGCGTGGTGGCCCGCTGGCGTCTGGTCCGGAAACGAAAGCGGGCCGAGGTCCAGGCCCCACCGTACGAGGCCGAAGCGGAGCCCGTACGAGCCCGCGGACCGGAGCCCGTACACGGCCCCGATGCGGCTTCCGCGCGCGGTCGCGAGCGGGAGCGCGAACCCGAGCACGTGCACCCGGCGGCCGTGGCGCCGTCGTTCGTCGAGGCAGCCCCTGCCCCGGCGGCGGCCGTCGCCGCCCCACCCGCTCCTCACGTGAACCCGTACGACGAGCCGGCCGCCCTCGTACCGTCCCCCCGTGTCCCCCTCCTCGTCTACGGCGGACCGGCGACGCGCCGGCCCACCGTCGTCCAGGCCGTCCGGGACGCCGAGGGCCCCGTGCTCGTCGTCACCTCCGACCCCACGGTCTGGGCCGAGACGAAGGACGCACGCGGCAAGCTCGGCCCGGTCCTCGTCTACGACCCCGGCCACCTCTGCGACACGCCCGCCCGTCTCCATTGGTCCCCGACCGCCGGTTGCGAGGACCCCGCCACAGCGGCCGCACGGGCGGCGGCCCTCCTCACCCCGGTCCGCCCCCTGGCCAAGGCCGACGCCGCCGTCGCCGACACGGCCCAGACGCTCCTGCAGTGCTGGCTGCACGCCGCCGCCGTGGACGGCCGACCCTTCCGGCAGGTCCACCGCTGGGCCTCGGGAAGCAGCGCCCACGAAACGGTGCGCCTGCTCCGGACGCACCCGAAGGCCGCCTCCGGACTCGCCGGGCTCCTGGAGTCCGCGCTGACCGCGTATCCCGAACGCCGTGAGGCGGCCCAGGAACTGACCGTACGAGCCTTCGCCGCACTCTCCTCGGTCCACATCCGCGAGGCCTGCATGCCGAACCGCACCGATGCCCTCGCACTGGCATCTTTTGCGGGCGAAGGGGGAACGCTCTACGTGGTGGGTGAGCCCATCGAGGATCCGCGTCACCGCCCCGGTGCGATGCCCCTGCTCACCGCACTCGCCTCGCACGTGGTCGAGCACGGCCGCCGCATGGCCGCACGGTCAACCGACGGTCGGCTCGACCCACCAATGACGCTCGTCCTCGACGACGTCGCGGCCGTGGCGCCGCTCGCCCAGCTCCCCGAACTGCTGTCGGCCGGCCAGGCCCAGGGAATGCCCACACTGGCCCTCCTCCGCTCCCAGGAACAGGCCAGGTCACGTTGGCAGGACCACCTGCCGACGCCCGGAACGCGCTGACTCCGCGTCGGGAAGCAGGGCCGTCGGCCGGCACGACCATCGGACGGCGACCACGGCACACACCCGGCCCGTCCGACCGCCCTGGCTCCTAGTGCGGGGTCGCCTGGCGTCGCACCTCGTACTCGATCTCGCTGGACGACGGGTCCCCCGGTACGGGCTCGGTTCGCCCGGACGGTACGAAACCGAGCCGGCGGTAGACGGCGGCGGCCCGCGGGTTGGCCTCGTGCACGTAGAGCCGCACCCGGTCGATCCGTGGATCGGTCAACGACCACGACCATTCCGTCGCCTCCCGGAACAGGGCCTCGACCACCCCTCTGCCCCGGTCCTGCGGTCGGACGAAGACGGCGACCACATGCGCCTGATCGGTCTCGGCGACGGACCCGAACCGGACGGCGTCGTCCGCCGCCCGCTCGACGAGGACCGTTACGGTGCCCGCGAGGCTCCCGTCCGGCCTCTCCGCGACGAACTGACGGCTCGACCGGCCCTCCGCAGCCGCGTCCGTACGCCCCTGCCAGAAGGCATCCGGCTTTCTGACCGCTTCCTCGTACGCCTCCAGGAACGCGACGGGCGCGGCCGGGTCCTGGAGCGCCTCCAGCCGCAGCTGCCGGGCCTGCTGCCAGTCCTCGCTCCGCACGGCACGCACTGTGTAGTCCATACCCGATGGTGCCCCGCGCCCGGGCGGGCGGACAAGCCGGTTTCCGTGGCCCGGCGTCGCATCCCGGTACTACATGCCGGTACTGCTCTCCCGGCCGGGTCGTGAACGCAGAAAAGCCCCGTGCCACAAGGGCACGGGGCTTTCCCGGAATAATTGTTCGGCGGCGTCCTACTCTCCCACAGGGTCCCCCCTGCAGTACCATCGGCGCTGAAAGGCTTAGCTTCCGGGTTCGGAATGTAACCGGGCGTTTCCCTAACGCAATGACCACCGAAACACTATGAAATTAACCAACACCGGATGAAAACACGGCCGTTCGTTATTTCAGAACTAACACAGTGGACGCGAGCAACTGAGGACAAGCCCTCGGCCTATTAGTACCAGTCAGCTCCACCCGTTACCGGGCTTCCACATCTGGCCTATCAACCCAGTCGTCTACTGGGAGCCTTAACCACTCAAGGTGGTGGGAATACTCATCTTGAAGCAGGCTTCCCGCTTAGATGCTTTCAGCGGTTATCCTTTCCGAACGTAGCCAACCAGCCATGCCCTTGGCAGGACAACTGGCACACCAGAGGTTCGTCCGTCCCGGTCCTCTCGTACTAGGGACAGCCCTTCTCAATATTCCTACGCGCACAGCGGATAGGGACCGAACTGTCTCACGACGTTCTAAACCCAGCTCGCGTACCGCTTTAATGGGCGAACAGCCCAACCCTTGGGACCGACTCCAGCCCCAGGATGCGACGAGCCGACATCGAGGTGCCAAACCATCCCGTCGATATGGACTCTTGGGGAAGATCAGCCTGTTATCCCCGGGGTACCTTTTATCCGTTGAGCGACAGCGCTTCCACAAGCCACTGCCGGATCACTAGTCCCGACTTTCGTCCCTGCTCGACCCGTCGGTCTCACAGTCAAGCTCCCTTGTGCACTTACACTCAACACCTGATTGCCAACCAGGCTGAGGGAACCTTTGGGCGCCTCCGTTACTCTTTAGGAGGCAACCGCCCCAGTTAAACTACCCATCAGACACTGTCCCTGATCCGGATCACGGACCCAGGTTAGACATCCAGCACGACCAGAGTGGTATTTCAAGGACGACTCCACAACCACTGGCGTGGCCGCTTCAAAGTCTCCCACCTATCCTACACAAGCCGAACCGAACACCAATATCAAACTATAGTAAAGGTCCCGGGGTCTTTCCGTCCTGCTGCGCGAAACGAGCATCTTTACTCGTAGTGCAATTTCACCGGGCCTATGGTTGAGACAGTCGAGAAGTCGTTACGCCATTCGTGCAGGTCGGAACTTACCCGACAAGGAATTTCGCTACCTTAGGATGGTTATAGTTACCACCGCCGTTTACTGGCGCTTAAGTTCTCAGCTTCGCACACCCGAAAGTGCACTAACCGGTCCCCTTAACGTTCCAGCACCGGGCAGGCGTCAGTCCGTATACATCGCCTTACGGCTTCGCACGGACCTGTGTTTTTAGTAAACAGTCGCTTCTCGCTGGTCTCTGCGGCCACCCCCAGCTCATGGAGTAAATCCAATCACCAGTGATGGCCCCCCTTCTCCCGAAGTTACGGGGGCATTTTGCCGAGTTCCTTAACCATAGTTCACCCGAACGCCTCGGTATTCTCTACCTGACTACCTGAGTCGGTTTAGGGTACGGGCCGCCATGAAACTCGCTAGAGGCTTTTCTCGACAGCATAGGATCATCCACTTCACCACAATCGGCTCGGCATCAGGTCTCAGCCTTAATGTGTGACGGATTTGCCTACCACACGGCCTACACCCTTACCCCGGGACAACCACCGCCCGGGCTGGACTACCTTCCTGCGTCACCCCATCGCTTACCTAATACAAGTCTGGTTCGTCGGCTCCACCACTACCCTCAACTCCGAAGAGATCGGGCCGGCTTCACGGACTTAGCATCGCCTGATTCAGTATTGGGCGTTTCAAAGCGGGTACCGGAATATCAACCGGTTGTCCATCGACTACGCCTGTCGGCCTCGCCTTAGGTCCCGACTTACCCTGGGCAGATCAGCTTGACCCAGGAACCCTTAGTCAATCGGCGCACACGTTTCTCACGTGTGTATCGCTACTCATGCCTGCATTCTCACTCGTGAACCGTCCACAACTCGCTTCCGCGGCTGCTTCACCCGGCACACGACGCTCCCCTACCCATCCATACTCCCGTTGGGGATATGTGTATGAATGACACGACTTCGGCGGTACGCTTGAGCCCCGCTACATTGTCGGCGCGGAATCACTTGACCAGTGAGCTATTACGCACTCTTTCAAGGGTGGCTGCTTCTAAGCCAACCTCCTGGTTGTCTCTGCGACTCCACATCCTTTCCCACTTAGCGTACGCTTAGGGGCCTTAGTCGATGCTCTGGGCTGTTTCCCTCTCGACCATGGAGCTTATCCCCCACAGTCTCACTGCCGTGCTCTCACTTACCGGCATTCGGAGTTTGGCTAAGGTCAGTAACCCGGTAGGGCCCATCGCCTATCCAGTGCTCTACCTCCGGCAAGAAACACACGACGCTGCACCTAAATGCATTTCGGGGAGAACCAGCTATCACGGAGTTTGATTGGCCTTTCACCCCTAACCACAGGTCATCCCCCAGGTTTTCAACCCTGGTGGGTTCGGTCCTCCACGAAGTCTTACCTCCGCTTCAACCTGCCCATGGCTAGATCACTCCGCTTCGGGTCTAGAGCGTGCAACTCAATCGCCCTATTCGGACTCGCTTTCGCTACGGCTTCCCCACACGGGTTAACCTCGCTACACACCGCTAACTCGCAGGCTCATTCTTCAAAAGGCACGCAGTCACGACTGCATGTGCAAGCACATACAGCGACGCTCCCACGGCTTGTAGGCACACGGTTTCAGGTACTATTTCACTCCGCTCCCGCGGTACTTTTCACCATTCCCTCACGGTACTATCCGCTATCGGTCACCAGGGAATATTTAGGCTTAGCGGGTGGTCCCGCCAGATTCACACGGGATTTCTCGGGCCCCGTGCTACTTGGGTGGTTCTCAAGCAAGCCGTTGATGTTTCAGCTACGGGGGTCTTACCCTCTACGCCGGACCTTTCGCATGTCCTTCGCCT